>CAMAWH010000012.1 GCA_945861635.1 Klebsiella pneumoniae | reverse complement strand
GCGGCGATCGTCTCGGACACCTCGGCGGCAGGAGCGTCGAAACGCTCGCAGGAGGGGCACTGCTGGAGGACGATGCGGTAGCGTTCGCCGGTGGGGGTCTCCGCCGGTGCGTTGGCCGTGTCTGGGGGGTCGGCGGTCGCGATGATTTGGCGCGCCATGCAGGCGAGGAGTGCGCCGTCGTCAATTTCCTCCCGTCCGAGATCGCTACGAGCGCGCAGCAGGGCGAGCGCCTGGTACAGAACTTCGGCGTCCGCGGCCTCCATCTCAAAGGAGTGCCGAGCACGCGCGGGGCGTAATTCGGGGTCGGGATCGCCGGTCGGTGCGGGATCCCCGATGCGGGCGGCAGCGACCTCGCGCTCGATCACCCGAGCGGACATCGTTTTGGCGCGCTCGGTCCACGAAGCGTCGGTTTCCGCGGTCGCGACGCGCACCACCTCTCTTGCTTTCGTCCAATCCACTTCGCCGGCGGCGAGTGCCGCGTTCAGCCTGGGTAACTCCGGCATGCTCCTTCCGATGCGCAGCAAATCGCGGGCCACGCGCGACGTCAATTCGAGCGCCGCCATCGCATACTGCTCGATGGATGCGTACCCGAGAAGGCGGTGACCGCCCGTATCGGCCAGCTCGGCGAGCAGAATCGCCAGGCAATACTCCGCGCCGCGTTGTGCTTTGCGAGCGGCGACCAGACGTGCATCGAGGGATCGGGCGAGATCGAGTTCAGGAGTCAGCGATGTGGCGTTCATGCCGTCCACGTATTGCGCCGATTTTCGGTGTTTTTCGGGGGGTCAGGATGCGCGCGGAGCGACACGAGCAACGCTCGCGTCGGCGACGTGCCGGTTCGCCGCTTCTGGTGGCTGGGAGCCCCCTTCCGCGCGACGCCGCCAAACGGGCACGGATGGCGCCCCACGACTGCGCGTTTTTGGCGGTGGAGGTTGGGAAAAATAAAGTTTGCGGCGGCCCACGTGGGTCAAACGATCTGCGGCTTACGACGCACCCGCCCGTCTCCGGACACCTCCGGAAACCAACGGTAGAAACCGAGGAAGGGGAGATGTGACCCTCGAACATCGCCCGGTCGGTGTCCACCCGCCGCTGCCACGCGCGGCGCCGGGCCTTTCCCCCCCTGGGGTGTGCCGCCAACGCCGGATTCGTCCGTCTGACGGCGCCTCCGCGGACGCGCACCGACTGGCAAAAACACGTCGTAGAACCGACACGACGTCGAAAACGTCGGCGGATGCCGGCCGGAACGTGGGTGGCGGAATGTTGGCGCGTACGCCCTACCAGGTTCCGTTGGTGATTTCCAGCTCGTAGTATTCACAGGAATAGCTCGAGGTGTTTCGGAAGACGTGAATGTAGTAGTCACTCGACAGGTCATCGCAATTATTATATTCGCCGTGGCCGTCGTAGCAGTACCGCGTTTCTCCGGGAATCGTGTGTCCGCCATCGCCAACGTCCTGCGCATAATATTCATATTCTGAATAGCCGGAGCCCTCCGGGTCGGAACTGCTCCCGGCGGCGCAGTCCAGATATGCGTTCGTGCACCCGCCCTCATAGACCGCGAAGCCGTATGTGCTGGTTCCATGCGTCATTTCCACATGGAAACGATAGTAATTAATGCCCGGTCCGACGCTATCGGACGTTTCGACCAGCAGCCAGTCCTCGTCCGAACTTTCGAGTATATTTCCGGTCAGCGTGATGGTCGTTGCGCCGTCGTCCGCAACCGTGGCCCAATCGATAACCGGGTTGGTGCACGAATCTCCGTAGCCCGTGGAGTCCTCGTAATCGTCGTAGGGGTCGCACACCTCGGTGGACAGCGTGTTCGACACAGCGCTGGTATTGCCGGCGCTGTCGGTGGCGGTGGCGTAGACACTGTACGACGAACCGCGCGTCAGGGCCTCCGAGAACGTGAACGAGCCGGCCGCCGACGCCGTGGTGGTGTCCGTGCTCGTTCCCGTGGATGTGACCATGTAGAGCGTGACATCGACGTTGGCTTCCGTCGTGCCGTAGATGACGGCGCTTGTTTCGTTGCGATATTCATCGATTGCGGTCAGGATCGGCGCGTCCGGCGCCGTGTAGTCGTTGACCACGACGGAATCGACGCCTGCCGTTCCGGCGCCCGAGCTATCCGCGGGGGTGACCGTACATTCCCACGTCTCGCCATCGCTTGTGTAGGAGGCCGCCACGGTTGACGTGGCAAGGCCGGTTGCCGAGCCGTTGTTGGTCCAACTGTAGGTGTAGGTGATGGCGTCACCGTCGGCGTCGGTGGACGCAGCGATGATCGTGCACTCCAGCCCGTCGTCCTGCTCCGGCCGCTCGGGAATGACCGCAACACCCGGTGTTGTCGGTACGCTATTTTGGATCGTTCGCGTGCCCGAGGCGAGCGGCGCACCTTCATCCGCGGCATCCCATGGGGTCGCCTCCACCACCACATCGTCGCCTTTGGAAAAATACGTTCCCGCGAGCGTTGGATCGGTGGCGCCGGCGATGGGCGCGCCATTCTTGAACCACTGGTAATGGTAGCCTTCGACGTCTCCGTCCGGGTCGGACCAACCCGTCACGATGGCGGTCAGCATGTCGTCGGTGTACGCCGTGGCCGGCGAAATACTGACGCCGGTGGCCGAGGGCGGGCCATTTCCGATGGAAATACTGTCCAGACCCACCAGCCCATCTCCGTGACCATCGTTGGGCGCAACTTCGACCGTCCAAATCTCTCCGCGTGTCGTGGCCGCGCGGGGGAGGGGATTGGAAATGTAGGTCGTGACGACGCCGTTCTGATACCAAAGGTACGAATACGTGATCGGGTCGCCTTCTCCGTCTACCGAGGGGCCGGTGATATTCACCGCCAAATCATCATCGGAGCCCGCAGGGTCGGGAGAAATGAGGACGGTCGGGGCCGAGGGAAGCGTATTGACGTACAACGTCGCGCTGTCGCGCGCCGTGATTCCATCCGTATCCGTCACCGTCACCGTAATGGTGTGCGTGCCGTTCGTAAGCCCATCGTAGGTGAATCCTGCGTCTCCGGACGAGGACGCGCCGTCGGTGCGGAACTCGCCGTCGATACTGGACGTCCAACTGAACAGCAGATCCGCAGGGTCGTCCTCCGCGTCGGTAACATGCGCCTCAAAATTCACCTTGTCGCCGTAGTTGGCCAGGTCGCCGGAAACAGGCGACAACAATTCGAGATCCGGCCGACTGCCCGCGACGACGTAAATGCTGGTGGAATCCGTGCCCGTGCGGCCGGTGGTATCGGTGATGGTGAGCAGGAGGCGGTGCTCGCCGACGGTGAGCGTGGTGCTGCCTGAAATCTTGCCGTCCCCAGACGGCGGGGCGGTGATCGGCAGAATTCCATCGATGGACGACTCCCACCGCACGGTGAGCAGCTCCGAGAGGTCTTCACCGTCCGTCGCAAACCCTTCGAAATCGGTCAGGGAATTGCTGTAATATTCGGTGCCATTCACCGGGGAGGTGATTTCCGCGCTCGGCGCGTGATTCACGTTGACGGTAAGCTCAGAAATTGCATTCGCCGTCCGGCCGTCCGGGTTGGTTGCCGTCAGGCTGACCGTGGCCGGCCCCGCGGAAAATATATGGGCGCACGTGCTCAGCCCGTTCGTATCGAAAACGGCGGCCTCGCAGACTTTTGCGCCGTCTACGGCCCACACGGCCCGCTCTTGATCAAGGCTGTCCGTGTATCGCTTATCCACGACGCGCCCGCTCATCTCGATCGAGACGCCCTCATCGATGGTGGAGCCCGTCGCGGGGCTCTCGATAGCCACAATCGGCGGCTCACTGAATTTGCTCACGGTGGTATCGCCGCAGCCGGCCAGGACCAAAAGTGCGAACGCGCTGCGAATGACACACCTCGACGCGCCCAGTATACGGGGCTTCTGGGCGACCCTCAATGGCGGCGAACGTGGTAGTTCGACGAGGTGTGGTGGTTCGCCTCGATAGCAAGCGCCGTCGCAGAAGATCCGCGGGACGTTCCGGCCGGCGAGATTGCCGCTGTAGGAGACATTATCGGCTATGGCCGCGTCGTGCGCGTGGAGGTGCATTCCGAGTATGAGCGGTATTGGGTCGATAGCGCCGGGGGCACGCTGCCCGCCGAACTGACGACCGCTGACCCGGTGCACGAAGGACTCTGCGCAACGCACGGCCTGACGATCTACCCGCGCTACGACCTCGGCTCCGGAAAGACGGACAGCATCGACCTCTCGCCGCTATGCGAACGGTTGGCCGCTTCCGACGCCCGTTTGCGTCCGCGAACGGGAACGCCGGAGAGTCCAATCCAGGCATCCGCTGGCGCCGTTGGCCGCTATCTGGGGGCGCTTGCCGTCGTCGGTCTGGTGGCAGCCCTCACGACGATTCGTCGGTGGACATGGCGACCGATCGCCATCGTTGTCGTCGCCCTATGCGTCCGTTTGGCGGTCGTCTCGCCGGGTATTTTCAACGGCGGGGGGGCCGGCTACGAGAAGCTCGGCATCGGACTCGGGTGGGAGTGGGGAACGCCGTACGGTCCGGGGTTTGCGGTGGTCATGGCACCGTTCGTCGCGGTGCTCGGGGCCACGCCGTCCAGCATTTTCACGGGCAATCTGGTGGTGGCAGCGCTGGCCCCGGCGCTGCTCTACGTGCTGGTGTGCCGATGGGCGCGTACAGACAGCCCCGCGCTTGCCGCGGCGGTCGCGCTGACCCTGCTTCCTGCGCATCTGGCCCTGTCCCGAAGTGAGGCGCTGCACATTCCTGTGACGACGCTGTTGCTGGCGGCGCTGGTGGCGGCCCCTGCGGGGGGGGCGGGAGGCATGGCGGCCGTCGCTGCAACTGTGGCGATGGTCTACACCCGGCCGGACGCGCTTCCTCTCGCGGTGCTCCCGGCGGCCCTTCTCTGGGGGAACCCGTCCCGATTCCGCCTTCCCTTCGTGGGTGCACTTGTGCTGGGCGTGCTCGGGCGGGCTTCGACACTGCCGGTGTCGACCGCCGTTCTACAACCGGAAACATTGTTGGATGCGGAGACGCTTACCCACGCGCTCACCCCTCGCATCGGCATGCCCGAGCCCGAACGAGCGTTTCAGCTTTTCCTCCACGCGGGGTTCACGCCTCCGGCCTGGTGGGCGCTGGCACTCGTCGGCATGGTGTGTGCGCCGCGCGCCCTGCGGTGGCTGGCGATTGCGACGATCGCCTTGGGAACCGGCGCGGTCGTGACGAAGGTGTGGCCGCTGGCCGATGCTATCCGCCTCCAGCTCCCCGCGCAGGTTGGTTGGGCACTGCTCGTCGGATACGGCGTTTACGCCTTACGACGATGGGGGTGGCTCCTGCTCCTTGCTGGCGCGGCACCGTATCTGTGGCACGCCGTCCCAGAATATCCGCAGGCGCGCGAATTCCGCTTTCTCGCGGAGACGGTTCCGACGCTGCCGGCGGACGCTCGGATTCGCTTCGTCAGCTCCGCCTCCCATGCCGAAAAGTTCCGGATGGTCATGGAATCCATGGGCAAGGCACGCTGGTCGGACAGCGATGAACCATCGATTTTGTATCACGGCCTGGCATGTATCAACGATGTGTCAGCGCCGGCGTGCGTCCGCACGGCCTGCCCGGTTGCCGTGGAAACGATCGTCGGCGTGAGTGACGTTGACCTACCGTTACCCACCGGCGGCTTCGACGTTGGCTTCTACCGGCGCTGCCCCTGATCCGGCGGCTCGTCTGCTCCCACCGCCTCCACCGGGCAGCTTTCTACCGCGAAGCGAAACAGGTCCGACTCGCCAGGGCGGTGCTCCCGCACAAAGGCCTTTCGGTTCGTGTCGCGGGAAAATATCTCGGGTGAAATGTCGGTACACGTGTCGCAGGAAATGCACGTGGAATCCACGTACCACGGACCAGCAGCGTTCTGCGGGTGTTTTTTGTTCGGATCAGGCATGGTCATTTCCGGAAAGACTGGAGGCGCCGGGGGTACGCTGTCCGTGGTCATCGGGTTGCTCGTCCGAGCGCATTCCGCGGCGCGCCAACACGCGTTCAACCAACTCGGGAGAAGGCTCCGCGCGCAATACCCGCCGCATGACGGCGACGGGATCTCGCACAACAGGAAACAACTCGGCGGGGTCGTAATGGTACGACATGCTGTAGAGGCCGGCACATATCGGGTCGAGCGTGCAATGATTGCAAGCCTCCGCCTTTCCATGCAGGAATTGTTTTTGCAGCACAAAGCCCTTCTTGTCGAGGAAACGAATGCAGCGCTCCTCTTCCTTTACGATCTTCCGCGTTTCCGTCGATGATTCGGCGAAATCGGGCATGTAGCAGAGCGGTACGCGCTCCGCTCGGAACGTTCGTCGGGTGGCCGTGAGAAACTCCATGGACCGGCGCAGAGACAACTCGAACTCTCCGAGGCGCGGAATGACGTCCGGGTTGCGCTCCGCACGATTCATGTTCGGGTCCATGTTGTTCCAAACAAAATGCCGAACGTGCGAATGATTGGCAACCACCCAACGCACGGTTTCGTCGAGGTGGTCTGAATTGTACGCGTTGATCACCGTATTGATATCGGCGGTGATACCAAGGGCCGCGACATGGCCGAGCGCGGCATCGATGTGATCGAAACTGCCCGGAGTTTGCGTCAAGAAATCATGCACCTGACGCCGCCCCGAGTGCAGGGAAAGGTGGAGGTGGGTGAGGCCGGCGTCTACCAAACCCCGCAGAAAATCCAATTCGGAGACCCGTTGGCCATTCGTGATCATGCGGATGAACAACCCCCGCGACTTGGCGAACTCGACGGCGGGAAGCAGCAGCGGCGCCAAGGTCGGTTCGCCGCCGGTAAGGATGACTCCGTCGTACCCGCGCGTCACGAGATCGTCCAGGGCCTCCTGCATCTCGGCGTCCGACAGGTACACTCCGCTGGGTGGATTCGAGCAGAACCGGCAGTGCTGCCGACACTCCCGCGTGAGCTGGAGGTAGCCGAGATTCGCCATCAGGAACGCCGACCGGGAGCGGTATCGATGAAGGGAACGGGGGCGTTTCCGGGCAAGGGCAGTCGAACGGAACCCGGCTGTGGGACGACGCCGTCTCGTAGGCGGGGAGACGTGAACACGGGCACGGAAACGGCTTGCGTCAGGGGCTGGAGTTGTTTGAATCCGTGCGCACGTAGATATTGCAATTGCGCGCCTGGGCAGGCGTGGTTCACGGCACAGCTGGAACATCGCAGCGATTTCGCGCGATACTCATGTTGCACGTACCCATCCACGAAAGCATCAATCGCCATTTCTCCGGTCTGGTGAAACAGCGAGGCGTCAAGAATGCGGGGGGCGGCTTCCAGCATGGCGCCGGGAGCGAGGCAGGCTGGCAAGTTCTGGGCGCGCGCGCCAGGCGCCAGTCCCGTGAAAAAACCCCGATAGTCAGGGTCGAGCGCGGCCGACTCCGCCGCGTGCAAATATGTTGGCGCGTGGAGGATCCAGTTGGCTGCAATGGCGCGACCGACCAAACCAGCGCACATTTCTTTCGTCAGATGAACCTCGACATCAACGTTCACCCCGGCCAGTTGGTCCAGGTGCTCTGGCCGCGTGGCGACGGCCCGTGAGCCTGCCGGAAATACGGCGTCTACGAAACTCGCCGCCCGGAGGTATACGGGAACTGGCGCGGCGGGCATGGTGTTGGTTCCGACCTGAATTGTGCCGGGGGGGCGGCGGTCCACCAGATCGTGCCGATCCCCAACCCACCAGACCGTGAATGCCCCGGCACGCTGGTCCGACACGTGGCGATCGAGCGCCGAGCAGAAAGGCTCAATGAAACAATGCGGACAACGCGCCTTGTCTCGGCACTCTATCGGTGCGCCCGTGTCGAGGTAGCGGCGGAACTGCCGGCGCCGCCCGCCGACCTCGTCGAGCATTTTATGAGGGTCTTGAATCAACTCCTCCATGCCCTCCAGATGCTGGACCGGAAACCGGTTGGTCCAAATGTGGAAATCAGGATGGCGCGCCAGGCGGAATGCTCGCCGGAGACTGTCGGCGTGTTGGTCGACGTCGTAGAACAACTCCTCGCGATTTTCGAACGCCACGCCTTGCGGAATGATGTGGAGGAGATCGAATTCCCGCACGCCGACGCGTGCGCACAGGGCCACGATCGCTTCGAGGTGCTCCACATTCTGACGGTTGATACAGACGTCTACGTTCACGACGCAGCGATCGAGGCGGACGGCACGCACCATCCCGCGCATGAGGTTTTCGAAGCCGTTCTTGGTTCGAGTCAAGCGGTCGTGCAGCTCCGGGGTGTGCCCGTGGAGGGAAAATGTGATCTCGTCGAGTCCGGCGTCGAGGGCGGAAAGTAAATACCCGCGATCGGCCAGGCGCTGCCCGTTGGTAACCGTCTGCACCCAACGATAGCCGACGTATTTTCCGTACCGCACGGCGTCGTGAAACTGCGGATGCAGCGTGGCCTCTCCGCCGCTGACCACGAGCCGCGTCGCGCCCTTCTCGTCGCGACCGCGTCGGATTTCCGTCTGGATATCGTCGAAGGCCATGAACCTGCCGTCCTGCGCCTCTGCGTCCAGGCAGAAAATACACTTGGAGTTGCACGCCGCGGTCAGGCGAACCCAATGCTTGATTTCGTTGGCGACGCGCTCGTGGTCGAGCGTCAGGGGCAGCGTAGCGTCCATGTGGGATAGGCCCCACCGTAGCATGCTCCCGGCGGCACCCTATACGATCCCGGTCGCCGGCGAGGATTGGCTCCGACCGGCACGCGCGCACTACGTGCGCCAGAGCTTGCGGCGTTTGCTCGATTGGCCGCTGCCGCTGCCGGGATTTCTCGTTCCGCCGTACAACGCGGCGCGCGAAACAGTAGCTTCACTCTATCGAAGTCATCCCATGCAGGTGTCGGCGGCGCTCCTGCTCCCGGCGGTGGGCGCCCCCCTGCACGCGGGGGCGCTTGGCATCGCGATGCCAAACCTGCTGTTGGAGCTGGCTCGCCGGCGACTCCTACCGGCCGAGGGGGTGTGGTGGTCCGCCCCGGTGGCGGCCCTGACCAATCCGCCTCTCGGCGTGGCCCGGCGATACGACCCGCCACTTGTGGGCGTCCTGTTCATGCCGGGACGCGTATCGACTGCCCGGCATGACGAGTGGGAGCTCGTCGGTATCGAGGACGCGTTTCGAGGGCTGGCGTGCGGCGGCTGGTTCGCGCTAGGCGATGCGAATCCACTCGCCCACATCGATGCACACCCCGAGAAGGCGGGCAACACCATCGCGCTAGGTGAGGCATCGACTGAAACATGGATGGTGCGGATTAATGAAGCACGCGCGTTGATTCGCGGCGTATTACCCGATCTCGCGTCGGAACATGAGTTGATACTTTCATGTATCACTCCAGTGGGGACGGATGCCGAGCGTAGTTTGTCAGCATCTTACCGGGAGGCCATTGGGCAAGTCTATGTGTCACTGCACCCGGACCCGGTGATCATGGCGGAGGCGCTGGTCCACGAGTGCCAGCACAACAAGGCGAATCTTCTGTCGTACTCGGATCCTTTGCTACAGAATGCGGATACATTCGTTGTATCACCCGTCCGTCCGGACCTTCGCCCGCTGTGGGGGCTCCTGTTGGCAGTGCACGCGTTTTTGCCGGTAGAGGCGATGCTGCGGGAGCTGGTTGCCCTGGGTTCCTATCCGACGGCTCCCGAGCGGCTTCGGGCGGTCCGGCGCGTGAATCGTGAGGGGATGGCGGTCTTGCGGCAAGAGGCGGTCACCACGGTGATTGGAGCCAGGTTGTTGGCGGGCTTGGACGCGCTAGCCCGTGAATTCGACGCGAGTCCGTTACTCGATGGGGGCTGACCCATCATTCTCGATCGGACCGCGCCCCGCGACGTCGATCGTGTCAAACCCCAAGCGGCGTGCTTCGCGGAGGAGAATGGGGAGGGACGCGTGCTCGGAGGCACACCCCGTGAGGTGCAGGTGCGTTGCCGGGACAGCCCGGTTTGTGGCTGCGTGTACCAAACGCTGCCGAAGGGACCGGGAAGACTCGTCCGTTGCTGCCACGTGGAGCGATACGATGTCCGTGTCCGGTGGACGTTCGGCGGCACCCGGTGGGCGGAATTCATCCCATCCCCAGCGTGCGATGTAGGCGGCCGACGCTCCTGGGCAGGTGACCGACAGGCGGCACCCGCCGCACGGCGGCCCCTTCACCGGCATTGGCGCCGGGGCATCGGCCGCGACGGCGCACAGCAAACCCCGTCTTGGAATGTCCAACCGGTCGGCCGACTGGGGCAGCAAGGTAGGCAAGAAACACAGGGGCATCCCCACGATGTCCGCTTCGATTCGCGCGTCGGTGGCGGCCCGGAGGGCGGAAGTCACGTGCGATTGCAGCAATGAAAATCTTGGCACCACCATACGTGCGTGCGGATCGTATGGTGCCCGCTCGACCGCGACGCGAATCCGATGTCCGGCACCGATAGCCGCGGCCAGACGGGCAAGCGCGGTCAACTCGCCCATGTTCGTTCGCGTTGCGACGCTGACGATGCGTGTCGCGATGCCCGCGCGCACGAGCGCCCGTGCGCCGGCGACCGCTCGCCGAAACGCACCGTTCGCCCCTACAATCCAGTCATGCACCCCGGGATCGCGGGCGTGGACAGCCACCGTCGCGTCGGTGAGCCCGAGCCCGCGCAATTGTGCTGCGGCCCCAAGCACGCTGACGATGTGTCCATTCGATTCGAGCCCGATTCGGGAAAATCCGCGGGAGCGGGCGCCCGTGATCAACGCCGTCAGGTCCGGCCGAGTGGCAACCTCGCCTCCGGTCAACCAGATTCCGCCTCCACCGCCGTCCAACGCTCCCAACAGCGATTCGGCGTCACCCAGCCTCGCGTCCGGCCCGTTGCTGGCCGCGTGGTCCTTTCGCACCGAATATCCCGTGCGCAGCTCCAACCATCGCATCTACGGAATCGCCTTGAACTCGCCCGGGCCGTGAATCGGCAGGTAGTTCTTCCACACGCCCTCACACACATCCGTGTATCGGCAGCCCTCGCAGTGCCCCTCGGGGTGTGTCTTGAGGTCGAAACGCTTCCGTTCCTGCCAGTTGAACCGCGCCCGACCGCCCTCGATGGTTGCGATTCCCTCGGGAAATCCGTCACTTGTCAGCGTGCGGATGGAGCAATCCGTATCGAGGTCGCGAAACTCTCCGACGTATTTCCGAGCCAGCATTTTATTGCCGAGCAGCTCCGGTGGGAGCACGCACAGCGGAAAACTCCCGACGGTAAATGTGCGTCGATACTTGAATTCATTCAGGAGGATCGCCTTCACGACGTAGGGTACGACGTCCGTGAATCGTGGGATCAACGACGTTTCCGTTTCCGCATAGCCCTCCGCCCGCACAAAGTTTGCGCGCACATCGTCCAACCCGAGCTCGTAAAAGAATCGGAGAATTGCCGGCAGATATTTGTAGTTCCATGCGTTTACTACAATGTTCACGGACACGTTGTCCCGAAGAAAACCCGCGTCACGACGCGCCAACAATGTCTTCAGTCCGGCTACTTTCTTCTCGAAGTTACCGGGCACGCGCGTAAGCGCATCCTCGAGCCGAGGAGTATGCCCGTGCATGCTCATCGTGACGCGCGTCAGGCCGGCGTCCAACACCTTGTCCACGAATTCCGGTCGGAAAAATTTGGTGCCGTTCGTCGCCAGGGTAATCCGGGTGTAGCCGAGGTCGCGCCCAAGTCGGATGGCGTCGAGAATCCACGGATATGTGGTCGGCTCACCACCAAGAAATCCCAATGAACGGGTGCCCGACGCATACCAACGCTGGATCTCCGCCTGCATATCCGGCCACGGCATGTACCGGCGCAGGTCCGTGGCGGGCAGACCGTCGAGGCAAAATACACACTTATTATTACAAATCTTGCCCACATTGATTTCGACATTTTTGCGGGTGTCCCGCCAGATTTCCGCGCCGTCGTTCATGCAGCCTCCACGGGCGCCAATTCTGCCGGCCCATGCAATTCGAGATAGGCGGCGAAAACCCCGAAACACAGGGAACGATAGGAACATCCCATGCAAACTGCCGCATGCTCCCGCTTGCGATCGGGCGTCCACGAATAGATCGGATCGAGGGACACGCGGTCGGGGTGCCGCGCCCATTCGATCGTGACGCGGGGATTCCAATGAAGGTCGTTGGCGTGCATTCGCGCCGGGCCGAGCGCGCACATCGGCAGGCCGAAGAAGCGAACGATCATCCCGCCGGCAGCGTCCAATACGGCAGGAACGGCCTGAGTCAGGTCGGCGAGTCGAACGGTCAGGTCGGCATACCCGTCGTCGCCAAGTCCTTCCGGCGTGACGTTGGAAATAATCAACAGGGACGCATCCAACTCTCGGGCCAATGTGACGGTTTCTGGCAGCCGAGCCAGGTTCTGGCGCGTCAGAACGGTGTTGATAAAGGGGCGAAAGCCCGGTTTTCGTCTGGCGTGGGAAATCGCGCGAAGCACACGGTCAAAACTGCCCGTCCTCCGGGTCAGCGCGTCATGCGTTTCGGCATCGGGCCCGTGCAGCGAAAATAATGCTTCATCGAGATTCGGCATCACCGCTTCGGCAAACGTCGGATCCGCCAGCCGCGTGCCGATGGTGCCGATGCTGGTTCTCAGCCCCAAGCGTTTCGCCAACTTAAGAATTTCCACAAACTGCGGGTGAATCGTGGGTTCGCCGCCCGTGAAATGGACTGCCTCCACCCCGCGACCGGCCTGTTCCCGTAGAATTCGCGCCACTCTACCCCATGTGACCGGAAAGGCGGAAAACGCCTGCATTCGATGATCTTCCGAACAGAACGTGCAGCGCTCGGGACACACGTAGGTGACGTGCAATTCCAACCGCCGCATCGGTTGGCCCGTGGTGGGGGAAATCCACGCCGGCGCTGCGGTAGGCGTGACCAGAGCGTCGACAGCCTGTGGACTCACGCCGCCACCTCCCGCGCCCGCCGCTCAAAGTATGCGGGATACAGGCTGTTGCAGAGGCGCGTCAACGCCCCGTCCACCGCGTAGGTCGATTCCAGCACCCGTGGGGGCAGATTCGCGGCAAGCTGTGCCGGCACACGCTGGGCCGCTTGTTCGAGTTGTTCACGCGACGGAGGTTGGTCGAGATTCCCGAGCGCCAAGGCGTCGCGCAGGTGGTCGAGCGCTCCGGCAAGAATGAGATTGGACGGATAAATCCGACGGTCGCTGTCCACCACCATTCCGGTATTGTAAAATGGCGTGGGTGCACGCGTAAACAGGTTGCGAAGGTACAAACGATCCCCGCGTTGCCATGCCTGCTGAAACTCGGTTGCGATTTCCTGAAACGCATTTTCCAGCGCGGAGAGTTGGTCGGCCGTCCACGGCAGATAATACCCGGGCAGCAGGTTGAACCGGCGGATGCCCAGAGACAGGAGGTACCTGAAGTTTTCCGCGGCGCGCGCTGCGGTGGACGGCGCGATGGTTTGGGTGACCACGAAGCGCGGCAACGTCAAGAGTTCAGGCAATATTCGAAGCGCGTCGGCGTGCGACGTTGCAACCTGTTTCGCGCCGCGTCGGAGCCCGTCGTGATCGCGCGCGCGCCCGTCCAGGCTCAATGTAAGGGTGACGTGCGGATATTTCCGAAGGATTTCGAGCCACGCCGGTGTGAGTTGGGTGCCGTTCGTCGACACGTACATCGACACGTTCGGCGGCGCGGCACCGATCACGGCGTGCACAACGTCGGGCATGAGCAGAGGTTCTCCCCCAAATATCTTGCAATCGCCGCCCCCGAATCGGTCCACGAAAAGGGTCAGCGCGCGCAACGCATCCGCAACGCTTAGATCCGGCTCACCATCCTTGGCGGTCGGGCAGTACGCGCAACGCAGATCGCACCGACGGGTGACGACGAGAATCAGGGAGGACTTACCACTGCCCGTGGGAGCCATGGGAGCCGTGGGAGCCGTGGGAGCCGTGGGAGCCGTGGGAGCCGTGCGAGCCGTGGGAGCCGTGCGAGCCATGGGAGCCGTGGGAGCCGTGGGAGCCGTGGGAGCCATGCGAGCCGTGCGAGCAATGTTGCGCAAGGAGCGCGGCGCGGCTTGGGGCCTGTCCGCTCCGATCCAGGAAACCTGGATCGAGGTCCAACTCACCGGCGGTCGCCTGGAGCAGGAGGAGACTTTGCGCCACGGTATCACTTGCTTGGTTGGCCGCCGCTTTTTCTCGCGGTTGCAGGAAATGCGCGGCTTCCCGTTTCAGGACGGGAAACTCGTCGTCCGCCTTCCAGTCGCTGCCGGCGCGCACGCCCGGAAACGCCCGGGATTTATCGGTAGGTATACTCATGCGATCCCCTCGGTTCCGGGCAGGTACGGTATGGTTCCCGGACGTGACCGTTGTATGGTCCAGCGGCGGAAGATGCGTTCCAGCCCGCCGTCGGTATCCCCCGCCAGCAGCCCGTAGAGATGCGCCTGCTGCCCGTAGAATTCAATGCATTTGCGGGAACGCGGGCGCTGGCCGAAAATATCGCCCTCGAACATGTAGTTGTGCAGGGGCTGAATGCCGCACGACGGCTTGAACACGCAGGTTGAGCAGGCAGGAAGCGCATCCTGGACGCTTGCTACGGCCAGTGCGCGCACGGTCGGGTGGTTCATGATCTCGCGGAACGTGGACGTGGTGACGTGACCCAACTTGAAGAAATCGTTTCCCATGTGGGCGGCCATCCGGCCTTCATCGCACGTGTATACGCTCCCATCGAAGTTGTACGCCAGTGTGGCCGTGCCGGATCCGCACGGCGAGCGGCAATCCGTGTAGTTGGGATCGTCCGGCGTCAGCATTTTGGTCAGGAAAATGGAGGCCTGCCGCTCCTGGATGAAGATTCCTTGTCGATTCAATTCGAGAATGTACGCCAGCGTATCTTTGTAAAACGCGAGAAATTCCTCCATCGTGTAGCCGATCTGTTTCCAGGTGTTGACGGCGAAGCCAAATGGATTGAGCGGCCGCAAATGGATGCTGCGAATGCCGCGCCGAACGTATTCATCGACGATTTCCCGGCCGCGCGTGAGCGATGCCCGGGTCGTCGTCATCAACGCATCGACGTGAAACAAATCGGGATCCAATCCCCGTGCCACCCAGCCGGCGTTCAGGCGATCCATCCAACCGGTCACGGTAGCGTAACTGGAGCCCTTTCCCTGCCACGAGCGATTATGGTCGTGCAAATCGGCGGGTCCGTCGAGCGATGTACAGACCATCACGCCGCGGTCAAGGAGGAATTGCAACTTCTCGTCGTCCATCAAGGAGAGATTCGATACCAACGAGAGCAGGATTTCCTGATTTTCGTATCGATTCTTTTCCAGCGCGTAGTCACAGATGAAGCGGATCACCGCGAAGTTGGCCGTCGGCTCCCCGCCCTGAAACTCGAAGTTGACGACGGGCGAGGGGCTTTGGAACGCGAGATCCACGACGTTGCGCGCGGTTTCCAGCGACATGTCGGTGTCAACGCGATCCATGTCCGTGCGTGACGCATGGCAATACTTGCAGGCGTGGTTGCACCGCAGCGTGGTCACCACGACGTGCAAGTGAGGGGCCGATCCCAGAAATCCCTTTTTGCGTCGGATACGCGCAACCGCCGCATCCACGTCGAAATCGTGCTTGAACAATCCCTTCCGGCGCATTTCCGGGTAGAGCGCGTCGTCGGGTTCGATGTTGCCTGTCAAATATCGGCGGAATTCCTCCGGTTGGAGAAACTGGTGCTCGCCGCCGTCCGTGGTCAGTAAAACCCGATCGCCCACCATGCCGTAGCGGAAAAATCCGACCTTTTCCCGGTTGAGCGACCCGGGATCCACTACGAGTGGGGTGTTCACGCGCTCCTCGCGGCGACGATCGACTCGAACAGCGCGTGATTCGACACCTCGTCGGCGAGGCGAGCCCGCAGCGATTCGCGTGCAGGAACCAGCGTGACGACGGTGTCGTGCTCGTGATCTTCCACGGTGACATCGGCAATATGCACGAAACGATCGGCCGCTTTGCGCACGGCCGTGGGGTCGTAGATCGACCGGTGGAAGCGTATGCGGATCGGCTCAGCCATCCTTCGGGGTCTCCCATGGAACGGGAATATCGAGGGAATCCGACGCCATTTCCTCGGCGTCAAGCTCCGCGAGGAGGCGGTCGATGGTAGACGGTCCATCGGCCGAGAAAAGCGCGCGCGCCATGATCATTTCACGGATCTTGGCGTTCGAGTCGCCGATGTTCTTACGCAGTGCCTGATTCAAGAGTTCATTCGAGAAGTCCCCGGCCAGGGCGTGCAGCGGTGCATCGTCCTCAATCGGCTCCCGCGTGCGCAGGACGACCTGCACGCGCTTATCGGCCACGCGGTCGAGAAAGACGTAGCAGCGGTCGAGAAAGAGGTACGCCGCCCCCATGATGACGTCGAGATCGTAGATTTCTTCGGGCACGCTGAAGCGCACCCGACGGTCTTCGACGTTCGTAATGAGGTGATTTTCCGTCATCCGAGCGCGTCCGGGTACCGCCAGGTGCGGTCGGCGTGGGGTTCCAACAGCGAAAGCTCCGTCAGGTGCAGGGCTTCTACTTCCTCAAGCTCGGCGGCGAGCACGCGGAGCGCCCTTCCCAATGCTTCGTCTACCGGCGCGGTGCCGTTTCCACCGTCCATGACGATGAAGTCGACAAATTCGGTGGCGGCCGGGCCTCGTGCGCTTCCTTCTCGCAGGCAGAGGTCGACGCGCACCCCCCGGCCGTCGTCGTGGGCCAGGTGCAGCGTTATCGCTCCAGAGGTGGGCGGCGCGGCCGAAACGAGCGCCCATCCGAGGCCCAGCGTTCGTCCGCTCTGGACAGAAATAAGTCCCGTTGAGGAGAGATTGTCAGGCGTTTTCGGAGAGGGCGCGCCCGGAGTCGCCGCCACCGAATCCGCTGCCGCCGCCGGCCGCATCACGGCAGCGGCCACCGCACCAAAGACGGCCCACTGGAGCATTTCGCGGCGGTCCGTCATCCGTTGCCTCCGATCCTGACGAGTGTACCGCGGGGACCAGACGGATGGCGAGTGGAGAAGATCGAAGGAATCACGCTTGGCAGTCCGCCCGGGCGCGATAGCAGCGCGGCCCGGAGGATGGGATTTCGATGCAGGTGCGGCGGTTCGTGCTGGAGGGCCTGGAAGGCGACTCGATGTGGCAGATCGGTCGCGAGGGCACCGAGGTCACGGTGGCGTTGTCGCCGCTCGGAAAGGCGCCAACGCCGATCCACTTCCGTTTTGACGATGTGCCGGCCGCGCAGGTGTACGTCACCGGCATGGTCAAAAAGATGCTTGCCAAGGGCTTCATCGAGATGGAAGCCCCGGCCGAGTGACGGTTCGGCACGCCGCCACGGAGTAAGGTGCCGCATGGCCGATTTCCTCGTGCTCGGTACCGGCGTCGCGGGCCTCATGTTCGCGCTGAAGGCCGCGCGCCACGGCAGCGTGCTTGTGGTCGCCAAAACCCGCCGGGAGGAGTCGAATACGCGGTACGCTCAGGGCGGTATCGCGGCCGTTTGGGACAAGGACGATGACGTCGAGGAGCACGTCCGTGACACGCTTGTAGCGGGTGCGGGGTTGTGCCGGCGTGAAGTGGTCGAGGCGACGGTCGGGGAAGCCGCCGCACGCGTGCGCGAGTTGATCGACCTCGGCGTGCGCTTTTCGAAGGAAGGCGGCGAGTACGACCTGCATCGGGAGGGCGGGCACAGTCGGCGGCGAATCCTGCATGCCGATGATCTGACCGGCGCGGAGATGGTGCGCGCCTTGCTCGTAGCGGCGGTTGCAGAGCCGAACATCCGCATTCTGGAGCATGTGATTGGGGTTGACCTCGTGACGGAAAACTCGCTTGCGCGGCGTCGAGGCGCGGTGCCGGTGGAGCCGGATCGGGTGCTCGGTGCCTACCTGTTGGACCTCACGACGGGAGTTGTCAGCGTAGAACCTGCGAAGATCGTCGTCCTTTGCACCGGTGGGGCGGGGAAGGTGTACCTCTACACGTCCAACCCCGACATCGCCTCTGGAGATGGCATTGCGATGGCCTACCGAGCGGGCGCTCGCGTCGCAAACATGGAGTTCGTCCAGTTCCATCCGACCGTCCTGTTTCACCCACATGCAAAGAGTTTCCTGATTTCTGAGGCGTTGCGGGGGGAGGGCGGGCGCCTTGTGCTCACGACGGGGGAGCGGTTCATGCCCCGCTACGACGCGAGAGAGGAGCTGGCGCCCCGGGATGTCGTCGCGCGGGCAATCGACGCGGAATTGAAACGGAGAGGAGATGACTGCGTTTTCCTCGACATGACCCACATCGATCGTGCCATGCTCAACCACAAGTTTCCGAACATCCAGGCGCGCTGTGCGGAGTTGGGCATCGACATCGCGTCGCAACCGATTCCCGTCGTTCCCGCCGCCCATTATTTCTGCGGCGGCGTCCAAACGGAGCTTACGGGCGAGTCGAGCGTCCACAACCTGTTCGCGATTGGAGAGGTTGCATGTACCGGTTTGCACGGTGCCAATCGCCTCGCAAGCAATTCGCTCCTGGAGGCGCTGGTGTTCGCGGAACACGCGGTCCGCGCGGCCGTTACGCGCTTGCCCGACACGCCCCTGCCGGCGGATCTTCCGGATTGGGACCCTGGGAAAGCCGTTGACAGTGATGAGCAGGTCGTGATCACCCAAACCTGGGATGAAGTGCGCCGGTTCATGTGGAATTACGTCGGCATCGTGCGGACGACACGCCGACTGGAGCGCGCGCGCAGCCGCGTCGAGCATGTGCAGAAGGAAATTCAGGATTATTACTGGAACTTCAAGCTGACGGGTCCGTTGGTCGAGCTGCGCAACCTTGCGACGGTTGCACACCTGGTCATCGAAAGCGCCTTACGACGGCGTGAGAGCCGCGGCCTCCACTATACGCTCGACTTTCCTGAGGCCGACCCGCGCTGGATTCACGACACCGTTCTGCAGCGGCGGGTGTAGCGCCTACCACTCGATCCCGGCGACTCGGCGCGCTTCCAGCACCGCCAACGCCTCGTTCAGCTCGGCTTGCACGCGCCCGAACGTTGCGGCGGCGGCGTCGTCCTGGAGGCGTAGCACCTCCAGCGTGCTTGCCAGGCCGACCTCCAGCCGCGTCTGGCCGACCTTCACGGATTCCTTCGCGAGGGACTCGCGGGCGCGGGCGGCCTCGGCAACGCGGTGCGCTGCGCTTGCGTTCGCGCGTGCTTCGACGAGGCCCAGGTCCAGATCGCGCTGCAAGGCGTCGTATTGCGTGCCGGCGATCCGGACATCGAGCGCGGTTTCTCGCTCCCGTAGAAAGGGGCCGACGACGCCATCGAACTGCCACGTCCCGGTGAGGGCGAACTGCCAGTCCGTCTGGAAGAGCGGCGTTGACGCGGAGATGCCTCCGGCGGGGAGCCACCCGGCGATAGCGGCGTTGTGGCCGAGCTTCGCCGCCGTGACCGCTGCGGCCGAGGCGCGAAGCCACGGCGAGGCGGCGGTGTCGGTCGGCAGTGCAAAGCGTGTCGGCGGCTCCAGCGCGCCGATCGCCATCTGCAGCGCCCGCTGGAGCCGTGCCGAGGCGATAGTAACGCCGGCTTCCGCAAGCTCGGTATTGGCTTGCGCATCGAGCAGGCTGATCTCCGCGGACCGCCCAATCAGCTCGCTTTCCAGGCCCGCCGCCACGCGTGCCTTGGACGCGCGTACGGTGGACTCGGCGAATCCCTGCGTTTCGTGCGCCGCGTCGAGCGCGCCCTGCGCGGCAATCACCGATTCGTAGAGGGCCGCAGCCGCATACTGTGCGTCGAGTCGCGTTGCGCTCGACGTCCACCGCGCCGCGCCGACGTACGCGGACGCTTGACCGGCAAGGAACCAATCCGGTACGGACAACGAGGCGATCTGCGCGTCAAATGTGACGCGATCGGAGACGGCGCCGGTCGACCACAGCCGGGTTGCACTGACGCCGGGACTCGGCCCGAGGCCGACCCACGATTCGGCCGCGCTCAACTGTGACCGTTTCCATGCCAACTCGGCGATGATTGCGGTGGGATCGACCTCCGCCGCGCGAGCGACGGCTTCTTCCAGAGTGAGCGCGCGGGCAAAACTTGCGACAAGCAGGATCATGCGGAAAGCCTCTCTCTTGCGGAAGGACCGGCGCCAATCTGCGCCTCCAGGTCGGCGATCGTCTTCGGAATCGCGGCCGTGAGCACCTCCGGCGCGCCGTGGGTGCAGACGACGTCGTCTTCGATGCGGATTCCGCCGAAGCGGAGCCAGCGTTCCGCAGCGTCAAAATCCACGTGTTGCGCGAAATCGGCGCGCAGCACAGGATCGTGCAGAATTGCGGGGACGAAGTAGATCCCGGGCTCAATCGTGACGACCATCCCCGGTTCGAGGTCGAGGTCCATTCGGAGAAAGCGAGCGCCAAACTGGTGGGGCCGGCTGCGTCCGGGTCCGTAGGCCGGGCGATCGCCGAAATTTTCGAGGTCGTGCACGTCGAGGCCAATGAGGTGGCCGAGGCCGTGGGGGAAGAAAAGGCCGGTGGCGCCGCTCTCCACCAGGCCA
The DNA here is from genome assembly GCA_945861635.1 of Klebsiella pneumoniae. GTDB lineage: Bacteria > Myxococcota_A > UBA796 > UBA796 > SXON01 > CAMAWH01. Next base: position 91,475 of record CAMAWH010000012.1, on the reverse strand, counting down.
TCGACCTCGCCGCGGAGCAGGCCCAGCCCTTTCAGCCCTTCCGCGAGGATGCGCGTCGCATGCCAGTGGATGTTCGCATACCGCGCTCCAGCAGTGACCATCTGGATTCCAGCGCATTGGGCCGCGAGAACAATCTCGTACACATCCCGCTGCCGGGCGTCGAAGCGGCCGCGCACCGGCCAGGTGCGCGTCACGTCACTTGCGTAGCCGCTCGCGACCTCCGCGCCCCCGTCCAGCAGGAACATATCGTCGGCACCGAGCACGTTGTCATAGTCGGGATTATGTAGGATTTCTCCCCGTACTGTGGCAATGGAGTGGTAGGCGGTGGTGGCGCCGTTGGCGGCGACGACCGCGTCGAACAGCGCCGCAATTTCGCGCTCCGTGCCGCCCACTCGCGTTGCTCGCATCGCGGCCAGATGCGCAATCGTGCTGATCTCCGCGGCTACCCGCATCTCGGCCAACTCGGCGGCGTCCCGACGGCGCCGCAGCGCGATGATCGCGCCGACAAGCGCGTCGGCGCCAGGATTCGACGCGTACGACAGCACCGTTCCGGAAGCACGGGCAGCAAGGCCGGTTTGGTCCGAGTCGGGAACGGCCAGCGCGGCAATATCGCGCCCGGATTGCAGGTAAACATCGCAAGCCGAAATCAGTTCGTCGAGCCCGCGCACGCAATCTACACCGTAGCGAACGCGGCGGTCCTCCAACGTGTCAACGTGGCCGTGCCAGAGTTCATCGCCCGGTTCGGGGGGCGTCAAGAACAGCGTGCACGATGCGTCCTCCAACAACGCGGCTGCCCCCGGTTCCGCGCAGCCCGTGAAATAGAGGAAGCTCGAATCCGAGCGAAAGGGCAGCTGGTTCATCGGCAGATTGCGGGCACGGCGGCCGTTGTTGACGAGCAGCACGGGCGTGCCGACGTGCATCGTCAGGGCTCGACGCCGTCCGGCATGATCCATCGCCCTCGCCTAACGCGCGGGCCCGTCCCATCGCACGCCGCTTTATTGGGCGTTCCACTGCATCGCCCCGTGCCCCCGCGGGCCGTCCACGGTCAGCGTGATGGTCCCGACCGAGGTGCACGGGTCGAATCGGGCGATCCAGAGCGTGTCCCAACGGGTCAGCTTCGGGTTCAGGCCGCGATCCAACGGTGTTGGGAACTTCACTCTGGTGAGGGCGGCCGGACCGCACGAGGCGCCGTTACGGGTGGCGTGGAAGGTCCATGCCTGCTGTGCGCCCGCCAATTCGTCGTCGTCACGGGACGCGGTTGCGATGGTGAGGACGAAGGACAGCGAGTCGTTGCCGGACGGATCGCTTACGACGTCCTCGCCGGTCATGTCGGCGGTCCGGGCGGCACGCGCGTCGCGCATCTGGGCGGAAAGGAGCGTGGCGCGGACGGTCAGCGCGTTGTCCCAGCCGTCGTAAATGCGGTGCGTTTCCGTCCACGCGTCATGCGCCTTTGCGTAGTCCTGTCGGGGCGTGGCGAGCGCGAGAGCAGCAACGAGAATCACGATTCGAGCTCGCTACGCCGCACAAGCGTATGCAGCAGGAAACCACGTTCGGCCAGCGCTTCCGCCGCGCCTTCCTCCCGATCCACGATGGTGAGGCACTGCACGACGCGGAGCCCGTCCGCTTCCGCGCGATCGACCGCTTTGAGCAGCGATCCGCCGGTCGTGCACGTGTCCTCGACGATGCAGACGGGCGCGCCGTCCGGCAGGTTTCCACGACCCTCCACCCAAACCAGCGTGCCGTGGCCCTTCGCCTCTTTCCGCACGATGAAGGCGTGGACCGGCCGATTTCGGTGGAAGGACACCGCCGCAACCGCCGCGGCGATCGGGTCCGCGCCCATGGTCAGCCCACCCACGCCGACGACGTCCGGCGCGAGCGCGTCGAGGATGAGATTTCCGATCAGCCAGGCGCCTTCTGCATGGAGCGTCGTCTGCTTTCCATCGACGTAAAAATCACTTTCGCGTCCACTCGCAAGCGTCACGCGCATGCGACGATAGGACCGTTCTTTCAGGACGGCGATCAGGCGTTCCCGCATGGCGCTGGGGCTCAACCCGCCACCCACGCGACGACGTCGGCGATCACTCCCTCCTTGCCGATCTCGTTGAAGATCTCATGCCGCATGTCGGGGTAGACCTTCACAAAGCTGTTCTTTTTCGCAGCGAGGGTTTTCGATGCGGCAGGGTCATTTACGGGATCGGCCGAACCGAGAAAGAAGGCCATCGGTACTGAATAGTTCGCCGCCATCGCCCGTGTTTGCGCCGCCAGCATCTCGGTGAACCAGCGGCCCGTGACCTTGTGGCAGATGAGCGGGTCGGCATTGTACGCGATGCCGACGGCCGGATCGCGGGAGAGCGCTTCACCCTTCACCTCGTTGGCCAGGGCCAACGTGGGCCACACCTTTGACAACACTTTTCCCGCGGCGGCTTTGACGGGCGGGACGGTGAGCTTCAGCGCGAGCAGCGGATTGGAGAGGACCAACTTCGCTGGTTTCACACCGGCATTCAGCGATTCGCACGCGATGAGCCCGCCCATGGAATGGCTGAGCATCACCCAGTCTCCCTCCATCAGCGGAAGGACGGCCTTCACGTCGTCCACGTACTCGCTCCACCGGAAAACATGGCTCCGGCGGCCGCCGGAGTGCCCATGTCCCCGCATTTCCACGACGGTGAAACGCCAGCCGGCCGCGACGAACGCGTTCGCCACGTGGTCGTATCGGCCCGCGTGCTCGGCGAGCCCTCCGATGCAGAGGACATCCCGCCCGGCGTCACCCCAACGGACGACGCGGAGCTTGGTGCCATCGGCACTATCGACGAAGCGAGTCTCCATCGACTAGTTCGCGAACAGGTCGCCTTCTTGGGCGAGCAGATCCTTCGCCATGCGCTGCGCGGCCTCCATCTCCGGCTTCACTTCCGGAATCAAGCCGGCGTCAGCCGCAATGACCCAGTTCAGCTCCTTCTCGAACGTGGCCTTGTCCTGCTTCTTCACCGCCCATTCACCGGCGAGGAGCACGTGCGTGCCGAGGAAGTTCGGGTTCCCGGCCAGGGACTTGTCGAAGAAGTCCTTGGACTTGTTCAGGTCTTGCCCGGCGAAGGAGGGGATCGCCGAGTAGTAGGCACCCCAATAGCGCTCCGGACCGTTGTAGTAGTACGCGCTGTCGATTTCGCCGACGCGCGTCATGTACGCCTTCACGGTCGGCAGGTGCTTCAGGGTGACGCCGATGCCCGTCATCTTCGCCCACTTGCCGAGCGCCGAGGACGTCCAGTAGAGGCAGCCGACGTCGTCCTTGCCGAAGACGCGGGCGGACGACGCCTCCGTCTCATCGCCCTTTGCGAGAAGGTCAGAGAATTCCTTGTTCATCGCCAAGCACTTGTTGCCGTACTCAATGGCCGTGGCCCAGGTCGAGAGCTTCGCCTCTTTCTCGGTCTCGTGACCGTCCCCAAGAAAATACCAGCCCCGCGTGAGGTGGTAGACGGCGTCACGGTCGGCAGGGTCGGTAGCGTGGATGGACGCGTATTTCGCGAGCGCGGCTTGGAGCTGGGCTTTGTCTCCGCGCTGTTCCCATAGGCTTGCCGCCTCGGCTTTCAGCGCGTCGAGGGCATCGACCGCAACGGGTGCGGCGGCGGGAGCGACGGGGGTGACGGCCTTGGGGCCGCAGGCGGTGAGCAGGGCAAAAAGCGCAAAAAGCACAAAAACCTCCGAATTTGGATCCGCGCATTTACGTGGTCGGAGGCCGGCTGTCAATGAAATGTGCTTCAGTCTTTCCGCGGCGAGCCGATTTCTTGTGATGAACCCCAAGCAGGATTCTAGAAATGCATGACGCATCGCTGCCTCAATCTGTGTCTCCAGCCGACATTCCCTCTCCACCGGCTGCGATCGCAAAGATTGTACGTCTGGCCTCGGATCCGGACGTCTCGGTCGATAAACTCGGGGTGGTCATCTCCTCCGACCCCGTCTTCACCGCGGAACTGCTCCGCACGGTGAACTCTCCCTTCTACGGGCTGAAAGTTCAGATCGGAACTGGAGCACGCGCTGCGGCTGTACTCGGCACTCGCGCCCTTCGGAACCTTGCCATCTGTTTCGCGGTGCGCGACTCGCTCCGCAGCTCGGGTTTCCGTGCGGAGGACCTGAAAAGTTTCTGGGAGGACTCGCTTCGCCGCGCGGTTGCCGCTCGCCTTTTGGCTCGCCACGCTGGCATCGGGAATCCCGACGAGGCGTTCACGATTGGGCTCCTGCAGGACTTCGGGATGCTCGCGCTGCTCAAGTCGAATCGTGAGCAACTTCAGTCTTGGCCGGAAGTACGTGCACTCGGTCCGGCGGAACGGCGCATGGAAGAACAGACGCGGTTCGGCACGACGCACGACAAGTTGGCGAGCTTCCTTGGTGCACGATGGGGCTTGCCAGAAGCGTTGACGACGGCCCTCGCGTTCCACCACAATCCGGACTCGCCGGATGTGCCCGCCGCCCTCCGCCCGCTCACGCGCGTTGCGATGCATGCGGACACGATCAGCTCGGTTTTCACGGCCGCGGCCAATCGCGCGGCGCTGCAAGAAGCACGGGCCGGATTGGAGCGCGATTGCGGAATGGGCCCGGGGGCGGTCGATACCATGCTCGCCGCGGTGTCGGTCGAACTGGAAGAAGCCGCCAACGGCCTCGGCATGCGTGTCGCCAGACAGCCGACGTTTGAGGAGATCATCCGCGAGGCGAATCGCAGTCTCGTTCAGATGAACGTCTCCTACGAAGAGCTGACGCAGCGGCTGGAACGCACGCTGACCGAGAAGAACGAGCTGGCAACGCAGTTGCAGGAGGCCAACGGACGCCTCGAACGGCTCGCGTACTTCGATCCACTTACGGGGTTGCCGAATCGCCGCCGCTTCGAGGAGCTGTTCCGTCTCGAACTGAGGCGCGCCTCGGAGTCTGGCAAGCCGCTGTCCTTCGTCATGGTGGACCTCGACAAGTTCAAGAACGTCAACGACACCTATGGCCATCCGTTCGGGGATGCGGTGCTCCAGGCGGTGTCGGCCGCGATCATGCGGGTCTCGCGCACGAGTGACATCAAAGCTCGGCTTGGTGGCGAAGAGTTGGCCGTGCTCCTTCCCGAAACGGATGCGGCGACCGCCAGCCGGATCGCCGACGCCATGCGCTGCGAGCTGGCAGGAACCACGATGACGTCGCCTAAGGGACCGGTAACCGTCACTGCGTCGTTCGGCGGTGCCACCTTCCAGGGGGCCCTGATGGGTGGAAACCACGAGGACGCGATCATCGTCGCGCTGACGGAGGCCGCAGACCGGGGCTTGTACGCCAGCAAACATGGCGGACGCAATCAGGTGACCTGGGTCGCCTTCGAGGTGCCGAAGGGCCGCCAATAGCGGCCGCCGTCGCCGGCCGAATGCGTCAGTTTTTTGGACGGCGACTTACTGCGAACCCCGGCCCGATAGGACCGGGGGCGCACGCGGCGCCGGCGCGGGTGGTTGGGGCGAGCGTGGACGTGACTGCCATGCTTGACTTCCACGGACTCAACGTGCGGGACGGTCCGTGATCGAGAGCGGTTCGCCGCTCTGGAATTGCCCGATCACCCGCGCACAAGCCTCTGGAGGACCGGCACGTAGCGGTCGAGCGCGCGGCCCAATCGGGCGCCCTCGGCGGCGGGGAATCGCACGAACTCGAGCGCGGTGATCGTCTGCGTCGAACCTGCTGTCTGGAGCTGACGTTGCTGGTGTACGAGCACACTGCTGATGAACGGCGGTTCGCCGGGTAGTCTCAACTCGGCGCGCACAACGCGAGCGCCGGGCACGAGGTCGGCATCTTCCTGCATGGCAAGTACGGAAACGCCAGTCGTGCTGACGTCGAGGGCAGCGCGGATGCGGACGCGATTGCCAGGCCCGTGCAACACGAACACCGCATCGCGAGGCACGATGGCTCGCTGACGCTGGCGACGCTGCAATAGCTCCCGTTCGCGAGCGGTTACCCATACGACCAGCCGTTCGCGCTCGCGGGCGTTGAGGTCATCGAACTCCACCCCGGCGATGCGCTCACGACCGACCGCCGTTTCGCGAGATTCGATGTGTCGAATCACGCCGGTCGCCAGAAAACTGGCGCCGTCACCCAGCGGAAATTGTACGATGGCTTTTGTGCCGAAGGCGAAGCTTTCGTCTTCCGCGAGGCGTATACCGATCCCGCCGGCCGAGACGTCAACCAACGGGCGAACAACGCGCGCCTCGCCGATTTTCAGCGTCGCGGAAACGCCGTCCACCGGGTGAACGCGGAAGTAGCGCCGGCGCTGGAGCCGCGTCACCGTGTCGGGTGGTGCAATGATGATTTCACCATCTTCTACGCGGAGTACACGCGAAACGATTTGGTGCGGTATTCCGGCGAACAGGTAGTCGATCGTGACCTCGGCGCCGGTCGTCATCAGCATGGCACCGTGCGCTGGTCGCGGCGAGTCGATCGTGAGACGGTCATCGGAGAAGTCAAGGAGAGTCGTGGAGAACCGCTCATTTCCCACGGTGATGAACGCGGTCAACCCGGCTTCGCAGGCCGGCCGCAGGCTCGAAAGGGTGTCGCCCGGCAAGGATGCCTCCCGACCCTCCATCGGTCGGGGCTGGGGCGTCTTGAGCGAAAGTCAATCCCGTTGCCGCGAACCCGCCGCGTCGGATAGACCGCGCCATGCTGCCTGCCGACCCCCCTCTCGGCCTGACCTTCGACGACGTTCTGCTCCAGCCGGGGCACTCCACGATCCTGCCGCGTGACGCGAACGTGGCTACCCGGCTCGCCCGCGATTTTACGCTGGAAACGCCGCTTCTGAGCGCGGCGATGGATACGGTGACCGAGGCGGAAATGGCGATTGCCATGGCGCGTCTCGGCGGACTCGGCGTGCTCCACAAGAACATGAGCGCGGCGATGCAGGCAAAGCAGGTTCGCCGGGTCAAAAAGGCGATGACCGGCGTCATCACCGACCCGGTCACGCTCGACCCGCGTGCCACGCTGCGCGAGGCCCGGAACCTCATGCGCGAACGGGGAATCAACGGCCTGCCCATCCTCGATGGAGAGCGGGTGGTCGGCATCCTCACCAATCGTGACTTGCGGTATGAACGGAACCTCGATCGCCCTGTGTCCGACGCGATGACAGGAGAGGGGTTGGTGACCTGCCCGCCGGGAACGGACCTCGAAAGGGCCCGCGATCTGATGCAGGAACATCGTGTGGAGAAACTGCTCGTCGTCGATTCGATCGGGAAGTTGTGCGGCCTCATCACCTTCAAGGACGTCGAGGCCACCGCTCGCCACCCGCTTGCGACGCGAGATTCCCGGGGACGCCTCCGTTGCGGCGCGGCCGTTGGGGTCGGCGCCGACCGGGAGGAGCGGATTCAAGCGCTCGTGGACGCGGGCGTTGACATCATCGTGATCGATACGGCGCACGGTCACAGTGAAGGCGTGCTTCAAGCTGCTCGCGCGACAAGGGTGACGTGGCCGGATTTGCGGATCGTGCTCGGAAACGTCGCAACAGCGGAGGCAACCGTTGCGGCCATTGAGGCCGGCGCGGACGCTGTGAAAGTGGGCATTGGCCCAGGCAGCATCTGCACGACGCGCATGGTCGCCGGCGTGGGCGTGCCGCAATTGACCGCCATCTCGAATGCGGCGGCCGCCGCTGCGAAGTACGGCGTGCCCATCATCGCGGACGGCGGAATCAAGTACTCGGGCGACGTCGCGAAGGCCTTTGCGGCCGGTGCCGACGTCGTAATGATGGGGTCACTCTTTGCGGGCACGGACGAAGCGCCGGGAGAGATGCTTTTGTACCAGGGCCGCAGCTACAAAGCCTACCGCGGCATGGGTTCGATCGAGGCGATGAAAGCGGGGAGTTCCGACCGATATTTCCAGGATGACGCGGGCGATCCGGAGGCCGAAACGCGAAAACTCGTCCCCGAAGGCATCGTCGGGCGCGTTCCCCACAAGGGCCCGGTTGGCGACACCGTGTACCAAATCATCGGTGGGTTGAAAGCGGCGATGGGCTACACCGGCTGCGCCACGATTGCGACGTTGAAGGAAAAGGCGACCTTCGTCCGCATGACGGCCGCGGGCCTGCGTGAAAGCCACGTACACGACGTCATCATCACCCGCGAAAGCCCCAACTATCGGATGGAGTAGAACGTGGACAAAGTTCGTGCCAACGCGGCGGAAGCCGTCTCTGACATACACGACAACGCGACGCTGATGGCGGGCGGCTTCGGGCTGTGCGGCATCCCGGAAACGCTGATCCTTGCCGTGCGCGATCGCGGGGTGAAGGGCCTGACGTTCATCTCCAACAACGCCGGCGTCGATGACTGCGGGCTCGGCTTGCTCCTGCAGACGCGGCAGGTGCGAAAGATGATCTCCTCCTACGTTGGAGAAAACAAGGAGTTCGAACGCCAGTTCCTTTCCGGCGAGTTAGAAGTCGAACTCTGCCCGCAGGGCACGCTGGCGGAACGCATTCGTGCGGGGGGGGCGGGAATTCCTGCCTTCTACACGGCTACCGGCGCGGGAACCGTGGTTGCGGAAGGAAAGGACGTGCGAGAATTCGACGGGCGCACCTACGTCATGGAACGCGCCTTGGTCGCTGACTTTGCGCTGGTCAAGGCGTGGAAAGGGGACCGTTTGGGCAACCTCGTCTACCGCAAGACGGCGCGCAACTTCAATCCAATGATGGCGTCGGCGGCCCGGATCACCATCGCCGAGGTGGAGGAGTTGGTCGAGGTGGGGACACTCGATCCCGATGACATCCACACCCCCGGCATCTTCGTCCAGCGGGTTATCGTTGGTACATCCTATGAAAAGCGCATCGAAAAGCGCACGGTAAGGAGCTGACATGCCCTTGAGTCGCGATGGAATCGTGAAACGTGCCGCTCAGGAACTGCGGGATGGCTACTACGTCAACCTCGGCATCGGCATCCCCACGCTGGTTGCCAATCATATTCCCGAAGGCATGGACATCGTCCTGCACTCGGAGAATGGGCTGCTTGGAATGGGTGAATTTCCGATGGATAGTGAGGTGGACGCCGACTTGATCAATGCCGGGAAGCAAACGGTCACCGCGGTGCCCGGGGCGTCCTACTTCTCGAGCGCGGACAGCTTTGCGATGATTCGTGGCGGGCACATCAACCTGACCATTCTGGGCGCCATGCAGGTTTCCGCCTCGGGAGACCTCGCGAATTGGATGATCCCGGGCAAGATGGTGAAGGGGATGGGTGGGGCGATGGATCTCGTCGCGGGGGCGCGTCGCGTCGTCGTCACAATGGAGCACGTCGCGAAGGGGGAGTCGAAGCTGCTAGATCGCTGCACGCTGCCGTTGACCGGGGTCGGCTGCGTCCACCTGCTCATTACCGACTACGGCGTGTTCACCTTCGACGGTGGCCTGACCCTCCGTGAAATTGCCGAGGATCTCTCTGTCGAGCAGGTAAAAAACGCAACCGGCGCCGCCTTCCGCGTGGCGGAAGACCTGCGCCGGCTTCCGCTCGACGGTTAGCCACAGGACGTAAAACGCAGCGCGGCGCAGCGACGCCTCGCGACTTCCCGGAATCAGGCCTTCGCGGCCTGACGAACGACGACGAAGCCGCCGTCCGGACCGGGAACGCCGCCGCGGATGAACACGTGGTTCTTCTCGGCGTCTACGCGGACGATCCGCATGTTCTGCACCGAGACGTTGGCGTTGCCCATGTGGCCCGGCATCTTCATCCCCTTGAACGTCATACCGGGGGTGAGGCGCGTCCCGATGGAACCGCCGTGACGGTAGTACTCGTGGACGCCGTGGGTGGCCTTGAAGCCCTTGAAGTTGTGGCGCTTCATGACGCCGGCGAATCCCTTGCCCTTGGACGTGCCCTGGACATCGACGAGATCGTTGGCCTTGAACACGTCGGCCGCGTTGAGCGACATGCCCTTCGGCCAGGCCTGCGCTTCCGCGTCACTCAGCCGGATTTCCCGGATGAAGGCGGCGGGCTCCGTTTCCGCGGCCTTGGCGTGGCCGACTTCCGGCAAGTTGGCGCTCTTGAGGCGCTTTTTTCCGTAGCCGAGTTGGACGGCGGAGTAGCCGTCTGCGCCCGCCTTCGTCTTCGACTGGAGAACGATGTTCGGGCCCAGCTCGATGACCGTGACGCCCCAGGCGTTGCCCGCAGCGTCGAAAATTTGCGTCATGCCGAGTTTGCGGCCGATCAGGCCGATCTTCGAATTTGCCATATGGATCCTCGCATCGGACGGCGGGGCCGTCATACGGGTGGGCGCACGGGAGCCGCGCGGAACCGGCTGCTAACGTGGACACGCCGGCAAGGCAAACGGACGTGAACCCGTTGCCGCAGCGGAGTCACTCTCCCCGTCAGAACCCGAGCCCGCCGATGCCGATGACATAGTCGGGTTCGCCGGGGTCATTCGACAGGATGTGGATGACGTTGGCGTCGAGGCTCTGCTGCGCCAAATCGATGCAGCCGCTGGTCGTGTCATACGTCACGTTGAAGGTCGTCGTGGCGTAGGGCTTCACCGATTTGGCGCCGGTCCAGCCGCCGAGTGTGAACGTGCCGCACGTGGAAATGAAGTCGTTGTTCACCGAGACGTCGGACACGTCGAGGTCCTTGTCACCGACGTTCTGGATGGTGAAAACGCGTTTGTCGGGGCCGAGGAGCGTGTTGAAATCGGTGACGCTGTACGGGTCGGAGCCGCCGGTGTCCACGTCAATGAGGGGGCTGCAGATTTCGCAGAGGCTGACGCCCTCCCCGCTGAGATCGATGTCCACGCGGCCCTCGTCGGGATCGTCCGTCGTGAGCGTTGCTTTGGCGGCGTACACCTTCTCTGAGGTAGGCAGAAACGTGATCGTCAGCGACTTGCGATCTCCCGGAGCAAGCACGCGTGCCGACGCGAAATCCCCGCTGATCGTGAAGGCCGGGTCCGTGGTGATCGCATTCGAGACCGACAAATCCGCCAGGCCGATGTTGGACACCTCCACCGTCATCGTCGCGTCGTCGTCCACGTCGATTTTCCCGAACGCCATGGACGGAGACTTGACGTCGACATCGCCTTCGTCGGCGGGTTCCGTCCCGGTGTCCGTGTCCTCTCCTCCGTCCGTTCCTGTGCCGGTGACGGGGAGATCGAGGCTGTCTCCCCCATCAATCGCGAGCGTCAGCGTCGCAACGAACTCCCGCGCTTGCAGAGGTGCGAAGTCGAGGGTGACGACGCTTGTTGCGCCGCCGGCAAGGTCGAGGCCCGTCACGGTGGTGGAAAACGCATCCTCACCCGCGAGCGTGGCGTCAACATGCAGGGCGCCATCTCCCGTGTTGGTCAGCGTCGTGTCTGCCGCGGCGGTGGCGTTTACCGACACGTCGCCAAATGCAAACTCTGAGGCGCTTAAACTGAGGGCTCCGAGCGTTGCCGCGGATACGCCTGAGTCACGCTCGGGGGTGCCCTTCTGGGGAATGCGCTCCAGTCCGACGCATCCGACGGTGGCGAACAATGCAGCGGCGAACGACAACATCATGCCTCCGCTAGCTTCGGGGTTGGGTGGACGGGCGTAGCACGAAGCGGGGAGTATAGCGCCTGCGTTGGGCGGTTGCAGCGCGGTCCGCCGCCTAGAACGTATACTTCAGCGACCCCGCGCCATTCAATCCAAGATCCCAGCCTACCGCGTAGAACACGTCCGCGTTGATGCCGACCGAGAAGTGGCTCAATTTCGTGTAGTACTCGAACGCGGGTCCGCCGAACCCGTACGGGTGGATGCCGCCGTGGAACCCCGGGTCGGCGCCTCCGTACGCCGGCGAAGGAATGATCTCCTCATTGTACGCCGTCGCATCGATGAGCAACGGGCTGTACATCGCGCCGGCGCCGACGCGGAAGCCGATGCCGATTCGGCGCGTCGGGTACGCCGAGAACTCGTAGGACGCCTGCAGGGAATACGTGCGAAGGTCGCCTTCGGTGCAGACCGCTGGCCCGCCTGGGCACTGGATGTCAGGCGAGGTCTGGAGTGCCGCGGCGCCGCCATTGTGGATGCCCTGAAGAATGTTCACTTCCCAAGCCATCGACTGCTTTTCGTTGTCCACGAAGTCCTGACCCACGCCGAGACCCACGAGGGTGCCGGCTTGCACCGAGTCCTTCAATCCGAGGAGGTAACCGGCCCCGCCAACGTCGGCTTTCGCGTATACCCCACGAACGATTTCGCGGATCTTGCCCGCGCTTTCCTTCCTGCCCGAAGACTTCTTCTTCGATTTCTTCTTGCTACTGCCCTCGTCCTCGTCCTCGCTGACGGTATCCGAATCTTCACTGTCCTCGTCCTGAGCGAAGGCAGTCGGCGAGGTGATCAGCGCAGCGGCGAGCAGGAACATCTACGACCTCAACGGGAGCGAATGAATACCACGGAAGGCGAGTGAGCGAAACACGAAGGCCCCGCGCCAAGCGGGGCATCCGTCACGACGACCCCCTACCCCGGCGAGAAGATGAACGGGTAGGACACGATGACGATGCCGCCACCCTTCGGTTCCGGGAACTGGAACCGCATGAAGCGACCGTTGATGCAGGACTCTACGGCGGGGCTGCCCATCGTCGAGGATTTCGTGGTGGCCGAGGACACCGTTCCATCCTTCGCGATGACGAACTTGACCGTAATCTTGCCGCCGAGCTGCGGGTTCTTGGTCAACTCGCGCTGGTAGCAGTACCGGATCTGGTTCATGTTGCGCTTGATGACGGCGTCGATGAGTGACTTGTCGAGCGCGCCCAGGATGATCGGGTCACCGCCTACGGTGCCGATGCCGCCTTCACCCTTCGAGCCGAAGTTGCCGCCGCCCGAGCCGTAGCCCGAGGCACCGGACCCACGACCCTTCGTGCCGAGGCCGCCGAGGCCTTCCGCCGTTCCGCCGCCGCCGAGGCCGCTTCCACGCGCGCCGAGGCCGCCGGCGCCCATCTGGGTACCCTTGGCGCCGATCAGGCCGCCGATACCGCTCATCATATCGGCATTCAAGCCGGTGGCGCCGAGGACGGAGTCGAGCTGCGAGTCGTCACGCAGGGCGCCGAGGACGCCGGCGTTGTCGGCGATTTCCTTGTCGAGCTGCTGCTTTTGCATCTGGACCTTTTCGCCCTTCGCCTTGTCCATCTTCGCGTCCTTCTTGCCGACCTTGCCCTCTTCTTTCTTGGCTTTGGCGCCTTCACCCGCGTCGGGGTTGTTGTCGGGCTTCTTCTTGTCGAGCTCTTCCTGCTTCTGCAGGAGCAACTCCACCATGTGGTCCGTCAGCGCGTACTTCGACGTGTCGGGCGGCGGCGGCATGACGGCGATAGCGATGCCGAGCATCACCGCGACGAACGCGATGAATCCCACGATTCCGAGGAAGGGGTAGTCCATGCCCTCTCCCATCTTGCCGATCACCTTTTTGCCCGGGTACACCTGATGGGCGACGAAGATCGTGCTGCCGAGGTCGACAACGAGCCGCGCGTCTTCCCCGATGTCGATGCGGTACCCACCTGAACCGGCGCTTTTCGCCGTGCCATCGGCGATCATCTCCGCGAACGTTCGGCGCGTCTCGCCGATGTCTACGAAGCCAGCCCACTTGTCACTGATGTTGGCCGTCCAGACGTTGCCCGCGTTCTCGAAGAGGCGGTATTCGGCCTTGTTTTCGAGCATGTCGGTGGGAACGAAGAAGGCCGAACGCCAGTTCTCCTCGAAGCCGCTGACGGTGAACTTCTTTTCGACGCCGCTACCCAGCGTGACGGCCTTGCGATGAAAGTGCTTGATATCGACCACCGAATCGCCAAATACCTGGGCGACTTCGAGCACGCGGCCCCGTGAGCGGTCGGCGCCGGCGTCGTTTGCGCTGGCACTGGCGCGCATGACGAATGCCATCACGTCTTCTACAGGTTCGTCCTCATCAAGCTCTGGCATCTCCGTGCCCGAAGGGGAGGTGTCGTGGTCGTCCGTCGTCTCCGCAACATCCGGTTCGCGCGCTCCCACCGATGACGCGGTGCGCTCGTCCGGAATCGTAATGAGGATGCGCAGGCCGCCGAAGCCGATCGTGTCCCCGGAGCGGATAACGACGTTCGAAACGGCTTCTCCGTTCACGGTGGTCGAGGAGTCCCCGACGAGGTCGAGGAGTTGGACGCTGCCGTCGTCGTTGACATTGAGGACCGCGTGCAGGTCTTGCAACGCGTCATCCTCGATTCGTAGGAGCGCAGCGGGCCCCTTTCCGATCGTTACGCTCTCCGCGCGGAGTTCGTCACGACGGACGAATTCCTGCCCACGGTAGATTTCGAAGGTCAACGCTACGGATGCAGTGTTCCCGGCCATGACACGTCCTCTTGGCCGTAGAACGGCCGTTCGGAGGGAGAAAATCAGCGCGTGGCTACTTCACTTCGTCGACGGATTGCTCCATCTCTGCGTTGAAGTCTTGCCGAAGATGAATGAGGGGATTGAAGCTGGCCTTCTTGCGATCGAGTACAAGTGCGCTCTGGGGTTTGACCAGTTCACCGTTGACGTCGAGACCTTCGAAGTCGATTTCCGTCTTCTGCTTGTAGGTGACCTTGCGACCCTCGGTGTTCTCTTCGTCCTGCGCGAACGCAGACGCGGAGAAGCCGAGCGCGGCCAGACCTGAAAGGAGGACTCGGGGGAGGAGACGATCCATGGGGACTCCGTGGAGGGGGATTGTCGCTGGCGCGAGCCATTCCGACAATAGGCCGAGGGATTGGTTCCGGTCAAAGTTCGGTGAGACTAGCCGGGGGCGGGCGCCGGGGCGGGTGCCGGGGCGGCTGCAGGAGGCGCCGGAGGTGCCTCGGGAGCCGGGGCAGGCGTTGCCGGGGCGGGTGTCGGGGGTGCCGGCGCGGGCTCAGCGGCCGGCGCGGGTGCCGGAGTCGGAGCGGGTGCCGGAGTCGGAGCGGGTGCTGGGGTCGGAGCGGGTGCTGGGGTCGGCTCGGGTGCCGGGGTCGGCTCCGGTGGCGGCGCTGTTCCGCATCCTGCCACGGCCGCCGCCTGCTCCATCATCGCCTTCGCCTGATCGACAAAGGTCTGCGTGTCCGGTGCGCTGTCGGCATCCTTGGCGTCGATGACCGATTGCGCCTGCTCGATGATCATGTTCACCATGTCGATCGAGTCGGCATCAATGCAGGACGAGTATTTCGGCACGTCGGTCTTGAGCTTCTTGATGTCGTCAGCCATTGTGGTGAGCAACTTTTCGTTGCGCTCCTGACGCTTCTTGGCCTCGTCGAGCTTGACCTGAATCAGCCGCTTCGCCTCCTTGTCCGCGTCCTCCAGCTTTTTCACAGACTCGATGCGTGCGTAGAGTTCGTCGTCCGGGCTGAGTTTCCCCGCCATGACGTTTTGGAAGTCCGTCAGGATCTTCATGGCTTTGTCGAATTTCTTCGTGTACCGCGCGTGCAGAGTTGCCGCGTTCTCCACCAACGTGCGGTTTCCCCCATCCTTCTTGAGCAGCGCGTCGTAGATCTTGTCGGCTTGATCGTACTCTTTCAACCCCCGCAACGCGATCGCGTAGCCCATTTGAGCGGCGTCGTTTCCTGGATACTTCTTCACGATCGCCTCAAAGCACGTCTGGGCAAGCCCGTAGTCACCCGAATTCACGGCGATGTAGCCGAGATTCAGGTTGGCCTCGACGTTGCCCGGGTCGAGTTTGATCGCCGTCTTGAATTCCTGAATCGCGGACGCTTCCTTGTTCTGAGCGAGGAAGGTGACCCCCCGATTATTGTAGATTCCCGGGTCCGTGTCGTTGAGCGTGCGCGCCTTTTGCGACGCCAACTGACTCATATCGTAGTCCCCCCGCGCATAGTAGGCGCGCGACAGGTTGCGGTACGCGCCGACGTTCTTCGGATCCCGCGCGAGGACGTCGCGGGCTTGCCCGATCGCTTCATCGTACATTCCCGCCGCGCTCAATGCATCGACGAGGTTGTTCCTTGCGTCTTTGTCTTCGGGGTGCGCGTCGACGAAACCCTTGTACAAGGCGACGGCCTCGTCGGCCTTGCCCGCCGCCTTCAGCGTGTTGCCGAGATTGAAGAGCGCTGCGGTGTAGTCGGCTTGCAACTCCATCGCTTTTTTGTACCAGGACTCCGCCTTTGGCAGATCGCCAGCGCGTTCCGCGGCATATCCAGCGTTGAAAGCAGCCTTGGCGTACGTCGAGTCCACGGAGAGCGCGGCCTCGAAGTGGGCGAGCGCTCCCGGGTAGTCGATCTTGTCACCGGTCAGCATCTTGACGCCAGCGGCGTATTCCTGCTTCGGGTTGATGGTCGACTGCCCCGACGGGTCGGTGTTTGCGGGCTTCTTTTCGCCGCATCCGACGAGAAGGAGAGAAATGAGAAGAGTGCGGTACATGCTCGGGACTCCGTCTAAGGCTCGGTCTCGAAGGACGCGGTGAATTCGGAAGGGGCAGTGAACCGTGGCGCCGGAACCTGCTCGAACAGGCCCGGGAAGTCCGCGGGACGCAGCACACCGAGACGACGCGTCGCCTCGGCCGAATTTTCGTTGTAGAGGTTGAGGTCGTAGGATTTCTTGAGCGCCTCGGCGTAGGCGTTGACCGCCTTTTCAGTGGCGGGAAAGGCCTTGTCTTCAAGGGCCATGTGGTACATCTCGGCCTGATCCGTGGTGAGGTACGTCGGCAGGTAGGAGTTTACAAGGCTCTCACCCAGATTTTCGTACGCGTGGCCCACCCGCGAGAGGGACGCCAGGCCCCATTCACCAGCGCCGGTTGCGATGATGGCGGTGTACGTCTGCTCGACGCCCTGCATGCCCTTGGCCTTGGCGACAAGCTGCTCTTTCAGGAGCTTGTCCACCTGCTTCTGGGGCAGCTTTTTGTCACCCGGTCCGCTGATGCTCAGGGCCATGTAGGCGTTGTACTGGCTCTCGGCGAGGATGAACATGATTTGGCCGACGTACTCCTTCGAGAGTTCCATCGCCGCGCCACTCGCCTTTGCCTTTTCATAGGTAGCAAGCGTGTCCTTCCAGTGTTGGCCGACCTTCGCCCCTTGGCCCAGCTTGTCCATCAGGAGGCCGTATCGGAGGCGGCAGAACATCATCTCGTCCATCGACGCGCTGACGGGCGGCTTTGTGAAGAACTGCAGGTAGATCTTGGCGGCCTCTGGGATCTTCTGGTGGGACTCGTAGATCTTCGCGATCTCGAGCGTCAGGCCGTTCTGATTCGGCTTTTCCGGGTACGCCGTCATGTATTGCTGGTAGTCCTTGATGGACTGCTCCCACTCCCCTCGGGCCTGTCGGAACAACGACGCGGAGTACAGCGCATCCGCCGAGCCGGGGTGAGCTTTGTCAAGGGCAAACAACTTTTCGTACCAGTTCGCAGCCTCGCCAAAATCCGCAATGGATTCGTAGTCGAAGCCCAGTGACGCCACCTGGTCTTTATAGTATTTTGACTTCGGGAACTTGGAGATCAGCTCCAAGCGTACTTTCATCGAATCGGCCGTCTGGCCGACGTCGTGGTAGTACACGCTCGAGTTGTTCAGCGCCAGGTCGGCGTTCGCCGATGTCGGGAATTCCTTATAGAATGCCCAGTAATTCGCAGCGCCGCTGACTTTGTCGGAGGACTTCTTGAATGCGACCTCGATGCCCTTCAGCGAAGCGTTCTCGTAGACGCCGTACACTTCCTTCTTGAAGTCCGACGAGCCGAGGCCCTGCTGATCGAAGAACGCCTTGGACACGTCCTTCAAGTTCACCCAGTCCTCGATCAAGTTGAACGAGTCGAGGATGAGGTTGGCCGCCTGCTCGGCTTCCTTGGACTTCGGATCCATGCCGATGACGACGCGGAAGCGGTCGGAGGCTTCCTTGAATTGGTTCTTGTTGTATAGGAGGTAAGCGGATTTGTAGATGATGTTCCGGTTCTTGGCGGACGTGGGGAACAGCTTCGGGTACTGGTCCAAGGCGGCGAGGAGCTTCTTTTCCCAGTCGTTGAGCTCCACGGCGTCCGTTTTCTTGCCGGGGTCGGGGCCGCCACCGCCACCGCTTTTGGCGGTGCGTTCCAGCATCTTGTCCGCGGCAAAGATCGCAGATTCCGCGCAGAACTCCGAGTGCTGACCCTTGGGATCAAGGGCGACGACCTTCATGTATTGCTCATACGCGACGTCGAATTTCTTGATCGTGTACAGCAATTCGCCGTAGGAGTAGCGAATGTCGTAGCTGTACTTGGTATCCGGGAATTCGTCGAGGTAGACGGAATATGCCTTTTCCGCCAGCGCGTACGCCTGTTTCGCCTGATCTCCCGTACGGAGCTTTTTGGCTTCGTTGTGGTAGTTCATGGCGACCGTGCGCAGCGACTTCTCGATGAATTCCTGTGCTTGCTTGACGGCGTCCTGGTTCGCGGCGTTGGCACGGGCCCAGGCGGACTCCTTGCCATAGGTCTTCAGCAACCGCTCAATTTCCGCGACGGTGTCTTCTTTCCGCCCCATTTTCGTGTAGCAGCTGATGATTTCGTTTTGGAAGTCGGGCGCGTTTGCACCGTTCGGATCTTCCGCGATCAACCTACGGTATGTCTGAATAGCCTGTTCAAATTTGCCTTGCTCGAAGTACGTCGTCGCGAGCCGTTTGAGCATGTCGCGGATCAGGTCCTTCTTTCCGAGCTGCGAGAAATACCGGTAGGCCTCGTCCATTTCTCCGGCGTCGGCGAAGAAGCGCACCAAGTCCTTGAGCGCCTCCTCCTGCAGTTGAATCGACGACTTCTTGCTGCCGGCCTGCGCGTTTTCTTGCGCCATGGAGTAGGACACGACGGTCTTCATCGTGTCGATGCCCTTGCCGTATTCGCCTACGTTGTAGAAACACCACGCAAGTTTGTAGTTCGCGAACGCGTACTTCTCGTGGTCCTTGTAGGCGGCGGCGCGTTGATAGGCCGCGAGCGCCTTGTACGCCTGATTTTGATCGAACCAGTATTCGCCGATCAGGACGTACGCGTCAGCAACCTTGATGCTCTCCGGGTAGGTCTTGACGAGTCGGGTGAAATTCTCATTCGCCTCGTCGGCGCGGCCCGTGTCGGACAGGGCCTGACCGAGGAAGAACGTGGCCTCGTCCGCACGCGCGAATTGCGGATAGTTCGTCAGGATCTGCTTGTAGAGCTTGATGCTTTTGTCTTGCCACTGGCGCGAGTTCACGTTGTCTGGCGTGATCGTTTTCATGTCGCAGCCGGGCGTGTTGAAACACTTGTCCGTTTCCTCCTGATTCCGCTGCATCTCATCAAGGTACAGCTCGCGACCTTCCTCAAAGTAGAGGTCGGCAAGTCGCAGCAGCATTTCGGCCTTGGTTTCGGGCGAGCCACTGTAATCCTTGATCAGCTGCTTGAGCCGGTCCATGGATTCATGTCGCGCGGCGCGGGCCTTCTCGCGGTACTCGGCCGACTGGCGAGTGGCGAGGTTCGTGTCGTTCGCCTTCAGCACGCGGCGTTCGGTTTTTTCCTTCCGGTCATCGGATTGGGCGAACGCAGGTGTAGGGGCGAGCGCGTTGAACAGCGCTGGAACGCCGAGAACGAGGCCGAAAAGCAGGCTGGAGCGATGGGGAAACATGCGGGTCATTCAGACAACTCCACGTCTGACCGTGAGAAACGATGGGCAACGGCGAGTGTGACTACTTGCAGGTGGCTTGCTCGGTATATCGGTAGTATCCGAGTTCGTCCTGCCAAAACTCGCCGTTGAACGGCCAATAAATGAACTGTGATGAGGTTGCGAAATCGAGCTGGATGCCCCGCGACGAATCCGTGAGGTCCTGATTCTGCATCTTGTAGGTGTAGTCGGCGCGTCGGGCGTCCACGACCTCGAACCGGATGATCTCCGCCTGGCCGAGCAGGTCACCCAGATAGTTCGTGAGCGTCGCCATTTCGCCGAGCATCAGCTTGCCGGCGCGCGTCTTGAGGCGCTGCCGATCCTCCGCGAGGACCTTGTTCAGGTTTTCGCCGACGCTGTTTTTCCACTGTGACTTCTGCGTCGCGATCAATTGCTCTTCACGGTCCATGACCTGAAGGTGATTCACGATGCCCGCCAACTCCTGATTGCGCAGGATGCGAGAGAACATGGACTTCGGCAGCGTCGTCTGGCCCTTGCCTTCGAAGTACTTCTCGTAGGCCTGATCGGCGAGCTTCTTGCCTTCTTCCGAGGAGTACGTCGTGAGCACGTCCTTCATCTCGGTGTGCACGGGCTGGAACTTACCTTCGAACTCCAGAAGCGTGCGCTCGACGTCGTCATACTCGCACAAGTTGAAGTAGGTCAGCGACTTCAGGATCGTCGCTTCCGGGATGAACTCGTCCTGTCCATAAAATGGGCTCTCCACCGTAAGAATCTGCCCGAGGGTAAGATTCAGGTCAGTGAGCATGAAGTTCGTCCACGCGCTTTCGAACAGGGACTGCGGCCAGTACCGGCTCTGACGCGGCACGACGCTGTAGTAGGTATTGGCCTCCTGAAACTTTTCGATGCCGTAGTAGATGCGGGCGACGTTCATCACCGACAGGTCACGGAGGCGATCGAGGTCCTCCAACTCCTGCTGCGTCTGCGCTTCGCCCTTTGTTCGAACGACTTCGTTGAACGACCGCACCGCGCTTTTCAGCTTGCCCTGTTTGTTGTTGATGACGCCTTCCATGTACTTGGAGCGCGTATACAGGTCGGACTTCTCGGGGATCTGAGCGAAGTATTTCTTCGCCTCGGTCAACTTTTCTTGGTCGTAGAGCTTCATTCCAAGCAGGAAGTAGAGCTGCGTGCGCGCGCTGCGCGGGTACTCCTCTGGCGGGATCTTCGCGACGATGCGCTGGAGATCGGAGTCGTCACCCGTGAACTTGGCAATCGACACCAGCTTCGGCAGCGCGTACTTGAAGTACGGGTTTGACGGCCCCTTCTTCAGCACTTCGATGAAGTAGTACTGCGCCGAGTGGTACATCTGCAGATCGTAGAACGACCGGCCGAGATAATATAGGATCTTACCCTCTTTATCGGGAAACGATCCGTCCTGGAGCATCTTGAAGAGCGCGGCGGAAGCGGTCAGCGGCTTCTTTGCGTTGTACTGCTTCACCGCGTCGTCGAGCGCCTCCGGATCCTTGGCCGTGTCTTCCGTGTCGTCCGTGGCGTCGGTCAGTTCCTTCGACTTCTTGCCTTTGGAACCGACTTCCTCCGTGCTGTCAAATTCCTCCCGTGCGGCGTCGGACTTCTTCTTCACCTTGTTGCCGGAGTCTTCCGCCGGCGCCGAGTCCTCTGCTGGCGCGGCGGCCTGGACCATCTGCTGCTTCGCGGCGGCAATGACCTCCGCCGGTGCGCCTTCGTTCGTCAGGCAGCGGACGAAGTCAGACGAGTACTTTTCACCCGATTCGCTGATCGTTTGAATCACGATGTTCGTGGGAACGTGGACGTTCACCATGTTCATCACTTCGTCGCAGGTCAGGGCGTGCGCGGGTGCGACCAACGCGAGGAGGAGAATCATTACTTCATCCCCGGGAAGAAGAAGGAGACGCTGGCCTGGACGATGAGATTGTTCTTCATTTCGAGAGTGCTCGAATTGACCGTTTCGATGTAGGTCATGGACTTGACCTCCATCCGGGCAGCAAGCCCCTCGCTGAACGCCACCCGTGCGCCACCGCCGATGATGGTCGTGGGGTGCCATTGTTCCTGCGTCGCGATGGCCGCCGGCTCATTCTCGGCCTGCAATGCGACGAGGTCGTCCGTGGTCTGTGTCGCGCCGATGCCGAAGTTGCCGTAGATGTCGAACGCGATGATCCGGCGTCCGACCGCCGCCTTTCCGTAGATTGGGGAAAAGGCAAGTCCGAAGCTACCATGGGCCGTGAGGCGCGAGATGTCGGGCGACACGCTGTTCTTTTCCAGCAACTGGCAGGAGAGCTGCTTCCAATCGGGATCGTCGCAACCGCCCTGCCCCAGGATGGGCGCGTAGCCGAGCTGCGCTTCGAGCGCGAAAATCTCCGTCAGGTGGTAGTCGATCACCGCGCCGACGATGTACCGGTTGAGGAAGGGGTCATTTGCGACGAAACCGACGCTCGGACCCACCTCATACCGGCCAACCTTGATGAAGTTCTTCTTCTGGATCGTCTTGATGATTTTCTTGCGGGTCGGCTTCTTGTCGACAGCGGCCGCCTCGGTTTTTCCGGATTTTACCGCATCCCGTTCGGATTTAACGGAGTCTTCCGGTGCGTCTTCATCCTCGACCGCCGACTCGTCTTCACCTTCGGCCACGAACGTGTCCTCGATCGTGACTGGGGTTGAGATATCCGCGTTGGAGGCGGTGTCTTCGGCGTGGGCGAATCCCGAAATCAGGGTCGCGGAGAGTGCGAGTGTCAGCATGTCCGCTCCGGCTAAAAGTTGAAGACGCGGGGCTTCATCTTCGGCACGAAGATGCTGATCCCTGCTGTGGTTACAAACGCACTTTGAAGCGCGCTTTCTGGGGCAATCGGATCACCCGTCTTCGGGTCGGTGTTGCCGTAATCGCCCGCCGGCCCGACGTAGTTCAGCGCGCGGGCGTCGAGCTTGAGAGCAACGGATTGCGAGAGGAAGAAGTCAAACCCAACCCCAAGGTTTACCGCGAAACGGTTGTCGATCGGTGGGCTGGGGTTCAGGGCCACGGGATCGACAGCCGAACCGTCGGCATTCACGCCGCCGCTGGTCTTGTACTCGTCACTGACGGTTGCGATGTTCTTCGAGATGCCCACGATTCCCAGCCCCGCGGTTCCGTAGACGTCGAAGTTGATGACGCCGTTACCAACGAGGTTGATTTTTCCGTACACCGGCGAAAAGCGCACCGAAAAGACGGCGCTGTAGAACAAGCTGTCGAGCGGTTGCTGGAACGTCGTGTTCTGGTCACCCTGATAGGCGATGTCGAGCAGCGTCTTGGTAAGGTTCTTCACGCCCAGGCTCGCCGGCAGGGGATTGACGAAGAAGTTGCCTTCTGCCGACAATGTTTCGGTGAAGTGGTAGGCGAGTATTGCGCCGCCGACGTAGTTGTCGACGAACGAGTTGTTGGGGACATACCCAAGCATCGGCGCGAGTTCAAACCGGTTCGTCTTCAGGAAGAACTTGTTTTGAATCACGTTTTTCGGAATCTTCTTGCCGCGGAATTCTCCCAGCGCCTGCGTGGCGCTGTTGTCCTTCGCCTCAGCGTGGGAACTGAGGAGCCCGCTGACCGGCACCGCGATCAGCGCGGCGGCCACGGAATTCCGGACGGCGCGAAACCAGCGGCGCCCGCTAGCGACTCGAGGTTGTGAGAAGCGCTTTGCTTCGACTCCGTTCATTCGAGCTCTCCGGTGCTCCTGCGCAGGGGTACCGCATATGCGGCAACCCCGAAGGGGGGGGCCTTCGGGGCGCCGCACCATATCACGGTTCGCACGGTTACGGATGCGCGGACGGGAGGAGGCGATGCTCGCGGAAGTTTGGCTTTCCGGTGTGATCTGGGTGGTTAGCGTGGGGTTCGCAGCGGGTGGCGATCCCAAGCTTGATGTGCCAACCGCGCCCGTTCAGGCCGGTCAGGCCGTGGCCGTGCGGGTTCGGGCGGCCGGGGGCGCGAAGCTCTGGATCGACGCATGTGAGCCGATTGAACTGGAGAAACACGAAGGCGAGGCGTGGACTTCCGTGGCGGGCGTAACGTGCCCGCACTCCGTTGCGGCGGCGGTCGTTGACAAAGAACTGACGCTGACGGTCCCCGCGCCCGCGGCTGGGGAGTATCGCGCGGTGCTGACGTGGGGCACGAGTTGCAGTGCCGGTCAACCGTTCGTGATGGCAGCGTGCAAGAAGCTGGGTGCCGCCCGCTCCGGCCCGTTCGTCGTCGAGGCCGCTCCGGTGGTTTCGACGCCGGCGCCGCCGAATCCGTAGCGGCTGCGGCGCCCCGCGGGGCTCGCCCTATTCGTAGCGGACCCGGAGGGTCAGCCATGCCATGCCGCCGCGCCGATCCCGCATGACGGCCCAAACGGTGCCACTGTCCGCAGTCGGCTTCGCCGGCACCGCGTACGCGACTGAAACGGTCGGATACAGCGAGTTTGGCTGGTCGAACAAACCTTCTTCCAGGTACCACGAGAAATACGGTTCCTCCGTTCGATCTTCGTCCGCCCCTTCCTTGGTGCGGTACACGTAGTTTTCAACTGCATCCTCGGAGAGGATGGGCTCGATCTCGTAGGTCTGGCCGCGCGAAAGGGTCACCGTTGCGTCCGGCGCCAATGCGTTTCCGTCCACGCGCCAACCCGTGAGGCCGGGATTGTGGTTCGGCGTCTCCGCAAGGCTGACAGGAACACGCTTGAAGGCGATTTCCACGTCAGCTTCCCCGACGTTTTCCTGGTCCGGCACGGCGAGCAGGTTCAACAGCGCGGTCGTTCCTTCCCTTTTAGCGTCCGCGTCGAGGTGATCGAGGAGATCGGCGGGCACCGTCCACGTGGGCGGCAGGAACGGCTCGATGCCGATTCCGCCCGCGGCGACAAACGCGTCGTAGTCGAACGCCTCCGGGTCGCCGCTCACGTCGATGGCGCCTGCGTCTCCGGTGCAACCGTACTCGTCGGAGCCAGCGTCCGCACACATCGTCCAGACCGTCGCCGCGACCGCGACGTTCGGGGACACCGTCAATGCCGAGAACGTCACGAAGTCCCCCGGGCGCGGCTCTGCCGGCTCCGACGCGACCGCGAGAATGCGTAGGCGGTCGATTTGCCATGCTTGCGAAAGGTTTTCAGTACCGCACGCGAGAAGAAGAAACAGCATCAGAACTCGAACCTCGCTTCGAAACCGGGACTGGGGATGAACGGTAGACCCGAGATGAAGGCGTGCTCCGTGTAGTCGTAATTGTAGATTTCGAACTCCGGATTTTCGCCGTGCAGGGCGTTCAGCAAATCCAGGTACAGGTCCAGTTGCCACGATTTGAAGGTGAAGAGCTTGTCAATTCGGGCGCTGACGGTCCAATACGGCGGCAGGCGGTCGGCGTTGTAGGCGCCGGTCTGCAGCCCGTTGTACGTGTCGAGATCGACGTCGTAAATGCCGAGGTTGTACGGGGTCGTCGGATTTCCCGTCGTGTACTGTGCCTTGGCCGACACATTGATGTCGAACGGCAGCGTGTACCCGGCGAGGCCGGTGAGAATGTGCGTCTGATCGTAGTCGTACAGGTACCCGTCATCGCGTGGATGGTCGCGGCGCTCGGACCGCGACAGGGTGTAGCTGATCCAACCGAAGAATTTGCCGACGGGGTCGTGGCGTACCATGGCCTCCAGACCGACGACCCGCCCGACGCCCTCATTCGTGAAAAACTGGTCGTCGAGCGAGGCAAAATTCGGATTGTTGACGATCAGATTGGAGAGATCCTTGTAGAAGCCCTCCACGTCCGCATGAACGGCAGGGGTGATCTGCTGCTCGAATCCGAGCGACGACGCGAACGATTGTTCGGCTCCAAGCTGAATCTCGGTGTCATCATGCCGGTAGCTCTGGAACGGTTGCGGCGGCTGGTGGTAGAGGCCGACGCTGCCCTTAACGGTGCTTCCTTTCAAGAAGCGCCAGCGCGCGGTCAGGCGAGGATCAAGGCCGGTTACAGCCAGCTCGCCGGGAACGGTGACGTACATGAACCGGAATCCGGGGGCGATGAGCATGGCGTCGGGGTCGGCCAGGGGTCGAATCTCGGCCGAAACGTACGGGTCGGGTCCCCATCCGGTGGCGGTGTCCTTGATCTCGAAGGGCTCCCGCTCGGCAAGCGGGTCGGTCTGCGCGAACGAGGCGGGGTCGAACGGCAGCACGACGGTGAAATCCGACCAACCACCGATAAAGTCGACGCCGAACGCGGCTCGGAGGTGCTCGTTCGGCTGCCAACCGGCCTCAGCGCGGATTTCGGCGACCCATCGCGATTCTTCCAGACGCCACGAATTGCCGATGTCCAATGCTGCCGCGTCGTTTCCGATGCTGGGGACGATGCGTACATCGACGTTGTGCCCAATCGGCGCCTCAAACATCGCAATGACGCGATGCGTGGAGTACCGCGTCCCGAGGTCGCCCTGCGAGTCCTGATCCGTGCCCTGCGCGAACCCGGGCGGAGTGGATGCTGTCAAGACGTCCTCGAAACCAAAGGCCAGAAGAGACGCCTTCCACGCCGTTTTCCCCTGCCATTGATACTTCGCCTGATAGTCCCACCAGGACGGCTTTACGACAAAGCCGGTGTCCAGAAACGCGGGAAGGATCGCGTCGATGTAGGAACGGCGCGCCGCCACCCCGAAGCCGTGCTGGTGATTCTTTCCGACGGAGCCTGCCGCCATCACGCCGGTGTCGAGGAGATCGGTGGACCACCGCACCTGCGTCCGCTCCGGAAATGCCTGCTTGGTCGTGACGTCCACGATGCCGCCGGTGCTACGGCCGTACCTGGGGCCGAATCCGCCGGGAAGGTAGTCCACGGCCTGTACCAGGTCGGGATTGATGACCGATTCGAAGCCACCAAGGTGGTAGATATAGGGAATTCGGATGCCATCGACGTAGACGGACGAGTCCTGCGGGTCGGCGCCGCGAATGATCAGGAGCCCCGTGCCGAAGGGCGAGCGTGCCGCTCCCGGCAAGCTCTGCACCACCCGAATCGGATCCCCAAAGGTCCCGGGTATGCGACGAATCTCCTCCATCGTGATGGTTCGCCGCGTGACATCGGCCGTTTCCTTGCGGTACACGCCAATGACGCCGGCGTCGGCGTAGGATTGGTTGCGCACCCACAATCGGGCGGTGGTGACGTCACCGGCGGTGATGTCCACATTTTTCGTGAGCGTGTCGTAGCCCGGGTGGACCACGCGAATCGTGGTTGGGCCGGCTTCAAGCCCGCGGAAGCTGTATGCACCGTTGGCATCCGTCGTCGCCTCCAAGCCGAGGGGTTCAATGCGCACAACGAACGCCGCGAGCGGCCGCCGCGTGCCCATCTCGACGACGACGCCGTCGAGATTGACAGGCTTCTCCAACGGGGACTCCGGGACCGCAGCCGCGACGGTCGTGCTGTCCAAAACGAAGCCATATTCGAATTCGATCACGACGGGAACCGGCCCGGCCGCGTCCTGCGCCGGCGAGAATGTGAACTGTCTCGCCGCCGCCACGGCCGCCTCGTCGAATCCGTGACCGGCCGCGCGCTCGACGATCACATCGACCACCTGGCCCGAGGCGTCGATCTCGATGGCGAGAAGCACCTTTCCTTCGAGGGACGCCGCCTTTGCCTCCTCCGGGTAGGGCGCCTGAATGAACGCGAGAAGCGCGGGATCTTTCACGAGCGGCGGCAACTCGTCACCCGCGCCAACCGGTTGCGCCGTTTCCGGTTGGGCCGCTTCCGTCGGCGAGGCAACGACAGGCTCCCCGGCGATGGCCATAGCGGTGAGAAGCATCATTCAGTTGCGATGATGGTGCACTTGTCGGGCACCCCGAGAACGGCGATCGCTGTGCCATCCTGCGCCGCGGGTCGCCACTTCGATTTCATCCACGCCCGCACGCAATCCTCATCCAGGCCGTAGCCGAGCCCCTTCAGCACCTTGACGTGGGTGACCCGCCCCTCGGCGCTGATGTCGAGGGCAACCCGAATCTCCCCTTCGATTCCGGCTTTTTTCGCTTCATCCGTCACGTCCATTGTCGGCTGAAACATCTTGCGCGGCTGCGTCGTTACCGCCGTATACGCACGCGGTGCGTTGGCCTCTCCCAACGACATCGTCTCCTTTCCAGCCGCTACCGCCGTCGTCGTTCCGGCGCGCACGCTGAGACCGGTTTGCCCGGTCGTCGTAAACGATGCAGAATTGAGGCCCTGAATCCGGCGCGCTGCCTTGGGTGATTCCGTCGGTGCGATGGGCGGCGCAGGCTCCGGTGGCTTGATGTCCTCAAACTTCACGGCTTTGGGCTTTGGTTTTGGCTTCTCTTCGGGCCGCGGGGGAGGCGGCTCCGGTGGCGGCGGGGGCGCTCTCTGCGCAACCGCGACTTCTACCCATTTTGACGCCTGTTTCGCTGCCACGGGGTTCGCGGCAAGACCGCCGGCGAGTCCCGCGTGCACGAGCAGCGACAGCAGGCCTGCGGTCCATGGTCCCGCCCGCTCGCCGCGGCCGCGCTGGCCAAAAGGAGACAGGCTCAGGGCGTTGCCACGGGTTCGACGTTGATGGCGAACTTCGCCACACCTTCTTGCTTCACGACGTCGATGACGTGGGTAACATCACCGTGACGCGCGTCCTTGTCTCCCTCGATCAGGCACACGACGTCCTTTTTTGCAGCCTTCTCCGTCCGCACACGCGCGCGCAGCCCGGCTTCCGTGATCGGCTGTCCGTCGAGGTACCAGCTGCCATCCGCTGCCACCGTAATGCCGAGCGAGGATTGCTCCGTCGTGTCGCCCGTTGCTGCGTCGGGCAGGGTGACCTTGATCGACGGCGCCACGATGTACGTGGCCGTCACCATGAAGATGATCAGCACCACGAGCACGATATCCACGAATGGCAGGATGTTGATCTCGGTCATCGGCTCGTCCGCCGACCCGCCGAGCTTCCCGCCGGCCACCTACGGAACTCCGTCGGTGCGCACCCGCGCGATGATCAGCAACCCGAGGCTCTCTGCGCGCGCCGTCAGGTCGCGAACGCGCCTGCCCAGATAGTTGTAGAGTACGACCGCAGGAATCGCGACCATCAATGCCACCGCGGTAGAGACGAGCGCCTCCGAAATCCCCGCCATGACCGCCTTTCCGCCGTCGTCCGCCTGGAGGGAGAGGTGATGAAACGCCTCGATAATGCCGAGGACCGTGCCGAACAGGCCGATGAACGCGGCGGTCGATGCCACGGTGCCGACGATGATCAGGCCGCGCTCCAAGCGCAAACGTTCGAACGCGAGCGTACCCGCCATCGCCGGTTCCATCGCGCTCTCCTTCTTGGCGCCGAGTCCTGCAAGCAGAACCCGCGGCTCCAGGCCGCGCATTCCCTTCAGCGCTCCCTCCAGCGCGAGGCGCTCACCCCCGCTGAGAAACGCGCCAACCGCCGCTTCGAAGGGGCCGCGCGGTGCGCTCTGCGTCGTAAGGTAGATGACGCGTTCGATGCCGATGAACACGCAAAGGAGCGAGAGCACGACGAGCAACCAGAGCACCCACTCCGCGCCGTTCAGTGCGAAGTTGAGCATCGCCTGTTGCAGCATTCCGGGCCTCCGAGGGCCGCGTGCTTAACTCACCGGCGGGGCGGGCACGGAGGCCTGTCGGCGATGGACGACGGATCGGTGGTCTCCGGGAGGACGATGACCGCGTTGGCCGCCTCGATGAATGCGGCGGGCGTGCTGGGCCGGAGCCAATGCGTGAGCACGCATCCGGAGGCCGACATGAAGAGTATTCCGGGCGTCCCCGGTTCGTTGAAAAACACGGATGCGAAACGATCATTCAGAAATGTCGTCACATCGGGATCCGCGGCGATGGCGATCGCCGGCCCATCGGGTGCATCGTGGAACTCCACCCACGGTCGCGACCCGGCCTCCGCGTCCGCCCACGTTTGCCACTGAACGTGCGGCGCGGTGGCGCTGGGCGAGCCCGCGGGAACGACTTCGGGGGGCGGTTCGGGCGGGTCGTTGCACGCCCCGGACAGCGCGACCCAGCCCGCAAGAAATTGGAGGCGACGGGCGGATTTGAACCGCCGAATGGTGGTTTTGCAAACCACTGCCTTAGACCACTTGGCTACGTCGCCGCGGAAGGGGCGCTTCATTATCGTGCCGGGTTCGCGGGCGCCACGGCACACGGCTGCATCCAGATTCGCACCGTCGGAGCCTTTCGCAAGCTCATCCTCGAATCAATCGTGCGCGAGGAGCACGCTGGCCCGCTGCCGAATGTCGATGGCGTGCCGCAAGACGCCCGCGCGCCAAGCGGGGTCGCCCGGGCAGAACCCTTCGAGCAGCGCCAATTTTGCAGGATGATCGAGCGCGCCACCGGACCAATGGTGCGCCCGGTTTTCGTCCCGAAACGCCTGAAGCAGGCGAAGGTCCGCGTACGTTCCGAACTCCACGGTCAGCGCATCGACCCGCGCCGACGAATACCTGCGCTGCATTTCCGCGGTCAACCCCCCGCGGATCGTGTAGGCAAGGGGATCGTCGGGCTCCCAGGCCTTCACGCCGGGCCCGAACGCGTCCCGCACGCGAATCGCCTGCTCTGACGTGTTCCCACCGTCGAGGAGGGGGGTGTACGTCCCGTATTTCCCCCGTCCGCAGTGCAGATCAACGTGGACCACGCGTCGTTTGCCGGCCAACGCGTCGTCAAGAAAGTGGAGCAGGCGCCCCGGCCCGACCTCCAGCTGAGCTCCGGCGTATTGCAGCCCCTTCGGGTGCGAATGTTGTCCGCTCATCAGCGCATTCTTCAGCTTCCCATATCCGTATCGGAGGGTGAGCCACCCGACGCGCGCCAGAAAGCAATCGAATGCCGGTGCCGACGGCGGGTTCAGCGTTCCGTCCAGCAGGGCATACCCGGCGTCCGCCCCCGTCCAGTTCTCGTTCGGCGGTAGAAAATTCCGATTGAGGTCCACGTTATTCTCGTTGA
Organism: Klebsiella pneumoniae; assembly: GCA_945861635.1. Lineage (GTDB taxonomy): Bacteria > Myxococcota_A > UBA796 > UBA796 > SXON01 > CAMAWH01. Next base: position 61,045 of record CAMAWH010000012.1, on the reverse strand, counting down.
CGCGCCGCAGATTTCCCATTCCCCAGGGATTGAGCGCGTGCAGGTACAGCGTCGGCGTGGGGTCGGGTGCGCCCAACATTTCGAGTTGCGCGGCGCTGCCGGCGTATCCCTCAACCCCGTGCAGCCCGCTGGTGATGACGAGAACGTCGGCGGCAACAGGGTTTCCCAACCACGCCCAGTCGATCGTGTACCCATCGACGACGGGCAGGCTACCGTTGGGAAGCGTGCGCGTGGCTTCCCGGAAGCGCGCCCTCGCCGTTTCATAGGAGTCCGAAAATCTCGTTTCCACATCGCCCATGATGTAGAAGATAGCGATTTACGGGGCCCCGTGCTGTCTGCCGTGATCATCGCCCGCGACGAAGCCGATCGCATCGGAGCCGCGATTCGGTCGGTCTCCTTTGCCGATGAGGTCATCGTGCTCGACAGCGGCAGTGCCGACGACACCGTTGCCATTGCTCGAGCGGCCGGTGCGCGCGTCGTCGAGACCGACTGGCCGGGGTTTGTTGCACAGAAGAACCGCGCGTGGACGGAGGCGAAGGGCGACTGGGTGCTCTCCATTGACGCCGACGAGCGGGTGGGGGATGCGCTTCGCGATGAGATATGTGAGGTTCTTCGCCACCCAATGGCGAGTGGATACTCCATGCCGCGGCGGAACGTGTGGCTTGGTCACGCGTTGGCGCACGGCCATTGGTATCCGGACCGCAAAGTGCGGCTGTCTCGTCGTGACGCGGCTGAGTGGGGAGGCGTCGATCCGCACGACGTGCTGGTGGTTCGCGGCACGATCGGGTTTTTACGGAGCGATCTGGAGCACATCCCCTATCGCACGTTGGCCGAACACTTCGATACCCTCGATCGCTACGCTACCATCGGTGCGAGGCGGGGAACGATCCTCGATATCGCTGCCCGCCCGCTCTGGCATTTCTTCACGGGCTACGTCCTGCGTCTCGGCGTTCTCGACGGGGTGCCCGGCCTGCTCGTTGCGAGCATGGGGGCGCTCGGTGTGCTGCTGAAGTGGACACGAGGTCGGCGGTGAAGATCGCGCTCGTGCATCGGCGGTTCACGACGAACGGCGGGATGGAACGTTGGCTGGTCGGGTTTGCGCGCTTCCTCGTCGGTCGAGGCGAGGACGTGACGGTTCTCTGCAATGACGTTCGCTCCGATCTGGACGCCGAGCCGGGCATCCGATTCCTGCACCTTCCGATGTTCCGTCCAGCGAAACTCATCAGTCTTTGGTGGTCCGCGCGCCGCGCACTTGCTGCGGCGTCCTTCGATGCCGTGATGGGCTTCGGGCGCACGCCGGGGCATCAGCTCTTTCGGGCAGGAAACGGCTCGCACGCGGAGTACCTCCGGCGTTTGCACCCGCTTCGAAGGTGGGTATCCCCGATGGATCGTCTGGAAACCGCGCTGGATCGCCGCGCGATTGAGTCCGCCCGCATCGTGATCGCGAACTCCAAGCTGGGCGCGGCCGGCATTCGACGCGACTACCGCCCTCGGTCGGTGGAGGTGGTCTACAATGGCGTTGACCTTGGACTTTTCGCCCCGGATCCTCAGGTGCGGCGCGTCACGCGCCAGCAACTCGGCATTCCGGGTCCGCTCGCCGTGTTCCTCGGAAGTGGCGCCCGTCGTAAGGGGCTTGATGTTGCGATCGCTGCTCTTCCGGCCGGATGGACGCTCCTCGTGGCCGGAAATGATCCGCCCGTCGCGGCGCCCGCCCACGTGCGTTTTCTGGGGCTGGTGCGCGAGCCGGAACGATTCTTGCAGTCTGCCGACGTCATGGTTCTACCCACGCGCTACGATCCGTTTGCGAACAGCTGCCTGGAAGCGCTTGCGTGTGGGATTCCCGTATTGACCACGTCCGCGAATGGCGCCTCCGAAATCCTACCCGAGGACTGGATGACCGTGGACGATCTTCCCGCCTTGCGCCAAGGCTTTGAGCGCGTGGAAAAAATCGGAAACGATCCCGCCCTTCGCGCATTGTGTCGGGCGACAGCCGAGCGGTACCCCGCCGTCGGCGGTTACGAACGAACATTCGAGCTGTTGAAGCAGGCTGCCTCTTGAAACGATTTCTGATTCGCATCCTGAAGATCAGCCTCGTCACCGCGGTTTTCGCGACAGCGGCCGGCGCGTGGGCGTACAAGGCCTGGGTCGTGGACGATCCGGGCCCGCAATTTACGCGGGAAGCGGTGCTCGCGATCATCGCACAGGAGTCGCCGGTATTCTATCGTGACGGCGCCTCGCGGATCGGGGTGTTCTTCGACCAGGAACATCGGTCGTACGTGCCGTACGCAGAAATTCCAGAGGACTGGAAGCACGCCATCGTGTCCGCGGAAGATGGCAACTTCTTCCGCCATCCGGGTGTGGATCCGAAGCACGTCATGCGAGCCATGTGGCAGAACCTCAACGCGGGAGCCGTGGTTGCCGGGGGTTCCACGCTCACGCAACAGACCGCCAAGAACCTGTTCTATCGACCCGATCGGACCCTGCGGTCCAAGGCCGTCGAGTTCGCCAACGCGCTTCGCCTAGAGGCGCACTTTACTAAGGAAGACATTCTCGAATTCTATGCCAACCAGTTCCACGTTTCCGCGAACGGTCGTGGGCTCGGCATTGCCGCCCGCTACTTCTTCGACAAGGCTCCGCGCGAACTCACGCTGAAAGAATGCGCGTTCATCGCCGGAATGGTGAAGGCGCCCTCGCGCTACAACCCGTTCATCGGGGAGTCGGAAGAGCGACGCGCCGGAGCCAGGGCGCTGGCCGAGACACGTACGTCGTATGTGCTTCGGCGCATGGTCGCGATGGGCTACCTCCCCGAGGGCGAGGCGGAAGACGTGGGGGCCAAGCCCCTGAACTTTCGTCGGGGCTCCTTCCAGTACGATCGGAGCGTCGTGCTCGACGAAGTCCAGCGCGAGTTGGAAGAACCCGCGTTCATTCAGTTGTTTGAGCGCGCGGGGATCGACAACCCGTCCACTGCCGGCATCCAGATCATCACCACCGTGGACGTGAACGCACAGAGGGAGGCCACCTGGGCCCTCTGGCACCACCTCACGGAAATCGCGCCGATCATCGAGCGATCTGGCGTGTCGTCGCTCCGGCTTCCAGAGCGGACGACGGTCGTGATGCAGCCTGGCGTGCCGCTGGTGCGGCATGCGTTCTACGTCGGGAAGGTCGTCACTGGTGGTGACACCATCGCGCTCGATTTGGGTGGTCGATCCTGTGTCGTGGACGTGCTTGGCGTGAGCCGCATAGCGACGGCCTTGACGCGTGCGCGCACCGGCAGTGGCTCGGCCAAGGCCGATGACGCGGCACGGACGACCGTTCACGACGAACTGGTGGCGGGAGACGTCGTGCTCGCCAGTGTTCGTGACACGCCGGGGACGTGCGATCTGGAGATTCGACCGCGCCTGCAGGGTGCAGTGGTCGCGTTGGAGGACGGACAGGTCCGCGCAATGGTCGGTGGCAACGATAATCGGAACTTCAACCGCGTGACCGACGCCGAACGCCAGTTTGGCAGCACGTGGAAGCCCCTGCTCTACTTTGCGTCGCTGCAGCTCGGATGGTTGCCGACCGATCTCTTGGACAATCGTCGTAACGTATTTCCATTCCGCGACGTTTGGTACTACCCGCACCCCGACCATCCCAGTGACGCATTTGTTTCGATGTCGATGACTGGGGCGCGCTCTGAAAATCTTTCCAGCGTGTGGCTTCTCTACCACCTGACCGACCGCTTGAACGCAGAACAGTTACGACGGCTGGCCGAGCTTGTCGGCCTGTCGCGGCGCGCCGACGAAACGGCGCAGCAGTGGATGGAGCGCCTGCGCGATACGGAAGGCATGCGGTCCTCGCCGGAACGTTTTGAGGAGTACGCGTTCTTGCTCTCGCGTCAGGATGTGCTGGGTGGAATCGCGTTTTCCGCGGTGCCGGAGGACGCGGCGGCGGTGCGGTCGATGTTGTATGGGAGGGGCGGTGCGGCGGAGCGTGCGCGCGTGATGCGCACGGCGCCGAGCGCGGAGCGGACGGCTCGGCTGTTGGCACTCGGCAACAATCTGCTCTCCCTCGAGGAGTTGGCAGCGCGCTGCGCGGATGACCCGACGTTGCTTTTCGCCGTCGCGGAGCCGCTGGCGCAGGACGCTTCCCACGAGGTCGCGTGCGGGCGCGCTCCCGCCGGTTGGGTGGCCTATATCGGCGATGCACCAGTGGATTTTCTCGTTGACAATCGGATTCACGCATCGACTTTGCGGGAGCTCCGCGCGGCATTGGATCGGCGCGCCGCAGAACTTGTCGGTCGCGATCCCTGGGATCCCGATCTTCTCGCCATGAATCCGGATTTTCGCACGCTGGTGGGTGTGCGCTACTTGACCCGCCTCGCCGCGGCGCTCGGCGTTGCCGCGGAGCTGCCGTCCGTGCTGGCGTTGCCGCTGGGCGCGGCCGACGCGACCTTGCTCGAAATGGCAACGGCGTACTCCGGACTGTTGGCCGGACAACGCTGGTCGTTTCCAGGTCAGGGGTATGAGGAGGGTTCGGTCATCGGCATGCGACATACGTTCGACGTTCCCGCCGTGCAAGGCCATGTCGCCCTGATCGCGGAGATCCGGGACGCCAGCGGAAATGTGCTCTACCGACTGAAGCCGGTCGCTGAGGTCGTCGCGGACGCGGTCAGCGGAGAACTCGTGGGGGACATCCTACGCAATGTGGTCAAGCACGGTACGGGTCGGCGCGCGCTCAGCGCCATCGAACTCGGCGGAGTTGCGCTGCCGCTCTCCGGGAAAACCGGCACCACGAACGATTACCGAAACGCTGCATTTATCGGCTTCGCACCTCGATCCATGAATCCGCCCAGCCGATGGGGAGAGGCCTGGACGGTGGCGGTGTACGTCGGGTACGACGACAACGCCTCGATGCGCCGAGGGTCTTTTCGGGTGCAGGGTGCCAATGGCGCGCTTCCGGTTTGGCTCGAAACCGTACGCGGCATCGCAAGTGCGGGGTTGCTCGGACGAGGCGGGGAGCCGGAATATTCCCCGTCGGAAGGAATGACGCGGATCGAGGTCGATCCTGCCACGGGGAGCCCCGGCGCCGGCGCGACAACCCTGACCGTGGCCGGTTCGCCAGCGGCTCGCCGCTTCGCACCGTTCACGGAAACGCCGGTGGCCGCGGCGGGCGCCAGCGAACTGCCGCCGTCCGATGCGGCGCTTGACGCCCCGGGCGCGGAACTGGGCGCCGCTGACCTAGAAGAGGGCGTCGAGCCGCCGCCGTCGGAGATGGCGGGGCCGCCGGCCACTGCCGCGACGCCCGCGGGCAGCATCTGGGATCAGTTGTGAGTTAGAGGCGCGCCGTGTTGTCTGCCGTATTGTTTGCTGCATGCCTCATCGTTCCCTACCGGGGAGATGTGGGAAGTTCACCAGCCGTAAAAGGCACGGAGCCCGTCAGCTTTGCCCGGTTGGAAGAGCGCGTGGACCTCCTCCTCGGCGAGACGACCGACGCCGATCGGCGTGACCGTCTGCTCGAGGATCGCGAGTTGATGGTCGCGATGCGCGCCCAGGATCCTCTCGCGCAACGTCGCGTATATGCATATTTGGACAAGGTCATTTCCATCGAGGAGCGTGCCCGGACGGTCGGCATTCTCCCCCCCGACGCTACGGAACCGATCATCGTTCCGATTGTGGAAGAGGTGTTGGAGGTCGGACCTGCCGTGGATCCGCGCGCGCGCGTTTCGGATGCACGGGCCGCGTTGGCCTCGTTTCGGTACGTGGACGCCATCGCTGCGCTGGAAAAAATCGACGATCCCGAGGCGATTGCGCTTCGAAAAGAGGCGATTGATGGCTACGCCGCGGCGGCGCGGGAACGCGCGGGGCACGACTTCCTCGCCGCGCGAGACATGGAGGCGGGGTCCGCGCGCGTTGCCGCGCTACAGTCCGTCCGTCAGGCGCTGGTTTTGGTGAACACTCGCTTTCCGGAGAACACCTTTTCGTCGCAGATCGCCGAGCACATCGCGAAGGTTGACGCGGAGCTGAAGTGAGCGTGCAGGCGGCGTGGGCGGCGGACCACCTCGCACGCTTTGAACCCGCGCTCGCTGGGGCGTTCGCGGATGCATTTCCGCACTCCCTTCAGGCTGCCTGCCGCTATCCCCTTACGACGGGCGGCAAGCGGATGCGCCCGTTGCTCGTCTTTGCCGCCTGTGAGTGCGTCGGTGGCGTTGCTGCGGATGCACTCCCGGCTGCCGTCGCCGTGGAACTCCTTCATACGTACTCCCTCGTTCACGACGACCTTCCGTGCATGGACGACGACGACGAACGCCGTGGGCGTCCCACCGTCCACAAGATGTACGGAGAGGCAGTGGCCGTGCTCGTCGGTGATGCCCTACAAACGGAAGCGTTCGCGACGCTTGCTCCGTATCCGCCGCTTGTTTCCGAGCTGGCCCGTGCCAGCGGTGCCGCCGGCATGGTGGCCGGCCAGTACCTCGATATCGCAGGCGGAATCGAGACGATAGACGCGCTCGTGCGCCTGCACGCCGCCAAAACGGGCGCGCTCATCCGCGCCGCCGTCCGCATGGGTGGCATTTCGGGCGGGGCCACGGGTGCCACGCTCGCGGCGCTTACGACATACGGCGCCGCCGTCGGCCTCGCGTTCCAGGTACACGACGACCTGCTCGACGCCGACCAGGACGCCGATGCGGCCGGCCCCCCCAGCTTTGTAAAGTTGCTCGGGCGCGCGGGAACGGTCGCGGCAGCAAGTGCGTACGTCGAGCAGGCGATTTCCGCGGTTCGCCCCCTGCCATCGCCCGAACCGCTCATGGCGCTGGCGCGATACGCGGTCGAGCGGACCGCGTAGGTGGCCGAGCGTCTGGACGACGCGCTGCTCCGTCTCGCGCTCGCGCCGGATATCATTGGTTGTCGGCAGGAAATACTCGCTGGAAACGTTCTTGTCAATGACGTCGTCGTGGACAAGACCGGCGCGGTGATTTCCGCCGGGGCGTCGATTCGACTTCGTCGGAAGCGAGAAACATACGTCTCGCGCGGTGGGCGAAAGCTGGAGGCCGCCCTCGATGCCTTTTCCATCGATCCGACGGGGCGAATTTGTGCGGATCTGGGGGCGTCTACCGGTGGGTTTACGGACTGCCTCCTTCAGCGCGGCGCCGCCCGCGTGTACGCGATCGATGTCGGCTACGGGCAACTGGCGTGGAGCCTGCGTTCCGACCCGCGCGTTGTGCCCATGGAACGCACGAACGCACGAACGCTCGCGTCCCTTCCGGAGCCGATTTCCCTCCTCGTCGGCGATCTCTCGTTCATTTCTCTGCGGGCCATCCTGCCCGCGGCGCGCCGCCTGCTCGCGTCTGGAGATGCGGTGGTGCTGGTGAAACCCCAATTCGAAGTCGGTGCCGAGAGGCTATTGCCCGGCGGTCGGGTGATCGATGACGACGCCCGCGAGGCGGCGCTTTTACAGGTCACCGACGCCGCGCGAGAAGCTGGCTTCGCTCCCCTGCGGCACATCGAGTCGCCGGTGCCGGGTGCACGCGCCAAAAACCGGGAGTGGCTGCTATGGCTCACCGTGGTATCGTGACCGTTTGAGGGTCCGCCGGATGCGCACACATGCCGTGTCGAGTCTACTTTTTGCCGCGCTGAGCCTTAGCGCCGGTTGTACTTGGGTAACGGACGCGGATGTAGAGGCGCTCAAGGGTCAGGTGGACGACGACGGAGATGGCGTCGTGAAGTCCGAAGATTGCAACGACAAAAATGCCGAAATCTCCACGGCTGCCAAAGAGGTCTGGTACGACGGCATCGATGAGGACTGTGCAGGCGGGGATGATTTCGATCAGGACGGAGATGGGCGGGTTCCGGACGAATATCAGGGCCTGCCGACGGACGGCGTCAAGGGCTCGGGTGAGCTCAAGGCCGGAGACTGTGACGATACCGACCCGGTCGTGAGCCCCAAGCAGCCCGACGACTATTACGATGGCATTGATCAGGACTGCGGAGGAGAGGACGATTACGACAGTGACGAGGACCACTTTGTGGCGGCCGAACACGCTGGCAAGGTGACGAAGTATGTCGAGGGGAGCGGCAATCTCGCGGGCGGGGATTGTGACGACGAACTGCCGGGCGTGAATCCCGAAGGGCGAGATCCAGTAGACACGTACGACGGCATCGATCAGAACTGTGACGGACGGGAAGACTACGACAAGGATCAAGATGGTTACATTCCCGACGAATATATCGGCCTTGCGACGACATACGTGAAGGGCAGCGGTCACCTGCCCACCGGGGATTGCGATGACGCCGCGGCGACCGAGAATCCGGGTGCGGCGGAAATCTGGCACGACGGCGTCGATCAGGCGTGTGACGGCCATGACGACTACGATCAGGACGCGGATGGCTACGTGGCGGACGCCAACGTCGGGCTTGCGACGGCGGATGTGGAGGGGTCAGGCCTCCTGCCCGGCGGCGATTGTGATGACGGCGCAGGCGGTGGCGCGATCCATCCCAGAGCGAACGAGGTCCGAGGAGACAGTCTCGATCAGGACTGTGACGGCAGTTACGACGGTTTTGCCGCCCGCGATCTCGTCGGCTGGTCGTGGGAATCCCCGAAGAGTCCCGTGTTTGGTGCGGCGGATGGGTACATCTTCCTGTCGCTGTCTGTGGGAACGGTGGACGTCCCGGGAGGCAACGCCATCGACTGGTACGAGAGCGGCTACGCATTGAAATGGGCGGATACCGAATTGGCGAACGATCCGGAGTTTGTGGGGCAGGTCGCCTGGTCTGGAAACAGCACCCTGCCGCCCTACACGGCCAGCGGCCCGCAGGATGTAAAGTTCGACTCGGACTACCTTTACGGTGCGATCGCGCTCACGCAGTCGAACGGAGATCGCTCGATTCAGTTGGTCGCATGGCCGCTCGGCTCTGGCACGGTCGGCCACGCCAGTCCCCAAGCCGGGGTTGCCCCTGAGCCATTTGAGGACGTAGCGATTGCGGTCGATGCGGACAGTCAGGTGTGGGCGGTTGGGTGTGATGGCGGCGGAAACGGGGTACTGACCTATGTCCGCGTCGATGAACTGCCGGGCGCATCCAACCCGACGGTATTTGAGAATGTGTCGGACGGAAGCGCGTACGGATCGACCTGCGCGATCGCGATCGATGGCGCAGATGGCAGGATTTATACCGACTATCAAGGAGGGCTCTACGAGTACGATTTTGACGCCACCGCGCTTTATCCAACGTTCACAGGCACCCTGCTCTCGCCGACGTATGACCCCGACGCCATCGTGACCCCGCATTGGGGTGGAACGACGCTCGTGGTTGCGGATGCGGCAATTGGACGCGTTGTTCTCTACGATCTTGCTGGAGACAGCGAGTTGATCGGCGCCTCTGGGGATCACCCGCTGACGGCCTCCGCCTGGCAGGACACCGACGGAACGTACGCCATCGCCTGGGCGAACGAAGATGGCACGGCGCGTCTGGCCATTGGAAGCCCGGAAATCGGGTGGGAGTATATCGACATCAGTACCGGCTTCGACGTTATCGACGTCGCAACCTATGGTGCGAACGGCACCATCGCATACGCGGCAGTCGGCGCGAACAACCTTGGACTGGGCTTTATCGAATAGGACGTCAGTCCACAGGCACGATGCCCACCGGCGGTTCGCCATCCGCGGTTGTTTCGGCCGTCGCGACGCCGAAGCAGTAGACCTCGCGCTCGGTGCGCAGACCGCTACGATCTTCGGCAACGATCACGTACCGGTTCGTGCCGGCGCGCACGGGCACGGGCACCGTGAGGTTGATCCGGCGCCCGGACCCCGGATGCGCGGCGATCTTCCGCTCCTCGTGCACCCTCATCGGCTCCCAGCGGGTGCGATCGACCGTTTCGGTGCCCGCCGTGACGGTGACGTACGCGAGCGGTCCGTCGTCGGTAACGTGGACCGTGAGCTCGCCGAGCCCTACCGATGCCACGGGCGCTGCATCGTCGATGGTGATGCTGGGAGGCCGGATGCGCGTGCTCACGCCGTCGTGCCGGAGCGGCAAGGACCACTTGCCAATGCGCTGCCAGCCGGGGGCTTCAACCTCAAGGGAGAGCGGAAGCAATTTGCTGCCCGATGCGACGGAGATCCCCAATTCGGTACGTGCCGTTCGGTGCGCATCGATCGATGCGGTTGCCTCCACGGGCAGTGCGAGCGCCAAACCTGCTTGCGACGGGTAGTCGAACTGGAGGTGCAGTTCGGAGAGCGCGCTCTCACCGGTGTTGTGGACGTCCATCACGACGCGGGCGGCGTCACCGGAGCCCACGAGTCGCGCGTCGATCGCCAGGGTGGGGGGTGCCGGGCTTGCCACCGTGACGAGGCGATCGAACACCTCGAACGGGGGGATGCCGTCCGCCTCGAGCGTTCCGGTTACCGCGTCGGTGCGACCGGGGTGGTGGAGGAGGGGATGGATCTTGACGACGCCCACGGCGGTTGCCCCGCTCGCAAGCGCGCCAATGGGCAGCACCAGATCGTCGAGGTCGGGGTTGACCGAGTGCAGGCGGATGGCGACGCGGTGGAGCGGGCCGGCCAGGTTGCGGACGGTCGCGCGGAGCTCGGTGGTGCGCCCGGTGGCGATGTCACCCGGAACGTCAAGGCTGGCCTCGATTTCCACGCTGCCGGGCGGGCCCGAAGCGCGCGTCCAGTCGATGTCACGGACCGCAAACGTCGTCTCGACTGCGCGGTTGGCCGCTTCCGTGAGCACGCCCGACAGCGCGTCTACGGCCGTGAGCGCGTCATTACGCGTGCCGCCCTGGACGCTCCCCAACAACGTTGCGGCGAGCGCGAGCGTTTGATCTCCGGCATCGTCGGGCACGCCCGCACGCCAGCCGGCAGACTCCTCGACACGCCAGAGTCGAGCGCGCGCCGATCGCCCGCGCGCCGGGTCTGCGTACCACACGCCGTCTTCGGTGAAGCGGATGGGCTCGACGACCACGTCCGGTTCCAGACCGACGCCGTGGACGCGCGTCTCGTCCGCGAGCACGTATTGGGCCACGGTGAGCTTGAGTTTTATCGCCGGATCGAGAGGATAGATCGACTGTACGGTGCCCTTTCCGTACGTCGTTTCACCCACGAGCAGGGCCCGGGAGAGCCGCGACAGCCCCCCCGCGAGGATTTCCGAGCCCGATGCGGAGGAATGGTCAATCAACACCGCGACCGGCATCGTCCACGCGGGGTACTCCGGTCGTGCCTGCATGTCGTGCAGCAGGCCCGGAACGCGATTCCGGCTGCGCCCTTCCGTCGTGACAATCAAGCCCTCGCTCACAAACGCGTCCACGGCTTTCGCAGATTGGATCAACGAGCCGCCGGTATTGCCGCGCAGGTCGATGATCACGCCGCCATCGGTGTTTCCCGTGCTGCGGAGGGACTCCAGCCCGGCCTGCAGGTACTGGGTGGTCTGCTCCGAGAAGTGGTCGATTGTCAAGACGCCGACTCCGTTCGGACCGATGGACGCCACCACGTTCGGGATCGTCAGTTCCTCCCGGCCGATATCGACGTCAAACGTCTCTTCTCCGCGCTGAATCGTCAGGACCACGCGCGATCCCGCGGCACCGCGAATCCGGCCCGTCGCATCGGCGGGCACCATGCCGATCGTCGAGATGCCGTCGATGCGAGCGATGGTATCGCCCTCTTGCAGACCGGCGCGCGCGGCGGGTCCGTCCGCAAAGAGTTCCTTCACCGTCAATCGGGCGTCGACCAGCCCGATGGTTACGCCGACGCCGCTGAGCGTTCCACTCAAACGCTCGTCGAAACGCTCCAATCCGGCCGCGTGCAGGAGCGTGGTGTGCCGATCGAGCGTGCTGACGACGCCACGCAGGATCTCGACGCGGAGGTCAAGATCGGCGTCGATGGGGAGCCCCGCTGCACGGACGGCGTCTTCAAGGTGCGCGAGCGCCACCGGAAGGTCTCCTCCGAGCGCCACATCGGCCTGCCAACGCCCGCTATGCAGGTGGAGACCCGTCGGCGTTGCGTCGACGAGCAGCCAATCTAATCGGTCTTCAAGCGAGCGCCCGGCTGCGGTGAGCATGGCGACATGGTCGATTTTCTCGGGCCACAACCAACGTTCGTCGATGCGGCCGAGCGCGTTCTGGTACGTCGGCAAATCACCGGCGAGCGCAAGGGTAACGAGGATCAGCAGCATGACGGTTGGACAGGGTATAGGGCGGACCATGGATCACGCCACGATTCGAGCGCTTCTCGATGGTGTGCGCTCCGGGAATATCGCAGTGGAGGAGGCTGCGGCTCGTCTGGGCGCTCGGGCCGCGGCGACGGAAGCGGCGCTCGGGTGGGCCACGCTCGACCTCCACCGACCCCTGCGAACGGGGATGCCGGAGGTGATTTTCGGGGCGGGCAAGGACAGCGATCAGATTGCGACGTTGCTGGAGACCCTAGCGGCGGCAGGTCAGCATGCGCTTGCGACGCGCGTGTCGCCCGAGAAGGCGCAACGGATTCTGGAGCGGATTCCGTCCGCGCAGCACTACCCGCTGGCCGGGGTTGTCAGCGTGGGGAGCGCGCCGCCCCGCGTCGGGTTGGTGGGCGTCGTAAGCGCGGGCGTGAGTGATGCGGCCGTTTCGGAAGAGGCCGCCGTGGTTGCGGAAGCGCTTGGCAACGAGGTTGAACGCATTTCAGACGTCGGCATCGCGGGGGTACACCGCCTGTTGCGGCGCGTCGATCGGTTGGCCGCCTGCCGCGCGTTGATCGTCGTCGCGGGGATGGACGGGGCGCTTCCGGGGCTGATTGCCGGGCTGGTCGCGGTGCCGATCGTCGCGGTGCCGACGAGCGTCGGGTACGGCGCCAGCTTCGGCGGGCTTGCGGCGCTGCTGACGATGCTGAACGCGTGCGCGCCCGGCGTCACGGTCGTGAACATCGACAATGGGTTCGGCGCGGCGGTGGCAGCGTCGCGCATCAATCGCGGGCCAGGGTAGATGGGCCGCGTCGCGTGGTTGGATGTGTTTGCCGGCTTGGCCGGCGACATGACGGTGGCGGCGCTCGTGAGCGCGGGCGCCGAAGAGAAGTACGTGTTGGACGGATTGACCGCGCTCGGCGTCCCCGGCTGGCAGGCGCGCTTCGATCGGGTCCACCGGGGGCCGTTCGCGGCGCTGCAGTTTGTCGTCACGGTGGAGGGCGACCGCCGCGGTCACGATGAAGAACACGGTCACCACCACGGTCACGACCACGACCACGACCACGGTCATGACCACGGCGTGCACAGCCCCGCGGGCACACACTCCCGCGCGTGGCGTGACATCCGCGCGATCCTCGTCGCGTCGGCGCTCCCGGTGCGCGCCCGCGACCGCGCGCTCGCGACGTTCGGCCGCCTTGCCATCGCGGAGGGGCGCGTCCACGGGATGGAGCCCGACGATGTGACCTTCCACGAGGTAGGCGCCATCGACTCCATCGTCGACATTGTCGGCGCGTGCCTTGCGATGGAATCGCTGGACATCGACCGCATCGTCGTCTCGCCGATTCCGCTCGGCGTTGGCGGAACCCGAAGCGAGCACGGTTGGATTCCGCTCCCCGCGCCGGCAACCGCTGAGCTTCTCCGGGGCTTTCCCGTCAGCGCGAGTCCGTGGCCTGGAGAAACGGTCACGCCGACGGGCGCCGCACTTCTCGCCGCGCTTGCTCGCCCCGGTCCGCTCCCCGCCATGCGGATCGACGCGATCGGGTACGGCGCCGGCACGCGCAACCCATCGACGCATCCGAACGTGCTGCGCGTCATCATCGGCACGGGCGATGCCGGCGCGGTGACGACGGTATGCGAGCTGCGCGCCGAACTCGACGGCATCACAGGAGAGGCCGTGCCGCCGCTGCTGGACGCCCTTTTCGCCGCCGGCGCCGTCGATGCAAGTGCCACGGCGATCACGATGAAAAAGGGGCGCCCTGGGCTGCGCATCGTTGCGCTCGCGCCGCCGGGACAGCGTGCCGCCGTGGGCGACGCGCTCCTCCGCCACGGTCGAACGCTGGGGTACCGGTGGATGACCCTCGACCGCGACGTGCTCGCGCGCCGCCATGTCGCGGTCACAACCCCCTTCGGTGACGTGCGAATCAAGCTCGGGGAGCGGGAGGGCGCGGTGGTTCACGCGGCACCCGAATACGCGGACTGCGCGGCGTGTGCGCTGGCGGCAAACGTTCCCGTGATCGAGGTGCAGGCGGCTGCGCTTGCGGCGTGGCACGCTTCCCTCCCACCCCGAAATTCTGGATGATGCGGCCATGTCGCTGACGGGTTCGGATCTGCTCGACCGCCTGGTCGAAACCAGCCCATGGGCCATTGTGGTGTCCGACCTTCGCGGCCGGATCGTGCTCTTCTCCCCGGGCGCCGAGAGCGCGCTCGGCTACCGCGCGGCCGAGGCGATTCGCCACGTGCACGTCACCGACCTCTACCACCGTCCAGACGACGCGCGCCGCGTCCTCGAACGCATACGCCAGCGCGCGAGTGCTCCTGAGGTTGCTCAGGACGCCATGGAATTGACGCTGCGCTCCCGGTCGGGCGAACTCATTCCCACGCGTTTGTTCCCGGCAATGGTCCACGGCCCGACCGGACTCGCCGTCGGTACGATGGGCGTGTTCGAAGACCGTCGTGAGGCGACGGCGCTGGCGCGGCGACTTGAGGACGCGACCGGGCAGGTGTTGGCAAGTGAGAAACGAGCGGCCGCCGTCGCTGTGGCGAGTGAGGCGGCACATGAGCTCTCGCAACCGCTGATGGCGGCGATGGGGAATCTTGAGCTCTTGCTGCTGGCCCCGGATGCCGCTCCGGAGTTGACCGCGCGCATCGAACGCGCGTACGAGCAGCTCGAGCGGATGCGCCGCATCGTCGGTGATTTTTCGCGGGTCACGACGTTTCGGAGCGGGGGGCGGCACGGGTCCGACTCGTCGGGGTAACGGCGGCGATTACGTTAGTGTCGAGGGTTCGAATGTTCCAGCAGGCGGCGGTGCTCCTTGGCCTCGATGAGCGTGATGAGACCCTGATCGTAGCGGTGTCGCGGCTCGCGCAGCGCGGTCTGGTCGGACGCATCTACCTTGTGCACGTCATCGAGCGCCGCGGCGCGCTGCCGTTCATGCGCGCGCGGGTCACGCCGCCGGCGCCTCCAGGGCTCGACGAGCGCGTTGCCGCGCTGTCCGAGGCGCTTCCCGACCATGAGGTGATCGGCGTGTACGCCGAGGGGCGCGCGGCGGAGGAAGTGGCGCGACTCTCCGAGAGAGAGGGGCTGGATCTCCTGATCATCGGCCGCAGTCCTGGGGAAGATGGCGCGGAGGGTTGGGGTGGCCACGGGCTGCGGTTACTGCGCACGTCCGATTGTTCCGTCCTCGTCGTTCCCGATCTCGCCAGATTGGAGTTTGATAATGCGGCGGTTGGCATGGACTTCTCCGCCACGGCGATCGCGGCGTTGCGCGTCGGCCTTGGCATGTGCGACGCCGTTCGGTCGGTTGCGGTGGTCGAAGCGCCCACGGCCGCCCTCGAGGGCGCCAGCGAAGACGACGCATTCGCGGATCTGGAGTCGGAAACCCGGCAGTTCTACGTGGAGACGGTCGGTCCGGCACTGACACCGGGTACCCTGCCGCCCCTGCATGTCCTCGCGGCCGGGAGCCCCGCGGAAGCGTTGCTTAACGCGGCCGCCGACGTCGATATTCTGATCATCGGGTCACGCGGCCTGACCCCGCTGGCGGCGGTTTTGCTCGGGAGCACGGCGGAGAGGCTGGGGGGGCGCTGCACGCAGCCGCTCCTCGTGCACCGGCGCAGGGGGGCGCATGTTGGGATTTTCGGGGGGTTGTTGACCGGGTGACGGGAACCGATGGCACCGGAACGGATGTTCAGTTACCGTGCGTCGGTGCACCGCCCCGCAGCCCCGGAAACCTTTCCCCCGCCGCTCTCCGGGGAGCTTGTCCACGTCCGCATCGCCGCGCGTGATGCGGATCGGGCCGCCGCGTTCTATGCCGCGCTGTTTGGCTGGGAGATCGGTGCGGCGTCTCCTTCTGGCACGACCTTCCGCATGCCCGGCGGCGTCGAGGGCGCGTTCTGGCCGAACACGGAGCCGTGCGCGGCGGGTCCGGAGTTGTACGTGCGGGTGCAGGCGTTGGAGGCCGTGTTGGCGCGGGCGGTGCGGTTGGGCGGAGCGCGCGTGGCTCGACCGGCGCCTTGGCCGGCGGGCGGCCGCGTTGCCGTGCTACTCGACACCGAGGGAAATCGCATCGGCCTTTGGGAGTGCGGTTTGTGCGAGCCCGAGGTTGAAAAATGTGCCGAATCCCCGGTCGGGTGCATACGTTGTCCGGATTCGGAGCGCCCGCCATGAGCCTTTGGGACACCCTCACGCAATCTGCCAAGGCCCAGTTTCTCGACGTCCTGTCCTGGACAGACGACTCGAAAACGACGCTTGTCTATCGCTTTCCCATCCACCAACAGGCGATTCAGGACGGTGGAAAGCTCGTTGTCCGTGAGGGGCAGGCGGGCGTGTTCATTCAGGAAGGCAAGCTCTCCGACGTCTTCGGCCCCGGCACCTACGAACTCTCCACCCGCACGCCTGCCATCTGGGGCTTCTTCCAAAGCATCAAGTATGGCTTGAACCAGCCTTACAAGGGTGACGTCTACTTCGTGTCGACGAAGCAGAACACGGACCAGAAGTGGGGCACGGCGAACCCGATTCCCATGCGAGATGCGGACCTCGGCGTCGTGCGAATCCGCGCATTCGGCAGCTATGCCTATCGCATTACCGATCCGGCCGTGTTTCTGAAGGAGATTGTCGGCACGGCGGGCCTCACCACGACGGACGACATCAACGGTCACCTCAAGCGCAAGCTGGTCAGCGCGCTGGCCGACACCATCGGGGAGTCGAAGATTCCGGTACTCGATCTTGCTGCGCAGTACATGGACCTTGGCGATGCGCTTCGGCAGCGCCTGAACGGCTGGTTCCAGGAAAACTATGGGATCACCCTGACGGATTTCGTGGTGGAAAACGTGTCGGTTCCGCCCGAGGTCGAGAAGATGATGGACAAGCGCTCGTCGATGGCGCTCGCCGGAGACATGAATCAGTACACGCAGTTCTCGGCGGCCAACGCGCTGGAAGCGGCTGCGCAGCGTCCCGGTGGCGGCAGCAATCCGATGCTCGACGCGGGCATGGGCCTGGCGATGGGGCAGGCGCTCGGCCAGGCCATCGGGCAGAAGGCGTCCGGGCCGTTCAATCCGCAACAGGGGCTTTCTGGCGGTGCGGCTCCGTCCGGTCCGCCGCCGCTGCCGATGGAGGGTACCTACCACTACGCCGGTCCCGATGGGGCGCAGGTCACGGCAACGCCGGCCCAGGTCGCGGCGGGTGTCCGAGCCAATCCGACCGGCCGGCATCTGGTGTGGAAGGAGGGGATGGCGGCGTGGTCTGACCCGAAGACGATCCCCGAAATCGCGGCGTTGCTGGGGGCGTTGCCGCCGCCGTTGCCGCCAGGGTAGCGGCGGCCGGGCCGGCGACTCACCCCGTCAATTCGGCCGCTCGACGTTCCGGACGTGCAATTCCCCAAGTTGCGCCGGATCCACCGGGCTGGGCGCGCCCGACATGATGTCCTGCGCGCTTGTTGTCTTGGGGAAAGCAATGACATCCCGGATATTTTCGGTGCCACACAAGAGCATGATGATGCGGTCGAACCCGAATGCAAGGCCGCCGTGCGGGGGGGCGCCATGCCGAAGGGCGTCCAGCAGAAACCCAAACTTCTGCTGCGCGTCCGCATCCGACATGCCCAGCGCGGTAAATACCTTTGCTTGGACGTCGGGATCGTGAATGCGGATGCTTCCCCCGCCGATTTCGTACCCGTTGCACACCATGTCGTAGGCGTCAGCCAACATTTCTCCCTCACGACCCGCCCCCAGCAGGTGCAGGTGCTCGGGACGCGGAGAGGTGAAGGGATGATGAACCGCCATCCAACGGCCACTCTCGGCGTCCTTCTCGAAGCTGGGGAAGTCCACGACCCACACGAAGGAAAACCCTGCGGGGACGATGCCGATCTCCTTGGCCGCAGCGGCCCGGAGCTTCCCAAGTCCCGGATTGACGTGCCCGGCCTGTCCCGCGCCGAGAATGATCAGGTCACCCGGCACCGCGTCGCTCGCCACCGCGAGCGCAGATTGTTCCGCTTCCGACAACTTCGCCAACGGTCCTGTCCAGGGTGTACCTACCTTTCCGTACAGCAGGCCGCCCATTCCGTAACGCTTGACGAACAGTGTCCACGCGTCGAGCTGCTTACGACTCACAGCGGTGGGTCCGTCCGCGCCGCCGCCGCGGACGACGAAACACTTGGCAATGCCGCCTCCCTCCAACAAAGTACGAATCACGGCGAACTCTGTTCCGGAGACCACACCGCTCACCTCCGTCAGTTCCATGCCAAACCGCGTATCGGGAGCATCCACGCCGAAGCGACGAATCGACTCGGTGTACGAGATCACGGAAATCTCCGGGACGTCGTATCCGCAGATCTCCTTCCACAGGACCCTTACCAAGGCGGTAGCAAGCTCCATGACGACTTCACGGGTGGCAAAGCTGATCTCGATATCGATCTGTGTGAACTCCGGCTGGCGGTCGGCACGGAGGTCCTCGTCGCGGAAGCATTTGACGATCTGGAAGTACCGGTCCATGCCGGCAACCATCAGGATCTGCTTGAAGATCTGCGGGCTCTGCGGAAGCGCGTACCACTGGCCCGGGTGGACGCGGCTCGGCACGAGGTAGTCGCGCGCGCCTTCGGGGGTCGCCTTCGTCAGAATCGGCGTTTCGACTTCGATGAATCCTTCACCATCCATGAATTTCCGTACCGCCATCGCGGCTCGGTGGCGGGCGACAAGATTCTTCTGCACCTCCGGTCGGCGCAGGTCGAGGTAGCGGTACTGCAGGCGTAGGTCCTCGTTCGCGGAGATGTGACCTTCGATGGAGAAGGGAAGGGGAGGGGTGCGCGACAGCACGCGGATCGCGTCCGCCACGACCTCAATCATGCCGGTTGCCAACTTTGGGTTCGGCGATTGCCGCAGGGCGACCACGCCCTCCACTTCGACCACGTACTCCAGGTGAACGGCGGCGGCGTCGGCGCGCGCCGCCGCCGGCGAACGCTCGTCACACACGACCTGCACCACCCCGGAACGATCGCGAAGCGTCACGAAAACCACGCCGCCCATGTCGCGGGCGTTCTGCGCCCACCCCTGAATGATCACGCGCTGGCCTGCATTTTCGGGGCGGAGTTCGCCGCAGGTGTGGGTGCGGCGGGCGGACTTCAACATCGGCGTTCCGTGGGTGGCGGCCCCCTAACCCGCGTCACTCGCCGTCAGCGATACTCGCTGTTGTCGTAGGCCGAGCGGCAGCCCGGGTCGTCGGCGTCGGTTTTGCCGTCCGGACCGTCATTGTCGATGCCGTCGTTGCACTGGTAGGCGTCGGTGTACCCGTCGTTATCGCCGTCGGTGACCGGGGTGGGGCACGAGGGGTCCTCGGTGTCGGTCCAGCCATCTTCGTCGTTGTCGAGTCCGTCGTTGCAGGCGGTTGCCGGGTCCACCTCATCGACGTCATACGCGTCCACGCACCCGTAATCGTCGGCGTCCGCAAGTCCATCGCCGTCGTCGTCCACGCCGTTGTTGCAAACACTTGTGCCAACGCCGTTGTCCTCGAAGAGCGTGTCCACCGTCGGGCAGGCATCGTCGTCGAGATCGATCCAGCCATCCCCATCGTTGTCGGCCCCGTCGGCACACTCGGGCGTGTGCGTTTCATCTCCGTCCAGCGCCGTTTCGCAGCCCGGATCGTCGGCATCGGTCAGCGTGTCCGCATCGTCGTCATCGGCGTTATTGCAGACGAAGCTGATGTCGTAGCCCTCTTCCGCGTCGAGCCAGAGGCAGTCGGGGTCGTCGAAGTCGATCCAGCCATCCCCGTCGTCATCGATGCCATCGGTGCAGTCCGTGCCGCCCGCGCCGATCGTCGCCTCTTCGTTGTCGTTGGCGTCCGCGCAATCGGGGTCGTTTGCGTCGGTCAGGGCGTCCCCGTCGTCATCTGCGCCGTTGTTGCACGCGGCGACTCCGACCGCGCCAGACTCGGCGGCCATGCTCACACAGTCCGGATCGGCCAGGTCCTTCCACCCATCGCCGTCGTTGTCCGCTCCGTCGTCACACTCCGCGACGGTATCGGTCTCCACGGGGTCGCTGGCGTCGGCGCAGCCCGGATCGTCGGCGTCCGCCAGCGCATCGCCGTCGTTGTCGAGGCCGTCGTTGCAGGCCGTTCCAGAGTAGCCGCTGGCGTCACAATCGAGATCGTCGGCGTCGATCCAGCCATCCCCGTCGTCGTCCACGCCATCGGCGCAGTCCGTCGCGCCGCCGGATTCGTCATTGTCCCACCCGTCCGCGCAGTCGGTGTCGTCGGCGTCGGCATCGCCGTCCTCGTCGTCGTCGACTCCGTTGGAGCAGGCGCTGGCGTCGTATCCCTCTCCCTCGTCGCCCCCGGAGATGCAGTCCGCGTCGTCGTCATCGACCCAGCCATCGTCGTCGTCGTCCGTGCCATCCTCGCAGCTTGTGCTCGCCGCCGCCTCATCGACGTCGTACGCGTCCGCGCAATCAGGGTCGTCGGCATCGGCGTCCCCATCGGCGTCGTTATCGCTTCCGTCGTTGCATTGCGTCGTAAGGAAACCGAGCTCGTTCCCCTCCGTCACACAGTCAGGATCAGCGTCATCGGCCCAACCATCGCCGTCGTCGTCAAGCGCGTCGTCACAGTCGTCGGGGCCGGACGCTTCGTCGTCATCCCAGCCGACAGCGCAGTCCGGGTCGGCGGCGTCTACCGTGCCATCCCCGTCGTCGTCCGTGCCGTTGTCACACGCGCGGCTTCCGGTGCCGGTTTCATCTCCCGTGACTCCGCAGTCCTCGTCGTCGTCATCGACCCACCCATCGCCATCGTCGTCCGCGCCGTTGTCACAGTCGTCGGCCGTCTCATCTTCGTTCGTATCGGCGGCATCGGCGCAGCCGACGTCCAGTGCGTCGATATAGCCATCCCCGTCGTCGTCCTCGGCGTCGTTGCACGGGTCTGTGCCGAATCCCGACTCGCTGGTTCCGGCCGCGCAGTTGGGATCATCCGCGTCTTTCCACCCGTCGGCGTCGTCGTCCGACCCGTTCGTGCAATTGCCGGTTGGGTCGGCCTCACTGCCGTCCGTGGCGCTCGCACAGCCGATATCGGCCGCGTCCACGCTGCCATCTCCGTCGTCATCGGCGCCGTTGTTGCAGACGTCCGAGCCATCGCCCACTTCCGTGGTTCCCGCTGTACAATCCGGGTCGGCGGCGTCACTCCATCCGTCCCCGTCGTTGTCCCCGCCATCCACACATTCGGTGCTTGCGGCATCCTCGATCGTGTCGAACGCATCGACGCAATCGGCGTCGTGGCTGTCCTTGTCACCATCGCCGTCGTCGTCAATGCTATTATTACAGGCGTAGCGGGTGTCGAATCCCGCTTCGCTGGTGCCGGTGAGGCAATCCGGGTCCGCGTCGTCGATGTACCCGTCGGAGTCGAGGTCCAGGCCGTCGGTGCAGCCCGTGACGGCGTCGTCTTCGAGGATGTCCGCGCCGTTTGCGCAACCGGGATCGTTGGCGTCGATCAGCCCGTCGTCGTCGTCGTCGGTGCCGTTGTTGCACTTGTAGGAGCTGGATGCAGGATCTTCGGACGCCGTCGTGCTCGTTGCGCAGGCGGGGTCGTCGAGATCGGTCCAGCCGTCTCCGTCGTTGTCGAGGTAGTCCGCGCAGGCGTACGTCGCTTCGATGTCATCGGAGGCGTCGTAGCAGTCGGGGTCCTCAGCGTCGGCCAGCGCGTCTCCATCTCCGTCGTCCACGCCGTTGTTGCACTGGGTCAGGCCGACGCCAACTTCCGTCGTTCCGGCGTCACAATCCGGGTCGTCCGCGTCGATCCAGCCGTCGGCGTCGTCGTCGGAACCGTTCTCACATCCGAGACGCTCGCTCGTCGTCAGGGCGGTGGCGCAGGCCGCGTCCACGGAGTCGATGGCGAGGTCTCCGTCGTTGTCGAGCCCGTCGTTGCAATCCGTTGTGCCGAGGCCGATTTCGTCGAGGCCGGAGGTGCAGTCGGGATCGTCTGCGTCCAGCCAACCGTCACCGTCGCCATCGAGCCCATCTCCGCATGCGCCGGTTTCGGACTCATCGAGCGCGTCGGTGCAGTCGGGGTCGTAGGCGTCGGTCGTGCCGTCCCCGTCGTCATCGAACCCGTCGTTGCATTCCGGGCGACCGAAGGACACTTCGTACAGACCGTCGGCGCAGTCGGGGTCGTCCGCGTCCGCGTAGCCATCCCCATCGTTGTCGTACGTGTCGGCGCATTCGCTCGTTTCGGATGTGTCGGCCGGCTCGGTGCAATCGCCATCGAGGCCGTCGACGTTGCCATCTCCATCGTTGTCGGCACCGTCCGAGCAGTCCGCGATGAATTCGAACGCCCCTTCGTCGTCATCCACGGCGTTTGTACAACCCGCGTCATCGGTATCGGTCCAGGTATCCCCATCATTATCAGCGCCGTCCTCACACCGGTTGAGCTCAGATTCGTCGTACGCATCGGCGCAGCTCGGGTCGTCCGCGTCGACTTCTCCATCTCCTTCGTTGTCGGCCCCGTCATTGCACAGTGAGTCCCCGAATCCAACTTCGTCGTCCACCGCCGCGCAGTCGGGATCTTCCTCGTCGATCCAGCCATCGGCGTCATCGTCCCGGCTATTTTCACACGCGAGCGCCGCCTCCAGATCGTCGTTCGCATCCCGGCACTGGGCGTCGTCGGCGTCGGTTTTGTGATCGCCGTCGTCGTCGTCACCGTTGTTGCATTCTGTCGTGCCGTAGCCCAGCTCCTCGATGCCGGAAGCGCAGTCTGGATCCTCGGCGTCGGCCCACGTATCGCCATCATTATCGAGGCCATCGGAGCACGGTTCCACCTCGTACAGGTCGAGTGCGTACTGGCACGAGCCGTCCGCGGCGTCCACCTTTGCGTCGCCGTCGTTATCGACGCCGTCGTTGCATTCTCCTGTGCCGAAGCCGATCTCTTCCGTGCCCCCGGCCATACAGTCGGGATCGGCGTCATCGTGCCAGCCGTCCTCGTCGTTGTCCACTCGATCGGTGCACCCCGTGATCGCCGTTTCGAGCGGCGAACCTGCGATGCGGATGTGTTGGACCGCACCCGACTTCCACGCAATCGGGCCGTACGCATCACTCGTTGCGGTCTGCTGGTCGTCGGCAAACCCGAACAGTCGGAGCGAGAAGTCGCTGGTGTTTTCTCCGGGGTGCAGCTCGATGGAGGCGAGGCCGTCGTC
The DNA here is from genome assembly GCA_945861635.1 of Klebsiella pneumoniae. Taxonomy (GTDB): domain Bacteria; phylum Myxococcota_A; class UBA796; order UBA796; family SXON01; genus CAMAWH01. The sequence goes on along the minus strand of CAMAWH010000012.1, from coordinate 37,764 downwards.
CGTGCGCGTTACGCTGATGCCGCATTCAACCTCGACATCGTCGAGCACCCAGTCGGACAGGCACGCATCGTCGGTCGTTTCATAGGGATCGGTGGGGTCCACGATGAGCGTGAAGTCGTCCGCGACGGAGAGCACGTCGGTGGCGTCGAATTCCACGATGATGGCGGTACGATCATCGACCGTTCCGGCACACCCGGTGAGGATCCCCGGCAGGAGCCCGGCGAGCAGGAGCAGCGTCATGGCAGGGTCACCACGGAAGCTCCCGTCGGGAGCGGGGGAGGTTCGGATTCGATGGCGGCAACCGCGGCGACGGCCACGCCCGCAGCGGCCCCGCCCGCAATTGCGACCCAGAACCCCCATCTCGCCATGAGCGGCTTGCGCTCGACCAGTTCCGACCCGGAAACACGGATGGCCATCGTCCCGGCGGCGGGCAGGGAGAGCGATGTTTCCACGGAATGCTCCCCGTTCTGCACGCGGACGCGTGCGCGGCCGCGCTCAATCGGCCCCGCAGTGACGGTAGCGCCAGTGCCAACCTTGTTGTCGTTGACATACACACTTGCGTCGTTTCCGCCCGTCGTGACCACCAACGTCGCGCCCTTCTTCTGGAGCCCCACGGTGAGTTCGCCGCGTGTGCCAGCCGTCGTGTCGATGGACCGGTAGGAGGCGGCGTACCCGTCCATCGCGAGGGAAATAGCGTGCTTTCCAAGTGGGATATCCTTGCCCTTCCACGGTGTGGTCCCCACGTCGATGCCATCGAGCAGCAGCGTTGCGCCGGGTGGCGTCGATTTGACCGCGACCACTCCGGACGACGATTCGAGCCGCACCTCCATCAGGTAGTTCTTCCCAGCCGCGAACTCGATCTTCCCGCTTCCTTCTTCGAATCCCGGGGCCGATGCCTTCCATTCGTGCGTGCCGACCTTCGGCGCCGGAACGCGCGTGGGCAGCGGGTACGTCGCACCGCCGAACGCCAGCGAGGTGCCTTTGGGGCCGGTAAATTCAATGGTCCCCGCGCCGGCGACCATCGAGGCCGAAACGTCCAGGGTCTTGTCGGCCTGAACGTCCAAGGTGCGAACGAACGGATCGAAATTGTCCGCGATGATTCGCAATTTGTGGGGGCCGACCGCGATGTATTTCGTGAGCGGCGCCTGCCCGATGCTTGCCCCGTCGAGAAACACCTCTGCGCTGGGCGCCGTGGCCTTGACCTTCAGGATGCCGGTGGCCGGCTCGTCCGCGTGGGCGGGCGAAAGGAAGGAGCACAACAGCACGACGAGGGCGAGGAACGACATGGCGCGACGAGGGACGTTACCATCGGATGGGCAAGCATAGAAGGAGCAGTCGTGGCAGGTGGTTGGACGCGGCGCGGATTCTTGGGAACAATTGCGGGGTCGGGCATTGCTGTGCCGTTTGTGAACGGGGCCGCTGCTGCGGAAAATCCACCCGTTTCCGTCGTGAACGTAACCGTGAATGGTCGAGCGCATTCGCCCCCGCTGGTCGATGACGAAACTGCGCTGACGGTGGTGCGCGAGCGTTTGGGTCTCACCGGCGCGAAGGAGGGGTGCGGTCACGGCGCGTGCGGCGCCTGCGCCATCACGGTGGACGGCGTCCCCGTCGTAAGCTGCCTGATGCCTGCAAGCGCGTTGGAGGGCCGCAGCGTCGGTACGATCGAGGCCATCGTCGATCACCCGATACAGCGCGCTTTCCTGGCTGAGGATGCGCTCCAGTGCGGCTACTGTACGCCCGGTTTTGTGACGGAGAGCGTTGCCTTCTACGATCGTTGGCGCAAGGAGAAGGGCGCCTCGGAGCCTTCACGCGCCGAGATTGCGGCGGCGCTCGGTGGCCACCTCTGCCGGTGCGGAGCGTATGAAGCGATCTTCCTTGCGGTCGCGGGTGCGTGCGCGGGCCGATTCGAGGCGCCCGGGCACGCGATTCCCCGCGTGGATGGTCCAGAAAAAGTGACGGGAAAGGCGACGTATACGGTGGATGTGCGCCTGCCGGGTATGTTGGAGGCGCGGGTTCTGCGCTCGCCGCACGCCCACGCGCGAATCCGCGGGCTCGACGTGGCGGCCGCTCGATCTTCGCCTGGGGTGAAGGCGGTAATTCAGCTCGTGTCCACGGGTGCAAAGGTCCGTTTCGCCGGTCAGGAGGTCGTGGCGATTGCGGCGGTCGATCGGGCTGCGGCCACCGCTGCGATGTTGCGCGTGGGCATCAACTACGACGTGTTGCCCGCTGCCGTGGGGATCGATGGCGCACGGAAGGCTGGCGCGGAGTTGGTGTATCCGGACGGCGGGGGCGGGCAACCATCGGCGTCGGAAGGTCCGTATCTGTCGGCCGCCTGGATCGGAAACGTCCGCGGTCCGATGCACACCGACGTGTTCCTGAAGTCGAAGGGCGCGGCGGGCGTCGTCGCAAGTGCGCCCGTGCGCCATGTGGGCCGCTACCGCACAGGTGGCCAGTCTCACACGCCGCTGGAGCCGCATGCCGCCGTCGCGCTGTGGGAATTGGGTGGAGAGGATGGGGACAAGTTGACGGTGTGGTGCAGCACGCAGGGCGTGACCGCGCTGGCAGAGGACATCGCCGAGCGCTGGAAGCTGAAGGCGTCCAACGTTCGCGTCATCGCGTCGTATGTGGGCGGCGGATTCGGCAGCAAGGCAGGTGTGGAGCCGATCACGCGCATCGCGATTGACCTGGCACGTGTCGCGGGGGCGCCGGTGCGGCTGGTGCTCGATCGCGCGGAGGAGATGGCGGTCGGCGGGTACCGACCGGCGCAGGAAGTAGACATCCACCTTGGCGCCGGGGCGGACGGATCCCTCGCCGGCATGACGGTTGCCGCGAAGGCAGACACCGGCATCGCTGTGGGGAATTCCTCGACGTTCCTTTTGCGCCTCATCTACCCGCACGCGTCGAAGGACCTCGCCGATTACGACGTCGTCAGTCACGCCGCGCCGAGCAAGCCGATGCGCGGGCCGGGCGGTCCGCCCATTTTCTTTGCGATGGAGAGCGCGGTGGATGAGGTGGCGCGCGCCTTGACGATGGACCCCATCGACCTGCGTCGCAAGTGGGACCCGAATCCGGGGCGCAACCAGCTCTACGACGCAGCGTCCGCCTTGCCGATGTGGAAGGATCGCGGCGGTGGCGACACCGGCCGGTATCGTCGCGGCGTCGGCATCGCGGGTGCGTCGTGGTTCTACTTTGTGGCGCCCACCGTGGAGTTGCGGCTGACGTCGTCGCCGGACGGCTGGCTGGCGGAGTCCGGCGCGCAGGACATCGGAAACGGCACCCGCACCGTTCTCGCCCGCATCGTGGCGGCGGAGCTTGGCGTCCAGCCCTCCGACATCACCGTGCGCGTGGGCGATAGTGATGCGCCAACCGGGTGCCTGACCGCCGGAAGCCGCACGACCGCATCGATCGGGCCGGCGGCGGCGGACGCGGCGCGCCAACTCGCGGCGGCGCTGGCGAAGGCGTGGTCGCGCACACGCAAGGTGAGCCCGGTAGTCCCGGTGCCAGGAGGACTAAAGGTTGGCGGCGCGGTCGTGCCGTGGTCCGAAGTGCTCGCCGCGCTTCCGCGGATGGAAGCCATCGGACGTCGGAAAACCGATGAAGGCGGCTGGTATATTCCGTTCGTCATCTCCGGGACGGCGGCGGGAAAAGCGCTGGGGGCGGCGGTGCAGGTGAGTGAGGTCGTCGTCGATACCCGGCTCGGACGGGCGGTTGTGAGCAAAGCGTGGATTGGTGTCGCTTGCGGAAAGGTTGTCGCTCCGGAGCTGGCGGCCTCCCAGTTGCGCGGCGCGGTCATCCAGGGCATCGGGTACGCGCTGCACGAGGAGCGTCGCCTCTGCCCAAACGTGGGCCGCGTGCTGACGCAAGGACTCGAGGACTATCGGATTCCCGGCATGGGGGACGTTCCGCCGATCGATGTGTACTTCGCGCCGTACGTTTTTGAGCACGCCGAAGGCGGCTCGATCGGCATGTCGGAGGTCGCGACGTGTCCGGCGTCACCGTCCATCGCAAACGCGATTCGCCATGCGACGGGCTGGCGTCCGACGGATCTTCCGATTCGGCCGGAGCGGGTATGGAAAGGGTTGTCGGTATGACGAACTTCCCGCGTTTATTGGTGGAAATCGGGGAGGGAGAGTTGCGCGCCGGCGGCACCGATCTCATGGAGCGTCGCAAGTCTGGCGTCGCAAGTGGTCCGGTGGTCGATATTCGAGACGTACCCGATTTGGAGTCGATTGTGGACGGGCGGATAGGAGCAAAGGTGCGAATCGCCGATCTCGGGCGGGATCCGGGCGTGCGTGTAGGGTGGAAGGGGGTAGCGGAGGCGGCCGCCAGCCTTGCGACGCCCCAGATTCGCGAGGTCGCGACCGTCGGCGGAAACCTCTGTCAGCGGCCTCGTTGCTGGTACTTTCGGGATCCCGCGTCGAATTGCCTGAAAAAGGGCGGGACGACCTGCATGGCGCGAGAGGGTGACCATTTGTTCCACGCTTGCCTGGACAGCGGAGGGTGCGTGGCGGTCCACGCTTCGACCCTCGCATGCGCCCTGCTCGCGTATGACGCCGGGGTCGAGGTTTTTCGTCCTCCCGGCCTCAAACCTACACGAAATGCGCGGCCCGACGTGCGCACGATCGCGGAATTCCTTGGGGATGGCGCCGACGCCACACGGGAAAACACGCTGGAGCGCGGGGAGGTGGTGGCGCATGTCGTCCTTCCGAACGCCGTTCCCGACGAAAAATCATCGTACTTCCGTGCGATTCATCGAGCCCGTGCGGAGTGGCCGCTCGCGGAGGTGGTCGTGCGGCTGGGGTCGGCGGGCAGTCGGGTGGCGGTCGGCGGCGTGGCAAACGTGCCGCTGCGCCTGCATTCGGTAGAGGCCGCGCTTGACGCCGGAGAGCCGTGGGAAAAGGCGGCTTCCCGAGCCAAAGAGGGCGCCCGTCCGCTGCCGATGACGTACTACAAGGTGGACATCATGGTCGGCGCGATTCTTTGCGCGCTGGAGGTCGCGTCGTGATCGAACTCTGTGCGCACCTGCGTTGGAAAGGGCTGGCGGACCACGACTCGCTGACCGAGCAGGAGCTTGCCATTCTCTACGCCATCAACGACTCGCAGTATTCCTGCCTCCAGACGTGTGAGGCGTGGGGGCCGGACGACGGAATTGCGGCCCCCGAGCGGTGTCGGTCGAGTCGGGCGTGTTTTTCGGCGTCGCGGCGGTTGGTGCGCGGCGTGAACGGAGTCAGCTGAGCGGGTCGTTACGGCACCGTTCCGTACTCCATCGCCCACCGAATCGGCGCGTCCAAATGCCCGCTTTCGACCGTGACAGCGACGTGAATGCCGCTCGGCCGCGGGGAATAACGTGTCGTCCGCGACCCATTCTCACCGACCAGCGTCAACTGCACCTCCCCGCCCTCGCGAATGACGCGCGACTGCAGCGTTTTCCCTTCCACAACCAACGGGACATCGGTGCCGGACCAGGTTCGCGTCAGGGTTGCGCGCGCGTCACACTGCACGGAAAACGCAGTATCGCTTACGACGATTCGATAGTCCTCACAGTAGAAGGTAGACGAGCGCAACGCGCGGGCGGCCAAGGGTCGAAGCAGGGAAGGCAAGCTGGCAAGCGCGCCATCCACTTGCGACGCCTGAGCCGCCGCGACCGTCGTGTGTGGGGTCTGGAGGTGGTGGTGACCGTCGAGGGTTGGCATCGCGCCCTGCTATCGCGTTGGGCGCCCGTCTCGCGTCACCACGTGATGACCTCCCCTGCGGCCTGCCCAAGGCTTCCGGCCGAGGGGCAGGGCGTCGCGCGTCCGGTGGACCCGAGGCAGCCCCCGGTGCCGTCAAACGTACCGGAGCCGTCGACCCCCGACGTGTCGAGCCCTGGCTCAAACAGCGCGGCCGGGAGTGCCGTGAGATCGCCATTGCTGTCCGCTACCCACACAATCAACGAGCTGTCCTCCCCGCTGATCGCGATGGAGCGCACGGTGCCGTTCACGGCGACGGCATGTTGGCAATTGTTCGGGGAAGCGATGTCACAGCGTCGGACCGTTCCGTAGGTGCCGATCGTGCTGCTGAGCGGGCCGCCGACGTAGCCGATGTAGATCGCGCTGTCGTCGGCCGCCCACGCGACGTCGATCGGATTTTCGCTTGGCTCGAAGAAGGAGTCTTCGAGGTAGAAGCCCACTTCGTCGTAGGGGGATGTCGTTTCCACCACCAGCACGCGATCCGTGTCGGGACACACGATCGCGACCATGTCTCCGCTCGGACTCACCTCAAGGATCTGGTTGTTGCTGTCGCCGCCGGTAGTGAATGTAGAGATTACCCAGGATGCATCCGGGGAGTCCCCTGCGAGGAGTCCAGTCAGGTCGAGGACCATCGTTTCGTTGGTCGCGGGGCCGCCCGTGCCTCCCCAGATGGTCACGAAGGCGGTCGTGTCGTCGGGAGTGACGCCCACGCCGTAGACGCGCTCCGAGCCCGAAAGACCCATGTCTGCATTGGCGATCGAGCCGACCAACGCCAGGTCCTCCGTCGCGAAGAATGTCAACCCCGACTCGGTCGTCACCACGCCGTAGTTGGCACTGGACAGGATCTTGATCTGCCGGGGGCCGCCGCCGACCACCAGGCGACTCACACCGGCGGGGGCGCCGGCGTCGGTGGTCGCCACATCCGCATCCCAGTCGAGCTCCACCTCCTCTCCATCGAGCAGCTCGAACGCCGACATCGTGCCAGCGTTGCTCCCGACGAATGCCCAGTCTCCGAAGGGGCCCCCCAGGGCAACGGCCCGCGCGGAGTCGGCGGTCGCCAAAACGGCGCCCGGCGTCGTCCCCGACCCGGCCGGAAGGGCCTCCAGCGCCTCACCGATGCGGCCCCACAGCGTAAGACCGGGCGTACCCCCGCGCGTTGTCACGGCGAGGCGTCCGCCACACCCGCACCACTGTCCTGCGGCCGTGGCGTTGTTTCCGCTGACGTTGTACGTCCCCGTATAGATGAATTCCGCGCCGGGGTCGGTATACCCGCACAGCGGCTCCCGATCCGCGTCGTAGTCGCCCGCGTCGATTCCAATGCGGGTGAACGGCGTCGCGAGCTGCGCGCAGAGACCGCACGCGGCGGCGAAGCGGTCTGTCCCCACGACGGAGGTTGCGTTGCCGCGGAGGCTCCCAAGCTCCGCGGCGTCGACATCCAGGCAACGGTCGGCGGCGTGCGCCTCGGCGAAGGCGAGATGCAGCAATTCGACGGGTTCGTCGGCGTCTGGCAGCCCCCATGGCAGGAGCGGGTCGAGGTAGGCGGCTGGTGCCGTGCCGTCGATCTGACCGCCGCGCTCGTACGTTCCGTTGGGCTCGGCGCCCAGCATCGAGGGCAGGTGGCCGCTCGCGAGTTGGGTGCCCAGTGGATCGAATGCCCCCCACAGGCGAATCTTGCCCATGTTCAGCAGGAGATCCGCCGAATACCGGACCGACTGCACCGGATTCAACAGGTCGCCACCGATCACCACATTGACCGGAGAGAGCGAGGAGGCGAGCAGCGCGGTGAACGCAGCGTCCGACAGTGGGGCGACGCTGTTGGGCGCGGTCCCAAGCGTGTGCAACTGGAATCCGGTCGACAGGGCCTCGTTGGTCACGCGCTGGTCCCAGCAGCTTGGACCCATGGGATCACGCCCAAGATCGGTGATCGTCCCGTCGGCGGATCCGATGATTCCGTGGTGTTGGTGGGTCTGCTCATACACCTCACGAATGCCGTTGATGCTGCAACCAAGCAGGGCACGCGTCTGGTCGGAGTAGTTGGGATCCCGTGCATCGGCGAGGAAGTCGTCCCAAAACAGGTCGCCCGCGCCCAATTCGGTGGCGCCCGTAAAGGCGTCGACGTAGGCGACGTCTTCATGCGGTGCGCACAGAGGATCGTCGGCAAACGAAGCGATGCCTTTGGCACCATGGATGATCCCGGAGACGGCACCCACGACTTGTGCGGCTGCGAGTCCCTCGGGGTGATCCGCGAGTTCCGGCCCGCCCCAGCGCTCCCACATGTGCCCCGTGGACCAGGCATCCTGCAGGTAGTGTTGGCCTACGGCCTCGAGGACCAGCGCCTCCTGCTCACACGCGAGGTAGACCGACTCAAAGCGGTCGGCAGCCAGCGCATCGACAGCAGAGATCTCATCCTCCATCGCCGCACACTCGATCGCCCGGTCCATCGCGAGCACATGGTAGTACTCGTAGAATCGCTGTGCCTGTGGCAGGAAGTGTGAGGAATTGACGGCGCCCATGTGCGTCTTGAATTGGTGGCAGCGCTCGTCTCCCGTGTCGGAGTAGGGATCGCATCGCTCGTTGCCGGAGATCCAGTCGTACAGGGAGAAGGAGAAGTCGGGCAAGGCGGCGAATTCGCCGGGGGTCACCGTCCGCGTACGCACGCGTTCTCCGCCGAATCGAACGGGCGCGTAGCTGTCGTACTCGGTGCCCGTCACATCCCCGGTGAGTGTGTCATCGAGCGCGAAGGTCCGCAGGTTGAACGAGGCGTTGATCTCTGCCGGCAAACCCGAGCGTTCGAACGCCTCACCGAAGATGATGACATGCTCACTCTCCGCGTTGTTCCACCGATTTCGCGGCGGTTGGTACCCGTATTCGCAGACATCTCCCGTTTCGAGGTGGCACACTGAATCGTAGGCTTGGGCGAGCGGTTGGAGGAGCAGGAGCGCGATCATTCGCCCCTCCACACGTCGTAGCCCGGCATGCACGAGCCCGTGGCGAGAATGGCATTTGTCGCCGCGTCGGGAGGTTCGTCCCCACTTGTTCGTAGGGTGGCGTAGCGCGCACTGCACGTGACGTCGCAACAATACGCGGCCTCTTCCCAGGGCGTAGCCGTGGTGCAATGCGGCACGTTGGCGAAGCATCCCGGCAGGTTGCGAACGGCGGGTTCATAGCAGGCGATCACGAGCGCCAGGCAGCCCCCCGCGGCCGTCCGCGCATCACGGAGCGCAGGGTCCGCCGCAAGGGTGACGAAGGGGCTTGAGAGTAGCGTGTAGCCTGTGCCGTCGGGTCCCGGGGGCAAGTCCAGCCCCACGAGATCGGCAGGCGACGGCACGGTCCACGTGCCCGAGTAGACCGGCGTGTCTTCTGCGTCGGTGTCGGTGTCGGTGTCGGTGTCGGTGTCGGTGTCGGTGTCGGTGTCGGTGTTGGTGTCGGTGTCGGTGTCGGTGTCGGTGTCGGACGGATTCCCGGTTGGTTTCGTGGCGGGATCGGAGCCGGCGCAGCCGGCCGCCACGAGAAAGAGCAGGAGTCTGGAAGTCATCGTGGATCTCCGGGCGGCAGGGGGCAGCGGCGAGAACCCGCTGCATGTACTAATCCGGCAGTCAACTCGTTGACTAATTTGGATGTGGGGTATGGCCGTCGGTCAGGTCCCAAGGCCGCGACGCTCGCCCGCGGACTCCCCGCGCGCGGGAGGCGCTTCGATTCCCGGCTGTCTCGCTGGTGAACGGACGCTTGACACATTTGATGACCATCGTTCGCGACCGCGGGGCACCTCGTCAGGGGGCTGTCGCTGTCCGGCGGAGCGCGCGCGCCGGCCCAACCGACTTCCGCCCGTCGGCATGCTCGACGGCCACGCATCCATCCGATCGCACCGACACAGACAAAAACCCGTTGTGAATCGCCCGATGATGGGCGCCGCAGACCACCATCAGTGTGGCAAAGTCGTGCGTCCGACACTCCGCCCACGGCTCGGTGTGGTGGGCGTCGAGCCACAGTCGATTTCGACAGTCCGGTACTTCGCACGTCCACCCCGCTCGGTGCAACACCTTCCTGCGTAGAACCGGTGGAATCGCGCGGGTCGCGTGACCCTCGTTGGACCCTGGCTGCATGTCGATGATCTCCGCGTCGCACGCCGCCTCGGCGGCGATGGTCTCGGAAACCTCCGCGGTGGGAGCGTCGAATCGCTCGCAGGACGGACACTGCGGCAAGACGATGCGGTAGCGTTCGCCGGTGGGAGTCTCGCCGGGGTCGGCGGTCGCGATGATTTGGCGCGCCATGGTGGCGAGGAGCGCGCCGTCGTCGATCTCCTCGCGCCCGAGGTCGCTGCGTGCGCGCAGGAGGGAGAGCGCCTGATAGAGAACATCGGCGTCGGCGGTTTCCAGTTCGAACGAGACGCGTGAGCGAGCGGGACGTAATTCGGCGTCCGGCTCGCCGGTCGGGGCGGGATCGCCGATGCGGGCGGCGGCAACCTCTCGCTCGATCACGCGAGCGGACGTGGTCTTGGCGCGCTCCGTCCACGACGCGTCGGTTTCGGCTGTCGCGACGCGCACCACTTCCCTTGCTTTCGTCCAGTCCACTTCCCCAGCCGCGAGTGCCGCGTTCAGCCTCGGCAACTCCGGCATGCTCCTTCCGATGCGCGTCAGATCGCGAAGCACTCGGGATGTGAGTTCCAAGGCAGCCATCGCATATTGTTCGATCGATGCATACCCGAGCAGGCGGAATCCGCCGGTATCGGCCAGCTCCGCGAGCAAAATCGCCAGGCGATGTTCCGCGCCTCGTTGCACTTTGCGAGCGGCGACCAGCCGTTCATCGAGCGACCGGGCGAGGGCGAGTTCAGGACTCCAAGTAGTGGCGTGCATGAAGTCCATGTATTGCGGCGTTTTTAGACTATTTTTGCGCCACCAGGATGCGCGTTGCGAGGTGCGGAAGACGCCGCGGGTCGGCGACATGCCCGAACGCCGCTTCTGGTGGCCGGGACGGCCCTTCCGCGCGACCCTGCGACCCGGACACGGACGGCCCGCAGCGGCGGCGCGTTTCTGACGGTGGAGGCCGGGGAAAATAAATCTCCAGATCGCCCACGTGGGTCAAACATTTGTCGGCTTACGACGCGCCGGCCGAACGAAGAGCGCTCTCGGTTCATGCCGGCGGGCGCGCTCCCGGAAACCTCATGAAACCGTAGGTAGAAACCGGGTAAGGGGAGTTGTGATCAAGGGTCAGATGGTGCACTGGGGCCTGCCGCAGACGGCGGTTGTCGTGATGCTGGACGTGTCGCCAACGCCATCGAGCGTGTGGGCAGCCGCGCGAACACCCCCGGGCGTGTGCAGCCGAATTTCAGCGGAAGCATGTTCGCTGCGCCGCGTGACAGTCAACACTTTGGCCGCCGGGGTTGTATTCCGCGCGGAGACGTCGGCGCGCGCTTCCGCGCGTGCCCGCGTGACCTTCAGGCCGATTCGTGCTTTTATTCGCAGCGTGTTCGTATTCGCGATGCTGCGGCCTGCAGCACATGGAGGGTAGTCATGGGTCTGTTGAAGAAGGTAGCCGTCGGCATCGGGGGCGTGTTCGGGTGTGTTGTTCTGGGCGCCGGCGGCTACACGGCGTGGGCGTTTTCGGTCTACGAGAGCCGGGTTTCCTTCCCGGATACGGAGCTCCCCGACCTGCACGCCAGCACCGACCCCGAGGTCATTGCGCGCGGACGCTACCTCGTCAACGGGCCGGCCCACTGCAGCCAGTGCCACAGTGCCGGCACCCCTGAACACCCCGAGTTGGTCGGGAACTCTCCGCTGCACGGTGGCTACGAATTTGCAATGGGGCCGATTGCCACGACGTACGCCGCGAACCTCACCCCGGATATCGAAACGGGGATCGGCCGCCGCACCGATCCTGAGTTGGCGCGCGCGATCCGATACGGCGTCCTGGCGGACGGAAGCTACTCCTTGTTCATGGCGTCCTCCGTCGCGAAACCCGCCGACGACGACATCGTCGCCATCCTCTCGTACTTGCGGTCGGAGCCGGCCGTGCGGAAGGAGGTGCCGGTCGGCCACTGGGGACCCCTGGGCAAGCTCATGATCCCGATGCTGACATTGCTTCCCGCAGACGCGAAGCCGGTGTTCGCGCCGCCGGCCGAGATACCCAGCGTGGAGCGCGGCGCCTACCTTGCGCGCAGTCTGGCGTTATGCACCAGCTGCCACTCGAAATACGATATGTCCACGTTCAAGCCCACGGGCCCCGAGGCGGGTGGGGGCGATCCGGAGGCCAGCCACGGCAAGGACAGTGACAAGGAATTCGTGACACCGAACCTCACGTCCGACCCGACGGGGATGACGGGAAAGTTGACAGAAGACCAGTTTGTCCGCCGTATGCTGGCCGGGCGCGTCTATGCGTCGTCGATCATGCCCTGGGAAGGGTTCCAGCAGATGACGGAGAGCGATCTGCGCTCCGTCTACCTGTTTCTCCACTCCCTCCCGCCCGTGCAGAACGACGTCGGCCCGACCTACCGCGATGTGGGCTGGGAACCTCCCAGGTAGGCGGACGTGAGCATCGCCTCACCGAGGGTGTAGACGTCCGTGGGGGAGCCGATGCGCCCGGCGAAACGCGCGGCAGAAACGTCGTCACCGGTACGGTGTGCGAGTCGGGCCAGGACGGCCCAGGTGTCAGGTGCGGCCTGCGTCGCAGAAGCGGTCTCGCCCGTGCGGCCGTAGTAGGCGACGCGAAGATCCGATTCGTGGGCGAGCGCGAAAGCGAGCACCCCAGCCGCCAGCGCCGGGTCGCAACGAACGGATCGCTCGGCCACCGTCGCCGAGGTGTTGATCTGCACGATGTCGTTGGGCGAGAAGATCACCGGTCCGTCCGGTGCAAGGGTCGCGACCTCGGGCTGAACGATGTCGTACAGGAGGCCCGCTGGAGCGTGCGCGGAGCGAACGAGCGCGCAGGATCGCTCGGCCAGATCGGCGAGTTGGGTGGCGCCGGCGAGCGGCGACTGGGCCACCTCGGCAAGGAAGTCGGGATCGTAGTCGACGAGGAAGGAGTTCGTCGCGAGCGCCTTGGTGCCGAAGTTGAAATAGTTTGCGATGAACCAGATTCCGCGGTCCTCGCGGGCGTGCCGGGCATACCCGGCGAGGAGCGCGAGCGCCGTCCGGGATGCGTCGGGTTGCGAGAACATCGTTGCACCCCGCCACAGCCCGGACGCGACCCGCAGCGCTTCGGTCGTTCCGCTCGCGTCGGGGGGGTTGCCTTCCTTCCACCGCCAAGCGACCATGCCGCGACTCCACGGGTCGGCGGGGTCGTCGTGGGTGACGCGGGTAACGGACGGCAACTGCGCCGCCCACGCGGCGCGATCCCCGGCGATGGCTGCGGCTTCCAGACGCAAGCCGACGTCGATCGTGTAGACGTAGCCATCGTCACGCGCCGCAGCGAGCGTGTCCTCCCTTACGATGATTTCGGCCTCGGGCGGCGCGCCAGGACACGCCGCCAACACCACCGCAAGCCCGTTCCAGCCGATACTACGCCCGTTCACGTGGCCGACGCCCGACCTCGACGACGGCTTCCGCAAACGCCATGGCGGCGGCCTCACACGACGTCAGATTCCCGGTCAACCATGCGGCGGCAAAGTTCGTTTCCGTGGGCGGCGTGAAAATCTTGACCGCGCGCACGTCCGCCGCCTTCAACGCGGCATCCATCCCGATGGTCGCCTCCATCGGCGGCGCGACCAGGTAGGCCATCGGATCGCCCGCCCGCAAACCTGCCTGCGCCGACAAATACGCCCCCAACGACGCGATCACGTGCGGGAAGACGGCTATCGCTCCGTCGTCACTGGCGGCGTAGAAGCACGCGTCGTGTTCAAGGCAACGGACGAGCGCGCGCAATCCTTCGTCTACTTCGTCCGCATCCTCTCCCGCGATAACGCCGAGAATCTCTCCCGAAAGCGGGCCCGATCCATGCCTTGAGCCGGCATAGAACGAACGCGCGTACACGACGTCCACCCGCGCGTGCTTGGTACACTCGTCCAACGCGACGTAGGTCGGATCGTCCTGATCGACGGTGATGAGGCCGAGCGCGCGATGGCGCTTGGGATCCGCCCCGTACGCCGTGAGCACTGCCGGGTCCGCGCCCGGAATCCGACGAACGGACAGGATTTTCGGGAGGATGGGCTCCAACATTACGGCACCTCGACGAGTCGTGTGCGTTTCTGCGGTGCACGATAGCCGCCGCCCGCGTCCGCGCCCAATTCGGCCACAAGCGGTGAAAGGTCAAGCGGAACCCCGGATGTTTTTTGATCGAGCATGGCGCCGACGAGCATGGCAAGCCGGCGGCCGGCTTCGATGGGCGGGGTGCCGCGCTCGTGGATGTTGGACAACATATTCCGGTTGGAATCGGTGTTTCCGACCCGCGGCCCGTAGACGATGTACGCCGAGAGGCCATCCCCCGTGCCGAGGCCAGGCCTCTCGCCGAGCAGGATCGCGGACACCCGGGCGTTGGCGATCTCCCCGATCTCGTCTTCCAGCCAGACGCGGGCGAACTTCGCGCAGACCGGCGTGCCGACGCACCACCCGCGCTTCTCACACGCTTCGATAAAACTCGCCATCAGCGCCGGGCCGGCGCCCATGCACGCGACGGCGCTCAAACCGTCGGCAAGGATGGGCTGCACGTCCACGCCTTTCTTGCAGGTTTCCTGCATGCGAGCGACGCTCTCCGCATTCAGTCGCCTTCCCAGGTCGGGGCGGAGCAGGAACTCACGGTGCGTCGTGACGCGTGAACGCAAGGGAAGGTAGTTTTGGGACGCCGCCCAGTCGTCGGGCAATTCCGTCGCAACCGCGCCGTGTGCGACGGCCAGCTCCGCCTGGAACTGCAACACGACGTCGGTGGCGTACCGCGTGCCGACGTGACCGATGCCGACCAGCGCCGTCGTGTGCTTGGACGCCAGCTCTGCAAAGGCGCTTGAATGTCGCGGGAAAGGGAATACCCGATTCGGTGGGAGAAGGATCTCCGGGATCGGAGGCGGCAGCGGCAGGGGATCGGCCTCGCCCAGCGCGCGTCGTAACTGCGCGATGAGGCTCCGCGTCCGCGACCCTGCAAACGCCGCGTCGATCACGCGATCACCGTCGGATCTCCAAAGCGCGGCCCGGGCAGCAGACCGTCCATGATCCCGCGCTCGTGGAGCCATGCGTCGAACTCCGGCGTCGGCCGTTTCCCAAGGAGTCCGCGCACGCTGGGGATGTCGTGGAAGGAGGTCGACTGGTAGTTCAGCATGATGTCATCTCCCACTGGAAGCGACATCAGGTACGTGCAGCCCGCTGCGCCAAGCAGCACCTTCAACGATTCCAATTCGTCCTGCGACATGGATGCGTGGTAGGTGAAACATGCGTCACACCCCATGGGCAGTCCCATCAGTTTGCCCATGCAGTGATCCTCCATCGCTGCACGGGTGATTTGGGGGCCGTTTTCGAGGTATTCGGGGCCGATGAAGCCTACGACGGTGTTGACAAGAAACGGCCGATAACGGCGGGAAAAGCCGTAACAGCGCGCCTCCATCGTCACCTGATCGGCGCCGTGGTGCGCCTCACTGGACAACGCGTTCCCTTGCCCAGTCTCGAAGTACATGAAGTTGGGGCCGAGGCTAGACTTCATCCGGCGCATCTTGTCGTAGGCTTCATCCATGAGCGCCACCGAGATCCCAAAGGCGGCGTTGCCCTTCTGCGAGCCAGCAAAACTCTGGAACATCAAGTCCATCGGGCAGCCCAAATCGAGCGCCTTCATCTGGACGGTGACGTGGGAGAGCACGCACGATTGCGTCGGCACGCGATTTCGCATGCGGAGGTCGTACAGTCGCGTCAGGATCTCTGCCGTGGACTCCGGCGTGTCCGTCGCGGGATTTACGCCCAACACGGCATCCCCGCACCCATACGACAATCCTTCCCGTGTCGAGAGCAGGATGCCTTCGACGTCGTCGGTGGGATGATTCGGTTGAAGGCGGGAAGACGTGCGCCCCGGCAGTCCGAGCGTCGTGTTGGCGCGCACCACGACCTCACACTTGGCGCCCACGACCATCAAGTCGAGGTTCGACATCAGCTTTGCCACGCCGGCGACCATTTCCGGCGTAAGTCCTGGGCTGACGCTGCGAATGACTGGGCCGCCGGTCGTCGTGAGGAGGAGCCACTCGCGCAGCTCCCCCACGGTGAGGCTGCGAATTGCTGCGAAGGCATCTTCGTCGAGATTATCCTCGACCAAACGTGTGAGTTCGTCGTCCTCATACGGCACGACTGGGTTCTCCCTCAGCTCCGCCATCGTCAGGCCGGCCAGGACCGCGCGGGCCGCCACTCGCTCCACGGGCTCCCGGGCGCTCACCCCCGCCAGGTCGTCACCCGACTTTGGCGGATTCGCCTTCGCAAGCACCTCTTTGACGCTGCCGAAGCGGTAGCGGGTGCCGCGGATGGTCGCCGAGAGATTCACGGGGCCGGAGTGTAACGGATCGGGGGCGGTGGCCGGGGTCGCGTTTCGGCCGGAAGCCGCTGCGACCGCGCCCCCGACGTAGCGTCCGGACGCTCGATCGGGTAGAAGCCGCGCGCGAGGTATGAACAGGCCGATGCGCTCCCACGTGCGGCGTGCCGCCTCCCTCCTGTTGGTTTCAGCGATCGCCCATGCTGCGCCGTGGCCCGGTGCCACGACATCGACGGACATCAGCGCCGAACTGCTGGCGGCTCTCCCCGCCTTCGAGCCCAGCGGGATCGTTTGGCATGCGGGGCGGGAGACGTTCATCGTCGTCGGTGACGGGGGAGATATCGCCGAGATCACGGACGCCGGCGTGCTCGTACAAACCTGGTCGCCAGGGCACAATCTGGAGTCGATTGCGGTCGCGGATCCGATAGGCAGCGTTGTGTACGTTGGCGGCGAGAACGAAAGCACGATCTACGCCTTCGACCTCGATACGGGTGTCTACACTGGTGCAACCTGGGATATCTCAGCGTACGTGTACTCCATCGGCATGCTCGGGTTTGAGGCCCTGGCGTGGGTGCCGGACGGCGCGCACGCGCATGGATCGACGGCTTCCGGAGGAGTTTTTTACGCGGGATGGCAGGAAGACGCCGACATTTACGTCTTCGCGCCCGACCTCGGGAGCAGCGGTACGCTCACCTACCTCGACCAGCTCCACACGACCGCCGAGTACACCGACCTCTCGGCGCTCGAGTACAACGACGCAACCGGTACGCTGTTTGCGCTCTACGACGGCGCCGACCGTCTGGAGGAGCTTGAGGTCGACACCGCCGTGCTGATCGCGACGTACTCCCTGCCCGATCCCGGCGCGTGGGAGGGGGTGGCGATGCGCGATGGGTGTCCAGGTTCGGCCTCGGGAAGCATCACACTCGGAGACGACGCGCGCGGCATCAACACCTACGGCGCCTTCCCTTTCGCGTGCCTCATCCTGGATGCCGACGGCGATGGCGTGAATAGCGATATCGATTGTGACGATGCTGACGCGAGCACGTCAACGGACGCGACGTATTGGCGAGACGGGGATGGGGATGGCTATGGTGACCCTGCTGCGGGCGCGTCGAGCTGCGGCCCCCCCATCGGGTTCGTCAACGACGCCACGGATTGCGACGATGCCGCCGCCGGAATCAGCCCGGGTTCCGTGGAGGTGTGCGATGCCGACCAACGCGATGAGGATTGCGATGGTCTGGCGGACGACGACGACCCCTCGGTGAGCGGTCAGGGCTCGTTTTATGAGGACGCCGACGGAGACGGGGTTGGCTCCGCGAACGTGATTTTGGCGTGCCAGATGTCGGTTGGCTACGCGACGTCGTCCACCGATTGTGACGATGCGGATGCCGCGGATTTCCCGGGCGCCCCGGAGACGACCGGAAACGGCGATGACGAAGACTGTGACGGCAGCGAGATCTGCTTCTGGGACGGGGATAGTGACGGGTATCGTCCGAATGCGGATGCCTCGCCGACCGTCGTGAGCGCGGATGCCGACTGTGGCGACGTTGGCGAGGCGTCGGACGCGACCGCTGCGACGGATTGCAACGACGGGGAGGCCACTATGCACCCGGGCGCCGCCGACGTCGACGGCGATGGCGTCGATCAGGATTGCGAAGGCTCGGACGAGGGCGGCAAGGATCCCGGCGCCGCTGAGTGTGGCTGCGCAAGCACCACGCGCGAAGGCCGCGCGGCTGGCATCGTCGTGAGCGGATTAGCGTTGATTTGGAAGCGGCGGAGAGCACGCCTCAGCGAGGCAACTACGGCGTAGCGTGCGAATACACGGCGAAGCCTGCCCCCTGCGGGTCCATGCCCGCGAGGATGCGACCGCCGCCCGGCACCTCCATCGGACCCATGAAGACGTGCGCGCCGAGCGCCTTCGCGCGGTCCCCGGGGCGATCGGCGTTCTCGACGGTGGCGTAGAAGAGCCAGGCCGACGGCGAACCTTCGGCCGACTGCTTCGCGATGCCGCCGATGGTGGTCTCCGTGGTCCGACCGAACATGCGGTAGACGTCGCCCGGCGCCATCTCCATCGTGCAAGTCTCGATCCAGCCGAAGCGTCCACTGTAGAACGTCCATGCGGCCGCCGGGTCCGAAGTCCACAGCTCGCTCCAGGAGAACTGGCCGATCTCGCGCTGATTGACCGCCGGCGCCGGGTTGCTCGACTGCATGATGCAGAAGGACGCCCCGGTCGGGTCCGCGAGGACGGCGAACTTGCCGACGTTCGGGATCTCGTGGATGGGCGCATGCACCTGCGCGCCCAACTCCACCGCACGTGCGAAGCTGCCGTCGATGTCCGCGACGGACACAGTGCCCATCCAATGCGGGGGCGCGCCCGCCTGCTGTGCCGCTTCGAGGCCCATTAGACCGCCGACGGGGCCGCTTGCGTCAGTTATTTTTGGACGGCGACTTAGTTGTGCGAGGTCCGCCGTCACCGGATGGCGCGTCCTGTGTGCCATTCACCCATCCGCGCAGCTCAAGGGCAGCGAGATAGCGAGCGGCAAGGCGAGGCTCCGCGCGAGGTTGAGCCCGCTACGGCACGACTCCGAATCGTTGTGCGCGATCCCGATCATCCGCCGCGTGTCCTCGCACGTCTGCGCAAAAACGTCGGGACGGACCAAGGCGAGGTCGCAGGCGCACGCCACAAACTGTGTGCATGCGCGATCGTCTGTCTGCACCGGCGCCACCGGCGTCAGGGGGGCCCACGTGCCGTTCGCCACGCGGCAGGCGGGGACGGCGAGTTGCAGGGTCCAGATGCCGCCGGCGAACACGGCCTCGCCCTCGCACGGCGCAACCTCCGCGTAGAAGGTGTCGCCGAACGGGTAGCGCACAGCCAGTTGGTAGGCGACGACGTCGCGTGCCAGGTACCCAGTCGCGGTTGTCTCACCGTCGCGGAAAAGGAGGAAGACCGAGCCGCCCTTCGTCGCCCAGGCGTACGACGAGCCTTCGCGATGGAACGTCTGGTGACCTGCCGGCGTCCCGCCGCCCTGGACGAACCCGCCCAACGCGCCCTCCGGGATCGGGTCCCCGCGATGTTGGAGCGCCGGCGCCCACACTCTCCAATGGACGCCCTTCATACCGAGCCGGTCGAGAAGGAACGCGCTGCCGCCGAGCGCGACGATGGAGAACGCGGTCATCCAGCGGCTCCAGGTCATTCACTGCGCCACGTAAGGCACGCGCAGCCCGCGCACAATCCGCCGCCCGTGGCGGGACGCAGAGGACCACGCCGTTTCATCGATCCGAGCGGTCGGTCCACGATTGAATCGTCAGGGCAAGATCGGTGGCTGCGACACGTTGTCACCATGAAGCCGCAGGCCCGCCGTGGGGTTCATGGGGACAATGGACCCATGTGCTCGACACGCCGGAGGTCCGCTCGCCACGAAAGCGCGCGTGAACCGGTCAAATCGTGTCCTCGGGGTCGGGCTCCCGGTCGGGCACCCGGCTCAGCGCGGCCTCGAACCTCACGCGGTCACCCCGACGCGCTCGCGCTGTCAGGTACTCCTCGGTTGCCCAGGCGGCGAGCTTCTCGCCGGCCGCACTCGCGATGAACTGGTTGATGGAGATGCCCTCCCGCCGGGCGGCCTCGCGGATGCCGTCGTGAAGCGACGCTGGGAGGCGGATGCTGATCGTGCTCATGGAATTTCTCCGATCTCTTGAAGGTACTCACGCGGCGTCAGCGCGCGGATGCCGAAGCGATCGACGCCGACGAAGTCGCGAAGGTTGAAGGTGACGATGACCGGCGCTCCTGCGTCGACCGCGAGCTCCAACACCACGTCATCCTTGGGGTCGGGCAGCGTCGGCCGCCAGAGAAAGAAGATGGGGCGGTGGATGGCGACGGAGCAGAGGTAGTCGAGGATGTCCGAGAGGTCGCCGGCCGAGACCGCGAGGTCGGCGAGCATCCGGTCGGCGACGCCCTCGTACTCGAGCACGAGCGGCACCGAGAGTGCGATGTCGAAGCGCCCGGTGCCGACCAGCGAGAGCAGACGGAACGACGCGCCCCTCCGCGACCGAAGCGCGGAGATGAGGACGTTTGTGTCGAGGACGATGACCACCTCGGTATCATAGGCGATACCGGAGCGTCGGTCAACCCCTTCTTGGTGCCGTCGTGGCCGAGAGAGGTCCGGTGCCGCGTGGTGCGGTCCCTGTGGCCATTGCCGCGCTGGACCCTGCGGCTGGTCCGGTGCCGGGGCAAATCACGTGGATCAAGGAAGCAGGCGAATTTTTCGCTCACCAGCTCCCGCCCGGCCCGCCGTGGGGTGCTTGCCCGCGAAACTGTGGATGGTGGAAGTGTGACAGGGTCGGGAGGCCGAGAAGCCGGCGGGTGGGGCTCGCCGAGTCGGCGGCTGGCGTGTAGACTGCCGCTGGAGTTTCCCATGGCCGACCTCACCCGCATCACCGCGAGCCCCACCGTGATGATGGGGAAGCCGGTCGTGCGTGGCACCCGCCTGACCGTCGAACACGTCCTCGAAGAGTTGGCAGGCGGCCTCTCGATTGACGAACTGATCGGCTCGCATCCCCGTCTCACGATCGAGGATGTACGCGCGGTGCTGGCCTTCGCCGCCGGCAGCGTCCGCATGGAACGGATGGCGTCAGTTCAAGTCGCTTCGTG
This sequence comes from Klebsiella pneumoniae, assembly GCA_945861635.1. Taxonomy (GTDB): domain Bacteria; phylum Myxococcota_A; class UBA796; order UBA796; family SXON01; genus CAMAWH01. The sequence continues at coordinate 16,959 of CAMAWH010000012.1, read as the reverse complement.
ATCCTCGCCGACGAGAACATCGTCAGCGCTGTGGTTTCTCGACTCCGCGAGGACGGCTGGGACGTGGTCTGGATCGCAGAGGTCGCACCCTCCATCGCAGATCCGGACGTGCTTGCCCGCGCGATGGACGACGGCCGCGTCCTGCTGACCGACGACAAGGACTTCGGGGAGTTGGTGGTGCGGGAGGGTCGCGCTCACCGCGGCGTGGTGCTGCTTCGTCTGGCGGGGATGCCGGTGCTTGACCGCGCCGAGTTGGTCTCGCGCCCCTTTGCCTCCGCCTCGGCTGATCTCATCGACGCTTTCACAGTCTTGGAACCCGATGGTCGCGTTCGGGTTCGCAGGTCGGGCGTCGGAACTGGGCCGGACCCAGCCGACCGGTAGCACCACGTGTCGCGAGCCACCGTTTCGTGAACCTGGACGGCGCCACCATGAACGGCCGCGAACGGGTCGCTGGCTTCCCATCGTTAACCCTAAGTTTTCGGCTACCACGACCCGTTTGCTCCGCCATCCGGTGCTTGCCCGCGAAACTGTGGCTGGTACGCGGTTGGCTCGGTCAGGCGCCCCCGCCGCGCGAGGCCTGAAGCTTGTCCACAGCTTGGGCCGGGGTAATCACGCGATCCGGTCCGAAAGGAGCGTCGAGCAGGGGGCCGTCGCCCGTGACCAAAATTGCCTCCGGATCGGCGGCGAGGATGGCCCAGAGGTGAGCATCGCCCGGGTCGGGCGCAGCGGCCTCGGCCGGAGGCGGGTCGATGCTGTCCGACAGTTGCTCGATCCGAGTCAACGCGAACTCAATGCCCGCGGCATCCAGCCGAAAGTACCGGCGCAACTTCGGGCGCTCAGAGACCTCCCGCCATTCAAGCACCAACGCCGCTGAAACGACAGACTCGAAGTGGCCGTCGGATAGCGCCTCCAGCAGGAGCCGCGGAGGCGCTGTCTCGACCCGCGAGATGAGCGCGCTCATCACCACGTTGGTGTCGAGAATGAACCTCACCTTGAGCGGCGGTGGGCTCGCTGCTCGTCGAGCGCGATCTGCATGGCCTGATCAGGATCGAGGTCACTTCCGCAGCGCGCCAGCACCTCACGAAGCTGGCGCCCGGCAACGGCCCGTCGAAGGAGCAACAAGCCCTCGTCGGACACCGACCGACCATCCGCTGCCGCGAGGCCAGCGAGATCGTGAGCGAGGTCAGCGGGAAGGGCGAGGTGCACGGGTTCCATGCCCTCACGGTAGCCCCGGCGAGAAGCGACGGCAAGGGATCCCGTGGGCGAGCCAGAGAAACGACCGGGAACGGCGCCGAGCCACGGTTTCGTGCACGCCGGCGGCGGACGCCCGCTCGCTCGCGAAACGGTCCCTGGTCGCCCTTCATTCAACCTATGGTTTCGCCTACCATGACCCGTTTGCTCCGCCTTGGGGTTCATGGGGACAATGGTTGGTCGAGGTCGACGTCCCAGACCTACGTGCCCCGCGAAGTCGAGCCTGAATGCGTCAGATCGCGTCGTCGGGATCGGGCGCACGATCCGGAACACGGCCGAGCGCAGCCTCGAACTTCCCGCGATCACCCCGTCGCGCCCGCGCCGCCAGGTACTCCTCGGTCGCCCAGGCGGCGAGCTTCTCGCCTGCCGCGCTTGCGATGAACTGGTTGATGGAGATGCCCTCCCGACGGGCAGCCTCGCGGATGCCGTCGTGAAGCGAATCGGGGAGGCGGATGCTGATGGTGCTCATGGGATCTCTCCAATTTGCTTGAGGTACTCACGAGGCGTGAGGGTGCGGATGCCGAAGCGGTCGATGCCAACGAAGTCGCGGGTGTTGAAGGTGACGATGAGTTGGGCTCCGGCGTCGACCGCGAGTTCCAACACCATGTCGTCCTTGGGGTCGGGAAGCGTCGGGCGCCAGAGGAAGAAGACGGGGCGGTGGATGGCGACGGAGCAGAGGTAGTCGAGAATGTCCGAGAGGTCGCCGGCCGAGACGGCGAGGTCGGCGAGCATCCGGTCAGCGACGCCCTCGTACTCGAGCACGAGCGGCACCGAGAGAGCGATGTCGAAACGCCCGCTGCCGACGAGCGAGAGCAATCGGAAGGACGCACCCCGGCGCGATCGGAGCGCGGAGATCAAGACGTTCGTGTCGAGAACGATGACCACGATGGTATCATAGGCGATACCGCAACGACGGTCAAGCGCGAAGTGGCGAACATGTGGGGGTGTTTGGCCGGCGCACGGCTACAACTATGGGATGTACCTATAGAATGCGACGATCTACGACCCGATCACCAGCTCCCGCCAGGCCCGCCAAACGGTTCATGTCGACAATGGAGCATCGAGATCAAAGACGAGGCGGTGAGGAGGCCGAAGTATAGGGGGAGGCGGCGTTGTAGCGCGACGAGGTGTGCCCGGTGTTGGTGACCGTTGTGCTCATCGCACGCTCCTCGCGAGCCACGCCGCACCCGCGGTCGTCAGGCGGTAGCGCTGCTTGCTGCTTCGGGGCTTGTCGGGGATGGTCATCTCGACGAGGCCGAGCGCAAGCGCCGGCGTCAGGTAGGCCTCGCGGAAGTGCTCCTCGTGCTTCAGGCCGACTGCGACCTGTAGCTCGGCGCGGCGCATCTCACCGACGAGTGCGGTGACCAGCCGAGCGACTTCCCCGGTGACTTCCCCGGTGACTTCCCCGGTGGAGGAGTTCTCCCCTTCAAAGGGCGTTTTGTTGGCTCGGCCGGCCCCTTCTTCCGTGACATCCACGGTGAGGTGGGCGGCCTTCGGGTGCACGGGCAGGGTCACCAGGAAGTAGTCGTGGCTCTCGTCGAACTCGAACACAGCAGGGGGCGACCCGTTCTCCCGCATCGCGCCGATGATCTTCGAGATGCCGGTACCGCGCCCTTCGGTGAGGTCCAGCTCCTTGAGCATCTCCCCGATCCGCCGGTTGCGGTAGCGCCGCGGCATCGCCCGGCCGGCCCGGAGCGCTTCGAGCTTCACCGACCGGTCGGGACCCGGGTAGCTCATCACCGATAACTCGTTTCGACCAATGCGGACTTCGACCGGATTTCGCCCGTCGTAGGCCCGGTGGTACATCGCGTTGACGAGCGCCTCCTCGATCGCGTCGCGGGGAAAGTTGGACACGCGGTCGGCCTCGGCGCGATCGGCGTGCTTGATCACCGTCACCGACAAGTAGTTCCGGTCGATGTAGTCGAGTGCTTCGCGGATGATGTGGTGGATCGGCCCCCGAAATTCCTTCTCCGTGAAGTGACTGGCGCCGGGACCTTCCGGGAACCACACCACGTCGATCTGGGTACCGGGGAAGAAGCGGTGAGGCGCGGAATTGAAGAAGAGCAACCCCACGTTCAGCGGGAACGGCGATTCCGACGAGCCCGCAACCACGTGCATCAGACGCCCAAGCTCCACGAGGGGCAGCGTGGCGGCGGGTCCACGCAGGTCGCTTCGAACCTCCTCGAGAAACGCGACCATCAGGCCCCGGTCCAGGTCGTCCACCGTCCCCTGCTGGTTCACCCGGTCGTCGAACGGTACGGTGGCTGCGAGCGACATCAGCTCCAGCTCGTCGGACGCGCGCGCAACCACGGTGCTGGAACCCTTGCGGATAAACCAGGAATAGTCGCGATCGTCCTTCGCGAGCGTCGCCTTGGCACGGTAGGGGCGCGTCTGGCCGCCGGGGGCCCAAAGCACCAGGATGTGCCGTCCGTCTACCTCGTACGGCGCGACGATCGGGTGGTAGTTGGGCTTCATCGCCGTGTGGCCGAGGTTCAGGAGCTCCTTCTGGATGGCGTCCAGGCTCACGGGGGGCAGGCCCACCGGTGGGAGCACCGGGCGACCGTCCTGCTCCGCGACCCCAATGACGATGTACCCGCCCCCGAGGTTGTGAAAGTCGTTGGCGAAAGCGCAGAGCGTGTGGATCACGGCGAGGGGGTTCCACCCTGCCTTGAGTTCGAGGCGCTCCCACTCCACGGTCTTGCCGTTCAGGAGGTCGTTGATGGCGATGGGGAGGGGCATCTGGTGGCTCGCCACCTATCCCGAGTGGGGGCCGCTCGTTCGGCCGCGCTGCCTGGCAGGAGAGTGATTGTTCTCATGCACCCTGCGGCCAGCGCTGCGCCGAGGCAAATCACCATTACCCAGGATGCAGGGCCGTTACCGGCTACCAGGCCCCATTCGGCCCGCCTAGGGGTCAGCCCCGATAAACCGGCGATGGGTTCTGTGCGGGGAGGTGTCGCGGCCGAAGTTCCACATGACAGCGGCATTGTAGCTCGCCGCTTTACGGCAGGACGTGCCGCGACGGCCGAACCGCGATGGCACCCGCGTCGTAGCCGTTCTCGTCGAGCAGCTGCCGGACCCTCGGCGCCTCGGTCGCGAAGTCGAGACCCGGGCCGAGATCGATCGACACCAACGGGAGCTTCCCGGGCCGCAGCGGGACCTCGAAGTAGGACACGTCGCGCCCGCCTACACGGCGAATGAGCGCATCGGCCGTTCGTCGCGGGTAGGGCACATGCGCGGAATTCCCCGACACGACAATGACCCGCCACTCAGCTTCATCCCGAAAGGCGGGCGACTTGAACACCGATGCCGCCACGGCGACACAACCGCGGACGGCGCCGGTGCCCGCAGCAGTGAGCTTCCAGGTGACATCGGGATCGTTGAGATCGACGCCGCGCACCGTTGAGATGCTCATCCCGGCGACCGTCACGAGATCCTCGAACGTCGCCGCTTGTTCTGCCGCATCGTACACGACGCGCTCCATCTCCACGTTCGGTTCGAATTTGAACCGCGAGGTATCAAGACCAAGAGCAAAGCCACCGCCGCTTGCGCCGTAGACGTTCCACTGGTTCGGGTAGTCCTCGTGTTCGGTCAGGCACAGCACATGCGCATCGGGGCGCCCGCCGTCGTCGGTGGATAGCACCTGGCCGCGAATCCGAGCCACCCAGTCCGCCACCGCGCGCGGCGGCTCGGGAAAGTCCCCGTCGAAGCTCTGGCCGAAGCCCTCCGCGAGCAACTGCTGCGCGTACTCGCCCTCGTTGGCATCGCCGGTCAGGGCCGTGTAGTGGCTCGCCCAAAGCTTGTCAGACCGCAGGATCCCTTCCAATCCGGCTTGCGTGGTGTAGTGGAAGAGCCTCGGCGGAGGATCAACTTGCACAAGGTGGCGCAGCAGAGCGGGGTGCGTCTGGCGGACGGCGTTCTGAAAGGCGGTCACCGCGTAGCGGAGGTTCATGCTCGCCAGCGGCAGCGCGGCCGCACGCCTACTTCGCGTCCGCGTGCGCGGCCGGCGCGTCGGGCCGGTGATCGTAGTTCGGATGGAGCTTTAGGTCGGGCGTGAGGATCCCGATCTTGACGAGGAACGAGGTCTGCTCCTCGGCCGACATCGCCGCCCATCGCGCGCGGGCGAACGCCTCGTCCTCCGCGTAGGGGTTGTGGCTGTAGGGGTTCTCGGGGCGGTCCATGGTCAGGCTCCAGATCCAGTATACCGCGAAGGGCGGAAGTAGCCGACGATCACTGCGGGGTCGCGAACCGCGACCTGGGTGTGCGTCTTCGTGAAGATAGACGCGCCGGGGAACGCCGGCACTCCCTCCACGAAGACACCGCGGACGGTCTGGTAGTATGGGCCACCCAGCCCGCGCGCGTCATCGAGGTCGCGCAGATGGAAGTTCAGGACCGCGCAGTCGAGGTCGCGCAGGAGCAGTTCGCCGCCTCCGCCCGAACCGCCGCGGTTGACCGGCACCGGCGCGCCCACGCCAGCGAGTCGTACGAGCAGCGCCGCATGGGCAGCCGCGAGGGCCGAGGTCGCGACGCTGGTCGTCAGGTCGAAGCAGCGGCCGAGGTGGATGAACGCCCCGATCACCGACGGATTCGCGATCTTGCCCCGTTCGCGCTGTTCTTCTGCGAATTGCCAGGCGCGCTCGGCGTCCTGTTCCCAGAAGTAGATGCCCTCGCCCAGCCAGTCCCAGCGGTTGCTGCTCGGCTTCATAGGCTCGCCAGTGACGAGCACGCGATCGGCGGTCGCCTGATCGCAGCCGTGGAAGCCTACGACGACGCGGTGATCGAGGAGAGCGAGGGGGGAGGGCACGCGCCCTTCTAACCTGTGGGGCGCCGGATGCGCCGCCCCGTCCACCGCGGCGGCCTCGCAGCTGCGGCGGTGCGTGACGTCATAGGAGGTGCCGCGGGTTCACCTCGGACCTCGGATCGAGGCACCGCAGGCCCCGCTCACGCATTCGGCTGGTCGTGGTAGAAGATCGCATGCTCCTGCGGGTACCCGACTGGCTCGATGATCACGACTTCGGCGACTCGCTGGGCGAGCCGCTGGACGGCGCGGACCGGGCCGTGTCGGACGACCTCATCGACGCGATTGTCTATGTCGGCAACGGCTCGGCGGGGGCGAGCAACGTCAGCTGGATCGTCATCGACGGGGTGCGCGTACTCGTCGCCGTCCTCGCGCCGGTCGTCGGCGGTTCGGGCATCAAGGCTCTTGCCCACATCGCCCAACACCTCGCCTGCGTCGAGCGTCGAGCTGGCATGGCGGCGCACCGAGCGGCGGTCATGAACGACAACGCGAGTGGAGTCGCCCGCTACGTCGACCGCCTTGTCAACATGCCGCGGTCAGCCAAGACCCGAGACCTGGTGCGCTGGCTGTCGGTCCGTAGCGCTGAGTGGCGCTGCAAGATTTCGATGTACACCACTGACTTAGGTGAGGATCGAGCCGCACACGAACGACTCGGCCGACCTGCCGAGGCTGTCCCAAATGCCGACGACGTCGATGCCGTGATCGCTGCGCTTCGAAGCACTACCCCCTTCGCAAGAGCGCAGCGCGACTTCGACCGCGCCGGCGGACTTCTCGACTCCGCCTCGTCGGCGCTCGCGTCGGCCCACGAACTTCTCGACGCGATGCTCGGGTCCTACCGCGATGAGCAGGGCGATAAGATGCAAAGAAGCGGGTACATTCTCAGCATAGCCGTGACCGTCACCGGGCTCAACGCGCTCGGTGCGTTGCTGTTCAACGGGTCCGGGGTCTGGGATCTCGATACGTCGGTGGTCGCGACTGTGTTGCCGGCCGTCATCCCCCTCGGCGTGCTGGGCTTCTACTTCGGGCACGACAAGTGGGCTTCCCGCAAGACGCCGGCACAGGGCACGACGCAGGACCTGGAGGGCCGGATCAACGCTCTCGTGGAGGGGTACGCGAACCCGATTCATACGGTGCTTCACGCCGTAGAACCGCCGCTACGCGAGCGCGTCCATGAGCCGGTGCAAAGGGAGGAGTGGCTCGCGAGGATCGCACGAATTGAGGCGGACGCTGCTGGCCTCCTGTGCTCGGTGATCTCCGTGTTGCGCGACCGCTGGCGAGAACTCGACGCCAGCGATGTCGCTGCGCTGGACCTATCGCAGAAGACGGGCGTCCGCGGGCTTCGAGAACTCGGCCTTGCAAGGCTGGATCAACTCGCTCGAACGCAGGAGATCACCAGCGCGCTGTTCGGCGACTTCGATGTCGCCGAGGCTCCGTTCCCGGATCTCGCGGTCACGTTGTGGTTGTTCACACCAGTGCTCGGGTTCGCACCCGACCCGCTCGACTTCGTGACCGAGAACCTGCGCGGCGTCGTGATCGACGGCCTTGAGCGCAGTCCGCGCGAGGTTGCCGAGATGCTCGACCACGTCGCGGACGTGTTGTCGAACCTCCTCGGCGTGCCAGAGGGCCAGGATGTGTGGGAGTTCTTCGCGAATGAACACGAACCCGTTCGCCGCGCCCTGCTGACGGCGGAGCCTCGTGATGTGGTTGCGAAATTCACACGTCTGCGGCTCTCTCATCTCCTTTCGGGCCCGTCGGCCCCCCCCTCGGAGGTTGCGTCATTCGACGCTTCGCTCCGGATCGCCCAATGAAGGCGTGCCCGTACTGCCGCGAGCAGATCCAGGACGCCGCGATCAAATGCCGCTTCTGCGGGACCGACTTGCGGGCGCCCACCCCGCCACGGACGCGGACCTGCTCGGAGTGCGCGGAACAAGTGCCGGTCGCGGCGACGGCCTGTCCGTTTTGTGCGAGCGAGCTTGACGCGCCTCCGGGAGAGGCCGCGAGACCGATGGCGCAAGCTGGCGCCGAGCCGGCTTCCCCGCCGCCCCCGACAAGCCCAATCGCGTCCACCCGTGCCGTCTGGATCGCTGTGGGCGGCGCGACTCTGGCGCTGGTTCTACTCGGCTGCCTGATTCTCGGCGGGGCGGGGATCGTCGCCCTGATGCGCGGCTCCAAGGAGGGTGCGGGAACTTCGACAACCTCGACAGCATCGCGGAGCCCGTCCGACGGCAACGGGACGGCGGGAGCAGGAACTCCAGGTGCCGACCCGGCAGATCAGGCAAGGCGAAAGCGGGAGCAGGACGAGGCGCGAGCGGAGGAAGCCCGGCGCAAGGCCGAAGAAGCGCGGATTCAGGCCGAGGAGGAGGCACGCGCGGAGCGCGAGGCGTTCTGCACCGACCTCAAGAAGACGATTCACCAGTATGAAGCAGCCGAAGGCGGTGCGGGTCTGCTGCAATGCATGCATCCTTCCGCTACCGTCGTGAGCAGCTACGCCAACGCCTCGGTCGTGTCTTGCTCCGGGTCGGACGATTTTCACATCGCCGTCGTCTACGACATCGCTTGGACCGGACTCCTCAACCAGTATCGCACGCGCCTGAAGTGGGAGGCCAAGACCGAAGGCACGGTGATGTCGACGAGAACCTCGGTGGTTCAGGACCAGGCGATGGTGGAGGCTCAGGTTGGCTGCGCCGACGGCGTGTGGGTGAACCAGGACTTCGCAATCGGCGGCGAATAACGCCCCGGATCAGGGCCCTGCCGGGCGCTATGACCCGGTCTTCCACGACCGCCCCAATCGGCATTGAGCTGTGGCCGCCGACGAGTCAATCCCCTTGAATTCCTCAGAGAGATCTCGTTCCGCGGAACCGGCGAGGGCCACAGAGAAGGTCACGGTCGCGGCCCCGCCGTGAGCGGCGGTACCCCCCGGCGTGCCGACTTCCAGAAACCCCGTTCCAGGGGCGTCGCCCGCGTTCTGGACAAGGCAATGCACCTCGGTGCAATCCTTGCCGCACGCCTTCGCGCTCGAAGTACGAACGGTGAGCGCGGGTTTTCGCGCGGCCTCGGCGGCAGCCTTTGCCGCCGAGGCCTTTTCAACGCAGGGTGCCGCTCCCGCGCAGTCCTCGTCGTCACAGTCGAACTTCCCGTCGCGGTCATTGTCGGCCTGATCCGCGCACTCCCCAGGCTGGTCGCCCTCGATGTCCCGCGGGCCGGCGCCAGCTACCCCTTGGTCGGCGGCGGAGACCGCCTGGGTCCCTCCTGGCGATAGGGCCTTCCACGCGAGCACAGCCGCGCCGAGCAGGCCCACGAGCAGGATGATCGCGACGAACCCACCGCCGACCGCCAGCCCGAGGCGCGCCCCCCCCGCGGCCGGGGCGGCCGCAGGGGCGGGCACCGGGGCGGCGACAACGGGCGGCGGGGGATTTTGGAGCGTGGCCGGAGATGCGGGGGGCGCTGGGCGCGAAACCGTCGGGACCGCAGCCGATGGCGGCGTCAGCGACTTGCCGCAATGGCGGCACTTGATCGCGGCGTCTTGGATCTGCTGGGCGCAATGCGGGCATGCTTTCATGGTGGGCGGAGCTTCGCACGGTTGCGTGACCGGGTCAACGTCGTTGAGGGATTCGCGGTCCGTTCGCTGGCCATGCGCTTTCTCCCCGTGGGCGCGCGCTCCCGACTCCCGATGGGGCGGTCGCGGGACGCGCGATCTGTGTGGGGCTGAGAAAGGCGGATCATCGTCGAAGCGCGAATTTGGCATAAAGGAGCGATCTTCCTTGCGTGTCGTGCCGTTCAGATCGCCTGACGCTTGATCTCCGCGGGGGACCGTGGTCTATTGCGCGCCATCGCTCCTCATCGCCCTTCAACGCCGCCTCATGCACCGTCCGTTCGCCGGCCGCAGCGTCCCGCCCGGTCTCACCTCCTCTGGAGCGCTCCATGCTGAACTTTCTCGTCAACGGCCCGCGCTGGCTCTTCCGGTCCGGGCTGGGATTGGCGCTCGTTGCCTGCTTCTCGATGCTCCTGTCTACTCCCGTGCAAGCTGCCAGCTCGGCGGTGACCGCTATCCAGATCGACGGTCCATACCCGGACGCGACCGTCTTGATCGACGGCGACGCCCGGGGAGTGATCGCGAGCGGGCTGACGGTCGAATTGCCGCCCGGCGTCCACGAGGTCGTCGTCACCAAGAAGGGCTACAAGAACTTCAAAGCCACGGTGAACCTAGCCCAAGGTTCGGTCCAAAAGGTCGATGTTGCGACGATGCAGAAGTCGTCGAAAACGTGGATCTGGATCCTTATCGGTGTCGGCGCGGCCGTCATCGTGGGGGGGGCGATCGCCGTCGCCGCGAGCTCGGGCGGCGGGTATGGTTACTACTGACTGGGAGAGGTCGGGCACGAAAACGTCCTCAGCAGAGCCTCCCAGGTGGGTCGCGGGTCGGCAGGGGCGGTAGCGGACTCGTAGCCGTCGAGTTGCAGGCCGCTCCCGCACGTCAGGAGCAACGCCGCAACGCGGACCCCGCCCGCTGGGTCGGCCGCAACGCGGAGCGCGGCGGACGAGCCAGCGGCCCTACCGAAGTAGAACAAGTTCTCCCCCCGCTCTTCGTCCGCGAAGCCGGACGCGGCCAGCATCTCCACCGGCCCCATCCCGCTCTTGCCCACCAGCGCGGGGAGCCACCCCGCGAACGGCAAGCATCTGACCTGGGCCGACGAACCGGAGATGTCGTGCTGAAGGAGGAGGACACCAGGGCTTTCCACCCCGGCGGGGACGACCCATCCGTTTCCGGGAGTGAATTGAAGGCCGCAGACGGCGTCGCCCGTGCCGTCGAGCGGCTCCGCCGAGCCGGTGAGAGTGCCGCAGGCCGTCGCCCATGCCGGAAGTAATGACATCACAAGGATCGGGATGGGTTGCTGCCTCATGCGGGGCGCTGGCCGGGAGCGCGCTGGCATTGTACGAATCGGCCAGCGCACCAACCACCAGCGCGCTTGCGAGCGGGTCCGCCGCGATCCTCTACCCCCCCGTTTTTGCACTGCTCTCCGCCATTCTCTCGGGGCCGTGCCGACGTAGTCGCGCGTTCACCGCCACCTTCGCTGTGAGCGGCGTCGCGGCCATGTTGTCCGCTCCCGACCAGTGGCGCGGCCCCCTGCTCGCGCTGCTGGTCCCGCCGCTGATCGGGGACCACGTTCCCCTGCGTTCGATGCCGCGGTTCGTCGGTGTCCTGGCGCTGGCGCTCGGCGTCGGCCTCGTGCCGACGGTGCGCGGTGACGCGATCCCCGCGCCATCGCAACCGCCGCAGGCCCTTGAGCCGCCGATCCTCGCGGCCCCGGCGACGGACGGTGCGCTGCTCCTCGTGACCATCGACACATTGCGGGCCGACAGCTTCTGGAGGGTGGTCGGCGAGCTGGCGCCCGACGACCCCCTCGCCCGATGGCTCGCCCGTTCGGCACGCTTTCCAGATGCTCACGCCGAGGCACCGTGGACCCTCCCATCGATCGCCACGGTCATGTCTGGAGTGCCCGCCGATGTCCACGGCGCCGGGTGGCGACTCGGGGGATCTCGCTCCGTGTCGAGCATTCGCCCAGACGCCCCGCTTTTGGCGGATCACCTGCGGGACGCCGGCTTCGTGAACGCCGCCATCGTGTCCAATCCGTACCTCTCGCATGCGTTCGGCCTCGCCCGAGGCTTCGATGTCTTCCGGGAGCAGGACGCATGGGCGCGTGCCGCGGCGGCCATCGCCGGTCGCCCGCTCTTTGCGATTCCCGGGGCTGCGCTGGAGCGCAGAGTTCCCGCCGATGCTGCCGGAGTGACGGCCGTGGCGCGCGACTTCCTCGGGCGCATGGGTGCCGGGCGGTTCTTCCTGTGGGTCCACTACATGGACCCGCACGAGCCGTACCGGGGTGGAGCGGGGGAACTCGGGGCCCCCTGGTCTTGCGGCTCCGACGAGGACGCTGGGCGCTGCTTCGCCAGCACGCGCGAGGTTCGCGGCGGGGAGGTCGTCTTGGACGACGAGCAGCGCGCGTCTGCTCGGGCGCTGTACGAGGGGGACGTGACTCGATCCGTCGCAGCAGTCTCGGCCTTGCTGGGCGCCCTGGAGGCGATGGACCCCGCCCGGCGCGTAAGCGTCGTGCTGCTCGGAGACCACGGCGAGGAATTCTGGGAGCACGGCGGCATGGGACACGGGCACTCGCTCCACGAGGAAGTTCTCCGCGTGCCGTTGGCCGTGACGCTGCCGGGCTACTCGGCCGGCGTCGTCTCCGGCGACGTTGGGCTCGATCAGGTAGCGGCGACGATCCTCCAAGCCCTTCATGCTGAGGGGATCGCCGGGGCCGGGCCCCCGCTTCCGACAACGTCGGAGGCGCCTGCGCGGCCTCTCGTTGCGGACTGTCTGCTGTTCGGTGAGCAGGGGCGATCGGTATTGCTCGGAGGCCGAAAGCTGATCGTCGACGCGCGGGGCGACCACTTGTACGATCACGGCTCCGATCCGAAGGAACTGGTCGACATCATCGGCGCGTTCGACACCGGCGACCTGCGCGAACGGCTACCCACCGCGGAGCCGGCGACCGGAGACTTCACCACGACAGAAGCTCTGAAAAGCATCGGCTACCTGCAATAGTTCAGCGCGGGACCTGTACGATGGAGATGTGCCCACTCTCAACAGGATCGGCTCCCGAGTGGTTTGGATTATCGAGATAGATCCTGCCACGTCCGGAAATGCTGCACGAAAACTGGTGCGACGCGGCGGTCGGGCGGGCACCGCAGCCCGGTCCTTCCCACCGTACGCTCACACCTGCACCGGCCCCCTGACCCTGAGTCCGCACCGACACGTTGAAGTTGCCGGCGGGGAGATCCCACGCCTTCGCGGAACCATCAACCATGTCGAAGTTCTCGTCGGCCTGCTTGGCATCGACCTCGACGCTGGTGGTGGCCTCCACCGTTGAGATGCGGGTCGAAACCGTGGTTCTGCCGACGGCCCGCGGCTTGAGAGAGCCCGCCTCGAAGGACACGATCGCAGCGTCCGCCACTGTCGGAGTCACCTCGACCCCCTTTATCTCCGCGCCGCTCGCATCCAGCGCTCGTGGCGCAAACGGACTCGGGACGCCCGTCATCAGCTTCAGGCTTGCCGGAACGTCAATCGACGCCACAATCGCGCAGGAAAACGGGACAGACGCTGACTGGCCGCTGGCCGTGATGGCCACGGTGCCCTGGCCTGTCGCCTTGCACCGGAGCTTTCCGGCCGAAGCCGTCGCGAGGTCAGGCGGCGAAACGGCGAAGGACATCAGCACGGCGCCCGTTCCTTCGACGCGGACGGGCAGATCCACCTCGTTCGTGCCTACGACCGTCGCCATTGGATGCTCAACGACGATCCGCGAGACCACATCCGGCACTGAAGGTGTCGAGATCGTCGATGACGAGCACGCCAGGATTGCGACGAGCATGGTCGCTACTAGGGGCGGAATGAGCGGGATGCTCGGTGCCGGGATGGACCGCACGAAGCGCGTATCGCTACCCCCTTGATGGCTGTCACCGAGCAATGCACACCACCTGGGTACCGCTGCCCGAGAGGGTGGCCTCCCCGAAATCGTGGGTAACGGTCTTCCGGTCGCCGGGGTCAAGGGTGACGCTTTGGGTGAACACCCCCACCTGGGCTCCGTCCTGCTCCAACGACATCTCCACGTCAGCACGCCCCGAGCCCGTCCCGGAGTTGATGATCGTGCAGCTTCCCCGAATGCAATAGTCTGTTAGCCGGGCGCAGTCGTCGTTGGTGTCCACCGAGCCGATGACGAAGTTCGGTTCGGGCAGAGGCTGCGCCGGCGCGCGGTTCCCCGACGCTCCGCTGTCGAGAGAGAAGATCGCCGCCAGGAATCCGAACCCGCCAAGAGCGACCGTGGGCGCACCCACGAGAACGGCGAGCGACAGGAAGATGCCAACGAGTACGCGGGTGGTTGTCCAGTACGGCTGGGCCGAAGGTGCGGGAGCGGTCGACCGGTTGGGCCGGCTGCGCGCGGCCAACGGCGCGGTCTCGTGGCGTGAGTCGTCAACATCGCGACCGGGCGGGCGCGCGGGTGGAGTCGGGCGCGCGGGCGCGGCTCGGAGCGGCTGCGGACTGGGCGCGTCCTCCTGGGCCGAGTTGCACAGCGGGCAGACAGCCGCCTCGGCCGGGATGTCCTCGGCGCACGCGGGGCACGTCTTTGTGGACGGCCGAGAAGGAGCGACGGGAACGCGGAGGTCGGTGCCGCAGTAGCGACACTTCACGGCGGCATCTTGGATCTGCTCGGCGCAGTAGGGGCAGGCTTTCATGAGGGGTTCAGGGGCACGGCAGCGAGCATACTATCCGGGAGCGATTTGGACAACGTCGCGTTCAGGGTTCCACTCCTTCGTCGCCTATTGTTCTTGCCGCCGTCTGCGTCGGGCGGCTTGCGCGAGGGTTCGGACCGACGACGGTCGGGGATCCACCATCAAAGCATCGACGCGCCCACGCACTCTGGACGCCGCCGTTCGCTGGAGGTTCGGAGGTTCGGGGCGATGCATCACGCATCGGCCAGCGAGGTGACGAGAGAACCAGGGATCGGGGTGATGCCGATGGCCCGTCGTCGCCCGCCCACCCGGCGGTTCCGTTCCCGTTTCCTGAGGGCGATGACGGGCGATGCCGTCCCTCGTCCCTCTTGACCGGCGGGGCGATGACGAAATTATGGGCGTGATTCCGTGTCATCATCGTCATCGGGTGGGTTGTCATCGGCAGGGCCGACACTGTCATCGGGGGCGTCATCGGGGGCGTCATCGGCACCGCCGACCTTGTCATCGGGGGTCGTCATCGGGGATGGGGGATGGCATCGGGCCGCCATCGTCATCGGCAGAGCGCGGTTTGACGGATCCCGATCACGGGGCTTGACTTCGGCACCGATGTTACTATAGATAACATCAGATGCCCCGGAGCCTCATGCCTACCCCCGCGCCCTCTGCTCGCCCGATCGTGGACTCCGCGACCCTGTTCGGGCGCTGCATCGCCGTGATCCGCGCGGATCTCGGGCTCACGCAGGCTCAGATGGCCGCGATGCTGCGCGTCTCCCGTCCGACCCTCACCCACTTTGAGACCGGGCGCGCAACACCGTCGTTCCACGTTCTCCTTCGCCTCGGCCAGCGAGTGGCGAAGGCGCGCGTTGACAGCGACGCCACCGCGGTCCTCGCGCTCCTCCACCTGACCGCCCGTGCCCTCCAGGCCGACGGCATCCGCGTGCTCAACCGGCCTGTCCGGGAGGGCGACGTGATCCTCGACTTCGCCAAGATCGACCGGGTGGTCGGCCGCGTCTTCGACCGCGAGTTCCGCGAGTACATCCCCGCCAAGATCGCCGACTTCTCTGGCGACGACGACCAATAGCCACCTTCCATCCGCCAACCCGAACAGGAGACCCCCATGGGCAAGTACGCATTCATCGACAACATCTTCGGCCCCGACGAGAACGAGGAGACCGAGGCGAACGACGCCTTTGACGAGGAGGACGACGATGCCGAGGAGTCCGATGACTCCGATGACGACGCAGAAGAGGACGACGAGGAGGACGAAGGCGAACTGCCGGAGGCAGACGACGATGCGCTCGCGTCGCTGGACAAGGCGTTCCGCAAGCTTCGTGCCCGCGTTCAGGCGCTGACTGACCTGACCGAGCTGCGGGAGATCCGCGGACACCAGACCGAGGCGCTGGCTGGGAGGCTGACGCCCACCGTCCGCCTCCGGACCCTCGATATCATTGAGGAGATCGACGAACGGGTCACCGATCTCCGCGCGCGGCGCGGCCGGAGGGACTGATGTACGCGCACATCGACTTCGCCTCGGAGCGCCGACTCATCGAGGCCAGCGACAACCCCCGCGAGATCCTCGACTGGATCAGCCAATACCGCCAGCACGCGCTCGCCGCGGGAGCGGACGAAGACTCCTCGTCGGAGCAGCAGTTCGACGACTTGATCGAGTTCGCGATGGACCAGGTCGTGGAACTGAAGGCGGCGCCGCTGCGGGAGGCTTCCCGTGATCGCGCCGGTGGCGGCCAGCCCTTGGCCGGGATCGCGGAGGCCAGCCAGTCAGGGCGGCGCTCCGTCGCCAACGCAGCGGTGAGTCCTCCTACGGACGCGGCTCGTTCCGTCGATCCGGACGCACCGGCCCGAGCCGAACGCGCACGTCGTCACGCGGCGGAGCAAGCAGCGGCGCAGCAGGCCGCGGAAGAGGCGGAGGCCGAAGAGCAGCGCCTTGCAGACGAGGATCTGCGCGTCTTAAGGGAGCGGGCGGCGAAGGCAAAAGCGCGCAAGGAAAGTGCGGAACGGGAGGCGGCCCGGATCGAGGCGGACGCTAAGCGCGCGGTCGTGGAGGCTGAGCGCGCCCGCCGGGGGGACTCGCGGCGGCGAGCCGCGAAGGAGGTGGAGGATGCCGAGCGCACCGCCGTCGAAGCCGAGGCGGGCGTGGCGAAAGCAGCCACGGCGGCGGCGAAAGCGTCGTCCGGGCGTTCGAGCGTTCCCACCAGCGCCGCCGTGACCCGTCCCGTGGATCGTCCGGTCCCGGCGTCGCCCGCCGAAGCGGAGCTGACCCCGCTCGGTAGGCTGTTCCAGCAACGGCTGGCCGACGTGCTCGTCGCGCGGCCTGCCCTCCGGCCCGCGTCGCCGCCGGGTGCGGCGCCCGCTCCCTCGCAGAACCGCGACCCGTCTGTGGAAAAATCCACTCCGGCGCGAGCGACCGTCGCCGCTGCCCCGCCGAAGGAGGCGCCCGCCGCAGTCCCGCTGCCGCCGCCCGACCCCGTCGACGCGCTCCCCCCGCTCACCGGCGCGGAGCTGACCTCCTACCGGACGTGGCTCGGCGTGAGCCAGCGCGCGCTGGCCATCAAGTTCGCGGTGGAACAGAGCGTGATCTCCAAGAGCGAGGGCAAGCCCACCACCGTCCTCCCGCCGCAGCT
>CAMAWH010000011.1 GCA_945861635.1 Klebsiella pneumoniae | reverse complement strand
GAGGAGCGTGCGAAACGCCCCGGGTTTCTGGAGGCTGGCGCAGTCGCCGTCGAGGTGGAGGACGGCCTCGTGGAAGGCGGCGCGAAGCATGTGTAGGACTTTCCCCCGGAACAACTTGCGCATCACGGGGACGGGAAAGAGGTAGTTTGCTCTGCGAAACCGACGCGTACTATGCCAACATGCCGAGCAATTCGATTTCCTCGAGTGCGCGGCCTGAGCCCTTCACGACCGCAGTCTGCGGATCATCGCAAATGATGACAGGAAGGCCGGTAGCGGCGCTGATCACCTGATCGAGCTGGCCCAGCAACGCGCCGCCGCCCGTCATGATGATGCCGCGCTCCATGATGTCGCCGATCAACTCCGGAGGCGTCTTCTCAAGAGATGCCTGTACGGCCTCGACGATCAGCCCGACCGGTTCCTCCAGCGCCTCGCGAATCTCGTCGGAGTGCACGGTGACGATGCGCGGGAAGCCGCGCACGAGGTCTCTCCCCTTGACCCGCATTTCGCGAATCGGCCCTTCGTGCCACGCATTTCCGAGCGTGATCTTGATTTCTTCGGCAGTTCGTGGGCCGATGAACAGCTCGTGCCGGCGACGCATGTGCTGAGTAATTGCCTCGTCCATATGGTCACCGCCAACGCGAATGGACCGTGAGTACACGATGCCCGCAAGCGAGATGACGGCCACTTCGGTCGTACCGCCACCGATGTCAACGATCATGTTGCCGGTGGGCTCGGTGATGGGCAGGTCAGCGCCGATTGCAGCCGCCAGCGGCTCCTCGATGAGGTGAACTTCACGGGCTCCGGCGCTCTCCGCGCTTTCCCGCACGGCGCGTTTCTCCACTTCCGTGGTGCCGTACGGGATGCACACGACCATGCGTGGCGAAATGAAGTTGCGACGACCGTTCACTCGCTGGATGAAGTGGCGAAGCATGGCCTCCGTGACTTCGAAGTCGGCGATCACTCCATCCTTCAACGGGCGGATTGCCTCGATGTCGGACGGACACCGGCCGAGCATCGCCTTGGCCGCGGTGCCCACCGCAACGACGTTCTTGTTGCCTTTGCGATCGTGGTGAATGGCGACGACCGAAGGTTCGTTGCACACGACACCGCGACCCTTCACGTACACCAGCGTGTTGGCCGTGCCGAGGTCGATGGCCATGTCCTGAGAGAACAAGCCGAGGACAGAGTTGAACATGAGACGTCCTGGAGGAAGGGGGTGTCGCCGCGAAGGGAGACGGGGGGAACCGGACTCTAACCGTTTTTCCCTTGACCTGGCAAGAGGCGACGGCCCTTGAAATTCAGGGGGCGCGATCATAGGAGCCGCCCCTCTCTCCCAGGTCGATTGCATGTCCTTGATGGAACGCCTCCGGTCGGGCACCGACAGCACCAGCACCCGCCTCCTGATCGGCGTCGCGCTGATCTTTTTCGTCTTCTTCATGGGAAGCGGAAATCAGCAGAAACAAACCACGGTTTACGCTACGGTCGACGGCGTGGCCGTGACCGACGTCGAAATGCGGCGAGTGTACGCCGGTGCGGTGCGTAAGGCTGGGCGCAACCTCTCGGAAACTGAAGAAAAGCAGCTTCGAAGTGATGTGCTGGATGGACTGATCGAACAACTCGCGCTTGCCCAGGAGGCCACCCGCGAGGACGTTCTCGTTTCGGACGACGAGGTCTGGCAGCAAATCGACGCGCGGCCGGAGTTCGCCGACGTGAACGGAAAATTCAACGAAAAAATCTACGAGAAGATGCTGAAGCAGAATGGACTGACGCGCGCGAGCTACCAAACGCAAATTCGGGACGCCATCCAGATCGACAAGCTGCTGGATCTCGTGAGCCAGTCCGTCACGGTCAGTGAGGCGGAGGTCAAATCGGAATGGACCGCGCAGAACACCGAGGTTGACCTCACGTACGTTCGCCTTCCAGACACCGCCTTTCTCGACGGAATTGTCGTTCCCGACAGCGAACGAGACGCGTACGCCACCGCGCACGCCGACGAAGTCCAGAAACGGTACACGGACGATTACGAGCGGCTGTACGACCTGCCGAAGCGCTTCCAAATGCGCGAAATCCTCTTCCGGACCGACATTCCCGGCAGTGACAAGGCGGACGTCAAGGCCCGCGCTGACGCGGTTCGCGCACAGGCCGTGAGCGGGGCGGACTTCGGTGCCCTCGCGCGCCGATGGAGTGAGGATCTGACAGCGGGGGTAGATGGCAACATCGGCAACCGGGCCGCTGATCAACTGGACACCGTCCTTGCTGCCGCCGCCGAGGCGGCGGGGGCCGGGAAGGTGAGTGAGGTCGTTGAGACAGGTCGCGGCTACGCGATCGTGCGCGTGGAGGCCATCACGGACGCGCGCGTGATCCCGCTCGAGGAAGCGCGAAGCGACATCGCAGTCGCGCTCCTCCGGGAGCAGAAGGTGGATGGCGTCGTCGGTGAGTACGCCGCGCGGATCATCGCGGCCTGGCAGGCCACCGGCACGGTTCCGCGTGACCTGACCGAGGCCCGGAAGCTGTCCGTGGACGTCACCGGCCCCTTCTCGCTGGCCGAGCGCGAGATCCCGCAAATCGGAGACGTACCGGAGATCATGGCGACACTCCGCGTGGCGCGCGGCGGTACGGTTATTGCAACGCCGTTTTCCGCGAAGGGCGGCCGGTATGTCGCGGCCGTGACGTCCCGCGCGGAAGCAGATTTCAGCACCTGGGATTCGGGAAAGACGATGGTGCGCGCCCAACTCACGGCGCAGCGAAAAATGGCGTTCGTGACGGCGTGGAAGCAAGACGTCATCGCCCACGCATCGGTCGATCGCACTCCCACCAACTAATCGGGGACGAACTGATCGGGGCGTCTATGAAAAGGCGCGCATGCCCTTGCTCGGCGGGCGTGTGTCTGGTACCTTGCTCTTGACATGACAAGAGCTGAGGTGAGTATCCAGCTCACCCCGCTTGCCAGACCCCTTCGGAGGACGGACAGGACCGCGCAACTCTTTGCTGAAGCAGTGCCGCAAGGCAATTTCGAAGTGCCGCGGGTGGAAGGAGTGCCACCCGACGCACAGGCAGCTCCTCACTCCCGCGATTCCTGTCCGTCCTCTCCCTTCCCTTCCCTTCCATGGCCAACGGCCCCTCCCTCCCCGACCTGCGTCGTGACCCGGTACTGACCGAGGGCTCGGCGCTCGCTCGAAAACTCGGGGAGGCGGCTTTACATCTCGCTTGGCGTGTCGCGCAGCCCGGCGCACGGACGTTTCTCGTCGGCGAGCGCGCTGCGCCCATCACGCGCCTCGCTTACACCGCGGACGACGGATGGGTCGCGGACCTGTTCCGGATTCCGCCGGCCGTCGGGGGGCACGGCGCGCCGGTCCTGATGGCCCACGGCCTCGGCGCGAGCCACCGGGTCTTCGCGTTGCAGCCGGAACGTTGCCTTGCGCGAACGCTTTCAGCCGCGGGATACACGGTTTATCTGCTGGAGCATCGGGGAGATAGAAGCGCGACGCCTCCTGCGGGCGCCCGCGCATTCAGCGTCGATGACATCGCGATGCGCGACCTTTCGGCCGCACTTGAGGTCGTGGCGGCGGACAGCGGCTATTCCCGCGCCATCGTCATTGGACACGGGCTGGGCGCGCAAGCGATCTACCTGGCACTGGCCATGCAGGCGGGCGAAAACATCGCTGCAGTGGTCACGCTATCCGCTGCGGTCTTGTTCGCCCGAACGGCCAGCGTCGCACGCACTGCCGGCATCATCGCCGCACTCGCGCCGCGAGAATGGACGCTCCCGGCGCGTCGACTCCAAACCGTGCTCACCCCCTTCTTGTCCGAGGGTGACGCGTTCGGGTCACCGGGGAGTGCGGCCTGCGTGCTCCGGGGGCATCTCCGATACGCCAGCGCCGACCTGCACGGCGGCGTGCTGAGCCAGATCGCCCGCTGGGTCGCCGAAGGAGCGCTCACGGACGCCACGGGCCGCCTCGACGTCGTGGCCGCGCTGCCTCGAATGGCGTCGCTCGTCATCGAAGGAGATGCTGATCCCACCTGTCCAATCGGGGCCGCCAAACCGGCCGCGGACGCGATGGGGAGCGTCGTCGCCGCTCTGGATGGCGGATGGGGATACCTCGACACACTCTACGGAGAACGCGCGCCGGCGGCCTGCTTCCCGCAAATCCTTACGTTCTGCGACCAGATGCGACGCCGTACCGAATAGCCGTAATGCCGCGCCGTGCTTAGGAAGCGCGCACCAACATGACCGACGCCCCTCCGCCGTCACCGCCTCCCGGCGCCCCGACATCCTCGCCCGCCCCGAAACCCCCACCCGCGCGTCGTCCCCGGCGGGGTGCACGGCTTCTGCTCGGCATCGCCGTCATGGGCGTGCTCACCTTCGTAGCGGCCGGCGCCGGCGCAATTTTCTTTTTCCAGCAGGGCTACAAGTCCGAGGTGAAAGACGAGAGCTTCTTGCAGGTGGACATCGATGGCGGCCTTGCCGAGGCGCCCGGAAACGAAGGACTGGTCATGGACCCCAACGATTTCCCGCCTCTGGTCACCGAAGTCAGCGCAGACATTCGGAAGGCAGCGGAAGACGAGCGGATCAAGGGGTTGTACCTCCAGATAGACGACCTTCGCCTCGGGTGGGCGGGCGTACAGGACCTCCACGACGCGGTTGCCACGTTCACGGCAAGCGGAAAGCCCTGCTACGCTCACGCCGACGGGTATGACAACAAGGCGTATTATCTGGCGAGTGCGTGCGGTGAAGTCTACCTCTCCCCCGCCGGACTGATGCTTGTGAATGGATTTTCGATCACGACGGAGTACTACGCCGGCACGTTCGAAAAAATCGGCGTGAG
This sequence comes from Klebsiella pneumoniae, assembly GCA_945861635.1. Classification (GTDB taxonomy): domain Bacteria; phylum Myxococcota_A; class UBA796; order UBA796; family SXON01; genus CAMAWH01. The sequence goes on along the minus strand of CAMAWH010000011.1, from coordinate 116,590 downwards.
CGCGAACTTCGAGCACGTCGGCGATTTCAAAAGCGCTATCGAGCCCTTCCAGCGCATCGGGCCCTCCGACGCGGCCAGTGAAGCCATGGAGGCCATGCTCGACAGCCTCTACGGACAGATGATCAATGGCATCGCAACCGGGCGGAAAATAACACCGGACGAGGCCCGCGCGCTCATCGACGACCCCGCGATCACGCCGGAATCTGCGCTGGCCCGGAAGATGGTGGACGGGCTGAAGCACCGCGACGAAGTTGCGGACGAAATGGCGGGCAAAGAGCGCACGGACATCGACGACTACCACGAAGGGCCGTCCCCCTTCGCGTCCGGAAAGAAAATCGCGATCCTCCACGCACAAGGCACGATCGTCTCGGGGGAGAGCGGATCGCCAATTTTCGGCGGCAGCATGATCGGGGACCAGTCGATGGTGGACGAATTGGACGACATTCGGGAGGACGAAGACACCATTGCGCTCGTTCTACGTGTCGATTCACCTGGGGGCAGCGGGCTCGCCAGTGACAATATCTGGCGCGGGATCCAACGCGTAAAAGCGTCCGGCAAACCCGTCGTCGTTTCGATGGGAGACTACGCGGCGAGCGGCGGCTACTACATCGCGGCACCGGCCGACTGGATCGTGGCCGAACCGGGCACATTGACGGGAAGCATCGGTGTTTTCGGCGGAAAGTTGAATATTGCCGGCGTGTACGAAAAGCTAGGCATCACGATGCACACCTACCAGCGCGGCCAACTCGCCTCCATCTTCTCGTCCACGAAGGACTTCGACGAGATCGAGCGGGCCAAATTTCGGGAGTTTCTCCTCACGTTCTACGACACCTTCGTTGGAAAGGTCGTCGAAGGGCGCAACATGGCGAAAGCGGACGTCGAGGCCATCGCGCAGGGCCGGGTCTGGACCGGAGAGCAGGCAAATGCCAATGGCCTCGTTGACGAACTGGGCGGCCTTGACGTTGCCATCGCAAAGGCGAAGGAGCTTGCAAAGGCTGAGGCGGATGTAACGCTCGAGCGTTTGCCGAAGCGGAAAACGTTCGTCGACCAGCTCGTGGAGGACCTCGAAAAAAACCAAAGCTTCGTGGTGATGACGCCGGAAGCCGCGGCCGCGGCCAACATTCCCGCCATCGCGGAGGCGTGGGGCGGGGCGCTCCGGCTCGCCCGCGTGCTGGAGAATGGCGGAGTGGCCGCGATGTTGCCGATGCGGATCGACATCCGCTAACCCCACGACGTCCACGCCGACTAAAACTCGTCGGGCGCCGTGACGCTCACGGCGTGGATTGACATTCTTCCCGCAATGAACGCCGATAATGAGGTGTTGATACCGTCCATCTCCTCGGAGCCGGCAATTTCCATCCCGGCCACGCCGACGATGTAATTTCCCTTTCGCTGAAACGCGTCTTTCGGGATTTCGAGGCGACGCACCGGCTCGTCGGTGTGCGTGAAGTCATAGATTTCGCCTACTTCCTCCGGCAGGTTGTCCCACGTCAGCTTGCTCCGTTGGAGGTCGTACACCGCGGCGACGATCTGCTGGTAGTCGTAGTCCGTCAGGTCGAGAATCATCGGCGTTAGCGCCTTGTGTTCGCTGTCGAGTGTAATGTCCGGAGCGTCGGGAGTGGCGACATGCATCATGCCCTCGGCACCATCGACGGTGAAGGTCACGCGCGCATCCTCACCGGGGGCGTACTCCAGACCGTCTCCCGAATACACCAGGTATTTCCCATCGGAATCCGATTCCTCGGACAACGCGAGGTTGCCGTTCGATGGGGAACGGAAATGGATCTTCGCACCGCTCACGGGACTGTTTTCAATCTGCGACGGGTCGGCCACGTCGGCGAGGAAAACTTCACAAGCGGAGGTGTGGAGATCGTCGTTGTCCTCAAAATCAACGCCTTCCGGCAGATCCATTCCGAGGTAAAGCCCCTGGGCCACGAGCGGATTCGAGCGATCTTCCAAAAGCTGACCGGCCGCCGCCAGACGGTCACACCCGGGAAGCAGTACCGCGAGGAAAAGGGCGCGCACGACAACGGTGTACGTCACGCCGGCGGGTTCCGCAAGCGACGACCGGGGATACCTTGCCGCCATGTCCCTTGAATCCTCCGTCCTTCTCGTCCGCGCGGCGGTGGCCTCTGCGCGGCAAGGTCTCGTCGAGCGCGAATCGCTGGTTGAGGCCATTGTGCTCGCCGCTGTGGCCGGCGAGCACGTGCTTGTCATTGGACCTCCCGGCACGGCAAAATCGGAAGCCGCGCGTCGTGTCGCGCGTGCACTCGGCGGCCGAACCTTCGAATACCTGCTCGGCCGTTTCACCGAGCCCAACGAAATCTTCGGTCCTATCGACCTCCGCCGCCTGCGCGAAGGCTCGGTGGAAGTCGAGACCGCCGGCATGCTTCCCGAGGCCGAAGTCGCGTTCCTCGATGAGGTCTTCCTTGGTTCAACCGCCATTCTCAACACGCTCCTCGGTGTGTTGAACGAACGGGTTTTCCGTCGCGGCAGCACGGTGAAGGCGTGCCCGCTGCGCGTGTGCATCGGCGCGAGCAACGCGCTGCCCGACGACGATTCGCTCTCGGCGTTCGCCGATCGTTTCCTGTTGCGGTGCTTCGTGGCGCCGGTGGCGGACCCGTTTCTGGAGGCGCTGCTTGAGCAGGGGTGGGGGGTGCAGGGGCCGCCGCCCGAGCCCGTGGAGGGGGCGATGGCCGCGATCGACACGTTGGCGCGCGCGGTACGGGGGGTCGATCTCGGCGCTGCACGGCCGCATTTGGCCCACGCCGTTCGCTTGCTCCGCCGGTCCGGCGTCGTGATGCCGGACAGACGCGTCGTGCGCGTCCAGAAACTGATCGCCGCCGCCGCGGTGCTCGACGGGCGCACCGTCGCCACGGGCGCGGACCTGTGGCCGATCATCTACGCGGTACCGACGGAGCCGGCGCAAGCGCTCGCCCGGGAATCTCTGGCGGAGTTGCTCAAATCCGCGCGTAACGAGGCGCTCGGCGCGGCCGCGGCGGAAGCCTCCGGCGGCCCCTTGGCACGCGCCGCGAGAATCGTGGAAGCGGGGGAGGCGGTGTACGGCGAGGAGCCCGATGGCATCGACGTGATCGCACGCGAAGGATGGATGCGGCGAGTGGAGGGGGTCGCCCGTGAAATCGATGCGAGCTTTGCCGCGGTGACGATGCCGCAGGCGTTGCGCGCCCTGCGTGAGCGCACCGCGGCAACGCTGGCGACGGCGGTCGGTGCGGGGGCCGCGCCGGCCGTGGTCGGGATTGTGGGCGCGACATGACCGCCGCTGGGGAGATGTCCTGAGCAGCGCGCCGCCGCAGTGGGTCGCGCGTGAGCCGCCGCTCGCGCCCGTCGCGGCGGCAGCCGTTGGCGAGGTGGCGCGGGCGCTGTTGACTGCGCTGGCCGGACGCACCCTCGACGGGCTCACCGGCGTCGTGAGCTACGACCCGCTTGTCGTGGTTATCCTCGGCGAGGCGAAACTGCTGCCGTGGGTCGACGGCATCGCGTACTTGGGCCGGGATTCCGTCGCGAGCGGCCTGATGCTTCCGACCACTCGCCGCCCCGCCGCCCCGGTCGATGTGTTCGCCGCAGCGGTGCGCGCGCGGGTCCCTCCCGCAGCGTGGCCTGTGGTGGCCCTGGAGGATCCTTGCCTGCTCATTCCCGTCGGCAACGCGCGCCCGCTCGGGCGGGCTGAACTCGCGCGGGCCGCCCGCCGGTGACCACAGCGCTCCCCCCCGAATTGGCCCCGTGGGCCCCGCATCTGCGCGGCCTCGTTGCCGATCTCGCCGTCGAAATCGGCACGCTCGCCCGGCAACTCGATGCGGCGATCGGCCCCCTGCGCCCCCGCAACATCGCTGTGGGAGGATCACCAGACGGCTACAGCGGCATCTCACGACGCGGGCCGTATGACCGTTTGCTCCTATCGGAATGGGCCTTGCTCGACGCCGTGCCCGACGAATTCGTGCGACGCGCGGCGGAGCACGAGCACGCGTTCTATGCGTTGGAGCACCGGTCGCCGCGGGCCGGTGTGCGGTGCGAGGCGGTGTTCGACGCGGGGCCAGAGTCACTCGGCGCGCCACGCATCGGCCACGTCGCGATGCTGATTGTGCTCGCGCGGCGCGCTGAGGCTGTCGGTGCCGAGTTCGTGTGGCGCGTTGCGCAGAGTCGCGGCGCACCGCGAACGGGCGTGGATGGGCCGGGCGTGCGCGTGTTGCTGGACGCTCGATCCGCACTGCCCTTCGTGCCGCCCGCGCCGCCATCCGGCGACGCCGACCCGATGGCATCGGCGCGGATCGTCCCGGACGAGCACTGGTTTGTCGGGGGCCCTTCCTGCCGCGGGCACGCTGGAATCATCAGCGCCGTCATCGAGGAGATCGTCGACCCCGCCTGCGATGAGCTCGTCGTGCGTGTCGAGCGGCCCGGACGGAGCGTCGTCGCCCTGACCCTCCCGCTGCCACCGTCAGGAGTGCGGCGGCGCCTGATCACGGACCCGCTGACGCCGATTTCGGCGAGCTCCCAAGGCAAACGGCGCACGGTACCCACCGGAAGTGACCCGGACAATCCCTGGCGCAGCTTCCCGGCGGACATCCGCGATCCCGTGTCCGTCGGCTTTTTCGCCGGAACGCACCAGATGTACTGCGCCTTCCGAACGGGGCCGGTGCTGCTGTGGAGCTTTGGCAAGGTGGGTACCGCCCGGCTGCCGAAGGGCCGGCTTGAGCTCGGCTACCTTCAAGAACCGAGTATTGCGCTCGGGTATCGCGGACAAGGGTTGCTCGCAGTCGTGCACTATCAAACGGGCCAGGTAGCGGCGTACGGAAAGGGGATTTCGCTGCGCGGCGACGCGCCGACGCTGCCGACGAAAGGACCGGGACGGGCGGTGACCACGGGAGGCGCAGCGGTCGACTTTTTTGACGGCAGCGGACGGTTGTGGCACCTCCGCCGCCCCGACGGAAGCGTGTCCCCTCAGCTTCACCAGCGGGACGGCGGATACGTCGGACTGATCGGCTGTGACTCGGGCGCAATCGCATTGCGCCGCCTCGCGCCCGAAACTCCTCTCGGCACGCTGCACGAGGATCCCGACTGGGAGCTCCGATGCCTCTGGAATGACGGTGCCATCGGCATCCCGACGGCCCTCGGCCACGCCTCCTGGTGCCAATTACTGCCCGGAAACGCGGTCGGCCCTTTCTGGCAGCGCATCGCCAGCGCGTGCGCCGGGCGAGTGCAGGCCGGGCGTTTCTCCGAATTTGAAAAATTCGCGGACGGCACGCGGCGCCCGCTGATCGTCACCTGGGACTCCGACGTCCCCCAACCCGCCGGCGTCATGGTGGGCGCAGCCACGATGTGGCAGCCCGAGGTTGGCTTCACGCTGGTTGCGGTGACCTGGGACGCGCACAAAAGCTGCTTCCGCCGCTCCCTCGACAACGTCACGTTGACGGTGCCGAGAACGCCGATCCACCCGCAACTGTCCCCAGATGGATTCTTCGTGGCCTTCACAACGGACGAAGGCACGGTGGAAGTCTGGCGCTACGACAGCGGGCAACCGATCCTGCTGGCACGCGAGCGTGGTGCGTGAGTCGGCTCCCTTCCCTACTTCGCGGCCGGCAGTTGGCACACGCCGTCTGGTTCGATCCGTCGCTGGTCCTGGACATCCGGGTCCGCGTGCTCGCGCTTTGGGCGTCGGGGGCGGAACTGCGCGCGTGTGACGACGGCCTGTTGCTGAAGCTGGCAACGCCCACCCGACTGGATGTCGGGACTGCGCCCGGCCTCGTCTTGATCGAAAACGGTGGACTGACGTGCGTGGACCGCGCGGCGCCCGTCGGCTCCATCCTGCTGCTGCGCGGCGGCACCATTCGCACGTTCGTCGTCGCAGAACTACCCCCTGTAAACCCTGCGAACTGGCTGGACGTATCCGGATTCTCCGTCGCCCGTGTGGAGCCGCTCGGCCCCCCAGCGGCGCCGGCGCCGGCCCCCGCTGGTTTCGACGTTCGCGTTGCCCTCCGCAGACCGCCGACGTCCGTGGAGGCCGAAGCCGCACGTGTCGCTTTGGGCGCGCTCGCCGCACGCGGAACCTCCTCTACCTTCGCCCGGTGGTTTGCCCGATTGGGCACCGGCATCCTCAGCGTTTTTGGAGGGGGCAGCGCCGGCATGGGTGCCGGCGGCCCCATCGGACCGCCCCACAATGCCCCGCCAGCTCCACCGCATCCGCCCGGCTGGCTACAACGCATGGCCCGTCGTATCGCCGCTCCACTATGGGGTCCGCTGCTCGGCGGTGCGCACGGTCGATACCTTGGAAAGCTGTTTGACCTTTTCGACAGCGGCAAGCTGGAGGACGCGCTCCGCCATGCGATCCCGCTTGGCGGCGAGGGTGGATGGGATCTCGGCCGGTCGTGGTCACTGCCGGGGCCGCGCGCGAATCTGGGCCTCCGCCACTACGGGGCAGGCGGATCATCAACGATCGGCCTCGAATCCTCCATCTATCAACAGCTGCGCCAGCTCTACGAACGCGCCCTCACCCGGCTCTTGGCGGAGGACCGTCTGGACGATGCGGTTTTCGTACTCGTGGAATTGCTCCGGGAATACGGGCGAGCCGTGGAATTGCTGGAAGGACGCGGGAAGTTTGCGCTGGCTGCGGAGCTGGCCGAGTTGGGCGAGCTTGCGCCGGAGATCGCCGTACGGCTGTGGATGCGTGCGGACAATCCCAAAAGGGCCGTGACGGTGGCCCGGCGGAAGGGTGCCTTTGCCGCCGGGGTTGACGCGCTGATGCGGGACCATCCGGTGCTCGCTACGCAACTCCGTTCCTCGTGGGCCCGTCACCTTGCCGACCGCGGGGATGTTGCCGGCGCGTGCGAGGTGGCGTGGGCCGAGCCGAGCCTGCGAGCAGGCGCGGTGCCGTGGCTCGACGTCGCGCTCGCACAGGGTGGGCCGGCGGGTGCGCGGCTGATTCCCTACCTCCTCCGCGGCACACCCGGACAATTCACAGCCGCCAAAGCCCGTGTCGACGCGCTTTTGGAGCCCGAGGGCTGGGAGGCGGCGAACTTGCGAAGCGCACTCGCGACGGGCCTCGCCGCCGTGGACAGCCACGAGGCGCGCACACTGCTTCGCCCCGTTTTTCGACGTCTGATTGCCGATCAAGCCGCACTCCCGCTGCTGGTTCAACGCTCCCTTCTCACGACGATACGCGACAAACTCGACGAGCCGGCGCTCGCTGCCGATCTTCCCGCTTCCATCGCCGCCTCCGGTCGACTCGACGAGCGGGAAACGCCGTTGCTGGTCGCGTTCCCCATCGGCGACGTCGGCACGACCCCCGTCCACGACATTGTCTTTCTCGACAACGGCGGTCTGCTCGTCGCACTCGGTGAGCTCGGCGCACGCCTCTACAGTCGCGACGGTCGGGTGCGCGCCGAGTTTCACGAACCGGTCCACCAACTCATCCCGGTCACGAGCGGCGGAATGGCGATCGGGGTCTATTGGGGCAACGCGAAGGTGCGTTTATCGAGGTTTTACCTTATTACTGGAACGGCTTCGCGCTGGCATGACGCGGCGTACGCAGCCGTCGCGCCAACCTGTGACGGCAACCTCTGGTTCGTCGCCGAGGGCGAGAGCATCATCGCTTTGGATGCCCTCGCAGGCGGCGCGCGGACGCTGTGGCGCGTGAACCGGGTAGGCGGCCCCGTCGAGCAGATTGACGTCTCGGAAACGGCGATGACCGCGCTCGTCGGTGGAAAAAACCCCGAACGCTGGGTCCATTCGTTGCCGACCATGCGGCTATCCGAGCGACGAACAACCGCGAAACGAACGCCAGGAACGGAGGAATTTCTATCCGCGTCGGGTGAACTCCACGCGGTGGGTGAGCCGCGACGCACGGGTGACGATGTTGTTCTCCCCTGGATCACATTCGGGGCCACCGAACTCGCCGCGGCGTCCCACATGCTCGCATTGCCCCGGCGTTGCGACAGGATGCAAATTCTCGACATTGCAACCGCGAAAGTCGCAAGCGGTACCGGCGTCGTGCGCACCGCCCTGTTGTTCGGCGACCACGGACACCACGTGAGGATGTGGTGCGAGGACCGCCCCATCCTCGACGTCGCGCTGCACGACAGCACCAGACGGCGCGTTCCGACCCTGCGCGTCACCCCCACAACCCTTTCGCTATGTGATGCATCCGGCCGTGCCATCGTCTTCGAACTTACGACGGGTCAACTGCTGCGCAACCTTCGCGTCTGACCACGTTGCGCCCCACGAACCCGCTCCACGTTGCCGACCCGCGGTCAGTCGATTAGACGGCCGCCCTTCCGATTCGAGGTTTCACATGCCGTCCGCCACCGCACAGACCGAATACCGCCGCAAGCTCCGCCGAAAGAACGCGGGCCGCAAGGCACGCAACACGCGTGAAAATAAAGGTACGACACCGGTATTTCCGATACACACACCGGAGGCCGACGCCAACGCCGCGGCGATTGCGGAAAAGCACAAAAAGTAGTCAGGCCGCACCGCGTTCGGCCGAATGGACGATCAGGCGTGTTCCTTTTTGGGGCCGCTGCGCGTCCGCGTGACGCATTCAACCGACGGGCTCCCGCCGAGATTCATGTCCAGCGGAAGACGCGCTTCGCGTTATCCGTCGTGATGCGATCGAGTTCGTTCACGTCCATGCCCCGAAGTGACGCGATTTTCGCGGCGACCAGAGTGACATACGCCGGCTCGTTTCGCTTCCCCCGGTGCGGCACCGGCGTCAAAAAGGGGCTGTCCGTCTCGATCAGCAGGCGGTCCAACGGCACGACCGTCGCCACGTCCGCCATGGCGCCGGCGTTCTTGAACGTCACGATGCCCGGGATGGAGATGTACCCGCCACGCGCGACGATATCCTGCATGGTAGCTACGTTTCCCGTGTAGCAGTGGTACAGCACCCCCGTGTCCCAGGCCGCCGCCTCGTCGAGCATGGCCAGCGTTTCGTTGCCCGAATCGCGGTCATGGATGACCACTGGCAAACGCCGACTACGGGCGGCCTGCAGTTGCGCTCGAAACGCGACGCGTTGCGCCTCCCGCTCGGAGTGCTCGTAGTGATAGTCCAGCCCCATCTCCCCGATCGCGACGACCCGAGGATCGTCGGCCAACGCCAGAAGATCCGCGAAACGCTCCGGAGAGAAATCCTTCGCATCGTGCGGGTGCAGCCCGACGGAGGCGCGCACGCTGGGGTGCCGGCGCACCACCTCCATCGCCCGCCACGCGCTGTCAAAGCCATATCCGCTGCCGATCGTGACCATTTCGTCGACGCCCGCGGCGTGCGCACGTGCAATGACCTGATCGACCACCGCATCGGTGCCCCATACCGACGTATCCAGGTGACAATGGGAGTCGATCATGCAGCACGCGCCTGGGAAAGTTCGAGGTTTACGGCTGCAAGAAGCGCCTCCAACACAACGCGGCCGTTCACGTTCAGGCGCAGCCGATCGCGCGCGCTGCCGATGGCCCTCGACAAGCGCGCCAAGCCACCCGGCCACATCGCCGCGGCCCAACGCGCGGCAACCTCGGCGTTCGCCGGCACGAGCGGCGCACGTCCGTTTGCCACCATCACTGCGTCCCGAAGCAGCTCCTCGAGTATATCCACTGCCAGTTCCGACGAACTCACACCGTCGTCTTTCTTCCCAAGCGCCTCCGACGCCGCGAACAGTGCGTGGAGCGGCTGGCCTATCGCACCGAGAAGCCGATCCCGCACGTCGTCGCGCGCCCCTGCCTCCCCCGCCGCCAGCCGTAGCGCGAGCCCGGGACTGCCCTGCGCACCCGCCGCAAGGAGAGGATCAACGCCGCGTGCTGACAACCACGTCCGGAGCGTGTCGACGGGCAGAGCGCCGAACCGTACCCGTTGCGCACGACTGCGTATCGTCGGCAAAAGCGAAGCAACGCGGCCAGTGATCAGGATGAACTGGGTGCCAAGTGGCGGTTCCTCCAGCGTTTTCAGCAACGAGTTGGCCGACTCCTCGTTGAGCACGTCCACCGGATCGATGATCACGACGCGCCGGCGGGCCGAATGCCGTTGCAACTGCAGCGCGCGGATCACGTCATGCGCCTGCGCGACGGAAATCACGCGCGTGAGCTTCTCAGGATCGGGACCGACGACGATCAGGTCAGGATGACTGCCCGCAATCATCATCCTGCAGGGTGTGCAGGTGCCACACGGACGCGAAGCGGAATCGCAATTCATGTACAGCGCCAGCCGCATCGCCGTCGTGTGCTTCCCGACACCGTCCGGGCCTTCGAACAAGTAGCAATGATGGCTGCGCCCCTCATCGGCCGCGCGCCAGAGGCGCTCGCGCGTGGCTTCGTTCCCAAGGATCGGCGGCAAGGTGTTCACAGCGAATGCATATCAAGGTGGGTACGATGGCCGCCGATGCGCGCGCCGAGCCCGTTGCCCGATGTATTGGAGCGAATTCGCGCCGCCGGAGCGACGTACGCCGGAAGCCCTGTCTGCGTGCACCAAACTCCGCTCGTCCTGAGTGCCGATGAAGTCCGCGTATGGCAGCGCATTCTCCCGCGTTTCCACCGCATCATCCAAAAGGTGCGTTCCGCGCTGCTGGCCGACCTCCACCTCGGCCCGGCATCGCTCGCCGCGCGGATCGGCGTGCCGCTGGCCGAACTCGAACTGGCGGCCATTGACCCAGGCTTCTCAAGCGTTGCGCCGTTCGCGCGCGTGGATGCCTACGTCGCAGAGGGCGCGCCGCAGTTTTTGGAGTTGAACGCCGAGTCGCCCGCTGGCATGGGCTACGCCGCCGCGCTCGATGCCGTGTTCCGCGCCGACCCACGGTTCGCCGCGCTGCGATCCATCTTGCCGATTGCACCCTCCATCGCCACCATCCGCGCGATCGCCCGGGAGTGGGGGTACCGGCATCGGCGGCTCCAGATTGCCATCGTGGACTTCGCAGGCGTCGGGACCGCGCCCGAGTTTGAGCTGCTCTCGCATGCCTTCCAATGTGCGGGGCTCCCAACTCTCGTCACGACGCCAGGTCGCCTGACGTTCGACGGCGACCGGCTCCGCGCGGACGGCACCGCCATCGACGTTGTGTTTCGTCGGTTCCTCGTCCGCGACGTCGTCACCCGCGCCAGTGAGCTGCGGCCGCTCCTGGCCGCGTACCGGGCGCGGCGCGTGTGCATGATCAATTCGCTGCGCACGGCGCTGCTCCACAACAAGGGTGTTTTCGCGCTCCTCCATGATCCCCTGTTTCCACTTACCCCTCTGGAACGGGCGTTTGTCGCGCGCCATATTCCGGTGACGTATCTACTTGACGACGCCGGCCGCGAGCGAGCCCGCCCCGCGCAAGCCGAATGGGTGCTCAAGCCGACCGACGGGCATGGAGGTCGCGGCGTCGTCCTGGGCTGGCAAGTGTCACGTCGCGACTGGGACGTCGCGCTGGCCACCACGGCGCCCACCATCCTGCAGCGTCGGGCGCCCGCGCGCCGTTCACCGTTTGTCGACGCGCGCGACGGGTCCACGCGGAATCTGCTCGCGGACCTCGCCCCATTCCTTGTCCGGGGCCGGCTCGCCGGCTTTCTCTGCCGCGTTTCGCCCACCGAGCTTGCCAACGTCACGACCGGAGGAGCCACGCAGGTTCCGGTGTTCGTGGCACAGTGAGGTCCATGTTGCTGCTCCTCATCATCACCACCGTCCTGTCTGCGGAGCCTGCGTTTTGGTCCAGTGACACCATCGCCGGCGGGTCCGCGCAATTCGCGAAGGCGCAGGGTCGTGATGCAGCGGCGTACGAACGGGCGCAGGACGCACTGGAGAAGGGAAAAAGGGCGGTTGCCGATTTGGACCTCGGCGTCGCGATAGCGGGCTCGCCGGAGGCGCTCGTGGCGTACAACACCGCGCAACGGCGCGCGCTCGCCGGGCAGTTCCTGCAACTGTCCAAGCACGCGGACCTCCTCGCAGACGACTACAGCCGGGTTTTCGGTGACGCCGTGCAGCGTGCGCTCCCGACGGTTGGCAAAGGATTCGACGTGAAGGAGTGCACGGGTGGCTCCGCCATCGAAGCGCTGATGCGTCGAGCGCCCAAATGTCCGGGGAAGGACCTTTCGCCGGCGCTTGTCGGCGCGATCGACACCGACCCGAAGCTCGCCGCAGCGATTCAGGAGATCCTGACGGTCGATTGGCCGATCATCGCGCTACCATCGGCATCACAGGCGCCAATCCCCCTGACGGGAGCCGCGTGCTCGGTGGACGCGGCCGCACTCGCGCGTGCGCTGCGCGGTGACGACGTACAGGCGGCGCAGGATGCCTACGAGGCGGACATCGAGCAGATCGACGCCGACGCCGACGATGCCACCGCCAAGAAAGCGGCGATCGCGCAGGGAGAGGCCGTGCGCGCCCGGTGGACGGCAACGATGACAACCGTCGGCGCGGATGTGCTCGCTCGCGCGAAAAAGGAACTGGCGAAGGCGGCGAAGAAGGGCGGACCGGCGGACGTGGCACTGTGCGCAAATCCCACAGCGTTGGGCGGATGCGGCGTGCCGGACGCCACCCCCGTCGTCCTTGCAGCGCTGGCTCGGTAGTCTCATGAGGACGCCCGCGATCCTCGTTTCTGTGAGTACGCTACTTGCGTGTTCGGAGGATGCCGTTGTCTCTGAACAAGCAGATTCACATGCCGACGAATCGGACGGCTCCGGTGGGGCAGACTCGGCGGCTGCAGCGTCGGACAGCGCGTCGCCGGAGGCTGCCGACACCGCGTCCGTCCTGCCGCCGGCTTGCGCGACCTGGGGAACGGATACCCAGGTTGGCGTTGTGAAAGATGACCGATTGAACGAAATCAGCGGCGTGGCCGCGTCCTGGCGAAATCCGGACGTGCTCTGGGTGCACGAGGACCACGCGGGGTACAACGAGATTTATGCATTGGACATCCTCGGGAATTCACTCGGAAAGATCACTCTGCGGTTGGTGATCAACAACGATTGGGAAGACATTGCCGTGGGGCCGTGCGGAGACGCACGGGGTGCGGACGACGAGGTCGACAGCGGGGGAAGTCCCGAAGAAGCTGCTGAATCCTGCATCTTCCTCGGCGAAATCGGCGACAACGACGGCGACCGGCCGACCCACGCCGTGTACCGGATACCGGAGCCCGAGGTGTCGCTCGCCGGTGGCCTGGATATCCATGTGAAACCGGATACTTTCGCGTTTGACTGGCCGGAGAAAGTGCGAAACTCGGAAGCGCTGCTGGTGACTCCGGACGGCGTGCCGGTGCTGTTCACCAAGGAATACACGGGCGCGTTTACCGATGTCTTCACCTTCCCGACAATGGACGCCGCCGCGACGACGACACTCACGCAACTCGGCACCTTGCGAACGGGAGACGATGACGAAACCGGCGGCGCCGCGACCACCGCCGCCGATCTGTGGCCCGACGGGTCGCGACTCGTCCTGCGCACGTATTCGCACCTCTGGGAGTACGTCCTGCCCGAGGGTGGCCTCGGCGACATTGCGAACGCGTCACGAACGGCTGTTCCCTATGCCCACGAACGGCAGGGGGAAAGCGTTGGATACGACCGAGTTCGTCGCGGCATTTGGCACCTTTCTGAGGATCCCAACCCCCCGATCTGGCTCATTCCATGCGCGGATTGATCACTTCCGCAACGTGACCTTGAGGCCAATGTCCGGGACGGGGCGGTCTGGCGAGAGCGACGCGGTGACGACCGCCGCCGAGCATCCATCGTCATAGCCGGCGTACACGCCTACCCCCGACAGGGCCATGATACCGATGTCGTAGCCGGACGATGCCCCGCCGACGAACCGACCGATATGGGTGTCGAGCGCGGCCCAGGCCAGGGACAGCGGCCCGGTCCCGCCGTGCTCCGTCGCATGTGCGAACCCGATGGATCCGCCGACCGGCGTGGTTAAACGCACCTCGCCAAGTTGCAATTCCGCGTCGAGCTGCACACGCGCGGCGAGCGGGGACACCGACACCGTCGCGCGGGCAACCGGCGTCCACGCGGCCCCATCCCACGGAACGCTGCCTTCCGCAGTGACGACAGCGTTGCCCAGTGCCGTCTGCGCCCGCAGCGATGGTCCAGCCGCTACCGTCTCTTCCACGGCCGAGGACGCAGAATGGGTCACGGACGTGCTCGCGACGGTGACACCCGGCGCCCACTGAATCCGCCACGCGCCGAGCGCCGACCAAATCGGAACCTCCGTCCGGTTGACCACCGCCGCGCGCGTACCGATCGCACCGGCACCCGCGACAATCTCGCCCGCAACGCTCGCCTCCTCATGCAGGATCGAAAACGAACCGGACGCGCGGCCGTCCATGCCCATCGCGACACGTGGGCTCACTTCCGACGGGTCGGCGCCGACCGCCGCGAAAGCGATGGAAGGCGCGAAGGCGACGGCGCGTCCAAACTCCTTACGGACCCGCAGCGTCGCAAGGTCACCAATGCTCCCATCGTCGGGGAGCCAGGCCGTGCCCCGCAAGGCGGAGAACGACGCCGTGGCTCTCGACTCTCGGTATCCGACTCCGCGACTGACGTAATCGACACCATAATCCTGGACGTACATGGGGTCGCTGACGACGGAAACGTCCCACGCCGCGCGAGACGAAGCGTCGGAAACCGCCGCTGACGTGTCGCTCCCGGCTGCCACACCACCATGCGTCGCGAGCGCACCACGCACGGAGTCCGTGATGTCGTCCCACCCAACGTCGCTCTGAAGGCGTGCTCCCGACGTCGCCACGGGGCCAGCGTCCCCCGCGCGCGCCACGTCAATCTGACCGCGGAAGCCACGATCCTGCCGCCACGCCGGCCCGCCGTCCACCCGCCAGCCCGCCGCCCCGAAGCTGGCGTGCTGCGCGGCGAAAATCCCGTCGCTCCCGAGCCCTATCGCTGGGAACAGCAGCCGAAGGCGTTTCGGGTCCAGCGGCTCCCGCCAGTACGGTACGGGCAGTACCGGCAGGCTGAAGATTCGCACGCTACCGCCCTTGAGAATCGCGACCTTTCCCGGTTCAACCACCACGAAACGGGCGGCAAAGTCCAGCGCCGCCGGCCTGCCGTCGTCGCACGCGCACGGCCTCAGAATCGCATCCTCCGCCCGCCACTCCTGCCCGACGAACAGCGTCTCGGCGTCGAGAGTTGCGCCGGCAAACCGAGCATGCACCCGCACCAGCCGCCCGGCCCCGTCCTGTAGACCGATCTCCGCTTCGTCGAACGCGACTTCGCCGTCGGGACGTGAATACGTTCCAGAGTATACGCAAAGCACGTCCGGGGTGAGCTCCGCGCGTTCCCCGATCAGGCGCTGGTCACCATCGACAACGACGACATGACCCGACGCCGTCGCGATGCCGGCGGCCCACTCAATACGGTCCGCCGCAAGCTCCATCTACGCGCCGACGAGCAGGTCCCGAACTGCGCCGACGAGGTAAAGGGACCCCGCAACGATCACAAGGTCCCCCCCCGAGCGGGCGTGGGCCAGCGCTTCTACGAGGCTTCCGGCCGGGCTGACGGGGATCGCCAATCCATCCAACTCGCGGGCAACGTCCCACGGGGGCCGGGCCTTCGAATGGTCACAAGCCGTGGTAAACACACGGTCCACGGAGGGTGCCAACGATGTGGCAACCGCACGCACGTCCTTGTCCGTGCCTCCACCCAGCAGAAGCGTCCGTCGGCGGTCCCGCGGCAGGTGATCGAGGAAGTTGGCGAGCGCAGCCGCGCCGTCGGGATTGTGCGCGCCATCGACGAGCACGTCGGGCGCGAGCCACTCGATGCGGCCGGCATTCGTTGCCGCCAGAAGGCCAACTCGCGCGGACGCGTCCGTGACGACACGCACGCCCGCCGAAAAACACTCGACAATGCGGAGCGCAACGCCGGCGTTGGCGACCTGATGATCGCCGGCCAAGGCGATCGCCAATCCCTCACGCAGTCCAAGGGGGCTACGGAAGCGGAATTCGTTCGTCGAACCCCAGGCTTCGAAGTCATCTCCCCAAGCGTGAAGTGCAACACCCTGTTCGGCCGCGACCGAGCGCACCACCTGCATGGCTGCGAACGGAAGCGGCCCCAGCACCGCAGGTACGCCAGCCTTGAGTATCCCTGCTTTCTCCCCGGCGATCGCCGCGACATCGTCGCCAAGCTGATCGCAATGATCCAGTCCGACGGTCACGATGCTGGTGACGCAAGGGGCAAGAACGTTGGTTGCGTCGAGCCGCCCACCCATGCCGACCTCGATCACCGCAACGTCAACACGGGCAGCGGCAAACGCGCGAAACGCCGAAGCGACCGTAAACTCGAAGTAGGTCAAGGGATAGGCCTCATCGGGAGGCAACTCCGCTCTGGCCCACGCGATGCGGGCGACATCGACCTCCGCAACCAAGCTGTTGAGCGCATCATCGGTGATGGCGCTCCCGTCGATGACGATGCGCTCGTTCGTGTGTTGAAGGTGCGGCGATGTATGAACGCCGACGCGCAAGCCCTCCGCGCGCAGCATGGCGCCCACCATGTTCGCAACGCTGCCCTTTCCATTGGTGCCCGCGATGTGAATCGTCGGGTACGCGAGTTGAGGGTCGCCCATCGTGCGCAAAAACGCCCGCATTCGCCCCAGCCCCATCCGAATGCCGGCTCCGGCAATGCCGACCAGAACGGGATGGTCTTTCATCCGGCAGCCCGACCCGTTGCGTTCATCCCGGGTGCAGCAGACGCAAAACGCGCGCAAGCGTTTCGCGAAGCTCCGCACGGGTCACGATCATGTCGACCATCCCGTGCTCAAGCAGGTACTCGCTCGTCTGGAAGCCTTCCGGCAATTCCTGTCCGATCGTCTCGCGGATCACGCGCGGACCGGCGAACCCGATGAGCGCGTGCGGTTCCGCAATATTCACGTCGCCAAGCATCGCAAAACTCGCGGCAACGCCGCCAGTCGTCGGATCAGCCAGCACGGAAATGTAGGGCATGTGCGCGTCGTCGCGCAGCCGCGCGAGCGCCGCACAGGTTTTCGCCATTTGCATGAGTGACAGAATGCCCTCTTGCATACGTGCGCCCCCCGACGCGGAAATCACGATGGCGGGCCGCCGATTTTCTGCCGCGCGCTCAAAAAGGCGCGTCACGATCTCTCCGACGACGGATCCCATCGAACCACCCATGAACCGGAAGTTGAACGTTCCGATCTCCACAGGGATGTCGAGAATGGTCGCGGAGCCGGAAATGAACGCGTCCAGTTCTCCCTGTGCCCGTTGGGTGGCCTTCAAGCGCTCGGCGTATGGACGGCCGTCGGAAAACTCCAGTGCGTCGCAAGGGGCGACATATTGGTCATGACGTACGAAGCTGCCCTCATCGACCAAAGCGTCGAGCCGCGCGCGCGAATCCCATCGATGATGCCGTTGGCAGTGCGGACACACCGCCATGCGCTCCATCAGCGCGGGGCGAAACAGGATCTGGTCGCAGCCGGGACAGCGCACCCAGAGGTCCTTCTTCGACGGAGATGCCGCCGAAGCCGGATCGCTGAAAAGTGGTGCTGGAGGCTGCTCAAACCACCGTGGGGGGGGATCTTCCGTGCTCATGGCGGCCCCGAGTCTATCGCATCCCACACGCATTGGTGCCATTCGTGGCGCAGCGACCGTATCCGCGCCGCATCGCGGCCAAAGGCGACGCGATTCGTCAGCAGCACGGCGATGATGCGCCGCGAAGGGCTCATCCACACGCTGGTACCCGTGAATCCGGTGTGACCAACGGCGTCCGCCGGGGGGCGAGGACCGGCCGAGCTTGCCTCACCCGAGGGAGTGTCCCAGCCCAGCACGTGCGAACCCGCGCCACGACGGGTGAACGCCGTTTGAGAAAGGGGAACGCCTGCACGCAGCCACCGCGTCGCGACGGCAAGGACCTGCCTCGCGTTCCCGAAGAGTCCGGCGTGCGGAGCAACGCCCCCCATGCAACGCGCGTTGTCGTCGTGGACCACGCCGCGCAGACCGTTTTCGGTGGGCTCGGCCAGCGCATCCCCCCAGCGCAGCGGACCGTGCCAGAGCGCGTCCATCCGCGCGCCCATCACCGCCTCGATCACCGCGCCCAACGACAGGAACGAGAGGTCCGAATACACGTGTGTCAGACCGGGCGCCGTGACCAACGGCTCCGCCAGCGCTGCCTGCAGTACAGCCGCCCGCGTCCGCAGCGCCGACAAGTCCTTCCACCACAACATCCCCGCAGAGTGCGACAGTAGCTGCGCGATCGTCACATTCGGCGGAAGCAACGGATGCCCGCCGTCCAGGTCCAGCCGGCCCGACTCCACGGCGCGCAGAACGACTTCCGTCGTCGCAAGCACCTTGGTGAGGGACGCGAGATCGTAAACCCGGGCGGGGTTGTGGGTGAAGAGTTCTCGCCCGTCGTGCCAAACGGCAGCGGAGAGAGAGGGCGCCACCACGCCTTCTGCCTCTTGCAAGAGTCGCCGCATGAAGGAGATGTAGCCGGATGCACCGAATCCTGCGCGCCGCGGTACCCTGACGCGGATGCGAGGAGCACGGCTAGTGTGGAGGGTGTGGCATGAGGCTGGCGCCGGGCTCGCGATGACGGCCGGGCTCAGCAGTTGCGTCGATGCCTCGGGCGGCGGCGCGGACAGCACGATGCGTACGTTGAGCCCGTCATTAACGGTTGGACCGTCGATGTCTTGCGACCTTCCCCTTACGACGGTGGCCTACCGAGACGGCAGCGCGGAAATCGGGGCCCTCGGCGGTCCTGACCCCGACGCCACGCACAACGTGGATGGCGGTGCCGCCATCGCGGACCTCGACGGCGACGGCGATCTTGACCTCGTCAACGGATTCACAAACCAGGGAATTGACGGCCATTCCAGCAGCGTTCGCCTCGATCGTTACTGGAACGACGCCGGAAGTTTCACGGTAACGTCGGAGCAGACGGCCACGCTGTCGCTGTCCGTGGCCGATCTCGATGCAGACGGCATTCCCGAGCTTCTTACGGGAGATTCTTCCGGAGGAGTCATCATGCACCCGCCAAGCCGCACCGTCGTGGACGTGCCCGTCGGCGCCGGCGCCCTCCTACGCGAGCTCTCGCCCTCTGACATCGACGGGAACGGCCTGATCGACCTTTTCGCGCTGGTTGGCCTCCAATCGCGGACGGCCGAGGACCTTTCGGATTCGGTCCTGCACGGCATGGGGGGTGACGTGTGGACGGTCATTGACGACGGAATTCCCGACTTTGGAACGGGCGGCGCGGGATTCGACGCCCAGTGGTTGGATAGTGACGGGGATGGGGACGATGACCTTTACGTCGTGAATGACATGGGCCCGAGTTTCGGTGGGGATGTGCTGTACGCCAACGTGGATGGCGTGCTCACGACGACGGACGCAATCCTGCCCGTGCATTCAGGGATGGGAGCCGACGCGGGAGATGTCGATGGGGACGGTATTCTCGACCTCTACCTCACTGCAACCGACGACAACCGCCTCCTGAAAGGCGATGGACGGAACGGCTTTCTCGATGTGACGGCGGCAACGGATGCGGACGCCGTCGAACGCGGGGGAATGGGATGGGGAGCCGTTTTTCTCGACTATGACAACGACGGCCTGCTCGACGTCCTGCTCGCGCAGGGGGATCAGTGGGGCTACGAGGACGGAACGCTCTGGGGAACGGAGCGTTCGGCGCCGATCAACCTTTTGCGCCAGGAAGGCGGACATTTCACCGACGTCGGCGAATCGCTCGGCCTGGCGCGTACCGGATCGTTTCGCCACACTGTCGCCGCCGACCTGAACAACGATGGTGTGCTCGACCTTTTCGTCACTGACGTCGTCCAGGCGCCGCGACTGTACCTATCGGAGGGCTGCACCGCCGCGAATTGGGTGGAGGTTGCGGCCGCACCCGGGAGTCGCGTGAGCGTGCAGGCAGCAGATCGCGTGTGGGTGGATCACGTCACCGTGGACAGCGGCTACGGGGCGTCGGGACCGCCGTTCGTACACATCGGACTCGGCGAGGCAGACAGCATCGATCAGATCACGGTACGCGGCCCCGACGGATCCCAGCAATCGTTGGTGAGCGCCATCACGCCGCGGCGGCGCGTTTCGTGGACACCGTGACGCATCGCGTCGCCGTATTCGGACTGCTCCGGTGGATCGATCCTGCGCGCTTGCTCGGCCCCGGACATTGGACAATAGAGGGAAAGAACGCCCATACGACATTGCTTACCCACGAGGCTGCCGATCTCGATGCGCGCCTGCGCGGCGTCGGAATTGGCGGTTCGCCCATCACGATGACTGCGGACCCCCGAATTCCGCGAACGGCGGTTCGGGCCGCGCGTACGACCGACGCGCGCCGCCGTCGTGAAACCACGCCCGGGTTCACCCGGACCGGCGTGCGGTTGGACGAGGAGGGTCGCTGGTCGTTGACACCCGAGGCCCTGGCGTTGACACTCGCGGAGCGGATGGTCGGGCGGACCGTCATAGACGCAGGGTGCGGCGCGGGCGGAAACGCGATTGCCTTCGCTCGGGCCGGCTGCAACGTGGTTGCCATCGAATGTGATTCCAGTCGCATTGCGTGTGCGCGCCATAACGCAAATGTGTATGGAGTCGGCAAACAAATACTGTTTGTGCATGGGGAGGCGGGCGCGGTCATCGCCGGAATGGCAGCGGACGCCCGAAGGCAATCTCAGCGTGACACGGTTCTATTCGCCGATCCCCCGTGGGGCACCGAATGGCCGCGAGACCGTGTGCTGCGCGCAGACGTGCCCCTGCTGGACGAGGTGCTCCGTTGGGGCACCGAAAATCGTGACTGGATTTCCGAAGTCCACGTCAAACTCCCGCCATCGTTCGACGTCAGCGACGTGGAAAATGCCACGGCTGAGGCGTGGTATGGACGAGCCCGCGGTGACGAACGGCGGGTGAAGTTCGTGACGGTTCGGGTGCGTTTTGACGAGAAGAATGTAGATGATCGTTGACAGCGTGCCTGCCCGTGGTCAGACTACGGCGCATGGACGACATCCCCATCCCTGCCTCGGTTCGCGGCGTGGCCGCATACGACCGCGCGTTGGCCGACGCCATCGCGGAGGACTTCCGGCGCCTGGCGCGCGTGGCATCGGCCGTGACGTGGGCGCACGCGAAGCTGCCCTCGCTCCTGGTGTGCGCATCGCGGAACGACGTGCTCGAACTTCTCGTTCGTGAAGCACGAAAGTTGACGGGCGTGCCGGTGGCGTGGGCGGCGATCTGGAACGGCAACCCCGACGAGGATACGGTCAGCTTCCGCGCGATAGCGGGGGTCGACCCTTCGGTGCCCGCACCCCGGGAAGTGTCGCGCACCGTTGTCGGGCGCGTCGTACGCGAGGGTCGGCCAACATGGTCCGACGACGCAGGCGCCGACGAGCGCTTTGCCGCTTCGGCAAGCGTAGTCGCCTACGCTATTCGCTCGGTTGCCTGCATTCCCGTGGGTGGAAACGGCGTCATCTACCTCGCCGATCCGACAACGACGGGGCGATTTCCGACCGAGGCCCGACTGCGATTGACCGCCCTCGCAACGACGGCGGCGCCGTTTCTGGCTGCCCCCGAGTTGGCTGCCCCCGCCGACAAGCCACGGCCGAAGCCGGTGCCTGGGATCATCGGCGAAACCCCTGCCATGGCGGAACTATTCGCCACCATCCACGCGTTCGCGCCCGCGCCGTGGCCGGCGCTCGTCCTCGGAGAGACGGGGGTCGGAAAAGAATCGGTAGCCCGCGCGCTCCACACGTTGTCGCCGCGAAAGAAAGCACCTTTCATCGCGGTAAACTGTGGGGCCATTCCCGATGACCTCGCAGAGAGCACGCTGTTTGGGCACGAGCGCGGCGCCTTCACCGGTGCCGACCGTCGCCACGACGGCGTGGTCGAGCGCGTCAACACGGGCACGCTGTTTCTCGATGAGGTGGGCGAGTTGTCCGCCCGGGCGCAAGTCAAGCTCTTGCGCCTACTTCAGGAGGGGACGTACACCGCAGTCGGCGGCACGGAAGAGCGATCGTTCGCGGGACGAGTCGTTGCGGCAACGCACCGCCCGCTCACCGATTCCGGGACGCGGGCGGGTTTCCGCGATGACCTTTATCATCGCCTTGCCGCCTGCGTCCTTGTGGTGCCTCCATTGCGCTCCCGTCGCGACGATATTCCGTTGCTTGCCGCACATCTCGCGGAGCGGGCCTGTGCTCAGCTTCCCGGTTCGCCGGCACTCCCGCTGACTCGCGGCGCGCTGGCGGCGCTGGTGGACAGGGCGTGGCCAGGCAACGTGCGCGAATTGGAAAACGTGCTGCGCACCGGAATTGCTCGCGCGCTCGCGAACGGGGATCATGAATTGCGTTCCGAACATGTTTCCCCGGCGATGGTTCGTCCGTCATCCGAGGCCAGTGCGTCGCTCCACGCCGCCACCGACCGGTTCATGCGAGCGCGCGTGCATGCCGCGCTTGAGGCGGCACACGGCAACCGGACCCACGCGGCCTTGGCGCTCGGTGTCAGCAGGCAGTGGCTCCACCGCCTGCTCGCGCGTTGGCAAACCACGTGAGTCGCGACGCATTTGAGGCGCTGCTTGACAGCCTTGTGGCGGGCTCCGGCAGGCCGGAATCAGCGGACGTCACTCCTGTATCGCGAGCGGCCGGGGCACGGCTTCGCACCCCCGGCGGCACGGCGCCGAAACCTCCCGCGGCCACCCCGGCCGGCCGCCTGATTCGCGGGAAGCGCGACCTCCCCCTCCCAACGCCGCCCCAGCAACCGCCTATGGTCGCACCCGGTGCAAACGATCGCTTCCTTACGATGCTGGGTCTGATCGGGAGGCGCACGCTCGCCGGCGGCGGTACCGGCACGGTCATTGTCGCCTACGACGCCATTCTCGATCGCGAGGTGGCGGTCAAGGTGTCCCACCCCGGAGACGCGCATCGCGACGCGGTGCTCGCAGAGGCGCGGGTGACAGCGCGCCTCCAGCACCCAGGCATCGTCCCTATCCATCGCGCGCTAATCGCCGGTTCGTCCGCAATACTGGAATTCCGCCTCGCGCCGTCCATGACGTTGGACACGCTGCTGGTGGATTGGCTGACCGATCCGGCCTGCGAATGGCCAGCCGAGCGGCGCCTGCGCGCGCTGGCCACACTGGCGTCGGCGCTTGCAGTCGCCCATCGTGAGGGGATCGTGCACGGCGACGTCCACCCGGCGAACGTCGCCGTCGGTAACGGCGGTGAGGTCTACCTGCTGGACTGGTCAAATGCGGCGCTGTTCGCGACTTCGCCGGAAGTCCCGGTCCTGCACGGAAACGCTTGCTTTACGGCCCCGGAGCGGCTTCGAGGCGGTGTCGCCTCTCCCGCGGCGGACGTCTGGGCCCTGGGCGCGTTGACGTGGCAGATGTGGACCGGTCGCGCCGTTCGTCCCCGGCGCCCGCACGAGGAGCTTGCGGATTACATCGCTCGCGCCGTGGCAGCGCCCCCGCCAGCGCTGGCGGAAATCGCTTCCGGCGCCGCGCCGATGGAGGCCGACGTGGCCGCCGTCTGCGGGGCGTGCCTGGCGACGGATCCGAGCGAACGGCCCACCGCGGAGGCCGCGAATCTGGCACTGTCAGTAATCGTATACACCCGCGCGGAGCAAGGGCGCCGCCGGCTCGAAGCGGAGCGCTTGATGGTGGTCAGCCGCGACGCGCTCGCCCGATTCGACGAACTCGCGCACCGCCTCGCTGACGAGCGGCGCGTCGCCGCTGTCCAGCGGGCAAAAGTCCCAGGTCACGCTCCGGTAGCGTCCAAACGCCCCTTGTGGGACGCCGAGGAGCGTGTCCTCGCGCTCACCGCGGAGCGCGACGCAAACTGGGTGGATGCCGCCGACGCCGCCGACCGTTCGCTCGCGCTCGAACCGGGAGGCAAAGACGCGGAAGCCGTGCTGGCCGATCTGTGGTGGATCCGCATGGAGGACGCAGAGGCGCGTAAGGAGCGTGGGTTGGCCCGCGTCTTTGAACGACGCGTGTTGCACTACGACGCGGGCAGGTATGCCCACCGTCTGGCCTCCCCTGCCCGGGTTTCGGTTTCGACGAACGCCGCGAATGCGCTGGCGACCCTCCATCGGTTCGTGACCCGCGACCGCCGTCTCGTTGCCGAGCGGGTATCGGAGCACACGCTGCCTGTCGAAAACATCGCTCTGAAGGCCGGGTCTTGGCTGCTGACGGCCAGCGCGCCCGGCTTCGAGTCCGTTTCGTTTCCGTTGAGCCTTTCCCGCCTTGACCATCATCGCGCACGGATCACCATGTTCACCGCTCGTGAGTGCGGCGAGGGTTGGGTGCATATTCCCGCCGGCCCCTTTCGCCTCGGCGGCGACCCCAAGGCGAGGGAGGCGCTCGACCGGTGTACCCCCCATCTTGGCGATTATTTCATTCGCCGCTACCCCGTCCGATGCGTCGAGTGGCTGGCCTTTCTGGATGCTCTGCCAACACATGAGGCGATACGACGTGTTCCGGCCGTTTCGGGCATTCCCGGCGGCGGCGAATGGACGAAGCAATCGGCGGGTTGGTCGCTGCCCGAAGGCATCGACCCGGAATGGCCAATCAGCGGGATCAACGCGGAGGATGCGGCAGCCTACGCCCTGTGGCAGTCGCACGCTTGGGGTCGCCGACTCCACCTCCCGGGCGAGGAACAGTGGGAAAAGGCGGCGAGGGGGGCCGACGGCCGCGCCTACCCGTGGGGAGAGGGCTTTGATCCCACCTTTGCACTGATGCGTCGCTCGCGAGCCGGAGCGCCTGCGCCGGGCGTCGTGGGAGCGTTCGAGGCTGACAGGTCCGTATACGGCGTCGCCGATATGGCGGGCGGCGTTCGCGAGTGGACGGCCACCGCGCTTGACGAGGGCCAACTCGTCGTGCGCGGTGGAAGTTGGACCGACGACGCCGATGATTTGCGATGCGCGGTGCGCTCCGGTCTCCCGGCGCGCATGCGCTCTCCGTTTGTCGGCTTCCGCTTGGTCACCGACGATCCAGCTCCGGACGTGTGGCCTCCTCGAGGGGTGCCGGGGCGGCGGTAAACGAACCACCGACGCCCGCCATTCGCAACAGGCGCCCGTCCCCGCCATACCAGAACGACCACGCCGGGCCCTGTCCGGGCACCGACCCGCGCACGGTCAGGTCGATCCGCGTGCATGCCTTGCTCCCACACCGCTCCACTTCACGACGGATGGCGCGGAAGCGGTGGACCTCAAGATCCGCGAGATCAATCGCACGGAAACCAAGCGTATCGTGTGAGGTCCAGAGCAACGTCGCCAGCCGAATGTCGATGGTATCGGCATCCCACAGGTCGTCCGCCACGTAGCGTATCGAGTGTTTTCCCGTCTGGACGCGGACCCCCCAGTCGAGATAGTCGATGGTTGTAAGGGTACCATCGGCCGCGATACGCTCCGTGTGAATCGGGGATCCGTCGGTGTCTGCCGTGTGTGACACGCTCCACGCCGGGCCGTGGGCGTTGATCTGCACGGCGGAATCCATCTCGGAAACGGTCCAGGCAATCTCCCCGCGCTCGCCGGCGAGGGTCGTGGACGGGGGCGCAGCGAACGCCAGCGTCGCGAGCAGCATGATGCTTTCCACGGCGGCTACCAGTTCACGCCGGTAGTGGCCGCGAGGCGCCAGTGGTTCTCATCGGGAATGAAGGACAGGTGCAGGGGCACCTGAATGCGCCCGACCTTCGGCATGTAGCCGACGGCGATGATCTGCTTGAGAGGCGATTTTTCCGCACCGATCGGCGAGAGGTGCATGCCGGTTCCGATCTGCACGCAATCCGCCAGCTCGACGCCAACCAGGAAATTCGCGGAAGGAACTGCGAGGCCCTGATTCACGCCCGCCAACATGACGTTCTCGACGAGGATGACGTCGAGCCATTCGCCACCCACGATTTTCTCGTTCAGCTCATAGCCGAACACGAACAGATCCGGGCGAATGCCGTAGTCCTGCGCCAGCGCGAGGTACGTATAGCCAAGCCGAAATCCGTGGTGGAAGATCTTCGGCGCCTGGGCGGCGGTGTCCGGTTCGATGGCGAACGCCGACATGGCAAAAGCGAGAATCGGGAACATCAGAGCCTCCGGTGTGGAACGCCGCGAAATGCGGTGACCGACTGAATTGCACACCCCGTGCCAACGTAGGAACCTGATGATTTTCGGATAGTAGACGCCAAACGTTTACACCCTTCGGCTGGGAGTGTCGCCTACGAGCGACGGCTCCGAGCGCCCGCGAGTGCGGCAATGACGCGCCCGCGCTCCTCTGGCCGAAGAAAGGCATGCACCGGCAACGAAAGGCCGTGATCAGCGGCCGCCATGGCCACCGGATAGTCGGCTTCGTTCCAGCCCATCGCTGCGAAGGTCGGCGACCGGACGAAGTGGTTGGCGTACTCCACCCGGGTCTCCACGCCGGCGGCCAGCAGGCGGGCCTTGACCGAATCGCGGTCCGCCAAGCGGACCACGAAGCTGTACCAGGCGCTCGCCACCTCCGAACGCGGTACGACGGGCGCAAGGTGCGGCAACGCGCGGAGATAGGTTTGGGCATTGTCCGCCCGCGCCGCCCTCCACGCATCCATGCGGGGCAGGCGCGCCGCGAGCACCGCCGCCTCCAGTGCGTTCAGATACGACGGCGTTCTCGCCGCCGAAAGAATCCGTGCATCGTCGCCTTCGGGGTCCCGTATCCGCTCCGCGACAGCCGCCAGCCCATCGTCATCCGTCACGATCATCCCCCCGTTTCCCGCGCCGCCGAGCGGTTTCGTCGCGTAAAAAGAAAAGCAACCCGTTGCTCCGATCGGCACCTGGCGCACACCCAGAGCAGCGCCGTGCGCCTGCGCGCAATCCTCGATCACGACGAGGCCGCGCGCTTCCGCGAGGGCCAGAATTTCGGGCATTCCGGCCACATGACCGTGCATGTGCACCGGGACGATTGCGCGCGTGCGCACGCTCAAAGCCGCCGCGATTGCCTCCGCGCGGACGCAGAGATCCAGCGGGTGCGGATCCACGAGGACGGGCCGTGCACCGGTGTTGTGGATCGCCAGCAATGTCGCAATGAACGTGTGCGCGGACGTGATCACTTCGTCTCCGGGCCCCACCCCTGCCGCAACCAATGCGAGTTGCAGGGCGGCGGTTCCCGACGAAACGCCGATGCCGTGTTTCTTCCCACAGCGCCTCGCAAACTCGGCCTCAAAGCGCTTGGATGCGCTCCAAAGCTCGAACGTGCCGCGCGCGCCCAGCACACGACCCAATTCGGACGCGAGGGCATCCTTGACCTCAGCATTATGCTGGTCAAATGAATCATACGACAAAACCGAGCGTCGGTATCCCATGCTCGCGAGGTCAAGCACGGGCGCGAACCGGCGGTAGTGCCGCATGATCAGGCGCTTGATCACGCCGGGTTGACCCTCAGCGGAGATTTGGCCGGCGATCGTCCGCTGCACACAAGGCAAATCTGCTTCTCAAACCTTCCATCCATCAAATCATAGCGCAACTTGCGAAACGCCGGTTTCTGCCAGACGTCGATCAGCCGCTCGTCGTGCAGATCCCCCCAATCCTCCGAACCGAAGTAGTCGTTCGCGCACAGCTTGACCTTTCCCCAGGCGTCGACGACCACCGCGGCGGCGGGATGCAGGCATGCATCGAAACGCGCCTCACGCCCTGGAAAAAGTACTGTTCCCCCACGGTTATAGGGTCGGGGCACGTGTTCGTCGAAGTCCCGGACAAGGAATCGCCGATGCCATGTCCAGCGGGACACGCTGGCCCGCGTGGCCGCCAACGCCTTCGGCTCCCCGGACTCCAACGTGACGAAAAAGAGGTCGACGCCAGCGGCAAGGAGCTCCTGGGCCTTCTTCGGCGTGAGTGCATCCCCATTCGTGTAGATCTCGATCACGACGCGCGGTAGGCGCGCGCGCACCCCCGCCATCCACCGGGCGAGGCGCGGATCCAGCAGCGGCTCGCCAAAAAAATGGGGAGAAAAAACTCCCGCGAACCGCATGGCGGCCAGCTGATCGACGATATCGAAAAAGAGTTCCTCCGACATCAGGCGGTCGGCCCGCTGGATCTCTGCAACCGGACAGTAGTTGCACCGGCGGTTGCACCGGCTCGACGTTTCGATCTCGATGCGCCGGAACCGATCGGGCAAGAGCCACCGCCGGATCGGCCGTTCGACGGGCTTTACCCTGTCAATGGCGGCAAGAGCAATCGTGCGAACGCGGCCCACGCGTCGGCTATAACCGTGAGCTATTGTGGCCCGATGCTGATCGTGTTCGGGGCGGCGCTCGCTGGACCGTTCCTGCTGGAGCGGAGTGTGGATTCCACCCTGCCGATCGGCGGCACCTTCGCTCGCACCTATGGCTCAGAACGTGATGGATACGTGCTTTTTTTCGCAGCCGGCGGCGACCTGAACGTTGTACGGATGTCCTCGGACCTCGGCGCGGAGGATCTTGACCGCGTACGCCTGACCGGCCGTACGGACCTGCAGGACCACAGCATCCGCCGTTGCCCGGACGGATCGTGGCTCCACGCAGCATCGGCATCGGTGACGACGCCCAACGACACTGCTCATATCTTTACCTATGCAGGGGATTTTTCACTGCGCAGCGCGAACCCCCTCGACGTTGAAAACGGCAGCATCGAACACAACGACATGGCAATGGTGTGCGGGGACCGCTCGGTCGTCGGGTTCACCGAGTACGGGGGCATACAATGGTTGTTCGAGCTGGATCACGATGGCTTTGAGCAATCGCGCGCCCCGTACGACACCATCACGCAGATGATGGGCGCCGGCATGGCGTTTGATGGCAAGGAGCTCGTCGCCTTCGGACTGCCAGCGGGCCATGAAATGCAATTCTCAAGGTGGAACGCTGATCTGGAAGAAATTTCTGCAACCCCGGTCCCGACCATGACCCACGGCACGGAGCACCCGTACTGGCCGCAAGGGGTCGAGCGCATCGGCGACTACTGGATTGTGGTTGCGATGGCGCGTGACGAGTCGGATGGGTTTTCTGCCGACAACGGAAACGTCCGTGTGTCGGTCGTTAGCGATGCATTGGAGGTCGTCGAAGAGTTGACACTCACGACGTATGTTCCCCCAAACGGCGGAATGCGGCCGTGGCTGCTGCGCGATGGTTCACGGCTCGTCATCACCTGGGACGTCGCGAACGCGCTCCACGTGACGACGGTGGAGATCGACCCCGCCGCGCTGGGCGAAGGAAGCGCCGACACCGGCGAACCTGACGACAGCGGCGAACCTGACGACAGCGGTACGGGCGTCTGGTCCGGAGATCCCGAGGGCTCCGGTGATGACGGGCCTTCGGGACCACCCTGCGGATGCGCCTCCGGACGCGGGGCGATCTCGCTGGGCGCCCTGTCGCTCGTTGCCGCGGCGTTCGCACCCGCGCGGCGGCGACGCGCGCGGGTGCATCCGTGATCGCGCTCCTGTTCGCCTGCCAACCACCCGCGACCCCCGACATGGGCGTCGACTGGGGGTACCCACTCGACGACACGTTGCGGCTGACCGACGTCCAGGCCGTCGGCACGCATAACAGCTACCATATCGAGCCGGAACCTCTTCTAACCGACGAATGGGCGTACACGCACGCGCCGTTGGCGACGCAAGCAGGGGAGTTCGGCGTCCGCCAGTTCGAGTTGGACGTGCATTACGACGAACTTGCGGACGACTTTCTCGTCTACCACGCCGTCGGCGTCGATCAGGATTCCACGTGTCCGACGTTCACGGCGTGCCTCGACGAGCTCGCCCAGTGGGCGGCCACGGCGCCAGCCGCGCTTCCGCTCACCATCCTGGTCGAGCCGAAGGACGACGCCGGCGGCGATGCCATCGGCGGTCACTGGCAGCGCTTCGACGAAATCGTAACCGGCGTTTGGGGTTCCGCGATTTTCTCACCCGACGAGATCCAGAATGGCGCGGACTCCCTGCGCGACGCCGTCGCCAGCGATGGCTGGCCCACGCTCGCTCCGCTTCGCGGCCGCGCCCTCTGCGTAATCCTCGACGAAGCTGCCCATCGATCCGAGTATCTATCGGAGCGAACGCCGGAAGATCGCGCATGCTTCACGGCTGCACTATCGCTCGAGGACCCGGAGGCGGCCGTGTTTCTGCTCGACGACGCCACGGGCGACGCGCCGGCGATTTCGGAGGCCAGTTCCGCAGGATTTCTGGTGCGAACGTTCGCGGATGCGAGCCGGAGCGCCGTGGAGGCCGACGACCGCTCGGCCTTCGAGACCGGACTCGCTGCGGGCGCTCACTTTTTCTCCACCGACTTTCCAACATCCGTTGCGGGTAGTTCCTACGTCATCGCGATTCCCGGTGGGACTCCCGCGCGGTGCAACCCCGTTACCGCACCCGACGACTGTACGGCGGAAGCGCTCGAAGATCCTCGTTGGATCCCGTAGGCGGTCGTCAGGAGAATCGGACGGCGAGATTCCGGGTACCGTGGCCAACCGGAAGCCCCCAGTCCAAAAGCCGATCTCCAAGCCGCTCCTCAAAAATATCGCGCACGGACCAGTCAGCCCCTTCCGGAGGCGTGGCGTCAAGCATGTCTCCACATACGACGCCCACGGCACCGTCGAGCGCGCCAGAGAGCAGCAATTGCGTGACCAGTCGATCGAGCTTGTACGGCGTCTCCCCGAGATCCTCGAGCAGGACCACCGCACCGCGCGCATCCAACTGAAAGCGCGTGCCACAAAGAGACGCGAGCACGCACAGGTTCCCGCCCCGGATCGGCACGTCGGGAAGGCCGGGTGCGATCGGCGGCGTTGGCTCGCCGGCCAGCATCGAGCGCAGGTGCGTTTGCGACGCCTCGTCCAACTCGGCCAGGGAGTGGAGCACCGGCGCATGCACCGCAGGACGTCTGCGAGCCGCGAGGGCGTTCAAAAGACCTGTTCCATCGCTGAATCCAAAAAAGGGCACCGGCGCGAGTGCGGACCATTCGATCGCCGGAAGCACACGCGCCATGCCGTACCCACCGCGTGCCATCCACACGGCGTCGTATCTACCTGAAAACGCCGTGACCAAATCTGCAAGTCGCGCCTCGTCGCTGCCGGCGAGATACCGCCAACGTTCGGCGGTGCCCGCGAGCAACTCCGGTCGATAGCCCCACGATTCGACGACCGCGAGGCCCCGGGCGAGTCGGAGCGCGTCGAAACCGCTGGACGGAGCAACCACCGCGATGCGCGCGCCGATTGGGAGCATGGCCCCCCTTAGCGCGTCTTATAGGGGCGGTGAGATGATGCTCCGCCTCGCTCTGGCCCTCGCCGTTTCCGCTGGCTGCTGGCGCCCCGAGCCCGTCGCGTTGCCCGAGCTGGCACCGTTGCCGGCGCCGGCTCCGGAGGAACTTGCCGCGGACGATTCAGGCACCGAAGCGGCAGCCGACCGCGTGGACGGCGCACCCGCAGACGGTGACGACGCATCTGCCGTCGTCGTAAGTGATATGAGCGGGTTCACGCCCTGGAACGCAGTTACCGTCGGCGCTCCCTGCACCTTGGTGGACGGCTATGGTAAGCCCGTTGCCGTGCTGAATCGCCTTTCAACACCCCTTCGGGTGGTGTCCGAAGATTCGCTGCGTTTCGGGGTGGAATGTGACGTCTGCGTTCCAAAATCCTCGGGATACGTGCAGCGTTCGCTGATCGAGAAGGTGCCATGACGACCTCTGCAATCTGGGCGCTAGCGGGCAACCGGCAACGGCTGGACGGCGGCGCGATGTTTGGGAACGCCCCGCGCACGTTGTGGTCACGATGGGCCGCACCCGACGAACACAATCGCATCGACCTCGCGTGCCGTTGCATGCTGGTCAAGGCGGGTGCGCGTTGGATTCTGTTGGAGACGGGTATCGGCGCGTTTTTCTCGCCGGACCTGAAAGAGCGTTTTGGCGTGGTGGAGGCAGATCATCGCCTGCTTCCCGCACTCGCGGACGTTGGGATAGGCCACGAGGATATCGATGCCGTCGTGCTTTCTCACCTACACTTCGATCACGCCGGGGGGCTCCTTTCCGACTACGAATCCGGCGCCCGGCTGCTGTTTCCGAAGGCGCGGTTCCTCGTCGGGCGAACCGCGTGGGAGCGCGCGCTTCACCCTCACCCGCGCGATCGCGCGAGCTTTCTACCGGACCTCAACGCGCAGCTGGCGGCCAGCGGCCGCCTGGAAATCGTGGAAGCGGATGGCGCGTGCTCGCTCCCCGAGTTGAGCCGATTCCATTTCTCCGACGGGCACACGCCGGGGTTGATGCTCGCCGAGTTGGGGGGCCCGGACGGTCCGATTGTTTTCGCGTCCGACCTCGTTCCGGGCCGCCCGTGGGTAAACGCCGCGATTACGATGGGGTACGACCGGTTCGCCGAGCAATTGATTGACGAGAAGAGGGCCCTTCTCGACGCGCTTGCCCGGCGCAATGGCTCGGTGTTTTTTACGCACGACCCGGAGTGTGCGGTGGCGCGAATCGAACGCGACCCGGATGGCCGTTTTCGCGCCGTCGCCGCCATCGCCCACACGACGGGCGCCCTCGCGCTGCGGTAGCATCCGCGGGTGCTCCTTGTCGCCGCTGCCTTCGCCGCCGCTCCCCTCGTGATCCATACGGGCGGGCGAGAGGCGGAACGTACCCGCATCGCGTCTTTTGCCGTCGGAGCCGGCGCATCGTTCGTGGCGGGGAAAGGGGCTGGTTATTCGCCGGCCCTCGCGGAGCGGATGGTGATCTCGCTCTCGTTCGCCGAGGCGAGCGCGCTATCGATTGAAATCGACCACGCCCGGCACGTTCTATCGGATGCAAGCGGCCTTTATCCAGATCTCGACGTGCCGCCCGACGCCGTATCCGGCGCGAGCGACTTTCTGTCCATCGAATGGGGCGGGCGCCTCGGCCTCTCGTTGACGGAACGAATGCCCTCCGATCGCGTTCGCGCATGGCCATGGCTGTGGGCTGGAGTCGGCTGCGCGTTTACGGCCACCGAGATCAAGATCCCCGCTTTCTCGGGCTCCCTACCCGTGCGAAGCCGGATCACGGCGCCCCTGGTGTCCGTTGGCGGCGGAGCCGACGTGCGCCTGAAACCGTGGCTGAGTCTCCATCCGGGGCTGAAGGTTCAGTTCCTCTTCGCAAATGACCCCGGCGAGGTCGATCATCTGGAGAAGTGGGGCGCCACCGTGCGTGCGCAGCCGGCGGTGGACATCGCCATCGACTTTTGAGCGGCGTATAGGGGCAGATGGCGAGCGCGTGGTCCGTGATCGTGGGTGCCGTTGGCGACAGGATCGACGCCGAGCTTCTGCCCGCACTGTACGAGCGTGCCTCGGTGCCGACATCCGAGATCCGCGCGGAGCTCCGCGCCGCCGGCATCGCTTTCGTTGACACCGACGCCGGTGAAAACCCTGATGCTACCCTTCTCGCAGAGGCAGCCCAGGCCGTCGCGAAGTCCGGCGCTCGAACCGCAACGGTCATGGGGCTGGCGGGCGGATTCGCCGGTGCGGTTGCGCTGCCGCCGGAGGTGATCGGCCAAATCGTGCAAACGCTCCGCACCGCGCAACGTCTCGCCGTCGTCTACGGTTTCGACCCCGACACAGACGTCGGAAAATTGGTGCTGTGGAGAGCGATAGCGGCGGCGTACGACATTGACCTTCCGGCCGAGGGGAAGCTCGACCTCCGCGTGCGCGAGTTGCCCCGAATCGTGAGCGCCCAGCTCCCTGCGAGGCGCGCTACGACGGCGTGGCTGGCTCGGCAGATCCTATCCCGGAGCATCGTCGTCCTTGCGACGCGCGCGGGGCGCCTCATCCCTGGGCTCGGCGCGGGATTCGGGGGGTGGAGCGCACACCGCCGGGCCACCGAAATGGCGACTCGCATGACGACCGTGTACGCCCGCGCCTCGGCGGCACTGCCATTTGATCTCGACGATGAGACGCTGGCCGTCGAAATCCGCTGAAACACTCTTCTCTTGCCGCGTCAATGGCGGTATGGTGGCACCAAGGATGGCACCGTGCTGCTCTCTCTGTTGATCGCTTGCGCGCCCGTCATGCGTTTTCCGGGTCCGCTGTCCGGCATGGGCTTCGACCCTGAGATTCAGGATTCTGCGCAGAACACCCCGACACAGGGACCGCCGCCGTCGGCACGCGCGATTGTGTCGGCGGCCAAGAATTTCGTCGGCGATAGCAAGTTGAGTGTGGCAGGAACGGCCTACCGCTACGACTGTTCGGGATTGGTGGAAGCCGCGCTCGCCAGCGCGCACTGTCCCTTCAAAGGATCGTCCGCGATGTTGTGGGAAGAGGCCGTCCGCCTCGGCATCGCCCACCACCGGCGCGTTCCGACACCCGGCGATGTCGCCTTCTTCGATGACACCTACGATCGCGACGGAAACGGCCGCCTGGGGGATGCGCTCACCCATGTCGCCGTCGTGGAGTCCGTCGACGGCGCCGGCACCGTCACGCTTGTACACGTCGGCTCCGCAGGTGTAGTCCGGTTCCAGATGAACCTCCGCCACCCAGGCGACCGGGATGACGCCCACGGCACCCGACGAAATGACTATCTACGCCAACAATCCGCGGGCGACTCCGGCGCCACCCGGTACCTGTCCGGCGAGCTGTGGCACGGATTCGCGAGCTTCTACAAAGTGCAGGCGCAAATCGCAGATCGGTCGTAGCAGCAGCCCAGGCGCGATTGCCAAAGTCGCCTCACGACCGGCGCAATACCCATGGGCCGAGCAACAAGACCTGTCCGTTTCCGGCGCGCCACCAGCGAACGACATCGCCGGGCGAGCAGCAGATCAGCCCGTCAATTCCGGTCAACGCGCGGTAGGCAATCGCCGCTCCGCTTACGACGCCCACAGCAAGATCACGCGGCGCGGGCGCGGGCACCAGGATGGCACGCTCCAGCCCCGGCCGGCCGAACCGCATCGCGCCAGAAAATCGCGCCACTTCCCGTCCCTGCGCGACGCAGGCAACCGCCAAGGCATCGGCATCCTCGACTTTGTCCCTCGGAAGTGAAGCGGCGGAGAGTGCGCGGTAGCACGCCTGCTCGTCGTACGCCGGGCCCCACGCGGCGTCCGGGGAGAGCGGGTGCACGACACCATGTTCGCCGGCCAGGGCGGCACCGATCGCCGCGGCACCCTCAAATACCGGAGCGCCCGCCGCCAACGCCGTCGCGAGGGCCCGCTCGACGGGAACCCCGGCGATGGACCCGGCAATGCGGCAGCGTCGCACCGCTGGCGCCCATCGCAACGGAAAACGGCTGACCACGACGACGCGCTCCACGTCCCTTGCCCGGACCCCGGCGGCGTCGAGCGCCGCATCGATAGCCCCGGCCGGGAACCCCGAAGACGCCATCCGGCGCGTGATCCACACGTCCTCCACCGCGGCCAGCAGCGTGCCTCCGCGAGCAACCGCTGCTGCAGCGCGCAGACCCGTCCAGAGGCCCAGCGTAAGCATCGCCGAACCCTATCGCGCTCATTCGAGGAGGAAGAGCTTCTTGCGCTGTTCCATGACGACGCGCATCGGCAGGTCCGAGCGCACGATGCCGGTGACCGCGGCCGTGGCTTTCCCTTCCAACTTGGCCACGTCCGAGATCCCCCCTCCAAATCCCGCCTTCACGCAGTATCGAAGCTCCAGGCTCGCGTCCTCTACGCGCGCCCACGCGCGCGCAGCGGACCAATTCATCGCGGGCAACGCGGACACGTCCGGCGTAACGCCACCGACGGCGAATGCAGCTACTACCTCGGCAATTTGTACGGCCATGTCTTCGGGCGTACGCACATCATTCCACCGAATCCCCGTGCCGATTGCCGCAGCGATCGCCTCCGCTTCCACGCGCACGGAACCGCACAGGATTGCGTCCTTCTCGACCGAGGCGAGATCGGGAACACCGTGGTTGATGGTGGCCAGACTGCAGCCGAGGAGGCTCGAAATGCTATCGAGCGAGACACGACGTTCGACAGACCGCGTGAGGGCGATGTCGGGGGCGCGCGTCATCTCCTTCGGCGTCGCGCGAAACGCACCTCCTGCCTCCGCACGGGCGTGGCCGCTCAGGAACCGCACGAGTGTCGCCAGGTCACGCGTTTCGATCACGTCCATTTGGCCGTCAATCGCGATGCGGACGTAGAATCGGACCCTCGCGGCGTCGCCTGCCAGGAATGACTGCCAGTCTCCAGTCATTCGCACGGCACCCGCGGCTTCGAATTCGCCGTCGAACCCGCACCGCTCCAAAAACATTATTCGATGGGGTGAATCGTGAACCATCCCCAAACCGATCTCCACGAATTCGTCGTTGCCCACCTGCCCGACGGTCATCCCGGCCTGAGCATTCAGCTTGGCAGCCGCGCCATTGTATACGCCTGCCGTTGCCGTCGCGCTGGCGACGGCCTGGTTCGCGAAGGACCACGACTCCGGCTTCGCGGAGGCCAGCGTCCGCGTCATCGCGCTCGCGATTTCCTTGTAGCCGCTCCCCGCGACAAATCCGCCCCACACGGCGTCCGCCGCGCAGCCCAGTACGACATCGGTACCCAGCAACCATTGCGCGACAAAGCTGCCCTTTGTCCCAATCTGTGCCCCGGCCGCGGCCCCCCCGACGGAAACGCCCTCCGCTCCATAAACGGCGGAACCGAGGCCACACACGGCGCCGAGCCCCCGTCCGCCCGCCACCTGGACCTCGAAACCATTCTTCCCACGCACGACGCGCACCGACGCTTCCGCGGCAAGCTCACCGAAAGCGAGGGTCAGGTCGCCTGCCCCTTGCAGCTCAACCCCGACGCCGGGCTTCCACACCTGATCGAGAATGCACGCCATCGCGTGTGGGGCCTGCTCAATCAGTGAGGACACGTCGAGGCAACAGAGCCATGCGCGCACGGACGCATCCTGACGAATGGGCCACGCCAGTTCGAACGCATCGTCGAGCTCGAGCGCATCGAGCACGACACTGACCATCGGACCCAATCCGGTCAAATCTGCTGCGGCAGCCATGAACTCTCCCACCAGGCCGAGGTCCTCCTGACGGTCCGAATTGCTCGCCGCGGGTTTGCGCGCTTGCGACGAGGCTGCAGCGGCAGGGGCAACGGTCGGCGTCGACGTCGATTGAGCAGGCTGCGCGTACGCGGACATCGGCAACTCGGGCGTGCAGACCCGGTCTGCACGTCGCGTGCCGTTGGTTCAACCTCGATTATTGGACAACGGCCTGACGGACGTCCGTCACCCCTGACCGACGTCCGTCACCGCCTGGCGCGGCTACCCGCCGAGTCCGCCGATGAGCCCGAGAATTTCATCGCAGCTGAGGTTGTTGATCGTCGCCGTCTCGGCGTTGCACTGCGTTTCGGACTTCTCTGAGGCCGCGAGATCCGCCTCGCACGAACTCAGCATTTCCTCCTTGGACTTCGTGCCCCAGTCGCCGTTTCCCTCGGCTGCGTACGCCTGAAGCTCGTCCTCCGAATATTCCGGGCAGCCCGAATCGAGCTTGGCGCATTCTGCCTCGTACTGGGCCTCCGCACACGCGTCCG
Source organism: Klebsiella pneumoniae (assembly GCA_945861635.1). Taxonomy (GTDB): domain Bacteria; phylum Myxococcota_A; class UBA796; order UBA796; family SXON01; genus CAMAWH01. The sequence goes on along the minus strand of CAMAWH010000011.1, from coordinate 79,217 downwards.
TCTTGTCGATCACCTGCGGGCAATACTCGCTGCACGAGTACGCGCCGACCTTCGAAGGATCGAACAGTTCACAAGCGAGAAGCGACAGGATCAGCATGGAGACTCCGATTTAGAAAGCATGATTGAAGGCGAGGTAGACTTGCGGGCCGGTGGCCGCGACGCCCTGCGACCAGAGCGGCCACGCGAACGATACTCCGACCAGCTCCGGCTTGGCACCCAGGAAATCAGCCGACCCAAAGACGCCGAACGTCGCCCCCACCCCCGCCGCCATCTCGCTGCCGCGCCATCCGATGCCGGAATCGAGGCCGGGGACGAATTGAATCTCATCCAACCACGCCACGCCAAGGGGGAGCGATGCGTGCCGGAGGGGAGCCCATCGCACCTCAACGCTGGCGACGGCCCGCTCATTCGCGACAAATCCATTTTCTGGAAGAGAACGGACGTTATCGGCGCCACCGATGGGTAAAAGCCTGTGTTCGACCACTCCCGACGACCACCCCGCCTTCCCGCGTGCCGCAAACACAAAACGAGGGGAGACCGGCAGGAGATGGGCGTGGGACACGCCGGCCGTCGCCCACGCCACGCCTGCGCCGGGGATGAAACCGCCGCCTCCGCCGACCGAAGAACGATGTCCCTCGAACGCCACCGCCTCCTCCTCGCGCGTGTCCCAGGTGTAGTTCGCGGTGCCGCCAATCGCGACGGAACCCGCGTTCGTTGGGCGAAAGGCCGGATCGAGGATGGACGGTCCAGTGAGCAGATAAAACCTGTGCTGGCGACGCCGACGGTCGAGCAGCGGACCCAGCCAACGCACCCACCCCAGTTCCGCCGACGCGAGGTCCTGCGCATCGTGGGAGAGAGCGCCGAAGTAGAGATTCCGACTGTCATTCTGGCGGCGAAGCGCCAGCTGCCCCCAGATCGTAAATGTGCCCTGTGAAGGCGAGATGTCGTCCACCCACCCCGTCAAGATCGGCGTCCACCGCGAGGGCCAACTATTGTCCGCGAGTTCGCCCTCCGCGGTGTGGGCGTCGGGGTCCACGCGAATGCGATGGGCGTCACGAATCACCAGAGCATCGGGGCCCGTCGCCGTGAACCAGGGCGGACGGCGTTCGCCATCGACATCAAACCGTACCGTCTCCTGCGGCGCATCGGCGGGGGCATCCCGCACGATTCTGCCTTTCTCCGCTCGGTAGTTCTGCGTGGGGACGTAGGGCGCGGACCACGCGGATACCACCTCGTCGGGAATCGCCAGCAGGCCCGCCGCCTGCTCCACCGACGCGCCGGCGATGACGAGTCCAGCCAGATTGCTCGCCGTGCCGGGCCCCGCGATGTCGTCGAGTTGAAGCGCCGCGGCGCGCCCCGCAATTCTCGAGGAGCGCGCTCCAATCCAGTCGGGTGCGTCCTGATGGGCCTCGTTGAAGACATCCGTGAAGTACGGAAGCGTCCCGTCGTACAGCAATTCGTCCACGACCGGGTTCCAGGCGAGCCAACCCAGCGCAGATTTCACTGAGGGAACGGGCAGGCCAGATTCAAGCCCGGTCGCAACAAATTCGCGGGTCCATGCGTCCGGGGCCGGCGCCGATGCGGCAAGGATCGCTCTCCGAACGGCCGACCGATGGAAGCGCTCCAGACCCGGAAAAATGCGAAACGCCCGGTCCGCCAGAAAGACCATGCCGGGCGCCGGCCGCGCCAGTCGCTGGAGGTCGAAGTCCTCGACGATGACAAGGTTTGGAGGCCCGGCAAACGGCCACGCCTCTGCGACGATTCGCTCCACCTCCCGGTGGGTATGGCGCTCCGGTGGACCCGTCTCGACAAAGCGAATATTTCCGCCCGCAACCACCACATCTGTGACGTGCGCATGGGAGAGCACGGCGAGGGGCGCACGATCCCCGCGACCCGCCCAATGAAGATCCGTTCCCGTCCGGCCCCCGAGCACGCCCACGGAATCGTTCGGTACGCGCACATGCACCGTCCAGTCCACAACGAGGGCATTCCCTCGCTCATCGACGGGCAGCGGACACCACCCGCCATTCGCCCACATGCCGCGGCCAGGCAGCCAGCCGACGTCCCCGAAACGCTCCGGCAACTGCGTACGGAATGCGATGACACCCGCTAGGGAGGGTCGCACCTGCCACACAACGCTTCCGGTATTGGCGGCGTCCGGAAACGTGCGCAGCGTGTCCCGGTTGGTCTCCGGGGACGGGAGCACCGCGAGCGGGTCCATCCACACAACGGGGCCGTCCGCCGTAACCGTGCCACGAATCTCGCGAAGCCCTGGCAACACTTCCGCCTCGACGCGGAGGCCCAACCCCACAGCGAACGCGGCCGGCGCTAGTAGGTAAACCCGAAGCCCACGTTGACGGTCGGGAGTATACTTGGGGCGTAGGTGCCGGACACGGTGGCGGAGAAGGCGCCGTTGAGAATGCGGAAGCCACCATCCACCACGATCGGAGCAAAGCTGGCATCGAAGTTAGGATCCTTCGCGTCGATTCCGTTGACTTCAGGAATGCGACCGGAGAGTCCTGTGCGCGAAAGGTCACCGCGCGGGGCGGCATGGATCTCGTTCAGACCGATGCCGACGAACGGCGAAAACGACGCGGAGTGGATCCCGGGCGTACTGCCAAACGGAAGCGTGTACCCGACGGTGGCGGAGAGGTCGACGACCCCGACCTCCAACTCATCGTTTCCAACGTACCCCGCGTATCCGAGCTGCAGCGATACGTCGGGAAGCGGTTTGTAACCCTCCAGAATTCCCCATCGCCCGAAAACGCCGACAACGCCGGTCTGCGACATCCCAATCCATCCGAAGTTCGCCCCAAGCTCCAGCGAGGCGGGCAGGCCCTTCCGGATTTGCACCTGCGGGATGAAAATTACCGGTACCGGGTCCTCCTGAGGATCCGCCAGGTCCCACCCGGAGGGGTTCGTGCCGTCCTGCTTGCCCGTCTTGATGAACCCGACCGTGGTCGCAATGCCCACGTGGAAACCGTACACGCCCAGCGTTTCCCCTGGCACCATCGGTTTGTTGGCGATGGCCGCCCCGAGTTCTTTGGCCATCTCCTTGTATCCGGCCGTCACCCAGTCGGAGCCGGATGCACCGACTTCCGTCGATGAACCACCATAATCGTCCATTGCCCGGATGGAGAGTTCTTCCGGAACGGCGGCAAACGCGAGGGCCACGACAAGGAGCATGGCCGACAGTCTAGCAAGGACGCCGTCCGAGCGTCGAGAATTACCTCGGCGTCGGGGCCGCCCGGTCAGCATGTTCGGCGTCTACCTTGGAGGTCTCCTCACGAAGCTTCCTCAGATCTTCGGCCGTGACGCGCTTGTACGCGTCGGGCGCGCGGATCAGGAAGACTCCGCCGGGAATCGAGAGCGGCAGCTTTTCAATCCAGAACCCGAGGTGCCCGACAAGAAAGGCCTTGGCCGCAGTGGTGTGGCCGCCAAGGAGCGCGACGAACACGAGCTCGCGGACGCCCTCCCCCGATGCCGAAGGCGCCAAGAAGGTGCCAAGGGTCATCACGGCCGATGCATACAGAATCTGGGTCATGCCGACGCCGGTGACACCCAGCGCCATTGCGTTGCCGAAATACATGAACATCGTCGTAAGCTGGCCGATCACGGCGCAGCCCAGAGCGATCAGAAGCGCGCTGCGTCGTGAGGAGTACGCCGTCGCGCTTTCAATGGCACTGCCCAGGAAACGCCGGACGCGCGCGGAAGGCACGATTCGCGCCAAACCCGCGAACCAGCCCGGCTGGAGCAGCAGCAGCAGGCCGAATAAAAGGCCTGCCGCAATCGGGATTTTCAGTGCGCTCATCACGTCGGCGAGATCACGCCCACCCAAGTCGGCGAATGGCATGAATGCCAGGATTACGGCCAATAATCCGACGAGGCCGATGACGCGTTCCACCGCGATGGCCGTGGTGCACTCCACCGGCTTTCGGGTCGCGCGGATCGTGTCGTAGAGGCGCCAGCCGTCCAACCCCATGGTCGAGGGCGTCACGATGCCGAAATATCGTCCGACAAAGTAGCTCGATGTCAGCCAACCAAATCCGAGGTTCACCCCTTGCCCGGCCAAAAGCACCCGCCAACGCACGACGTTGGCGAGAATGCCGACAAGCTTGATCCCGACCGCAAACAGGAACCACAGGGCGAATTTCGTTGGATCGACCGAGCGGATTTCGCGCCACAGGTCGTGCATGTCCATGGGAACGAGCTGGAAGCCCTGCTCGATGACCCACACCGTCGGAGTGGTGGCGGAGGCCAGCGCCGCTACTGGACCGTCCTCGACGACGAGGATTGTGGTGAGCACGTCCTGCTCACAGTGTCGCAACGCCTTGAATTTCACGACTTTCCCGTCCATGGTGCGAACGAACACGCTCCCCTCGGCAGCGGCTTTGCACGCGCGATCGAAGGCGAGCGGAACGGTTGCCTCCGGCAACGTCGCGCCCGTCAGCTTCGCCTTGACCTTTCCGACGAAACCGGGCATCGCTGGGTTCGCCGCGTACAGTGCGGTGCCATCGGCAAGCGCCGGCCGAGACACTTCGACCGGCCCACCACCGAACTCCGCAAAGATCGCCACGAAAATGGCGACCGTGATAAAAATCTTGACGGCGGATTTGGCAACGGTGCGGGCGTTCATGGCGCCGCCCCCTTGACCCGGCCCCTGCGCGCCGTCAACGGCCCGCCCGGTCGTCGATCAAAGGTTGACGGCGACGAGCGTGCGAAGGAACACGCCGTGATCGAGCGCAGTCTCGTCCGTGAGCGGCGCCAGGCCCGACACCGTCAGCCAGAACCGCCCGCCTTCGCCCGCGAGGTGGACCGAAGGACCGGCCCAAAGGCGTGGCCCCTCGACCTCACCCCCCGCAATTTCAACCTCGTTTTTGGACTCAACGCCGACCGCGAACCATGGCGCAACGCGGTACCCGACGCCGAGGAACGGCTCTATCTCGTGTTCGATGCCTCCTGGCGAAAAGGAAGCGACGTACTCGGCGTTGAAGTCCACCTCCAGCCCGCCGATCTTCTTGGCGAGGATGAGCTTTCCCTCGACGCCGTGCTCGGTAAACGTCGGCTCGCTGATGTACTCGACGTACACCGCCGGATCGATGGGGCCCACGCCCTCGCTGCCGAAACGGTACTTCAGCCGCGCTTTGAACCCGCTGTACGCAAACGGGCCGGCGTTGGTCTGGGCACCGACAAAGTACAGGCCGCTTTCGAGGTGGTCCGTGATGCCGTATTCCAACTCGACCATGTGCTTCCACTCGTTCGTCTTTCCGCCTTCATCCAGCGACACGGTCGTGTAATGTTCGATTTCTACGCCGCCTTTTGGCACGGTTCCGTATCCGTACGTGAAGGCGAACATCTGCTCTCCGGCGAGCGCAAGCGAGGAAACGGTGGCGAGCAGGAGCATCAGGACCTCAGGTGAGCGGGAAGTTGAAGTTGACTTTCAGTTTCAAAATCATTATGGTCCCGGTGTGTTCGTGTCCAGACGAAAATGAAAATCAAATTCAAAATTGCGGTCGTACTTCTCGCCAGCGTCGTGAGCGCCCCTGCGCATGCCTACGTCTACTTCACACGTGACGCCTTGCTCACCTCGTTTTTTCCCGGGCAAGCATGGGCGGTCGAGACCTTTGCGCCGGACCCCGCCGCGCTAAGGGCCGTATTGGGCTACCCCCTCCCCCAAGCCGCGTACGACATCGTGATCGCCGCGCGTACGGATGGCACGGCAGCGTACGCAATCATCGATGATCAGCTGGGGTTGCACGAACCGATTACGTTTGCAGTGCTACTGGACGCGCACGCACACGTGGAGAGGCTGGAGGTCATGGTCTACCGAGAGGCATACGGCGACGGGGTTCGGGCGCTGACCTTCACGAGGCAGTTCCACGGACTCGGAGTGGCGGCCCCGATGCGACCGGGCAAGGACATCCGGATCGTGAGCGGAGCAACCGTTTCTACCCGATCTCTGGCGGTCGGCACGCGCCGCGCCTGCGCGATCGTCGAAGCGTGGCTGGCACGATGAAGGACTTCGTCGCCCGGGTGCCGAGCTATCTCCGCCGCCTCGATACGGGGGCTAAAACGGTCTACACCGGCTTTCTCGTGCTCACCACTTTGGGATTGGCCACGGCTGCGCTTCTCCATGGCGATGGAATGGGCGTCAGTGTCGACGTTGCAACCGCGTACTGGCGGGGAGACGAGGCGGCGATGACCTACCCGAAGTCCTACCGGCAGCTCTTGGAGTTGACGCACTTCCACTTGTTCACGGAGCCAGTCACGTTTCTCGTCCTGGCACACCTCTACAACCTTGGTGGGGACAGCGTTCGACGCCGAATCATCGTGACTGCAGCCACACTCGGCGCGCTGTTGGTGCAGGTAGCGCTTCCGTGGTTGGTAACGTACGTCGCCGCCACGTTTGCGATGCTCCTTCTCCCTGTTCATGCCGTGTTGATCGGCGGCCTCGCCTACATGGTGGCGCACGCCCTTCGCGAGATGTGGGGGGCGTCCTGACGGACCACCCTGTTCTGACCCGAGACAGCCGCCCGGCCATGGGCACCGCGGTCGGCATCACGGCCTACGCCGATCACCGTGCGCTCGATGCCGCATACGCGGCGATCGAATCCTTTGAGGCTGAACTTTCAGAGTGGCGCCCAGACAGCACGACGTTTCGCCTTGTGGCGCACGGACACGCGTCGTTCCGACCCGACTCGCTCGCCCTGTTCGACATCGCCGAGGATCTCCGGGTCGCAACCAACGGTGCGTTCAATATCAGTTGGCGCGGTGGAGCCGTACGGCGACAAGGCGATACGGTCCATGCCACCGGCAAGGTTGACCTTGGCGGCATCCTCAAGGGGTTTCTCGCCGATCGGGCGGCCGACGCGCTACGCGACGCCGGCGTCGCGAATTTTGTGATCGACGCCGCCGGGGACATCGTCGCACACGGCGATGCCGGCGACGGGACGCCCGGTTGGCCCGTCACCGTCGTCACCCAAGCCGCGTCGTGGAACGTCCGCCTGCGTGATGAAGCCCTTTCCACGTCGGCAGAGGACGAGCAGCCGGACCACATCGTCGACGGGCGGACCGGCGAAGCCGTCCATTGCATCCGCAGCGTCGCGGTCACCGCGCCCACCGGAGCGCGCGCCGACGCCTCAGCCACCGCGTTCTACGCGACCTGCGGCAAAACGCCGCTCCCCGGCGTCACCAGCATCCGTTGGGTCGGACAGCACGGATGGAAACACCAGCGTTAGTTTCCGACGCTATCCGCCGATTCCGGTCATCACGCCTTCGAAGTGTTTGCCGCCCTCCGTCTGCGCCTCGTGGCCAGCGGGCTTTCCCGCCACGATCGCGAGCAGGATGGCCGTCAGCTCGTCGTCACTGGCACCCGAACGCACCACGTCCCGCAGGTTCGGCGTGTCCTCGTGCGCAAGGCAGGTCCGCAGGTGTCCATCCGCCAACAAGCGAAGGCGGTTGCAGGACGCGCAGAAATGCTCGGTGAGCGGGGCAATGAACCCGACGCGCAACCCATCCGCGCGCCAGTACCGAGCGGGGCCGCCTCCCGAAGGCGTCCCGTCGGGAACGAGCGTGAACGCGCCCGCGAGTTGTGCGCGCATCGATGAAGCGCTGACGCTTTCGTGCCACCGTCCGTCGAAGGGCATGTATTCGATGAAGCGAAGTACAGTGTCCGAAGCATGCGGCGAAAAGTATTTCGTCATAGGTACAATCTCGTCATCGTTCACGCCGGCCATCACGACCATGTTGATTTTGATCGGGGTCAGTCCCGAAGCGCGGGCCGCCTCGATCCCCGCGATGACGGCGTCCAGCCGACCCCCGCGCGAAATCGTTGCGAAACGCTCGGCATCCAACGAATCGAGCGAAATATTGACACGATGCAGCCCGGCGTCCCGCAACATGCCCGCTTGGGAGGCCAGGGCGTGGGCGTTCGTCGTCATCGAGAGATCCTCAATACCGTCAATATCGGCGATTCCCGCCACAAGTTCTGCGATATCGCGGCGAATGGTGGGCTCGCCGCCGGTAAGCCGCACCCGGCGCACACCGAGGCGGGAGAAAACGCGTACGATACGGACGATCTCCTCGTAGGAAAGCACGTCCTTCCTTGGCATCCACGTCATGCCCTCCGCCGGAAGGCAGTACACGCACCGAAAATTGCAGCGATCCGTGACGCTCACCCGAAGATAGCTGTGCTGCCGGCCAAATCGGTCGAGCAGCGAAGGCCCGGTCGGCCGCATGCTCACGCCGGCAGCAACGTCGTAACGCGCGACGCGATTTCGGCGAAGATGGATTCCCCGTCGAGCACCGCCGGCCGTCCGGCGTCGCCCCCCGCACGAATGGCGTCACGCAGCGGCACTTGACCCAGCAGGGGCACGCCATACTCGCTGGCCATGCGCGACCCACCGCCTTCCCCAAACGGATGCGTGCGACCGCCACCGGGCAACTCGTACCACGCCATGTTTTCGACGAGCCCGAGCACGGGGACATCGAGCTTTCGGAACATTTCCACGCCACGAACGGCATCGATCAGCGCGACCGGCTGGGGCGTCGTGACAATGATTCCGCCGGCGATCGGCACGGCCTGAATCATCGTGAGCTGTGCGTCACCGGTGCCCGGCGGCAGATCGACGATCAGGTAGTCCGTAGGCCCCCACTCCACCTCTTTGAAGAACTGATTCACGACGCCCATCACCATCGGACCGCGCCAGATGATCGGCTCCGTGTCGTCGACCAGAAACCCGATGCTCATGCAGTTGACGCCGTGCGCGCGCAGCGGGATGATCTTCTTTTCGGCGTTCGCCATCGGGCGGCCGTTCACGTGCATCATCAATGGCAGCGAAGGGCCGTAGATGTCCGCATCGAGGAGGCCGACCGAGTGGCCCTTCCGTGCCAGGGCAACCGCTAAATTCGTTGCGACGGTGCTTTTGCCGACGCCACCTTTTCCGGAACTTACGGCGACGATGTGTTTCACGCCCGGCGGAAGCGACTTGGCAATCGGACCGCCGTGCGGCTGGACGCCGCCACCCGACATGCCCCGCACCGGATCCTTCGCCGGCGGGTGGCTGTGCGGAGCGGTGGCCGGCGAGGGCGAGGAAAGCAGGCCCTCGACGCGGATCGTACAGGCGATTTCACCCTGCCAGCCGCGCTCGGCAAGATTACGTAGCAGCGCCTCCCGAATCTTGTTTCGGTCGTCCGGTGAATGTTCCTTCTTCACGACCAGCGTGAACCGAAGCACATCTCCGTCGAGGCGCGAATCCGTCACCATGCCGGCGAGCCAAACGGATTTGCCGGTCAACGGATCGCGGACGCGGGTGGCCGCAGGTTCAAGCAGTGTGAGCGGGTCCATGCGGTTCCCGCTAACCGACCGGGCTCACCGTGCGTCTCAGCGTTGCGACCAGCTCAACACGAGTGATGCGAGCGCCGACGAAACCGGCCCAACATCCTTCGCAGTACGACCGTCCCATCGCTTGACCAGCTTCTTTTCCAACACCCATATCGCGGCCGAATCCACCGCGAAAAGCGAGCCCGCCCCTGTGTAAGGCGCCGACGTGCGCGCGTCCGAAACGGCTCCCGGATCATCGTGCGCAGCGGGCAACACTCCCCCCTCCCCTTCTGCGACCAGGCCAACCAACTCCGGCCATCGGTGCAGGGCCACGATCTCCGCGACAGGCTCGGCCTCGCGGACGAGGATCACCTTGGACGCGTTGCGACGAAGGTCCGGGTATCCGAACGCCAACCAGCGCCGCGCGTCTCGTGTCAGCACCGTGGCCCTTTCTCCCGCGGCCTGAAGCACGTCCATGACCGGCTGAATTCGTGTCAACGACTCGGGAATCTCTCCCTGCGCCCGTTCGAGTCGTCCGCCCATGGAACGAATCGCTGCCCGCCAGCCGCCAGGCAACTCTGGCTCTTCCGGAGCAACGGCATCCGGAGCGACGGTGATGTCGATGCCCTGACGCGGCGGCGCCAGCGCAGCAGGCGTGCTGAGCGGCTCCTGTTTCCCAGCGGATTTTTCGCCGGAGCGCGGTGCGGGACGGGACGACGCAGGTCGCGCGAGCGCCGCCGCCGGGCGCGCGATCAAAAGGGGCGCTTCCTTCGCCACCTCTCCCGCGATGTGGGCCAGTTCGGGAAGGATCAACTTCTCCATGGCAAGTGCACATGCCCGGGTCGAACCCGGAAGTGCGAAAACAGGCTTCGTTCCAGCGAGTCCACCCAGCGCGTCGGACAACATTGCGGCGGATCCTACCTCCGCGAACGACAGCATGCGAAAGAGCTCGCCAAATCCGGGAAGGACACGATCCAGCCGCGCACGCACGACGGCCGCGGTGCAATCCCGGGCAGAAACCCCAGTCCCGCCCGTCAATACCACCGCGTCAGCCGTCCGCAAGGCGTCATCCAGCGCCTTCCCGATCGCATCCGGATCGTCCACGACGAGCGACGTGCCCGCGAGCGTGTGTCCGGCCGACGTCACCATCTCGGCCAGCAAAGCGCCCGATGCGTCCTCCTTCCGAGAGCGAGACGTGGACACCGTGATGACGTGAACGGAAACGACGCGATCGGCATGGTGCGGGTGCACAGGCATTCGCCCTCCTATCCCTCAGAGTTCACGCGCATCCAGTCCTCAAGGATGATCACCGCCGCCATCTCGTCGACCGCGGCGCGCGGGCCACCTGCCTCCTCTAGCCGTCGTCGTGCTTCGATCGTGGTGAATCGCTCGTCCTGATAATGCGTGGGCAAGCCCGAAAGCGTCGCAAGCGCATCTCCGACCTGGCGGGCGAGGCGTTCCGGACGCGTTCCCGCTGGGGGGAGGCCGACAACAATCGTCGTAACGCCGCGCTCAACCGCAATCGCGGCGAGCGCAATCGCGTCCCGCGCCACCGATACACGAATGTAGAGTCGAAGCGGACTGGCGATGCGGCGAGATGGATCGCTGACGGCGATGCCGATCTTCGCGGAGCCGACATCGAGCGCAAGAACGGCACCGGGGTGGAGCACGACTCGCAGGATACATGGCAGCATGTCGGTGCGCTTCGACGTCGTCTCGCAGGGAGAGGAGTTGGTGTCCGGGGCGGGCACCGATACCAACGCCGCGTGGATCTGCGGAGAATTGGGCGGCGTCGGCCTCACCCCCGGGAGGGTCAGCGTCGTAGGAGACACGACGGACGATATTCGCGACGTGCTGATCGAGGCGGCCGGACGGAGCGCGCTGGTTGTGTGCACCGGCGGACTCGGTCCGACATCCGACGACCTCACACGTGACGCCGTCGCGCTTGCTTTTGGGCTGCCGCTCGCGGAGAACGCGGATGCCCTCGCACAGATCGAGGCCCGCTATCATTCACGCAATCGGGACATGCCGCCGAAGAACCGCGTTCAGGCCCTGCTTCCGGCCGGCGCACGTCTACTCGAAAACTTCCTCGGCACGGCGCCCGGCTTCGCGGTCGAAACGGAACGTTCCCTCCTGTTCTTCCTCCCCGGGGTGCCATTCGAAATGAAGCCGATGATGCGCGAGTACGTACTGCCCGCCGCTCGCCAACGTTTCGACCTTCCACCGCGTCGAACGGTGGTACTCCGGTGCATCGGACTGGCGGAGTCGATTGCGGCGCAGAGAATGGACGGGTTCGAACGTGATCGCGTTGTCGTTGGGTATCGCGCGTCATTCCCCGAGGTTCAGGTCAAGCTGCACCTGCCCGCGGACGCCGAAAAAAACGTGTGGATCGCGGACGCTCGTGCCCGCCTCGGTGACTACGTGTACGGCGTCGACTCGGGGCCGCTGGCCGAAGTGGTAGGGAAATTGCTGGTTGAAAGGGGGCAAACGCTTGCGGTCGCCGAGAGTTGTACGGCGGGCCGAATCTCTGCGGAGATCGCCGCAATTCCCGGGGCGTCGCGCTACCTCGTCGGCGGCGCGATCGTGTATTCGAACGCTGAAAAGATTCGGCAGTGCGGGGTCGACGCACGCGTGATTGCCGAGGAGGGTGCGGTATCGGAGCAGGTCGCCCGTGCGCTTGCGGACGGGATTCGCGAGAGAGCGAGCGCAGATTGGGGACTTTCAGTCACCGGAATCGCGGGACCCGGCGGCGGGAGCGCGGAGAAGCCCGTGGGAACCGTCCACGTCGCCGTGGCGAACGCCCGGAGGATTGAACACCGCCGCATGCACTTTCCTTACGATAGGAACAGAAATATTTCCATGTCGGCCGCAATGGCCCTCGACCTGCTCCGCCGCACCCTGCTGAACACGATTTCTTAGATCGGACATTTTTTGGCACACTTTCCCTTGCGCCCGTACAGGTCCGTGGTACGGTGCTTGGGCAACCCAACCGGAGTTCCTCATGCCTATCGACCCTGAACGAGCCAAGGCCCTCGACGCCGCCGTCGCCACCATCGAACGCAACTACGGCAAAGGCGCCATCATGCGTCTGGGCGCCGCAGATCACGTGCAGATCGGCACCATCTCCAGCGGAAGCATCGGGCTGGACATCGCCCTCGGCATCGGCGGTCTTCCGCGCGGCCGCGTCATCGAGATCTACGGTCCAGAGTCGAGCGGCAAGACGACGATGACCCTCCATCTCATCGCCGAAACGCAGAAGATGGGGGGGGTCGCTGCCTTCATCGACGCGGAGCACGCGTTGGACGTCAACTACGCGCGCGCACTCGGCGTTCGTGTCGAGGAGCTGTTGATCTCGCAGCCCGACACCGGTGAGCAGGCGCTGGAAATCGCAGACACCCTCGTCCGTTCTGGCGCCGTGGACGTCGTCATCATCGATTCCGTGGCCGCGCTCGTGCCCAAAGCGGAACTTGAGGGAGAGATGGGAGACGTTCAGCCGGGTGCGCAGGCTCGTTTGATGAGTCAGGCCCTCCGGAAGCTGACGGCCAACATCCACAAGTCCAACTGCTCGATGGTCTTCATCAATCAGGTCCGCATGAAGATCGGCGTCATGTTCGGGTCACCGGAAACAACGAGCGGCGGCAATGCCTTGAAGTTCTACGCCTCCGTGCGTCTTGACATCCGTCGCGTCGGATCCATCAAGCAAGGAGAAGAGGCCATTGGCAACCGGACCCGCGTCAAGGTGGTCAAGAACAAGCTCGCGCCGCCGTTCCGCCAGGTCGAGTTCGACATCCTCTATGGAAAGGGCGTCAATCAAGAGGGAGAGTTGATTGACATCGGCGTGGATCTGGGCCTCGTTCGGAAGTCGGGATCGTGGTTCTCGTACGGGGATGAACGAATCGGTCAGGGGCGCGACAAGGCGATGACGTACATCATCGAGCACCCGGAGCTGCGCGAAAAACTTCGCATGGAAATCATGAATCGCGGGGCCGCAGCCGTGACCGTCATCGCCGGAGCCAGCGCAGAGGCGTGAGCAGGGAACACGCGCGCTTGACGCAGATCGTGGCGCCGGCTACCCGGTGCTCCACCCGCTGCGGAGCCCCATGAATCGATCCGTCCTGACCTCGACGTTCACCACCGCACTCGCCATCGGCATGATCGCCGGACCGCTCGCGATTGGCTGCAATCTCGGGGACGACGACGAGAAAGCCGGCGACAAAAAGGCCGATGGTCCGAAAAGCACTCCCGATAGCAACCACAAGAAGAACGGGAAGGCCGAGGCCGGTGACAAGACAGATCAGGCCAGTGAGGGCAAGGCCGACGAATCCACCGGAGACGCCGTGGTCGGTGACTCGGGCTCGAACACGATCTACGTCATCAACATCGCCGAAGAGGAGGTCTGCTGGCTCTACCTCTCGTACAATGGGGACTGGAGTGACGACGTGCTCGGCGATAACGTGTTGCCGATCGACTACTTCTACTACCTGTCCGGCATGCCCGACGGAACCATCGGCATGTACGCCGAAGGCTGTGAAGGGGCCGAATGGTACAATGAAGCAGATGTTTCGGGTGGAGTGGAGTACAGCTTCATCCTGATCGGCGGCGGCGGCGGTGACGACACGGGTGACACCGGTGACGGCGGTGACACGGGTGACACGGGTGAAGGCGGATTGCGGGCGCCTCGACCGGGCAGGACGGCCTTCGTCCCCGAGTTGGACGAGGACGTGTCCAACGCACTCGCCTCCGAGCCTGAGACCTGCCGGTAGCTCGCGCTCGCGACGCGCGCGGCGCTTGCGCACGCGCATCGCTCGGCCCGCGGTAGAATCGCCCGCATGGACCTTCCCGCGCTGTGCAAGCTCGCTCTTCAGACCAACGCGAGCGACATCCACCTGAAGGTGGGTGTCCCCCCGATGTTTCGCATCCACGGCCATATGCGGCCGGTGCCGGGCATGGCCGTGCTCACGCAAGAAGAGCTGGGACGCGCCATATGGGACATCATGAGCGCGCCCCAGCGGGAACGATTCAAGAACACAAACGACTGCGATCTGGCCCACACCGTCCCGGGCGTGGCGCGCTTCCGGTGCAACGTCTTCCGTCAGCAAGGAAAAATCGGGGCGGTCCTGAGGGCGATTCCCACGAACGTGAAGTCGATCGACGAGCTCAACCTGCCCCCGGTGCTAAAAAAGGTGGCGCAGGAACCTCGCGGTCTGGTGCTGGTCACGGGGTCCACGGGGTCGGGAAAAAGCACTACGCTGGCTGCGATCATCGAAGAGATCAACCGAACGATGCCGCACCACATCTTGACCATCGAGGATCCGGTCGAGTTCGTGTTCACCGACAAAAAGTCCCTCGTGAACCAACGGGAGATGGGCGTCGATTCCGCGGATTTCAAGCAGGCCCTTCGAGCCGCGCTCCGTCAGGACCCCGACGTTATCCTCGTGGGCGAGCTTCGAGACCTCGAAACGGTTGAAATCGCGATGTCAGCGGCAGAGACGGGCCACCTCGTCCTGGCGACGCTCCACACCATCGACGCACACGAATCCGTGAACCGAATCGTCGGTTTTTTCGAGCCGCACCAGCAACAGCAGGTCCGATTGCAACTCGGTTCCGTGCTTCGCGCCGTGATCTCCCAACGCCTCGTCACCGCCACCGCGGGTGGGCGGGTGGCCGCGATCGAGATCATGATCAACACCGGCACGGTGTACGAATGCATCGTTGACCCGAAACGGACGCGCGAGATTCGTGATCAGATTCGCAAGGGGCGTGCCAATTACGGCTCGCAGACGTTCGATCAAGCGTTGCTTGAGCTGATCGAAAGCGGCCGGATCGGGCAGGAAGATGGGTTGCGCGCCGCGAACAACCCCGACGAATTGGCGCTGCGTCTGTCTGGAATGGGCGCCGATGACGACTGACGACGGCACGGGGCCGGCCGTCGGCCAGATCGGTTAGACCGCCGGCGCCATGACCTCCGCCGAACTTCGCGCCCGCTTCCTCGCCTACTTCCAGCGTCACCAGCACGAAATCGTGCGTTCGAGTGCGCTTGTCCCGCAGAACGACCCGACCCTGTTCTTCACGAACGCCGGCATGGTGCAGTTCAAGGACGTCTTCGTCGGCACTGACATCCGCCCCTACAAGCGTGCTACCACCGTGCAGAAGTGCCTCCGGGTAAGCGGCAAGCACAATGACCTTGAGAATGTGGGCCACACCCCGCGCCACCACACCTTCTTCGAGATGCTCGGGAACTTCTCGTTCGGCGACTACTTCAAGGTTGAGGCGATCCAATTTGCTTGGGAGTTTTTGACCATCGAAATCGGTCTGGACGCCGCGCGCCTCTGGGTAACTGTGTACGATCAGGACGACGAAGCGTTCGCGATCTGGCGGGATCAAATCGGTGTTCCCGAAGCCCGCATTCAAAAACTCGGGGAGGACGAAAATTTCTGGTCGATGGGCGACACAGGCCCGTGCGGACCGTGCACCGAAATCCACTACGACCACGGCCCCGCGATCAGTGACGACGTACGCGGTCCGGCGTTCGGAGACGGGCGGTACATCGAGATTTGGAACCTCGTTTTCATGCAGTTCGATCGGAGCGCCGACGGAACGCTTACGCCTCTGCCCCGCCCGAGCATCGACACCGGCGCGGGCTTGGAGCGTGTCGCGGCCTGCGTCCAGGGCGTGTACGCCAACTACGATACCGACCTTTTCACGCCGATCATGCTTCGCGCCGCAGCGCTCGCCGGAGTGCCGGTCGATTCGCGGGGGCACGCCGAAGATCGCGATGTCGAAATAGCGTTACGCGTCATCGCCGACCATTCTCGCGCGGCGGCATTTCTGATCGGGGACGGTGTGATGCCGTCCAATGAGGAGCGCGGCTATGTCCTTCGCCGCATCATGCGCCGGGGCATTCGGTACGGCGTAACGCTCGGCCTCAAAGGTCCATTTCTATGTCACACCGTGGCCACCGTCATCGAACACTTCGGCGCGGCATATCCGGAGTTGATCGAGCGCGGGGAGTTCATCCTTGACGTCGTCCGGGTCGAGGAGGAGCGATTTTCTGCGACCCTGGACCGCGGGCTTGTCCTCCTTGAACGGGAGTTCGACAAGAGGCCCGGCATCATCTCCGGTGAGGTGGCGTTCGTTCTGGCCGACACGTTCGGGTTCCCCATCGACCTGACCCAATTGATCGCGGCCGAGCGCGGGATTGGTGTGGACGAGGTGGGTTTTGAACGCCTCCGGGCCGAGCAGCGGGCGCGCGGACGCGCCGCGTGGAAAGGGTCGGGAGAAACCAGCGTCGCCGCCGTATGGCAGGGCCTTGCTCACACCATCCCCTCGACGTTCAGCGGGTACGATCGCGATCAGGACGCCGGCACCGTGCACGCCATCGTAAGTGAGGGGGCGTCGGTCACGGCGCTTCTGCCGGGTGAGAAAGGGGAGATCGTTGCCGGTCGGACGCCGTTCTACGCCGAGAGCGGCGGCCAGGTCGGCGACACGGGAACCATCACGTGGCCAGGCGGAAGCGCGGCGGTGCTCGACACCACGAAACCCTCAGGAGACCTTCACGTTCACCACGTTCAGGTGACGTCCGGAACGCTGCGGGTGGGCACCGAGGCGACGCTCAGCGTCGACGCCGCCCGACGGGGCCGAACGCGACTGAACCACACGTGCACGCACCTCCTGCATGCGGCGTTGAAAGCGGTGCTTGGTAGCCACGTCATGCAAAAGGGGTCGCTCGTGGGGCCCGAGCGGCTTCGCTTCGACTTCTCCCACCACAAAGCGCTTTCCGTGGACGAACTCCGCAGCGTCGAGGACATCGTGCAGCGCGAGATCCTCGCAAACAACGCGGTTGAAACACGTGTCAGTGACATTGACGCGGCACGCGCAGAAGGCGCCACGGCGCTTTTCGGAGAGAAATACGGAGACGTCGTTCGCGTCGTCAACGTTGCCGGTTTCTCAAAGGAACTGTGCGGCGGTACGCACGCGCGCCGCAGCGGCGACATCGGCCTGTTCAAGATCACCAGTGAAGGCGGCATAGCAGCCGGCGTCCGTCGCATCGAAGCGCAAACCGGTTTGGGAGCACAGGCGTGGGTACGCGAGATGGAGGCGAATACCCGGCTCGCTGCCGCTGAGTTGAGGACGTCGCCGGACAAGGTGTTGGAGGCGCTCAGACGCCTTCTCGACGACCGTGCACGCTTGGTAAAAGAGGTGGAGGCCGCCCGACGGGAAGCCTCGCGCGCTGCGACCGGCGACCTCCGCGATCGCGCGATCGATCACCATGGCATCAAGCTCCTCGCCGTCGAATTCCCCGGCGACCCTGCCGCCATGCGAGACGAGGCTGATCGCCTCCGTGATCAGCTTGGTAGCTGTGTGATCGTGCTCGCGTCGCGGACCGGCGCAAACGTTCGATTGCTCGCCGCCGTGTCCAAGGATCTCGCCGGAACGCGCTATGACGCCGGCAAACTCATCGGCGCGCTCTCCGCCATGGTCGGCGGTAAGGGCGGCGGAAAGCCGGATCTGGCGCAGGCGGGGGGCACACTTCCCGACGCAGTGCCCGCCATGCTTGCCGCGGTTCCAGACCTGCTCCCGGAGTAGACACCCACGCAGCCGACGACGAGCCGATTGCCTCGCCCGGCCCGCCGCCGCCGGTTAGCGGGCGCGCCCCTTCCGGAGCGCCCGTATGCAAATTCTCGGCATGAACATCCTCGTCACCGGCGGCGCCTCCGGCATGGGTCGCAACTTCACGCTGAACCTCGCGCGGCTCGGGGCCAACGTCGCGTTCTGCGACCTCGGCGCAGACGGAATCGCGGCGGTGGAATCCGAGGCGGCGGGCCTGCCCGGAAAGGTAAAGGGATTCCTTGCGAATGTTGCCAAGGAAGACGACGTGATCGCCCTCGTTCGTGACGCCACGGCGGAGTTTGGGCCGCTGAACGGACTGGTGAACAACGCCGGCATCATTCGCGACGGCATGCTCGTCAAGTTCGACAAAGAGGGCAAACTACAGAAGATGTCCCTCGCCTCCTGGCAGGCGGTCATCGACGTCAATTTGACCGGCGTTTTCCTCTGCACGCGCGAATTCGCGGCAGCGGCGCTCCAAAGTGGCACGAAGCCGGCTGTCGTGATCTCCATCAGCTCGATTTCGCGTCATGGCAACATGGGTCAGGGTAACTACTCGGCGGCGAAAGCGGCGATTGTGGCTGACACCAAACTGTGGGGCGCGGAACTGGCGCGCTACGGAATCCGCACCGGCGCCATCGCCCCTGGGTTCACGATGACGCCAATCCTCGAG
Organism: Klebsiella pneumoniae; assembly: GCA_945861635.1. Taxonomy (GTDB): domain Bacteria; phylum Myxococcota_A; class UBA796; order UBA796; family SXON01; genus CAMAWH01. The sequence continues at coordinate 60,615 of CAMAWH010000011.1, read as the reverse complement.
GGCATGCGTCCGGACGCCCTCGAAAAGATGGTGCAGCCCGTTCCGCTCAAGCGCATTGGCGCTCCCGACGAAATGTTTTTGGCCGTCAAGTTCATCATCGAGAATGACTACTTTACGGGACGGTGCATCGATGTAGACGGGGGGTTGGTGATCTAGGCGAGCGGGCGCGCCGCTTCCGCGCCGCCGCCCTACCGCTTCAGAAGCTTCAGCCTCCGCAGCGCAATACTGCCGGGAAACTCTGACGCCAGCTTGTCCTCCGCGGCCCTCGCCTGGTCGGTCTTCCCCTCTCCCGTGTAGGCAACGCTTAACAACGCAAGCGCTTCCGCTCGATCGGGAGACTCCGGATAGGTCGTCAGCATCGGCTCGATCCGCCGCACCACAGCATTCCACGCCTTACGACGCTGGTAGAACCGCGCCACGATGACTTCCTTTCGCGCCAGCCGCGCCCGCGCCTTGCCGAGCATGGACTCCGCCTCCGCCGCGTGCGTGCTCTCCGGAAAGCGGGCGCTGAAGCCCGCCCAGGTATTCACGGCCTGCTTCGTCCACGTCTGGTCTCGTGCCGCCCGCATCGGTGCCTTCTTGTACACCGTCAACCCCAGCTGATACACGACGTAGTCGAGCTCCGGATAGCGAGGGTGGGCCCGCATGAAGTCTTCGTAGGAGATGCGCGCGGCATCCCATTCCTGCTTCTTGTAGTGGATGTCGGCAATCGCGAGTTCAGCCTTCAGCGCAAACGGATCATCGCGGAAGTAGGTGCGAACGCGATTGAACTGCTCCAGCGCCTTCACGTAGAGTCCCGCTTTCAGCCGCTTCTGCCCCAGATTGTACGTTTCCTCCGCGGTCATTGCCGCGGGCAAGGCAAACGCCGGCGGCGCAACGAAAAAGTAGAGCGAGAGGAGGAAGGTCACGCCGCATGGGCTATCGCGCGGCACGTGATAAGGCGACGACATGTCCGAGCCCGCTGAACCGCAGTTGACGTTTTCCACCTTTCTCGTGTCTTTGGCCAGCACGGCACTCCAACACCTCGGGGAAGTGCATGGTCAGCCTGGCGTGGAGGACCTGAGGATGGCCCGCCACACGCTCGATTTGCTCGACCTGCTGGAAGCCAAGACCAAGGGGAACCTCGATGAGGAAGAGCACCGCCTGCTCGAAGCGCTCCAAAAGGAGCTCCGTCAGGTGTGGTCGCAGAAGTCGAAAGGCTGAAAAGGCCTCAGGGGCGCGTTGACGCCGGGGATGGGTGCGTGTAAGGTGCGCCGCCTTTCCCCCCGCTCGACTGGAGACCCCATGCGCCTTTCCCCGTTGATTCTCGCGATTGCCCTCATTGGTTGTTCCGGCACGTCCTCCGGAAAGGACACCGGCGCCGGTGACGACGCGTGCAAGGTCACGATCAAGTCGACGACGCCGACGACGGGCGCGCAGGACGCCTACTACCGCGGCACCATTGAGTTCGAGCTCACCGACGCGGACCCCTCGGCAACCATCACAACGGACATCGCCGGTGTGCAGTCGGTTCGCGGCGAAAAGACGATCGTGTGGACGCCAACGGCGCCCCTCACGCCGCTCACCGAGTACACCGCCACGCTCAGCTACTGCGGTGGAGACGCCGAGATCAGCTTCAAGACGTCCGACCTCGGCACGAGCATCGCCGACGCCCAGACGCTCCTGGGTCGCACGTACAACCTGGCGCTGGCCGACGCGCGCATTGTGGAACCGGCGGGAATCGGCTCGCTCCTCGGGCAGTACCTGACTGTGGACATCCTCACCGGCGTTGGCGCCGTCAGCGACACGAAGCTCACCATGCTGGGCTCGCTCGGCGTAACGGACTCCGATCCGCCGATTCAGGATTTCTGCAACCCGACGATCCCGTTCCCCGAAGCCGATTTCGCCGACGCGCCGTACTTCATCATCTCCGGTGAAGGCAGTGAAACGGTCATTTCGGTGGCCGGTTACGACGTCGTGATTGAGAACCTGGTGATCAGCGGCACGTTCGCGGCGGACGGTTCCTACTACGGCGGCGGTGTACTTCAGGGCACGATCGACACGCGGTCCTTCGATCAGCTCGTCAGTGACGATGCGGAAGAAGGCGCAGTGTGCGGCCTTGCTCCGAGTTTCGGCGTCGAGTGTGAGGCGTGCCCGGGGACGAGTGACAAGTTCTGCCTCTCGATCCTGGCGGACAGCATCGTCGCCGACGAGGTGGTTGCGACAGAAATCGTAGAGCAGGCCGGCAACAACTGCACGGGATGCGAGACCTGGACGCAGGCCAGCGTGCCCCCCGAAGCCGACCAGACCTGCGAAGAGTAGCCGCGCGCCGCCCCCAACCGCGGGCGCAGCAAGAAGGAGCCGGGGCTCGTGCCCGGCTCCTTTCGTTCGCCCCTCCGTGGAAGACCGGGTCGGCCCGGATTAGCGGCCCGTTTCGCAACGTTTTTGTGGCTTTTCAGCAACACCCGTCTACAGTACGCCCGCCTGAGGTTCCCCATGATTCTCTCTCTCCTGTTCGCCGCCTGCACCACCGTTTCCGTCGCAAGTGACAAGGGTGACAAGGGCCCCGATGAGAACGATGCGGACACCGATGCGGATTCGGACACCGATGCGGACAGTGATTCGGACAGCGATACCGACAGTGATTCCGACAGTGATTCGGACAGCGATTCCGATTCTGATTCCGACAGCGACTCGGACACGGATATCGACGACTGGACGACGATCATCGGCAATACCTACAGCTTCGACCTTGCCAACGCGACGATTGAGGAGCCGGCCGCCGTCGCGGGATTCATCGGATACCTCATCAATCAACAATTGCTGCTCGGCGTCACCGCCGTCACAGAAACGACGCTCGACACGCGCGGCGCGCTTTCCGTCGCCGACTCCAACCCGCCGGAACAGGACATCTGCTACCCGACGTTCAACTTCCCGACGGCCGCGTTTGACGCCCCGGACTTCGGCCTCGGCCCGCAGGACGTTGCGCTCTCGCTCGGCGGATATGACGTCACGTTCGAGCAGATGGTGATGGAAGGCACGTTCACCTCCGACGCCGACGAGATCGAGGACGGGATCCTCGAAGGCATGATCGACGCACGCGGGCTCGACTCCAGCATTGGTGACGGAACGGAGGGCAGCGCCTGCCTCGCGCTGGCCAGCTACAGCGTCTATTGCGAGACCTGCCCGAGTTCCGGCGGCGAGACCTGCATGCCGTTCCGCGCCGTCGATATGACCGCGCCACTCGTCGACGGCACGCTCGTGGAAGTGATTTCGTCGGGCTGCTGATCCCGCTAGCCGATGACCGGAACGGCGAGTCCGGCGGCCGCACACAACGCGAGAAAGTCTTCCGGAGGCGGAACTTCGTGCGCGACCGTCACGCCGCGGAGAGGGTGCGTAAACGAGAGCCGAAACGCGTGGAGGAGCGGGTGCGTCAGCGCATCCACCATCACGCGGATGCCGGCGGGAGCGATGCAATCGCGCCGGCAGTACATCGTGTCCCCTACAACGGGGTGACCCGCCTCGGAAAGGTGCACGCGGACCTGATGGGTCCGTCCGGTTTCGAGTCGACATTCAACCAGCGCCACACGGTCACCCCGTGCCCGGATTTCCCAGTGCGTAACAGCATCTCTCCCTCCGCGCTCCACACTCGCGACCTTCATGCGGTCGCGCGGGTCACGCCCGAGGCTGCTGCGGAACGTCCCACGATCAAAGCGCGGAACACGATGAATGACCGCGAGGTAGCGCCGGTCGATCGTATGCGCTGCAAACTGCGCAGTGAGGCCCTGGTGCGCGGCGTCATTTTTCGCGACGACCATGACGCCGCTCGTGCCCCCGTCCAGCCGGTGCACGATGCCAGGCCGCTCCACGCCGCCGATGCCGGAGAGCGAATCGGCCTGCGCCAGCATCGCGTTCACGAGGGTGCCACCGCTGTGTCCGGCGGACGGATGCACGACCATGCCGGCGGGCTTGTAGACGACCACCAGATCGTCGTCCTCGTAGAGAACAGGGACGTTGAGGTCTTCTGGCGTCACGCCGAGCGGCGTCGCATCCGGAATCAGTACGTTGACCACGGTTCCTTCCGCCGGGTGCGTGGACCCCTTCACGGGTTCGCCCCCGGACGTGATGTTTCCCGCGGCGATCAGCGCCTGGATGCGCGCGCGAGAGAGATCACCAAACGCCTCTGCGAGGGAACGGTCAAGGCGCCCGGCTCCATGCGGCGCCGTCCACGTACGCGTTTCCGGCACGTCAGCCGCGAGCGCGGTGGTAGCGAGACATCCAATCGTCCACGAACTCCTCTCCCTCCTCACGGGGGAGCACGTCCAGCGTCCGCAAAACCATCTTCAGGTACCCGCGAACGAAGGTTGCACCTGGGAGTTCCCCATACGCATCACGCTCCATGCCGTCGAGGAAGCGATGGGAGATCCGGGTCGTCGCAACGAGCTGTTCGAGGGTGATGCGCCGGGCTTCGCGCACGGCGCGAAGGTACGCACCGGACGGCCCGCAGACCTCAAGAAGGCGCGCCAGATCCTCGGCAGATACCGCACGATCCAGCGCAAGCGGCGGATTCATCGGGATGACCGACGCCGCCCGCGGTTCGATGCGCACCGCCGTCCGCTCACGCGGGGTACGCTCCCTCGATGGAACAGCAGGTTGCACCACCGTATGTTCCGAACGCAAATGCGATACGTCCGCCCCGGGAACCGTGTGTTCCCGCGGGGCGTCCACACGAACGTGCGCGTCAGCGACCTCCGGTTCCAGCGAGATCTCGGCGACACCCACCGCCTCTCCAACGCGCAGATCCGTCAAGGTCCGAATCACCTCGAGCGCCGCCGCGGCCGCAGGATCCACCAGCGATCGGCTGGCCAGCGCCCAGAGTTCATCGGGATCGGTGGGCAGGCTCGCGCGGGAAAGCTCACGGTATCTGTCGTACCGGCGCCGGCGAACCGGATCGGAGAGGACGCCATACGCCTCCACCAACGCAGCCCGCCGCGACTCAATGGGGGCTACGTCCGCTTGCCGCGCCTCGGCCGCGCGCAGGCGCCGAAGGACCTGCGCGACCTGATCCGAGTAGGCGGCCCGCAGCATGCCCGTGTCCGCATCGGACGTGACATTCAGCAGTTCGTAGAAGCCCGATGGCATGTCTCCCCTTTCACGCGCCAGCGAGGTGACGGCAAGCCCCGAACAGCGCGTCCTCGTCGTCTGGAAGCACGGTTCGGGGGGAGAGGAGCACGCACCCGTCGTGGACGCGAGCGATCACGCCCGCGGAACGGAGCCTCCCCAACGCGTCGTCCGCCGACCTCGTCGTAAGCGCAACACTGTACCCCGGGAGAGATTCGCCTGGCAGAGAGCCTGCCCCAGCGGCACCGGCATCCTCGACAATTCGACCGACCACGCCCAATTCGGCGAGCCGCTGGACCCATTGGTTTGCGCGCACTTTCAGGGCGCCGGGTTCGATCGTGAGCATGGCAACCGTCGGCGGCACCTCACCATCCCGGTAGCCACGCAGCGTCCCTTCCAGCGCGGCGAGGACCATCCGGTCGAGTCGGAGAGCGCGGTAAAGCGGGTGAGTCCGCATTCGCTCCATCCACACCGATTTTCCGACGAGGATGCCCGCCTGTGGGCCACCCAATAGCTTGTCGCCAGAGAAACAGACGACGTCCGCGGTGGCGGCAACGTCGGCCACCGTCGGCTCTCCGAGGCCGCCGATAACAGCGCCCGCACCGAGATCTTCTAGGAGCGGAATACCGCGTACCGTCGTAAGCGTGCGCAGTTCGGCACGCGTGGGCGCCTCCGTGAAGCCCACCACCCGAAAGTTGGACGGGTGGACGCGGAGAATCGCAGCGGTGTCGGGGCCGATTGCCCGCTCGAAATCGGCAAGGCGCGTCCGATTCGTCGTGCCCACCTCAACAAGTCGCGCTCCGCCAGCCGTGATCACATCTGGAACGCGAAAACTCCCACCAATCTCCACGAGTTCGCCTCGGGAGACGATGACTTCCTTCCCACGAGCGATCGTCGTAAGGGCAAGCAGCACCGCCGCCGCGTTGTTGTTGACAACGACTACGTCATCGGCCCCGCACAAGTCACGCAAAAGGCCACGCACGCCGTCCAGCCTTTCCCCCCGCTTGCCCGTCGCGAGGTCGATCTCGACATTGCAGTAGCCGCGCACGACGCCCGTCACCGCGGCAATCGCATGCTCCGACAGTGGCGCTCTGCCAAGATTGGTGTGGAGCACAACGCCCGTCGCGTTTACGACGCGACGCAAACGCATCTGCCGGGCCGCAAAGACGCGCGATCGTACAGCATCTACCCAATCTTTTGGCGAGTCGGCGCCCGCGCGCACCGACTCCACCAATGCCCGGGCCTCCCGCGTCGCAACCACCGCAGGGAGGTCCGGCATCCCGGCGACGAGACGATGGATGGCGGGCAGCGTTCGGCGTTCGTCCATGTCACACCCTAATCAGCCGGCTACGGTGGTGACGTGAACATACTTCTCTACGGACTCGCGACGGTGGCTGCTGGTGTGCTGGCCATCCGTGTGCCCCTTGCTGACCGACAAGATCCCGTTCGCCGTGCGTTTTCGATTCTCACATCCGTGTTGTGTCTCACCTACCTCGGTTGGACGCTCTACCTGCTGCCGGGGCTCGGCTTCTTCAAGTACCTCAATGGCGCGGCCGCGGCTTTCCTGCCCTTCGCCCTGCTGTTGTTCGTGGATCGGTTCTTCTGGCACCCCGGCGCGGCCAACGATCCCCGCCTGCGCGACCTTGCGCTTGCCAGTCCGCTCGTGGCCATTACGTACATCCTCTGGGACGTCGCGTTTCACCGGGTCATTGGGCACGCGTCGGTGGCGGAAGTCTTTCTTTCTGCCTACATCTTCCTCGGGTTCGCGCTGTCGCTCAACCGGCTCTGGACGCTGTATCGGCGGAGCCCGCATCGCGTCGAGCGGGCGCGGATCAGCTACTTCGCGACGCTTGCGTCCGCCGCGATCATTTTCTCTGGCATCGAGGCGATCGCGCGGTCGCTTGGTCCGGAAGCCGCGCCGGGACTCGGCATCCTCGCGCGGCCGGTGGCGCTGCAGGGCGCGCTTCCACCGCTCGGTGCGCTGTTCGCGACAGTATTTCTCTACTTTCTGTATCAAATGGTTTCGATGTCGCGGCTCCTCGACCTCAACGAGATTTTCAGTCGCATCGCCGCGGTCGCGATTGCGGGGCTGATCCTGGTGCTTTTGGAGACGCTCTCCGCCGTTTCCCTGATTGGCCAGTACCCGGTTCACGGCCTGTTTCAGGTGTTCGTCGCGAGCTGTTTGTTTCTGTTTGCCTACGATCCGCTCCGAAAGCAGCTTGAAACGTGGATGGGCAACCTCATCAACCGGCGCGGTCGATTGCTGAAGGAAGCGCTGGCGGACGTGGATGCGGCGCTGGCGCGCGTCGTGAGCATTGAGGCGTTGGCTCACTCGCTGCTGATTCGCCTGGTGGAGAGCGGGCGGGTACCGGTTGCGTCGCTGTTTCTGTGGGACGAGGACCGGCGTGTCTATCGCCTCGTGGACGAGCGGGGGAGTCGGGAGCAACCGCCGTTGGCCGTCGTGGCACGACAGCCGTTCGTAGATGGATTTATTCAGGGCGAACGCGCTTATATTCGAGATGACATGGAGCGGGCGATCGCGCGCGATCCGGCCCGCAACGAAGGCGTCGGCGCGCGGCTGCGCCTCATGCACGCGATGAACGCGGACGTCGTCCTTCCGCTCTCTTCCGGCGACCTCATTCTGGGGTGGCTCACCCTGAAAGACGAAGATTGGAGCGATGGATTTTCGGAAGAGGAGGTCGCCCGCCTCGCGCACACCGGACGGCGCGCGGCGATCATCCTCGAAAACATTCACTCCTTCGAAAAACTGAAGGAAGAACATCGCCTTGCGGCGCTCGGCACCATGGCCGCGGGGTTGGCGCACGAAATCCGCAATCCGTTGGCTGGTATCAAGGGCGCTGCCCAATACCTCCAACAGGGAAAGATCGGTCCGGACGCCGAGATGGTGCAGGTCATCGTCGATGAGGTGGATCGCTTGAACGGCGTTGTGACGCAATTTCTCGACTACGCGCGCCCGTTTCAGCTCAACACAGAGGACGTTGACCCGGCATCACTGGTGGTGCAAACGGCGCGGATGCTGTTCGCGGAGGACGTCGAGATCATCGAGGAGGTGGCGCCCGACCTGCCCAAAGTGACGGTAGATACCGGGAAGATTCGGCAGGTGCTCCTGAACCTCGGGCAGAACGGCGTTCAGGCGATGCGCGGCGGCGGGGTCCTGACGTTGCGGGTCCGCGAGGGCACGCTGCGCGACCCGAAGGCCCGGAACGCACCCGCCATCGAGGTGTCGATCGAGGACACGGGCTGTGGAATCGCAAGGGAGGACCTTGATAAGCTGTTCGTCCCCTTCTACACCACCCGACACGACGGCACGGGGCTGGGACTGGCGATCTCCCTGCGGATTGTGCAGGCGCATCGTGGGGAGTTGGAGGTGCAGAGCGTGGTCGGCAAGGGCTCGACGTTCACGCTCCGGTTGCCGCTGGCGATGGGCGCGGTGGCGGCCGCCACGGCACCGGCGCTGTTGGATGCGCCGGAGTTGGCCGCGCTCGCAGCTACCGGTTCAGGTTGAGGATCGGTCCAAGATCCAGCATCGGAAGATCCTCGACGAACGCACGGACCGAGCGCCCCGCCGTCGTGAATGTGCGGGCGCGATCGGCGAGCGCGGCGGGGAACCACCCAAGCAACGGTTGGCCAACGGCCACGGCCCGAGCACGGATCAAAGCCCGCACGTGGCCAGCGGAGAGTTCGGGAAGATCGACGGGCGTGATGAAGGCGTCTTCCCCGAGCGAGAGCGCCAGGGCGACGCCCCACAGGGGATGGCGATCGTCGTCGTCACCGGGCTCGATCATCTCGACCAGACCAAGGTTGCGAGCGTGTCGCGCCACGACGATCGGCACCAGGCCCGCCTCCGCCAACACGCGCGCCGTCCGGACGATCAGCGCCTCGCCGGCCACGAGATACAGCGCCTTGTCGGACCCGAAACGTGACGACCGCCCGCCGGCAAGTATGTACCCGCGCATGACGCCTACGCGGCCGCCGCCGCGAGGAGCGGCTCGACCAGCACAAGGACGGCGCCGGCGCCGAGCGACTCAGACGTCGCCATGTCCGCCAACGCGTTTTCGACGGCGTCGTGAAAGGGAGGCCGCGTCTCCGGATACGCACGGAGCAACCACGCCGCCGCGCGCCAGGCCAGCGCGGCATGTCGAGCTTCGTCCACCGCGATTCGCGAGAGCGCCGCCGCGATGCGCCTCTCCTGCGCAGCGTGATTCCCCCGCTGCGCCATCTCGCGCGCTTCCAGCGCGGCTCTCGCAGCCGCCACCGTTTCGATGACGCACCCTTCCGTCGCAAGGGCAATCGCGACGGAGACAGGATCCAACTCGCCCATCGCACCGCCGACGTCGAGCGGACCGGCGGTCACGGCCTGGCCCCCGAGCGCGTGGGCGATGCTGAAACACAGCCGCGCGTGTTCGATTTCGTCGCCCTGCGCACGTGTCGCCGCAAGCACGAGGTCCGAGGGCGCGCCCAGTGACAACAACGCCAGCGTAAACCGGGCGAAGGAAGCAATCGAGGCGTGTTCTGCGAGGCCGCGAGCGGTCCAGATCGCGGCGAGACCGGGGCGGGAACCGCCCGCCGTTCCCCACACCCGCGCCCTACGTATCGTCGCGACGCGTTCGCGTCCGCCGACCCCAAACGGGCGGCCCGCCTGAACAGTTCCGGAGTGTGCGATGACATAGCAGCACGCGTCCGTCCGGGTCGTCTCGGGGCCGCAATCCATGGCGAGCATGTAGGAACTGCCATTGTCGTTACCCGACTCCCCGACGTTCTCGCGGTAGAAGTCGTACACGTTGACGTCTCTGAAATCGAGACATTCGGCACCGCCCACTGGAAGTTCCCCACAGACGAGGAAATCACCCGTAGGAAGGCTGCCATATTCGCTGTAGTCCGCCGCGGTTGCCTCTTCCTCCACTCCGCATTCCGGCCAGTCTTCCGGCGAATCCTTGCACGCTGCCGCTCCGCCGATCACGCCGGCAATGCCGACCCCGCCGGCCACACCAAGCACTCCCGACCTTACGACGGCGAGCAGGAAGACGCGCAGGCGGAGGATCTCCGCGTCCAACGGGGCGTCCAACGGGGCTTTCGCCGGCGCATCCATCGGGGCATCCTCGCACGATTCGCCCCCGCTCGCCGCCAGAATCCAGTACGCTCCCCACATGCGACGATGCGCGTCCTTCCTCGCCCTGGGCGCCTTGGCATGCGATCGTCCGGACGCTGCCGTATTTGGCCCCGTCTACTCCCCAGCAGATGACGTGCTCTCCGTGGATGGGCCTACGGGCGCCGTCCGCATCCACTACAGCGACCGCGGGCCGAACGGCGTCGACCAGACCGACGACGACGACGACGGCATTCCCGACCTCCCGCAACAAATCGCGTTCGATGCGGAGGATGTCCTGGCATTCTACGCATCGCGTGGGTTTGCGCCGCCGCTCTCAGACGAGGAAACCTCGTGGGGAGCCCCGGGCGGTAACGCCGCACTCGACATCTACCTCGTCGATTTCACCCGGGTTTTCGCCGAGGCGGACGTCTACGGACAGACCCGCCGCGCCGGGTGCATCGACAACCGCTGCGCCGCAACGATCCTCCTGTCGAATCAGGACGGGACCTATCGGCCTGTCGCGTGGGAGGTGTTTCAGGCCGTCGAACTGGCGTATGACGGCAGCGACCGCGAGCCGCAATGGCTGCGGAACGGCGCCGCGACCCGGATGTCTTCCCGGTTTGAGTCCGACCGCTATAGTGCCGGCGTCGATGCCGACGCCTATCTGAGCGTGGCCGATTCGGCGCTGGCGGACGCGCCGGTGCGCATCGTCGGCACGCCCGAACGCACCTCCGTGATGGACATCGTTATCGACGATTTCGAATTCTGCGTCGACGTAGCCCCGGACCCGCTCGACAGCGCGTCACTTCTGTGGTGGTACTTCGACGATCACGTCGACGGCGACGTGATCCTTGCCACCATCGAGGCATCCATCGATCACGACGGTCCGGCCGCGCTGGACGCCGGATTACGGAGCCTCGGCACGTCCTTGCGAGAGCAGTGGCCGCTGTTCGCCGCCGCCAACGTCACGCTCGGCGACGCCCGAGCGGCCGACGACAATCCCTACACCAGCGTCCGCGCAACCGCCGGTGTCCATGTGTCTGCCGAAGGGCCGACCATCCATGACGCCCGTACCTTCCAGCCACTCTCGGCCGTCTACTACCGCGTCGATCACGACGGCGGTGAACTCTGGTTGGGCGTGTCCGGCGACCCCGGTCCGCTCACCGTCACCGTCCACCCCGTGCACAATGGCGCCGACGATGGAGCGCTCGACGCCATGCGGGGTCCTTTCGGCCTCCCGCGGCTACACTCCCTCAACCTCGGAACCTACGACGCGGGCGGAATCTGGCTCAGCGTGAGCCATCCCGAGCGCACCCTTCCGGCCATCGATCTCACCCTCTGCATCGGCGGCAAAGCCAACGTCTCCCCTTGTGCGATGGCGGCGCCAGTGCTCTGTGCCACAACACCTCACGCCAGCCCGATCCTGCTCGTCTCCTGCATGCTCGCTGTACGACGTCGGCGTCGTGCAGCGAGGGCCGCCCTAAAACCCGGGACCGCCGCCGATCACCGAAACCACCCCGCCGTTCCGATTCGCGTACCAGCCCCCGACGAGGATGTCCGAAAATCCATCGCCGTCCAGGTCCCCTGCCCCCGCCGCCGCTGAACCGCCCCCCGCTTCTTCCTCACCGACGATCACGGTGTCGGCCTCCGCAAGGTCGATAATCCCATCCGGTACGCCGCGAACCAGCACGGTGCACCCCAAGCGCCAGCACGCTGCGTGAAAACCGAAGAGCAGATCCTCCTTCCCGTCGCCATCGACATCCCCGGCAAAGGCCACCCCACTCGGGACGTTGCTCGGCTCCTCAAACCCAGGCGTCCCACGGAACGTCGCGGTGGCTCGCCCGGTCCACCCGCCCCGTTCCATCGGGCCGGAAAACAACCATGCGACCGCGGCATATCCCATGCGGTCAGCATGGTAATCATCCTCTTCAAATCCGCTCGCCAGGACGTCATCGTAGCCGTCACCATCCGCGTCGCCGGCCGCCAACCCACTACCCACCTCCGATTCGCCGTACGCTCCCTCGATCCGGATGTCTGCGTCCACAAGCGCCCTCCCCTCCGTCACCGGCCCAAGGACGATGTACGCCACCCCGCCGCGGTCAGTCGTCGCGCCGCCCATGATCACGTCCGGCACACCGTCCGCGTTGATGTCGCCGGTTGCGACGGATCGGCCCGCTCCGTCCCCCGCGGCTTCCCCGGTCAGCGCGAAGCCGACGTCGACGAGGTTGTTTTTTCCGATGGTTCCCCCCGGCAGAATCCAAACGGACCCCTTCCCTTCCGGATCGAAAATAGACGGACTCCCGACCAGAATGTCCCCCACCCCATCGCCCGTCACGTCCCCCGCCGCGGCAATCCCGCTCGCGTAGTAGCCATCGAAGGACACATCCATCACGACATCGGCGGTCGGCATCGAAACGGGGCCTTCCAGTACCACAATATGCCCGCGATTGTCGTGGTCGTACCCGGCGCTGATCACCAAATCAGCGGTGCCATCGCCCGTGACATCGCCAGCGGCGAACTCCCGACCAACGCCGATCCGATGCTCCCCTTGGTACGTCGGTTCACGGCCGGCGATCTCCAGAGTGCCGACGATCGGACCCGCAATTACGAAAACCGCGCCCCGCTCCCGATAATCCCCAGGCGCCCCGACCACTACATCGGAAACACCGTCGCCATCGATGTCTCCGGGGCCGAGCATCGCTCGAATCGCCCAGCCCTCTCCATACTGTCCATCCCCCACAATTCGCGCGTTGGCATCGTCTACGCTCATCCGTCCGGCCGGGCCACATCCCGTGGCGGTCTCGTCGCAATCGTCATCGACGCCGTTGCCACAGGTCTCCCCTGCGCCGGGAAACACCTCGGCATTCCCATCATCACAATCTGCCGGGATCAACGCCCCATCTCCGTCCGCATCGGGCGGGAAGCAGGCCGACAACAACGCGAGCGCGGCCAGCCTCATGCCCCCAGTCTACGCTGTTTTTGGGGCTGCGCTTCGCGCATCCGTTTGTTTGGCAGAACCGACGCGCCGTGTCACGTCAACAGCACTCGGCCTCTCCCGACGCCGCGCCCGCCGCCGCCCAGCCATACGCAGCGTCCTCTCCCGCCATGAACCCCCAGTCATACACCTGTACGTTCACGACGCCCGACACCTCTGTCGCATTGGCGCCAACGAGCAGAAAGCCATGTGCGTCCGCCATCGAGCGCACGTTGCCGCTGCCCTGATGGCCGCCCGCCGGGATGGCGTGGATGTGCTCCCCGGCCCGTTCGAGGCGGACGCGCAGGAATTCATCGCGGCCGGGTTGGCGCCGAATCGCCGCGAGCACATTCGCGCGGACGACCGGTAAGAACGGCCGGGGATCGCCCATCATCGTCCGCAACACGGGCCGCACGAACTGAAGGAAGTTGACCATGCAGCTCACCGGATTCCCCGGCAAGCCAAATACCGGCTTTCCCCCGATGTGACCGTATGCGAGCGGCTTCCCGGGCTTCATCGCGACGCGCCAGAACTCCACGCCGCCGCCGATCACACCCTTTACGTGGTCGAAATCGCCGACGCTGACCCCCCCCGTGGACACCACGACATCAAAACGGGCCGCCTCGGCAAAGGCTTCCGCAAGCGCCGAAGGGTCGTCTCGCACATTCCCCATGTCCACCGGCTCCCCCCCCGCATCTCGCACCAACGCCGTAAGCGCGTGGGTGTTCGACGAGTGGATCTGACCCGGACCAAGCGGGAAGCCGGGTTCCACCACTTCGTCTCCCGTGGAGAGAATTGCCACGCGCGGGCGCACCGCCACGCGCACACTCGGAATCCCCAGCGACGCGAGCAAGCCGATCCGTCCTGGCGTCAGCGTTTGCCCCTGCGTCGCGACGACATCTCCCGTGCGAACATCGGACCCCTGACGACGGAAGTGTTGCCCCGCGCGTGCCGAAACCCCGATGACGACGCTCTCCCCTTCCGTGCGCGTGTCCTCCATCATGACAATCGCGTCCGCGCCGCCTGGCACCGGAGCGCCCGTCATGATGCGCGACGCCTTTCCGCGCTTGACCCCCACGGTCGGCACCGCCCCCGCCGCAATGGTTTCGAGAACGTGCAACGTGCCCGGCACGTCCGCGGCAATTACCGCATACCCATCCATCGCGGAGTTTGTCCAGGGTGGCAAATCTTCCGGCGAGCGCACACTAGCCGCCAGGAGCCGGCCGAGCGCATCGGCCAGAAACACCCGCTCACTTCCGACGCGCGGCACATCGGTCAGTACCCGGGCCAGCGCTTCGTTCACCGACAGCATCTTCACCCCTTGATTTTGAGCTTTTGACCCGGGTAGATCGTCGTCCCCTTGATGCCGTTCCACGACTTCAGGTCCGCGACCGACACATCAACCTTATCGGCGATGGACCCTAACGTATCGCCCTTTCGCACGGTGTACGATGTCGTCTTCGCGGGCGTCGTCGACTTGGACGGCACCGATGCCTTGTCGGCCACCTTTTCCGGCGGCGTTTCGCTCGTTTTTCCTGCCGTTACCTTCACGATCAGCTTCTGGCCGACCTCGATGTGATTGCCCCGAATGCCGTTCCACTTTTGAAGCTGAGTGACCGTCGTTCCGTGCTTGGACGCGATGCCGCCTAGCGTGTCGCCGCCACGCACCTTGTACGTCGTCTTTACCGGTGCCGGCGCGTCGGACTTGGCGCCCCCGCTGGACTTCTCTCCCGACGATTTCTCTCCCGGCGAACCCACCGACGCGGGCTTCTCGGCGACCGGCTTTTCGCCGACCTCCGCCATCGGAATCCTCTCCCCGTTGGGGCCCTTGCCGGGCAGGACGAGCACCGTTCCAATGCTGACCCGATTCTTGTTCTTGATATGGTTCAACCGGACGATATCATCACTCGAAATTCCGTACTTCTTTGCGATGCTACCGACGCTTTCGCCCTTCTTCACGGTGTGATGGACGAACGTGATGCGCTCGGCCGGCGGCACCTTGGCAAACGCTTCTGCAAACACGTCTTTCTGCCCCACAGGCAGGCGAATGCGCTGCATTTCCGGGTCCGGTGGCAACGCCCAGCGTCGTAACGCAGGGTTGAGCGCAAGAAAGTCCTCCTCCGGAATGCCTGCGCACCGCGCGAGCACCTCAACCGAGGTCGAACCTGGCACCTCGACGGCATCAAATGCGAACTCCGGCTCGTATTTCAGGCCCACGAAGCCGTATCGTTCCGGGTGCTTCCCGATGATCGCCGCTGCGATGAGTTTCGGAACGTAGTTCTCCGTCTCGGTGTGAAGCGAATCATGCGCCACGATCTTCCAGAAATCCGTCGTACCCAGCCGCCGCGTGGTCTTCATCACGCGCCCCTCCCCGCCGTTGTAGGAGGCCCAGGACAGCCACCAATCCCCGGCGAACATGCGATTGAGGTAGGCCAGGTACTGGAGCGCGGAGACGGTAGACTTCTCCGGATCACGGCGTTCGTCCAGCCACCAGTCCACGCGCAGTCCGTACTGCCGACCCGTGGCCGGCATGAACTGCCACAAGCCCGCCGCCGACGCATAACTGGTAGCGCCCGTTGTGAACCCTGACTCGATCATCGAGAGATACACGAGGTCCGCGGGCAGGCCGCGCGCTTCCAACTCGCGATGCATCATCGGCATCCACTTGGTGGACCGCTGCAGATAGCGCCCGTAGTACTTGCGCCCGCGCGTGAGGAAGTACGTCATCCACTTCTTCACGTCGTCGTTCACGATGATCGGAATGTCAAATTCTTTCGGATCGACCTTGTCAAGATGCAGTGGATCGCGCGTCGTGGCCCCGAGCGGGTCGAGGTAGTACTCGATCGGTGGCTCCGCCCCAACGGACCCCGTGGGTGAGAGCTCCGCAATGCGCTCCTCCACCAATTCCTCACTATCGCGCACGACTTCCGGCGCAGGCGGCGCACCTTCGGCAGACTCGATGTAATCCCAGATCGAGCCTTCTTCCGCCGGCGACTCGACCTCGGGAGGATCGCCGTCCGCTGGGCCGGCGAAGGAGGGGGCGGCGAGGGTGAGGGCGAGGAGGAGGTGGGACATCGGGCGGGAGCGGAGGATAACTCCCCCACGATCCGGTTGTGGACGGGGATGCAGGACATTCTGGCCGTGAGGCGTCCGGGCAGCCCTCACCTCAACCGGCGGATGGCCTCCCGAGGCGAAGGTGACCGCCAGATCGCGCCGATCGCCGCCCACGACGCCACCCCCGTGGAGCGCACAGAATCGATATTCTCAACCGTGATTCCACCGATGGCAACCACGGGAACGGTTGCGACGCGAATCGCCTCGGCAAGCGCATCGAGGCCCCGCGGGTCGTACCCGGTGGCCTTGGTGGCGGTGGTAAACACGGGTCCGAATCCGACGTAGAGGGCCGATCCACACGCCGTTACCTGAGCGACCGTGTGCGTCGAACGCCCGTGACCTTCCGACGTTTCACCGTCCTCTTGCCCGAGGTGGACCCACGCGCCCACCTGCCGCGCGACGTCCACGTCATCGTTGACGATGAACCGGGTACGGCTGGTGCGGGCCCGGGCCGCGCACGCCACAGCAGTCGGCAGGAGCCGTCCGCTCGGCCAGCCCTTGCACCGCAGTTGGACCACCGAAACGCCTTCCTCGACGAGCAACGTGAACTGCTCCAGGGGATCACCCAAGCCAGCGTCCGCGACGCCGTACAGTCCATGCACGGGAGAAGCGATCATCCCAACGCTTCCGCCATCCGACGGGCCTTGAGGTCCGTTTCCTCAAACTCGCGACGTGGATCGCTGTCGAGAACGATGCCCGCGCCGACGTGAAATCGCGCCTCCCCGGCGGAAGCGGATGGAAATTGAATCGTACGAATCGCGACGTTCCACCAAGCATCTCCGTCGTCGCCGAACCAACCCATTGCGCCACAGTAGACGCCCCGCGGCGTCGGTTCCAGCGCGCGAATCACCTCCATCGCGCGGACCTTCGGGGCACCGATGACGCTGCCGGGGGGGAAAATCGCCGCGAAGGCATCCACGGCGTCGAACCCGCGATCAAGCTCCGCTCCCACCCGACGCATCGCATGCCAAACGTGCCCCACGCCGCCGACGCGACGCGGTCCTGTCACCACGCTGCCCGGCCGCGCCACCCGCGAGAGATCGCTCCGGACAAGATCGACGATCATCGTGAGCTCTGCCCGCTCTTTTTCGCTCTCCAGCAGCAGACGAGGGTCCTCCCCGCGCCCCGATGTCCCCTTGATGGGGATGGACAATAGCCGCTCACGATGCACGGCAAGGAGCAGTTCCGGCGAATTCGAAACGACCGCCCCATCCGCCGTCTCCACGAACATCGCGCGCCGAGCGGGGTTGTTCGCACGCAGGCGCCGCCAAACGGTCAATGGATCGCCGGCCGCCGACACGCGCACCTCACGGGCAAGGTTGACCTGATAGCAATCGCCCCGTCTCAAGTGGTCGAGGATGCAGACCACACCTTGCTCAAACGCGTCACGGTCGACCTCGGCGATACGACGGCCGGGCAGACGCCCCGACGGCGGCAGGGGTGGCGGCAGCGGTGGCGGCAGCGGCTGCGCTCGGCGAACCGTCGCGTGGAGATCGGGGGTAGCCCACCATTCACCCGTCCGCCGATCGCCGCACGCGAACGAGTCACAACGCCCGAGCCATGCGTCGGGAAGACAACGCTCCCCGCCCGGAACTGGCATGCTTTCCATCCACCGGCCCGCCTCGTAGCCGAACCAACCAACGATGCCGCCAGCGAACGGTAGATGCCCTCGCTCCCGTCGATCCCCCTGCTTTCCGCCGGACCGCCGAGCGTGCGCGCGCCAATTCCGCTCGGTCACGACGCCCACCGTCGTCAGTGAACCCATGACCGTCCAACGCCGCCCACGATCTGCCCAGAATGACGGCCCCGCCACGCGGATCGCCCCGTACACGGCATCTGCCTGCGCGGCCGCCCCAGCGACGAACTGCACGTCCGGCTCCATGTGCCCCTATAATCCCGGCGCGGCGGACCCCGGCGTGAACATCCTCATCGTCGAAGACGACCAGCACCTCTGCACGATTCTCGGAAGCGTGCTGGGTAACGACGGCCACTCGGTCATGACCGTATCGGAAGCGGGCACGGCCCTCGACCTGATTGCGGCCACGCTTCCCAACGTTCTCATCGTAAACGCGCACCTCCCTGGAGTGAGCGGCCTCGATCTGGCCCGTTTGGTCCGGCGGCGCCCCGACGGTGGCAGCATTGCGATCGTCGTGATGACCGCTTTTCTGGACGAGCGCGTGACCCGCACGTGTGACGAACTTCGTGTTGAACAGGTACTTGCAAAGCCGTTTTCCGTGCTGGACCTTGCGCAGGCCATTCGCGGCTTCAGCCTGCGGCAGAACCCGCCTGCCCGCGAGCCGGAGTCGGCGTCGTTGGACATCGGAAACGTCACCGAGATCGTTCGGCTCTGGGCGCGCCACGCCACGGGCATCTTGACTGTGGATCGCCCCCCGTTCACGGCGCACGTGCAGTTGGCCGGCGGCGGGCCCGTCGATGGCGAGGGAATGCGCGCATTGACGATTGCGCTCTCCGGGGGCGACCTCGAATTCCGCGCTTCCGACGTGCAAGGCGCGGGCGATGCGGCTGGCCTGGCCGAGTTGTTGTGGACACGTGCTCGGGCCGAGGTGCTTTCGAGCGATACGGACGCAAACCGAGGCGCACTGGTGTCGCGCAACCGACTCACCGACTCCGCGCCCGAGTTGCCGCTTCCTGAGGCGCTTGCGCGTGTGATTCCCTACATCGGGCAACCTGCCACGCTCGCACTACTCGCCGGGGACGCCGACGTTCAAATCTCGGACGTAGTCGCGGACCTCGTCGCCCTCGCGAATCTCGGGCTCGTAACCCTACAGGCGCAGCGGCCCGCGCCCCGCGTCAGCGGCCGAATCAACCTGCCGCCCCCGCCGCCGGAGGCCGCGACGCCGGTAGCAGACGCCGGGGCGCTGAAACGGCTCCAGCGGGAGGTACAACTGCTCACGGACAGCGACCCCTGGGTGGTTCTCGGCATCCCGCACGACGCGTCGCTCGATCTCGTGCAACGCGCGGGAGACAGGATGATAGCCCGCTATTCGGTGTTTTGCGAGAATGCGAACCCCGAGATTCGTCGGCACGCAGCCGTGCTGTTGGATCGCGTGCAGTCCGCCCTCGCCGAACTGACGAGCCCAGTTTTGTCACACGTGATCGTTTCGCCGTCGGAAGAGCCGTTTCGCGCCGGCCTGCGGGCGATGGCGGACGGGGACTGGACGTTGGCGGACCGCTGGTTCAGCGCGGCGCGTGACGTGGAAATGGATTCCCCGCGCAACCTCGCCCACCTCGGGTGGGTGCGGTACCACAATCCCGATCTTCCGCTGGACGAGCGTGTGCCCGAAGGGCTCGACCTGATGCGCCTTGCGGAACAATTCGACCCCACGTATGCAGAGGGCCAGTACTTTCTCGCTACGGCGCTGCACCGGCGCGGTGACGACGATGGAGCGATGCGGCGGTTACGACGCGCGCTGAAGGCGCAGCCGGACCACGTATCTGCGAACGCACTCGCACGAAAATTGCGGAAATCGGGTGTAGGAACGACGTAGTCGAAGTCGTTGCCGCCGAGAAATCGCGCCGACGGCTGCTTACTGCTCCGGGTCGATCATGTCCGGCGGAGGCATGTTGTCGGGTCCGAATTCCATCGACGGCGGCCGGTCTTGCATGCCCGGCATGTCGTCAGGGGGCATGCGCTCGTCTTCCCCACCCGGCCCGTCGTCGTCCCCAGGGCCGCCGAATTCAGGCAGCTGCTCGTCTTCGCCGCCGCCCTCGTCCGGTCCGCCCTCGCCTGCGTCCGGCCGGGCAGCGTTGGCTTCCTCCCGACGTTTGCGCATGCGTTCGCGGCGCTCTTTGATGCGTTCCTCTCGACGTTGCCGCCGGTCTTCCGCCGACTCGTCCGGATCAGTCGCATCTCCGCCAAGCGACGCAGCACCCACCCCACGACCCAGCAGCCCACCGGCGGCCAGGCCCTCCCCCCCGCTGTTCGCGCCCACACCCCCGCGACCGGGGCGCACGTGGGGCGAGCCCACCGTCCCACCGATCACAAAGTGGTACTGGCCATCGGCGTCGCGCGCGCGCTTCAGGTCCCCGGAGAGGCCCGCGAGCTTGTCGATCTCCTCCGGCAGAGTGAAGACCAGATCCAACTTGCATCGGCTTCGTCCAAGCTTTTTCGACAAGTTCACGTCTCCGGAAAGCGTCGCGGTCAGCGAATCGCTCTCAAACGTGCCCTCCGTTACCGTCACCTTGCCATCGCGGATCTCCATCACCGCCTTCGCCGAAGTGAATGCCACGTCGGGGAGCGTGAATCCAGCTACCTTGGAGCCGGCCCCAAGGCCGAGCTTGTCGAACGTCAGGTTCATGTGGCCGGTGGAATTCTTGACCTCTTCAAGGTCAAAACTCAGCTCCGCGTCTGAGGCAACCTGTCCGAGTAGATTGAGTGTCAACGTCGAGTTGGCAACCGGAAACCGCGTCAGGTCGATGCCTTCCGCATCGAACGAAAGCTCCGTGCTCGCCTCGCTCTGCGCATACCTTCCCCCGACGTCTCCGCCGTACAACCGGGCCGAAAATCCGACCGCCCACTTGCCTAGAATGCGTGGAATGAGCTGCAAACGCAGCGCGACGGAATCCGCTTCCAAGAAGAGTGTGCGTTCCAGCGGAGGATGGTCATCATCCGCTCCCTTGCGCCCCTTCTTCACCGTGTAGATCTTCACGTCCGTGGCGCGAGCCCCCGGGAAAAACCAAGGCGACAGGGTGCCGAAGTCCGCTGCATACTCGTTGTTCGTCCGCACACCGAGCTGCCAACTCGCGAACTCACTCGCCTTCTGGCTCGGAAAGGTAAGGTACAACCCAGCGAGAAAGCTGATCCCTCCCCAGGTCATTCCACCCACGGCTAGCAACAAGCGGCGGATCATGGGGACTTCTCCTCTTCGGACGGTTCTACAGGCGCGTCTTCGACCAATCGAAACGCGCTCACTTCCATCGACACGTTCAGCACCTTCAATCCGGCGGCGGTCAGCGTTTTCATGCGCGTGCTGCGCACTTTCAAAGGATACCCCGATGATTCCATCTCATAAAGAAAATCGCTGAGCTGTTGCACCGGCACGCGTTCGAGTTCCACGGTGTACAGCTTCTCCTCGAGGGTCCCTTCCGTGGTCGTCGATTTGTTGCGCACGCCCTTCAGACTGGCCTGCATGCCGACGTGTTGGGCGGTTTTCTCGAGAAAGGCCGATAGTTCCATGCCTTCATTTTTTCGAAGTTGCTCCTCAATCTTCACGAGTTGTCCGGCGGCGCTTTCCTGTTCCGCCGCGATACCGTTGAGCAGGCCCAGCGTCGATTCCCGGTCGGAAATACGACTGTTCAGGTCGTTGAGATAACGCCCGCCTGCCCACCATCCACCCAACAGGACCACGGTCACGCCGAAAATGACCAGCGCGATGAACAGCTTACGGTCCCGGTCACTCATGGTGGCGACAAGTTCGCCAAAACGAGCTTTGACCGGCTGCAGCAAGGACGCGGCGGCCATTATCCTTCCTCAGGGAGGGGCTTGACGACTTCGCCACGGGGAATGGTGACGCTGAACGTCAGCACCTCACCGATTTTCTTTTCGTCGCCTTTCTTCGCACCGGCGAACGCCGGCGATTGTTTCAGCGACTCCTCGATCTTCGCCGCTGCTTCGTAGCTGTCGGTCTCAGCCTTGAAGCTGATGGCGTCCTCTCCGATGGTGAGCTCGCGGACATCGATCTTCGCCTCGCCCGGTGGCGGGACGCGCGCTGAGATCTCCCGCAACGTATCGAGCGTGGGCGGAACGCCGGAAATCGTCGAACCCAGCGCATCGACGCGTTTGGTGGTTTCGCCGGTTTTTTCCTGCATGATCGCGAGCGCCATCGAAGGCTCTGCGACCTTGTCGGCCGATACCTCAGGAAAGGCGTCCGTCACGATGCCGGCCATGCGGGCGTCCAACTCGGAAAGTCGGCTGTTGGCATCGTGTACCTTCAATCCGAACAGCACGAAGCCGCCCAACACCAACAATGAGGTCGCACCTACTCCCGCAAGGACGACGTTCCAAAGCGTGTCCGCATGGCCGTGGTAGGCGAATTCCCCTTCCCGGATTTCGATGAACTTTCCCTCCCCTGCGGCCACACGCGCCAGCGCCACAGCCAGCGCACACGAGGCCGGATGCCCGCCCGGAACGACGACTGAACGGACGGGAACGCCCGTTACGCGGGCAAGTCGGTCAGACAGGCCGCCCAACTGCGCCCCGCCACCGGCCAGCAGCAGGTCGTCAATCCCGACCGCGTGTTCGTCCTCCAATGCGATGAGGAGTGCGCGAACGTCCATGCACCAGGCATCCACGGAGCCGATCAGCGCACGATAAGCCCGCTGCTCAGGGGCGCCGGAATCCGTGCGATCGGCCTCCGCCCATTCCGCCTCCACGGCCGTGCCGCCCAGTTCTCCCGGGGGAACCGTAGCGGCATGCTTCCACGCCTCCGCCTGTCCAGGTTCAACGCCGGCAAGGGTAGCAATCGCCTCGGTGACGGCCAGCCCTCCTGACGCCACCATTCGGCAGGCAATCGCGTGTCCATTCTGGCACAGCGTCACGAGCGTGCGCGCGTGACCGACATCGATCACGACCTGCACGCCGCGGTCGGCGTAGGTCGCCAACGCTTCGGCATCGAGACACATCCCGCGCGGCTCCGCGTGAGCGGCACGCAACGCATCGATGCGGGTGCCAACCGCTTCCTTCGACGCGATGATCGTCAGCGTGCGCGATTGTCCTGCGGCGGTATCGATGATCCGGTTCACAAGCACCATGTCGTCGAGGTCATACGGCACATTGGCTTCGACCTCTGCCGGAAGCGCCCGGGCGATGACCGCGCGGTCACTGAACGGTAGGCGAATCAGGCGCACCGCCGCGTCACCGAGTGACAGCGCCGCCACACGCTCCGCGTCCTCCCACCGGGGTTCATTTGCACGGATGGCCTCGATGGCCTCCTGCATGCCGACCGACGCATCCATTTCCTGCACATCACGCAACGCGAATCGACGAAAGCTACCTTCCATCGATGCGATTCGCACGCGCCACGCGCCGGTGTCTATGCCCTGCACAAGTGCCATGCCTGCCTCCTAATCCACCCGGTAGTAGACGACGGTGCCCGTCGACTTGTTCTTGCTGAAATCCACGACGACCGTGATCTTGGCCGCAGCGTCCTGCAGCGTACCGAGAGAGGTGATGGTGTAGACGGTGTTCTTGTCCGTCAATGCGTCGTTCAACTTGGCGTTGACAGTGAGCCCCAGATTTTCAAGAAACGTCGTAAGGTCCTTTGCGTTGTGAACGGCATTCTGCAGTCGATACTCGTGCAGTTGTTCGATGACTTGGTCGGCCTGGGAATCGGTCGTCACCCCCGCGTAGGCACGCAACACTCCCTTGATCATGTCGTCGTCGGCGCAGTTGATGTTCACTTTCTTGCTGCCGAAGATCGTGAGCTCCTTTCCGAAGCGCTCGTACACGTCGTCCTGCCAACCGTCGACCAGGCGGATCTCACTCGGGGTGCTGAACGCCGCGTTCTTGACCTTCATCGGTGGATCGAGCCGCCCGTACGCCGCATCCTCATAGCCGCCCTTACCCGTCGCCACGGTGCCATCCACATCCACCCAATCAGCGAGGTTCCCGATGAGATCCCAGCGATCAAGGTTGCGTTCCCGCAGCCACGTCTCGTTCTCTTCTCCCGACATCATCGCATAGATCAAATTCGCGGTCGGATCATCCATCAGCGCTCCGGCGGTAACCGTCGCCAGGCGGTTGACGTTGATGCGGCAGTCCTCCGGCTGGACCTCGGCCATGAAATCGCCGTCAAAATCAAGGAAGTTCGCCGTGTCGAACCGGGAGGACTCGCCCTCCATGCTTTTCTCTCGAACCTCGTCACTGACTTGCCCTGACTGCGCGAACTCCTCGGCATCCTCCTCGGAAATATCCCCATCCGCCGCGAATACCATGCGCATCAACCCGGAGTTGATCATCGGCACCATCGACACGATGGGATCGTTGACGTCGATGAGTCCCATCATGGCGCCAAACGGCGAGGTGGCCGGGTCGAGGTTTTTGGTCAGCGACTGAAGCTGCGTTGCGATTTGCTTGTTCACGATCAGCAACAACCGATAGACGTTTGCACCCGTATTCGCCAACCAGTACGCCTCATGTTGGTCACGTTCATGCGATGCGCCCAAGAAACGCACGCGAGAAGAAAACGCGATGTCCGTGACCAGCACCGTCAGGATCATGATGCTGGCGATCACCACCAGCATGGCGATGCCTCCGCGAGATCGGCGGCGGCGGGACGGGCGGTGAAACGGCATCATCCGCCCGCGGCCGCGTCGGTAGCGCTCGTCGGCGTGCCGCCGTCCAAAATACTGCGCTTCAGCGGATCGCCGTACTCGAGCGTCACCGTCGTGGCGAAAACACGCTCGACCGTGCGATCAGGGTCATCCGGGTCGGGCGCGTACAGACTCAGAAGAATATGCGCTCCCCGAGGAAGAAAATTGGGAGTGTCCGCGCCCGTCGAGTCCCACTCGTCCGTCCACTCATTCGTCTTCGGGTTGATGAACCGGACCTGAAAGTCCTTGACGTGGTAGGCAAGCGGATAGATCTGGCCGTCTTTCTCAGGTTCATTGTCGATCCGCTGCGCTTCCCTGTGCATCAGGACATACGCACCCGGCATCTCGGGATCGTTTTCCGTCCAGTAGGTGATCTCCGTCTGGTCACACTCCCGAGCATCGCGATACAGGCGCTGGTGGGACAGCGAGGAAAACCAAAGCGAGTCGGGGTCCGAGCTGTGGGCCACAAAGATGGTCTTGAAGGTATTGACCACCGTCAGATCTTTGGTCAGCCACGCCAGGGATAGGTCGCGTTTGATACGAGCAAGGGCGACACGCGCCGCCTGATTCGTTGCGTCCTCAGACTCCAGGATATCGCGGGTGCTGAACGCATTTCCGAGCGTCGTGAACGTCAACCCGGCGATAACCGCCAGGATGCCGATGGCTACGATGACCTCGAGCAGCGTGAATCCCGCGCGCGACAGCCGGCTCATGGCATCGCTGCCGTTGCATTCACCTGGCCGTTGGGATTGATGAGGTGCGTGACGAGCTGAATGCAGTCCTCACACTCGCTCCCGTCCTTGGGATCCTCACCCCACCACACGAGCACCCGAACTTCCCTCAGAAAGGGAGCGAGCATCTCGCTGATCGCGTCGGGCTGGACCCCGAGATCGGACAAATCCCGCTGTTCCGAGCCCGCGCTGGAACCACCACTCGGGTCCTCCGGCAGGCCCATTCCAGCGGACTGCATCGAGTCCATCGCCCCAGAGGTATCGCCGAGCGAAAGCTCGACTTTCCGAACGGTGTACGCCCACTTGTAGTCGTCGAACTCGCCCTCGAAATCGACGTTTTCCCCCCAACTGCCGTCACTGCCGTAGTCGGCAAAATCTCCCTCCTCGCTGATGTTGGCGTCGGTCCATCCTTCCATCTCCAGGGTGAATTGCACCTCCGACATCTTCTCCTGCGCCAGTGCATTTCCGACGATCGTTTCGTGCGCGTCTACCGTCATCACCACCGCCTGCGCCTCCCCGTCGATCAGGACCATGAGGCTGATCGAGAGGATCGCGAGAGCGATCACGATTTCCAGGAGAGTAAAAGCGCGGCGCGTCATTGGATGCTCGGGGCCTCGTCGGGCATCCAACTCATGGAGGCACCGATCTCCGTCACGTTTTCGTCGATCGTGACCTTTCCGGACAGTGGCTCGACCTCGATAGTATAGCCGTCGTCTGGCGCGTTCATGTCGACGATGCGAATCACCGTGTACTCCGCCGTGCCATTGGCAAAGATGTAGGAGTAGACAATGTGCTCCTCGGAAGGGTCTTCCGGCTCCTTTTCCGATGGCGCGATCGGCTCGCCATACTGGGGCGTGTAGGCCCAGGCGAAGGCGCAATTGGTGGGAAGTTCGACATCCGCGTCGAATCCCGGCGCCGTGAGCCCGGCAAACTTGCTGTCCGTACTGTCCAACATATCGTCGGCCTTCCCCTCCTTGATCTCACGCTTCGTGAACATCTTCAGCTTGTCCTCTTGCTCCTCCTCCCACGCCAACCGGGACTCCGGACTGCCGAAGACGAGCGTATTCGGATCCCCCACTTCGATTTTATAGCTGCGGCGGTCGAGGTTGTAGGCGATGCGGAAGCTCACGTTGCGCAGCGTCGCCTCTGAAATCAGCAGCGAGTAGGTGGACGCCAACTGCCGTGCCGCGCTGCGCTGCTCCACGTCAAAGACCGCGTTCAGACTGGGGATACTGATCGCCATGGCCGCGCCCATGATGGCAATCACCACCATGATTTCCAGGAGACTCATACCGGCGCGCGTGCCCCTCACGTGAGTCAGTCCTTCATGTCCCAAGACTGGATGTCGGCATTGGCGTCGTCACCTCCCTCCTTGCCATCCTTCCCCAGCGAGATCAACTCATACGGGTGATCTCCATGCGTTCCAGGCGAGAAATACTGGTAGGCGTGGCCCCAGGCATCGGTAGGCGGCTCATTGTTCGCGAAATACTTTTTGGCTGCGTCCAACCCATCCGACGTCCCGGGGAAGTTCCCCTTGTGCTTGGAGGCATACACGACGAGCGCCTCACCGATTTTGGACATCTGAATCTTGGTCGTCGAGACGTTTGCGTCATCGAGGTAGCCGAGAACGTTGACGGCAATGACCGTCATGAGCACGCCGATGATGGCAATGACCACCATGATTTCGACGAGTGACATGCCCTTTCGGGAGGCGGCGCGGGCGAGAAGGGACCGTTTGTGCATGGGAACTCCTATTTGATGGCGGAGGAAAGACTCATCATGGGAAGCAGGATGCCAAGCGCGACGATGAAGACAACGCCGCCCATGAAGATGGTGAGGATGGGCGTCAACAGGGAGGTGAGCGTGTCCACGGTGTTCGACACCTGCGCGTCGTAGGCGTCCGCGACTTTGCTCAGCATTCCCTCCAGCTCCCCCGTTTTTTCCCCGATCGTGATCATGTGGGTAACGATGGGGGGGAACTGACCGGACGCCTTGAGCGGGCCCGCAATCGACTGGCCCTCGGCGATGTTCTTGGCGGCGGCATCTACAGCGTTGGCGATCACAAGGTTTCCGACGACGCTCTTCACAATGCCGAGCGCAGTGAGGATGGGTACCCCGCTGGTCAGCAGCGTGGAAAGCGTGCGGCAGAAACGTGACACGGCAACAAGTCGGTTGATTCGACCAAACACCGGGAGCACAAGCAGGCGTTGATGCCACCACTTCTTCCCGTTCGGTGTTGCAATGTAGCGGCGGAATCCCCAGGTGGCGACGCCGAGAACCATGAACATCAGCCACCAATACGCGGTGATGGCATTGGATAGCCCAAAGATGACTTGGGTGATGAGCGGAAGGGCCGCATCGAAGCTATCGAAAATTCGCTTCAGCTTCGGGACGACGAAGCCAAACAATCCGAGGACGAGCGCCGACGAAACACACATCATCAACAACGGATACGTCAGCGCAGAGATGAGCTTGGCCCGGAGCGCCACTTGCGACTCCGTATAGGTTGTCAGGCGGGACAGGACCATTTCCAGCGCGCCCGAGTGTTCGCCGGCATCCACCATGTTCACGAACAGATCGTTGAACACGGTGGGATGATTCCGCAACGCGCGCGCCAGCGAAATGCCCTCATTCACCTTCTCGCGAACGTCGGCCAGAACCACCTTCAACTTGGGATTTTCCGTCTGGTCCAGAAGCGCGCTGAGCGCCTCGACCATTGGAATATTCGCTCCAATCAACGTTGAGAGTTGCGAGGTCAGCGTCGCGAGGTCCTGCGTCGAAACGCGCTGGAAATATTTACTGAAATCGATCTCGATGTTCAGGCCTCGACCGCGGGTCGCCCCTGCCTTCTGCTCCCAGACCTCCGTCGGAAACACACCTGTCTTGCGAAGGCGCGAGCGCGCGGACTTGCCGGAATCGGCATCGACGATGCCCTTTACCGACTTCCCGGCGCCATCCATTCCGACGTATTCGAAGACGGCCATTTGCTACGCCTCCGGCGTATCTTCCTGAGTGACGCGCATCACCTCGTCCAGCGAGGTGACCCCATTGAGCACCTGACGGATGCCATCCTCCCGCAGGGAGCGCATGCCCTCTTCTCTTGCTTTGCGGCCAATAACGCCGGCACTCGCGCCGGACAGGACGACCTGACGAATACTCTCCTCGACAATCAGCAACTCGTAGATGCCACGGCGACCCTTGTACCCAGTGGAGAGGCAGGCGGGGCAACCGACCGAACGATACACGGTCTTTCCTTCGAGCTGGGCGCGCACCATACCGGCCTCATGCATTTCCGCCTCCGTCGGCGCGAACTCCGTCTTGCAAAGCGGGCACAGCCGCCGAACCAACCGTTGGGCCAGAACGGCGAGCAGGGACGACGCCACAAGGAACGGCTCGACGCCCATGTCTACCAATCGCGTAAACGCCGTGGCCGCATCGTTGGTGTGCAGGGTGCTGAAAACCAGGTGTCCGGTGAGCGACGCCTGCACGGCATTTTCCGCCGTTTCGCGGTCACGAATTTCGCCCACCATGATGACGTCAGGGTCCTGCCGAAGGTGGGCGCGCAACGCCGACGCAAAGGTCAAGTCGATCTTGGGATTGACCTGGGTCTGGCCGATACCGCGCAGCTCGTACTCGATCGGATCCTCGATCGTGAGGATGTTCAGGTCGGGCGCGTTGATTTCCGCGAGCGCCGAATACAGCGTCGTGGTTTTTCCGGAGCCGGTTGGACCCGTGACCAGAAGAATCCCGTGGGGACGTTGAATCAGGCGGCGGAAGTGCGCCACCGTGTCGTCTCCCATGCCAACCTGTTCGAGGTTGAACACCGTGCCCTTTTCCAGAATACGCATGACCACGCGCTCGCCGTGACGGACGGGCAACGTCGAAACGCGGAGATCAATATCGCGGCCG
Source organism: Klebsiella pneumoniae (assembly GCA_945861635.1). Lineage (GTDB taxonomy): Bacteria > Myxococcota_A > UBA796 > UBA796 > SXON01 > CAMAWH01. The sequence continues at coordinate 31,346 of CAMAWH010000011.1, read as the reverse complement.
GCAATTCTCGTCCGAATGCGACCATCCTGTGGGATGCGCTTTTCCGCAATGTTGAGGCCCGCCATGATCTTCACGCGGCTGACGATCGATGCCTGCAATTTGGGAGGCGGCTTCACGATCTCGTAGAGGACGCCGTCGATACGGAAACGGACAAGCAGCTCGCGTTCGAACGGCTCAATGTGGATGTCACTCGCGCGATCCTTCACGGCTTGGGTCAGCAGCGTGTTCACGAACCGGATGATCGGCGCCTGATTCGGGTCGTCGAGAAGGTCCTCGTTCAGCGAGAGGTCGTCCGCCAGATCGTCCCCGGCGCCCTCCTCGCGGATTTCCTCCATGACCGTCGCCGCGCTTCGAGTCGCGCGGTCGAAGGCTTTGTTCGTCGCGTCGCGAAGCACATCGGACGGCACGACGAACGGGCGAACCGGTGCCTTGTAGAGAACGCGGAGGTCCTCGAGCAGCGTCAGCGCTTTGGCATCCGAGATCGCGACGCGAACAAACGCGCCATCGCGCCAGAGCGGAAGCACGCCTTCCTCCCTCGCCATTGCGAGAGAGATCGGCCGCACCAACTCCGCGTCGATGGCATCCAACTCCAGCTTGTCCCGAAACGGCAAACCCAACATCTCGGCGAGAGCCTGAGCCGCCGCCGCCGGGAGTACGGCCTGCACGCGTTGCGCGCCTTCCATAAGGGAAACGCCCGAGCGCTCGCTTTCCTTGTGCGCCTCCCGCATCTTCGCGGGGTCGGCGCCCGCGCGTGCGAGGAGTTCGTCCATACCGGCGCGGCGAACGGCCATGGCTATGGCACCGGCGGCGGCGCGGGTTCGGGCGCAGGTTCGGGCGTCGGTTCCGGCGTTGGCGTCGCCGCCGGGTCGTTGATCGGACGCACGACGGCGTCGTTTGTGGCGTTTCCGTCCTTATCGATGGTGGACGACGTGTTCACTGGCAGCTTCTTGAACGTGTACGTGCTCGGCGCGTCGATGATGTTCATGCTGCTCGTCAACAGCGACTGCAGTTCCTTCTGCTGTTCATCCCGGCTCTTTCCGTAAAAACGGCGCATAAACTCTTCACGCTGGGCCCACTTGATCCGGTAGACCTCCTCCAGATCCGCCGGCTCGTTGATGACGTGGGGCGTCAGGAAGATCAGCAGGTTCGTCTTGCGCTCGGTGTTCGACTTGCCACGGAACAACACGCCGATGAGCGGAATGTCCCCCAGGATGGGAACCTTGGTCCGTCCTTCGGTCTGCGTCGTGCCAATCAGCCCCCCGATCACGATGGTCTGGTTGTCCTTAACGACGACCACGTTTTCGGTGTTGCGCTTGGACGTGATGAACCCGCCGCTCGACGCGTCACCACCGGAGCTCTCCTCGACCTCGGCGACTTCAAGAGTCAGGTCCAACGTCACGAAGTTGGCCTCATTGATCTGCGGCGTGACCTTCAGCGTGATGCCGACGTCTTCACGTTGGAAGCTGACGATCGGTTGGCCGTTATTGTCGCGCCCGCTCGACACCGGGAATGGAACGTTGCGGCCTACGTTGATCTTGGCTTCCTCGTTGTCGAGGATGAGCAGGCTCGGATTGGAGAGGATGTCCACCGCAGCGTTTGCCGCGAGCGCGTTGAGCGCAATACCAAAACCAGGAATGCCGACCGTGGTTGTCGAGCCGTCGGGGCCGGTGACATTCACCTCAAGATCCTTTCCGAAGATGCCCATGGCGAGGCCGCTCAGCGCATCGCCTGTGGCGAGCCCGGTGGCACCGGCGATACCGCCGAGGGTTGCCGCGCCCAATCCGCCAGCGCCGTACATGAGCGATCCATCGTCGTTCTGCGTGCCGGCATGGTACCCCAGCCCGATGTTCAGCGAGTCCTCACTCCCGACCTCCAGCACGACGGCTTCCACGAATACCTGACGCCGCATGATGTCGAGCCGGTCGATCACGCCCTTGAGAACCCGGTAATCTTCCGGGGCCGCAATGATGACGAGCGAGTTGGTGTTTTCGTCGGCGGTGATACGAACACCGTTGTCGAACGCCGCAACCGCGCTGGACGATCCGCTCGCGCCCGGGCCCTCCGGTCCTGCACCGCCCGGGAGTGCCGGCGGGCCCTTGCCGCCGAACCCGCCGCCGCCGCCGCCGAAACCCCCGCCGCCGCTGCTGCCACCCCCAAATCCGCTGCCCGACCGACCGCCGGCAGAGCCGCTGGACCCGCTGGACCGATTTCCCGTCGAGCTTTTACTACCGCCGCCCCGACTCCCGCCACCCGACCCCGACCCGCTCAGGTCCGTCAGCACGCTGGAGATGTCGGTCGCCTTCGCATTCTCAAGGTAGATGACATGGATCTGGGAACGGCTGGCCGGATCGATGTCAACGTCGATGCGAGCCAGCAGGTCACGGATCTCCTTGATCGCGTCGTCATTGGCCATGACGATCAGCGAATTGGTTCGCTCGTCCGAAATGATTTTCGAGATGTAGGAGCCTTCCGAGCCAATATTCGTCGCCGAGGCCGCAGCCGCGGGTGCGTCGTCCTTCTTACGCCGCCGACCGGCACCCGCATCGGCCTTCGCGCCCGCCGCGCCGCCGCTACTGCTCGACGCCGACGCAAGACTGAACACCTCAGCCAGAATTCGCTCGACGTCCGAAGCCGTCGCATAGCGAATCGGAATGACCTCCAACCTGGACTTCGGTGCGGCAACGTCAAGTTCCATCACGATGCGGTACACGCGCCGAATGTTGTACGCGGCATCGGTGATGATGAGCGTGTTTGTGGGCGCGTAGGCGATGATGCGCGCCTTCGGACCCGCCAATTCCTTCACGACGGAAGAAATGTCGCTCACGTTCACATTTTCAAGGTTGACGATCTGGGTGACGAAATTGTCCGTCGCCGGGATGTCATCGCCTTCATAAATTTTGACGGGCGCGTTTCCCGCCTCGGACGTCGCGACGACCTTGGTGTTCTTGCCGACGGTAACCGTCGTGTACCCGGCCACTTCCAGCGCCGATAGAAAAGCCTCGTAGGCCTCCGACACCGACACCTGTTGGTGGCTGATGATCGTGACCTGACCCTTCAAATCGTCCGACAGGATGAAGTTCCGGCACGTCACCTGCGCCATGTACTTCACGACGTCACCAAGGGGGGCGTCCACGTAGTCCATGGTGATTTTAGATTTCGGCTCGACGCACGGTACCTTTTTCGAGGTGACGTTACTTCCGGAGGCGGTGGGTGCATCGTCATCGGACGCGCCACCCGGACCGGAAGGCCCCGACTTCGGTACGGGCGGTGGCATATTGGGCGGGCCGCCCTTCATTCCTGTCAAAGGCCGCGAACCCCCCGGCGGCATCGGCAAGCCAGCCGGCCCGGGAAACGGGCGAATGCGCTCCGGCTCCTCGCCGCCGTCTTTCCCTTCCCCGTCGTCCGGAGGCGGCTTCCCGCCTTCCTCGACAGGAACATCCTTTTTGTCGTCCTTGTCGTCGGCCGCGTACACGGGCGGCGCCGCAAACAAGGCAAGCGCGAGCGCGAGCGTCAGGGAGAGGGGGCGGGAGAAACGGCGGGGTGGGGTCATCTTCAACGGACCTCGTACTCGAGCGTCTGCTTCTGATTGCGACGCGTGATCTCGAAGTTGAAAGCGCGCTCGCTCTGCAGGGTCTGGTAGGTGGTAAGTGCGCCTTCGGCGCTGGTCAGGGGCTGACCATTGACGGTATGGACAACATCCCCGTTCTTGATGCCCAGCTTGTCGAACAGGCTGCCATGCCGGATCGCGGAGAGTCGGTAGCCGTCGATCGCGCCGTCATCGCCTTTGTGCGGCACGACGCGCACTTGCGTTGCCAGCGACTCGACGCTCTTCATCTGTTCTGCCATGAAGGACGGATCGACGCGGTACTTGCCCTCCGCGAGCTGCTCGACCTTGCCGTCGGAATCGGCGGCCGCGCCCGTAGCCGGCTCCGACCGCGGGGCCGTTGTTTCGCGGTCCATGCAAATGCACCCGCCGCCGTCCAGACAGACGCGCTTTTGTTCAATGCGCGCGATCTGGCCCTCTCCACCGAGTTCATCCCCGATGGAGTACCCGCGGGCTTGCCCCTTCGCCGTCTCCGAGATGAGGGCGGACGAGTATTCGGCGGGCTCCGCGACGACCGTCGCAAGCAGCTTCACCGACGTGTCCTTACACTCGTCACTCCCCATCGTCTTGGCGACTTCGGGATTGTACACGGCCGAGGAGTCAAAAATGTTTCGGCGAACGATAACTTCGCTGTACTGTTTGCCGCTGAGACCGCGCGGCGCGTCCACGCTGCGTTCCACGAATCCGGTGACTGCGTCGTCACCAGCCGGCGCCTTGGCGGCGACAGCAACGTCTGTGTAATCAGGAACAACCATATCTTCTGGGATCGTAAGCATACGCCCGATGCCCTGATTCACGATGGCACCGACGCTGAATCCGAGCACGCCGATGACCGCGGCGGCGGCAACCAACCATGAGCGACGCGGACGGGGTGGGCGGGACGGCAGACAGCGGCTCGGGGAACGGACATCTCGTTAGCAAGATCCGGGCCGCGCCGACAGGGGGCGCTATTGCCGCATTGACGGAACGTTGCGTGACAGGTTGACAGGCGCCGCGAGCGCAAGCACCTCGCCGTGACAAGTTGTCAGTCACGACACGTCACCCGCCATTCGACGTGCGGATCGCGGCGTGCAACAGTCGACAGGCGAGCACCAAAAGGGATAGACTCGCCCCGCCAAGGAGTGGATCGTGCAGACCCGGACCCGGACACGAACGGTCGTGTTCACGGACATGGCGGACTACACGCGCTCGGTATCCGCGAGTGATCGGGAAGCGCTGCGGGCGCTTTTGCAGCAGCACCAGTCGACGGTGGAACCCATCCTTACTGGCCGCGGCGGCCGGATCGTGAAGGGCATCGGTGACTCCTTCATGGCACTTTTCGAGAGCGCCACTGACGCGTTGCGCGCCTGCCTCGATCTCGTCGAAACCCATTTCCCAGGAAACGGGAGCGGGGTGACGTTTCGCGCGTCGCTCGCAACCGGTGACGTCGAGGAAACGGAAAACGACGCGTTCGGCGAAATCGTCAATCTGTCGGCCCGAATCAACGCCAAAACCCCAGCGGGCGAGGTGTGGTTCTCGCAAGGCACCTGGTATTGCATGAACCAGGCGGAGATTCCGTGGGAATCCACGGGGCGCCACGCGCTGAAGGGCATCGCTGGAGAGGTCGAGACATTCCGCGCCGTTGCCAAGCAGGCTGCGCACCTTCCTGACCCGTTGATTGCGGCCATCAAGACCGGGCGATTCGTCACTTGGCAGGCGGGGGATCCCTCGCCGCTGGTGCCGCCGGGTGGGCACATCGTACTGGAAGGATACCGCGCGGCGAGCCCGCAGTTGATCGCCGCGGTCGATAGCCTACCCATGGGGGACGCCAGCCACATCTGGCTTGCGACCTACAATATTTCTCCGGCCGATCGGTTGGAGTGGCTCCGCCACGGTCGAGGTCTGGTCATCGCGACGCCGAACGGAATTCGAGATGCCGTCGCTCGGCACGCCGCCCCAACCCAGCGCGCCGCCGGTTCCGACACCATCATTCTGGATGGCGGCGCGGTGGCTGTGCTGAATCTCGTGATCGCCGGCCTCGCGTTGCCCGCGGTCCCCTACTCGGAAGTCGTCGCCGGGTACAGCTATGACCTTCTGGGAGACGGTCGATGGGTCAACAAGTCCGACCGTGCACTCTTGCGCGTGGAGGCCGGAGCAAACGGCGTGATGCTGACCGCGTTGGTTCCCGGCGTTCAGGTCGAGAGTCACAATCTCGCGGTTGGCGCCACTGTGCCCCTGCGCAGCGGCAGCGAAGTGCGCTGCGCCGCGGGAACACTGGTGTTTGTAGCGCTTAATCGTGAGGGCTACCTCGGTGCATTGATCGGGGACACGCAAATGCGGCTCGGGGTCAGCCCCGGCCAACAGGTCGAATTGGGTCGCGAGCCGAATCACCCCGGACTGTTGCTACCCGACCGGAACAATCAGGACAACATTCGCTGGTGCCCGGGGCCGCGCGCTGCCCGCGCGCGAGAAAAGGGTTTTACCCTTGACAAATCCATGACGGGTCGCCGCCAAACGGGCATGACCGCGGACTTGGCAGGCGTCACGATTGTGCCGTTGCACGAGACCTGTCCCACGCTCCTGCTCGATCCCGGTGGCACCCTCACCCGCGTCCTGGCGCAACGTCCCGTCAGCATCGGCGACGTACTGCTCCTTGGCACGACCGTGGTCGCACTGCGCGACGCATCGTGGTGATCCATGGCGAATGAAGAACTAGCGCGGTTGCTCCAACGTCTTCCGATCTTCAACTCGCTCGGCGCGGAGGAGGCGGTCGATCTGTCGTCGCGTTGCACGGGCCTTCGTTACAAGCAGGGCATGCGGCTGTTTAGCGAGGGGGAGTTTGGAGATAGCGTGATGGTCGTCGTAAGCGGCGGCGTGCAAATCTCGTGCTCCGTACCCGACGGTCCCGACCTTGTGGTAGCGAGCGAACGGACTGGCGCGCTGCTCGGAGAGATGTCGCTGCTCGACCCCGCCCCACGTTCCGCAACCGCCACTGCTACCGAAGAAACCGTCGTCCTCGTCATCGACGGCAGCACCTTCGCCGATCTCGTCGCGATTGGACACCCGGCGGCCAGCGGCATCCTACGCACCGTGGCGATGCAGGCGTGCCACCGGCTGCGAGGTCTTGAACGAAAGGTGGATCGCCTGATGACGAGTGAGGACGGTGTCGATGTCGCCTCCGAACTGACCGCCGCGCGCCGTGGAATGTTGCGATGATTGAGCTTCTCCTTGGTCAAGTACCGATGTTGCGTGACTTTCCCGCGCACGACATCAGCGTGATTGCCGGGGTGACCCGGATGCTGGAGTTCACGGATGGAACGCCGATTATCGAGCAGGGTGAGAAGCCGCGCGCTGCATACATCTTGCTGGACGGACAAGTCGAGGTTGTTCGCCGCCTTCCGGGCGGCGGGCGGACGCGCCTGTGTGTGCTCGATCCGGGCGTGCTTTTCGGCACGGTCGCCCTGATCGATGGCGGCAGCCGATCCGCCGGGTGCGTTGCGCTCGGCCACGTGCGCGTTGCCGAACTGAGCGCCGACGACTTTCAGCGCTTGTCGTCCGCGGCGACCCCGCTCGGCACCCGCTTCCAACTTGCGGTGGTTCGGCAACTCATACGCGATTTGCGCGGAACCAACACGCGCATTGCCGAGTTGGCTTCCTTCGGATCCCTCGGTGCAGAAGAACTGTCGTCGACGCTATCCGGATTGGCGTAAGCGCGTTTCGTCGGCCGGATGCTCGGGGGGCGATCTATCCCAGCGAAAGCGCGGCAAGCGCATCGCTGACGCCGACCGGCCACGACGCCGGGGAGTCGAGCTTCCGCACGGAAGCCGGTAGCGCCTTCACGTCGTCCGCGCGCCGTTGACGCACGTCTGCGAGGTTCGGATCGTCGTCCATTCGCACGCCGGCCCGCATCGCGACCCGGAGAATGGCGCGGCCCCCGCTGTGTTCATGTTGCGTTTGTTCGCTGTCGAGGCACATTAAGTCGCGGTCGGAAAACCGGATGATTTGCTTTTTTCCCGGGTAGGGAGAGGATCCTTGCCGGGTAACCGGCGCCGCCGCGCCGCCGCGGGTCATCTCGGCGATCCGAAAGGCCATGCTCATCCCCAGATCGCCGTTCGCGGCGAGCGCGCGGCCCACGGCGAACAGATTGACCGGTGCTTTCGACGCGACCAACTTGGCGATTCGATGCTCGTCAAGGTGTCCGGAACCGAGGATCCGCACCTTTTTCATCCCGTTGCGATCCAGCGCATCGCGCACGGTATGGCTCATTCGGCCGAGGTCGTCGTGGTCGATGCGAACGCTCGCCACTTCGTTCTTGAAGCGAGCGAATTGTTCCACGCCGTCTCCCGGGTCGTCGTCGGGAAGGGAAAGGTGGGCCAGTCCCGGAAAATGCAGGCGGAACGCGTCATACGCCAGCCGATCGTTTCCGTAGGCAGCCAGAAACGTATCCGCCATCGTACCCATCGAGGGAATCCCCAACTCAAACGCTGCGAGCGCGTTCGTCGTCGCCGCGACGCCGCCAATGTACGCCGAGCGCGCGGCGAGCAGCGCGGCCTCCGGGGAGGGGCAGCGTCGCGAGCCAAAATCGAGGATGGGCCGCTTTCCTGCCACATCGACCATGCGCGCCGCCCGCGTCGCCACGGCCGTGCTGGATGCGATGAGTTGGATCAGACGAGTCTCAATGAGCGTGCAGGCGACGAGTGGGGCCGTCACCCTCAGGATGGGCTCACTCGGAAAGACGACGGACCCTTCCGGCACCGCCTTGATCTCCCCGGTGAATTTGAACCGCTTGAGAAAATCGAAAAATGAAGGTTTTATCTTTGCAAACACCGGATCACGGCGGATGGCATCGATCTCCGCGTCGCTGAAGCGTAGCGCCTCGAGATGGTCGAGCACGGGACCGAGCCCCGCGGCGACGAAATAGCCCCACCCCGTCGGGAGAGCGCGCGCATACAGGTCAAAGGTTGCGTCCGCCCAGAGACCGTCGGCGTGGTACACGGCCGCCAAGACGTACTGGTAGAACTCTCCCTGCAACCCGAGGCGACCCGGCATGAAAAGCGGGCGTTCCATACAACGAGAATACAACGGGCAGGCAGGCCTGACTGTCAACGCCTACTCTGCCGGATGGTTGCGCCAACGGTTTCCGTGGGTCTATCCCAAGGAAATCCTGCGAGGTACGCCGACTATGGGGGCACACGTCCAACTTTCGGCGGAGGACGGCACGCGCCTCGGAACGGCCATCGCGGACGACGGCTGGATAGCGGCGCGGCGCTTCCGTGAGGACGACGGCCCCATCGACCAGGCGCTGCTGACGGCGCGCGTCGCGACGGCACGGGCGCTTCGGGCTGCGCTCCCGGCCGACACGGATTGTTACCGACTGGTGAACGCCGAGAATGATGACCTGCCCGGCATCCGTGTGGATGTGTACGGAGTCCACGCCGTGATCACCCTGGATTCTCCCTCGCTTCAGGGCCTCATCGACCCGCTGACGAACGCGATCGGGGCGATGGATTCCGTCCACCTGGCCTGGCGTCCGGACCCCCGCGAGGCCCATCGCGTCTGGCCGAGGTCCCGCCTCGTGCGCGGTGTGGCTCCCGACGCCGACATCGCGGTGCGAGAGCGTGGCATGACGCTACTCGTCCGACCCGGCGCCGGGAAAGACATCGGGGTCTACACCGACATGCGGGACAACCGTGCGTGGTTGGAACCGCACTGGCGGGGCCGCTCGGTGCTGAACCTGTTCGCCCACACCGGCGCGTTTTCCGTTGCGGCAGCGCGCGGGGGCGCCGAAGCGGTCGTAACGGTCGACCTTTCCGAGGCCTACCTCGCCCGCGCGCGCGCCAACTTCGAGGCGAACGGACTCGCCGCGGGCGAATTTCTCGCGGAGGACAGCTTCAAGGCGCTCGACCGGTTTCGTCGGAAGGGCAGACTGTTCGATCTGGTCGTATGCGATCCGCCGGGCCACTCGCACGGGGACGGCGGAAGTTGGGCTGGGGAGAGAGATTGGCCTCGATTGGCGGCCGCGTGCCTACGTGTCTTGCGCCCCGGTGGGTGGCTGGTCGCCGCGTCCAACCTCGGCAGTCAGAGCCCCAAACAGTTCCAGGGACAACTCGGAGAGGCGGCTCGTCGGGCAGAGCGCAGCGTCCGCCTGATTCACGAGGGGACTCCACCGGTCGATCACCCCGCCGCGCTTCACTTTCCTGAGAGTCGGTATCTGAAGTTCTGGGTAGTAACGGGGTAGGCTGGCGCGATGCCGCGCACGGTTTCCCGCCTCTCCCTTGGCACCCGCGGCGCGGACGTCACGGTAGTGACCGTGGCGAGCGGTGCCGAACGTCGCGGGCGGTCGCCGTCACGCGGGCCGGTCGTCGTCGTTACCGCGAACGTGCACGGAGATGAAACGACCGGCGTTGGAGCCGTGCTACGTCTCATTCCCCTCCTCGACGCAACGTTGACCCACGGCACCGTGCACCTGTATCCCTCGCTCAACCCGGAGGCGCTTGAGCGCCGCGCGCGAAAGGTGCCCGACGACGATCTCGACCTCAACCGGCTCTTCCCAGGGGACGCAGAAGGCAGTCCGGCGGAGCGATTGGCGCACGCGGCGTGGACGGACATCGCGGCGCGCCATCCCGATCTTGTCATCGACCTGCACGCGGACGCCCCCGGCGCTTTGCCCTACGCGTTGCTCGACCGCGCCGTTCACCTGAAAGGGCAAGCGCGTGCGGAGTTGGAGGCCGACGCGCTGCGCCTTGCGATAGCCTCCGGGCTTACCGTGCTCCACGAGTATCCCGACGATCGGTACACCCGGTATCGACTCGATCGATCGTTGAGCGGCGCGATCCTGAACCGCCTGAAGATCCCGGCCGTGACGTTGGAAGCGGGTCCGCGCCTCCACCTCGACGACGCTGCCGTTTCCGCAATGGTCGGTGGCGTACTTGGCATGCTTCATGCGTTGGACATGGTGTCCGAGGCGGTTGAACCGCACGCATCGCGCATCGGGGGTGGTCCGTGGCGTCGTGACAGCGGACCACGTGCTGCGTCGTCCGGCATCCTGTTTGCGCGCACACAACCCGGGAAGATTCTTCAACGCGGAACGGTGGTCGCGGAAATCCGGGGTCTGAACGGCTCCGTCGTGCAGGAATTGACGGCCGACAGCACCGGCTTCGTTGTGAGCCCGGCGGAACGCACGCACGTTGTTGCCGGCGTTCCCGTCTGCACGTGGGCGCAGGCGGAGTAGGTGGCGGGCAAGCTATACGTTGTCGCGAGTCCCCTCGGGGATCCCGATGACATCACGCTCCGCGCGCTCCGCGTGCTCCGCTCGGTCGCGATGATTGCTGCCGAAGACACGCGGGTCACCGCCGCGCTCCTGGCCCACCACGGCATGACCGCGCGGCTGATCAGCTACCACGATCACAACGAAGATCGCCGCGTCGCCGGGCTTGTCGAACGCATGCTGGCTGGCGACGACGTTGCGCTGGTAAGTGATGCAGGAACACCGCTGATCAACGACCCTGGCTACCGCCTCGTGCAGGCGTGCGTCGGGGAGGGCATCGACGTCGTCGTCATCCCCGGGGCGTGCGCCGTCATCGCCGGCCTGGTCGGTTCCGGGCTGCCAGTGGACAGGTTTGTGTTTGCCGGTTTCTTTCCGCGCGAGGATGCAGATCGCGCCGCCGTCTTCGACACGTTCGGCCACCTCGGCGCGACGCTGATTTTTTATGAATCACCCTTGCGTTTGGCGGGAACACTTGAGGCCGTGGCGGCGCGTTGGCCGGCGCGGAACGTCGTGGTTGCGCGCAACCTGACCAAGCGGTGGGAGCAATGGATTCGGGGAACGGCAGAAGAGGCGCGCATCACGCTCGGAGACGAGACCCGCGGCGAGGTGGTGCTGTTGATCGCCCCCGGAGAGAAAAAATCGGAATGGGCGGCGGCCGAGGAGTTGATCGGGACCCTCACGAAAGCAGGCGGCACCAGCAAGGACATTCGCGACGCCGTCGCGGCGGCAACGGGACTGCCAAAGCGAGAAATCTACCAGCGGATCTTGCGCGGCGAACGCCCCGACTAGCGTCGACCGCACGGCCGCGCGGAATTATTCGCCGCCGATCCGAACCAAGCCGCACGTCATGCCGATGCGCTCCTTCTTGTCGCCGCAGGTCTTGCTGCGATCGAAATACACGACGTGCTTGCCTGGCTCGGCAAACGGAACGGAAACATCCCATCGCGGACCGTACTTTTTATCCTCAACAGCCGCCACGTCAGATTGGGTTTTTACCCAGTCCCGGTAGATGTCAGCCGTGTACACACACCGAGCGGCACCTTTTTGCGCTTTCTGTAGGATGGCACTGAACTTTATCGACCCGGCGCTCTGAACCGCCAAGTGATTGTCATCGGGACCCGGCGCCCACGCGCTGTCCGCGTCTTCACACGTTTCGAAGGTGTACTCAGCGTCGGCCTTCACAAACTTTGCCGATCCAAGCACGTTTTCAAATTCGTTGACCTTGCTGTCTACCATCGTCTGGTACTTGTCCTGCAACGTTAGCGTGCACTTGGCAGGGTCGACGGCGACCTTGAACTTGCCGCGGATCTTGTTGTTCGGGCTGTTGTCCATTTTGCGCTGTTGGGCGATTTCATCGGGCTTCTTCAGCGCCTTCAGCTCCTTATTGACATTCGCTGCGACTTTATCGAATTCGGCCTGCGCGATCCCGGTGGCGGCGGCGACGGCTGCCGGATCGCAAACCCCCTCATGGGTGGCGGCCCACGCATGGCACCACGCGCTGGCGTGCACATCCGCCTCAAGGCACGTCGCGACGCCTCCAGCCACGGTGCAGTCGTACTTGTAGACGGATCCCGCGCTGCTGGCCGTGTAGTCGGCCTTGAGTGCTCCAGCGTCATCCCGAAAGCGAACGCGCGCCACCGGGTTGGGCTTGTCGGGCCCGACAGGCTGCTGTTTCATATGCATCCACGCGGTTCCGGCGATGGAACCGACCTTCAGCTCACACGTTGCTTTCTTCGGAGCCTCTTTTTTGGGGGGTTCCGGAGCGGAACAGGCGAGCAGAAGGATGATAGAGGCGAGCATGGCGAATCCGGGTGCCCGCACGGCTTACCAACTGGCGTCCCCTCATGTCAAGCGCTCGTCATTCCGCGGTTGACAAGCAATTGACCCCACCGGCGCGAACCAGAATGCTATCCAAGCGGTCAGCCCCCCCAACGCACTCCCGCCAGCGCCTTTCCGAACCGTTCTGGTTCGTTTCACAGGGCTCTGACAAGACGACGTTGGAATTGCGTTTGCGTTTCTGCTACAACCCTTCCGCCTTCACCCAGTCCCGTTTCGATCAACACCAGCCGCGCCCAGCGCGCGTCGAGGAGTCTCCGTGGAATTTCTTCAGAATGCCGTCGAGTTCTACAAGGAAGGCCAGTGGGGCATGCACCTCATCAGCGCCTGTTTTCTTGTCGCTATCGCCATCATCCTCGAGCGCGTCAAGGTGCTGTGGATCGACTCGGCCGAAAACAAGCACGCCCTGCTCACCGGGTTGAACCAGCACATCATGCGCGGTGACGTCCAGGCCGCCATTCGTTGGCTCGCCAGCCAGAAGCAAGGCCCCATCAGCCGAATCCTGCGCGCAGGCCTCATGAAGGCCCACCGCCCCGACAAGGAGATTCAGGCCGCCCTCGATCAAGCGTCACTGTCCGAAGTGCCGAAAATCGAGGCACGAACCGGATATCTCGCCGTGCTCTCCAACGCGGCCACGCTGTTCGCGCTCCTCGGCACGATTTCTGGCCTGATCTCGACCTTCAAGGGCGCCGCGCAGGCCGACCCCGCGCAACGCGCCACGCTGCTGTCCGCCGGCATCTCCGAGGCCATGCACTGCACGGCATACGGGCTTGGAAGCGCGGTCATCATCATCCTGATCTACGCGGTGATCCAGGCACGCACGCAGCACACGATCGAAGGCATCAACGAAGCCGTTGTCGCAGAGATCAACTTCGTCCTGTCGAACCGCGCCGCCAAGCAGGAAGGCGCGGCTCAGGCTGTGGTCTAGGTCATGAGTGTTCAGGTCGAAGGCGGCAAGGGCCGCGGCAAATCTCAGAACGTCGATCTGAACCTTGTTCCGTTCATCGACTTCATGAGTTGCCTCATCGCCTTCCTCATGGCGACGGCCGTGTGGGCGGAGATTGCCGCGCTGGAAGTAGAGCAGAACATTGCTCCGCCGAATCAGGACATTCCGCCCCCTGTCGATCCGCCGCCGCCGCCGCCGCTCACCATTCACATCCGTGCAGACGGAGAATGGATCGCGCGAAAGGTGGAAGAAGGCACGAACATCCCCAAGCTTGGCGAAGCCTATGACTACGGCAAGCTTGAGGAACTGCTCATGGCGGACCACGAGCTACTGCCTGCCGAGGATCTCGTGATCATCAACACCGACGACGGCGTACCGTACGAAGAGATGATGAAGGTGCTCGACCTGACTCGGAAGGTCGGGTACCCGAAAACGCTCCTCGCCGGTGGGCCTCCCTCCCTCGTTCCTGACGGCGTACCCGCGGTTGCGGCGCCGGCGCCCGGATAGCCCATGTCAGTCGTCGCACCCGGACGCCGCGTTGCTTACCCCCCGATTGGCCGTCTTCGCACGAGCCCGTTGTCCGGCGGCAAGAAAAGCGGCTTCGTCAGCTTGAACCTCACGGCGATGGTGGACATGTTCACCATCCTCGTCATCTTCCTCATCCAGCTTTTCAAGGCATCGGGTGAAGTGGAACTGAACGACCGCATCCACGTACCGAAGTCTGAAGCGGGTGAGCCGCTCGAAGAGCCCGGTATGGTGGTGCTGATGGACAACGAAGGGTTGTTGCTGCTCGACAATCAGGACATTCCATCTGAAGAGTTGGGAACAGAGCTCGACGCGACGATTCCCGGTCTGGTCAAGCGCCTCACGGCACATCGTGAGTTCCGAGAACGCATTGAGGGTCGTGATCAGACGCAGCCGTACCAGGGCACGCTCATCGTTCAGGCCGACATCAAGACCGACTTTTTGAAGGTCCGACGCGTGCTCGGTTCGGCCAATGAGGCGGGCTGGGCCAAGATCAAGTTTGTCACGGAACCGACGAAGCTGTTGAAGCCCGGAGAGGTCGCGCCGAAGTAGCGATTGCTGCCTTGCGTGCGCCACCCCTGACCGGGTGGCGCATTCGTTTTTGCGGTTAGATTTCGACATGCTCGTGCTTTTCGACGGCACATGCGGCTTCTGCGACGCGTCGGTGCAATGGGTGCTCAAGCACGATTCGCGCGGCGTTTTTCAGTTCTCGGCGCTTCAAGGAGATACGGCTCGCGGCATCCGCGCCACGCACCCGGATATCCCCGACGACCTTGATAGCATCGTGCTCGTCGACGGTGACCGTGTTCGTTGGCGTTCCGACGCAATCTTCCGAATTTGTCAGGAACTCGATGGCGGATGGCGCGTGCTCGGGTGGTTCCGATTCCTGCCGCGATCCTTGACGGACTTCTTCTACGGCCTGTTCGCGTCGCATCGCCATCACGTGTTCGGCCGGATCGACGCATGCACGGTACCCGCACCGGCCCAGCGCGCGCGCTTCCTTCCCTGATGTCCCATCTGGCGGCGCTACGCGCATCCCTCGAACGTGAGCGCGAAGCGACGATGGCTGAGCATGCCCGCATGCGCTTGCTCCCGATGGCCGAGCGCGTGGCCGCAGGGTTCTCGCTTTCGCCGCTGGATTTGGTCCAAACGGAGTTCCGCTCCCGATTTCGCGTGAACGTGCTGTTGCGCGGACAGGCGTTGGGTGACGCATTTTCTCCTGGAGATCCTGTCGTTCTGGGGCCGGTCGGGCGCCCCGACGCCGGGTGGAGCGGGCGGGTGGACGGCGTGGACGCGGGCACCATCGAGCTCCGGGTCGACGACGTGCCGGAGGGGAAAGGGCCGTGGGCGGTGTCACGTCGCCTCGATTTCCACATTCTGGACCTGCAAAGTGCGGCACTCTTGCGCGCGGAAAGGCTCTCCAGTCCGATCGTCAACCTGCTCGCCGGCTACGAAAGGCCGTATCGGGCGGACCCGTGGGAGCACCCGGCGTTCGCGACGTTGAACGCATCGCAGCGGCAAGCCGCCGAATTGGTCCTTGGATCGACGGAAATCGGCCTGTTGCACGGCCCCCCCGGCACCGGAAAGACGGAGACCCTGGTCGCCGTGCTCGTCGCGCTTCGCGAATTGGGGGAGAAGCCGTGGGCGCTGGCGGACAGCAACGCTGCCGTGGACCACCTGGCACTCCGCGCCTCCGCAGCAGGCCTAGACGTGGTCCGCGTGGGCGTAAGCGCACGGATCGCCAGCGCGGTTCAACCGCTGACCCTGGAACATCGCATCCTAAGCGGAGCGCGCGCGGAGGTCATCAAGGGGTTGATGCGCCAGGCCTCCCGCACAACCGGTCCCGGGGGCGTCGAGTTGAGGGACGCCATTCGCGACGAATGGGCGGCCGCGAAAAGGGAGATTCTTGAAAGCGCGGACGTCCTCGCGATGACGCTCGGCACGCTGCACACGCGCGCCACAAAGTTTCCGCCACCGAAGACCGCGGTGGTTGACGAGGCTTCCCAGATCGCCGAACCCGCGCTGTGGCTGCTGGCGTCGATGGTAAAACGCCTATTTCTTGCAGGAGATCCGCAACAACTTGGTCCGGTTGTCAAATCACGGGATCCGATGCTGGAGCGCTCGCTGCTGGCGCGGTTGGTGGACGCCGGATTCGTTTTTCCGATGCTCACCGAGCAGTACCGCATGAACGACGAGCTGTTGGCGTTGTCGTCGCCGACCTACGGCGGACGTATTCGTTCAGCGCCGGGTGTCGCGGTGGCGTCGCATTCACCGGCCGCACGCTGGATCGATACCGCAGGCATGGGTCACGACGAGGAGCGGGATTCTCTCGGCAGCATGTACAATCTCGGAGAGTTGGCGCTCACCCGACGCATCTGGGGCGAGCTCAGGGAGGCGGGGATTCGGCCCGACCAGGTGGGCGTCATCACGCCCTACAACGCGCAACTCTCGCGCATCCGAGCGACGATGCCCGAGGTGGAATCCGGCACCGTCAACGCATTTCAGGGCCGAGAGAAAGACGTGATTCTCGCGTCGTTTGTCAGGAGTAATCCCGAGCAGGAACTGGGATTCGTGGCCGATCCGCGCCGCCTGAACGTGGCCGTGTCCCGCGCACGCCACCGGTTTATCGGTATCGGCGACACCGCGACGCTCGGCGCGTCCCAGCATTTCCAGCGCGTCATCGAGGCCATCCATGTGGGCGGCGGGTACGCTAGCGGGTGGGAGTATGCCGAGTAGCCCCGGCCGCGAGCGGACGTGAGGCTATTTGATCCGACGTAATTTCATCTGCACATCACTCGACCAATGGTTCGCGAATCCGCGGACGCACGTGTCGAGGTACCGCTCGTAGTCGTCAAAAAGCGCGTCACCCCAGGTCGCGCGAATGTACGCCTCGTGCGTCCGCATGCGGCGGAGCCATTCTCCCGTCGTGCGCCCGTAGTGGGTGCGCCGGGTGACCAATTGCTCGATCTCCCAGCTCGGATTCACGGCAGCGATCAACTCTTCGAGACGGGGATTCCGGCCACCGGGGAAGATGACGTCGGCGGTGAACTGCAGGTCGAGCAGGTCCTGGCGGGTTCGTGGAATCCGATTGGTCAGGATGGCCTGAAAGCCGAAACAACGGCCAACGTCAACCCACTCCGCGCACTTGTTGAAATACCCCCGGTAGATGTCGATGGCCTTGCCTTCCCGAGCCTGCGCGGGCGAGACGAGGTGGTCGATCATTTCCACGGATACCAGGGCGTCGTATTTCCGCGGCGGGACCCAATCCTTGTAGTCGCAAATATGGATTTCCGTATTCGGCAGCGCCCGCGCCTCGGCCCACTCGGCCTGCGCCGTGGAAAGCGTGACGCCATGCGCGTAACGGGCACCGCGCCGCGCAATGTGCTCGAGCATGGACCCCCAGCCGCAGCCGATGTCCAGCACCGTCCGTTCCGCGTTCATTTCCGCGAAATCGTAAAGAATTCGCGCCTTATTTTCCTGCGCTACCTCGAGGGACTGGTCGTCCGCTTCGTACACGGCCGAAGTGTAGTGCATGTTCTCGTCGAGCCAGAGTTTGAAGAACTCATTGCTGACGCTATAGGAAAGGTCGATTTCGGCTTGGGTAGAGGTCATGAAACGGGCCTCGGTTACGCGCGGAGGCTACCCCGTCTGCCGATAATCAGCCACCCCGATAATCCGCCATGACGTGGAAGGCGAAACCAGCCTCGGACTCGCGCTCTTCCGGAGCCCGAAACGCACCGACGCCGTCCGGAAGGTTCGCGATCGCCGCGAGGAACGCAGGCGTCACGAGCGTCTCTCCGCCTTCCGCGACGTCCTCGCCGAGAATGAACGCGCGATTCACCTCCGTTCCGAAAATGTCTACCCCCGGAATCACGAGCAATTCGCCGACCCCGAGCCCGATGCACGCGCGAATGGGGTCGGGGCGAGTTCCGTTGAACTCGACAAGGCGCTGGTGCGCGGCCAGGGCATCCAGCAACGCGGCGAGCGGCGTTTCGTAGAGGTGGAAGAGCGTGTCCGCCACGCGTTTGACGTGCACACCACCCAGACGCATCGCCCGCTCCGCCGCGCGTGCCATCGCGAGCGCGCGGACGATTCCACCGGAGTCCGTCCGGCGCGCCATACCGGTGAAATCGACGACCATCACCGTACCCCGCGTGCCGTGGCGGCGGTGAATCTCCACAACCGCTGCCGCGTCGGAGATCGACAGCGCGAGAAGATCCTCAAAGTCCAGAAAGGTGAGGTCGGCCATGGCGCAACGATACACCGCGGCGGGCGATAGACGGGGAGATGCGCCCACCACTCTCCCGGAAACTCGCGGGTTTCGGCACAACGATTTTTACGGAAATCTCCGCCTTGGCGGCACGCCACGGCGCCGTCAACCTCGGACAGGGATTCCCCGATTTCGATGGACCGGAGTTCGTGAAGAACGCCGCCATCGCTGCGATCGTCGCGGGGCACGGGCAGTACGCGCGGATGACGGGCATTCCCGCCTTGCACACCGCATTAGCCGCCAAGTATCGTCGTGACTGGAAACTCGACTACGCGGCCGAATCCGAATTCACCGTAACGAGCGGTGCCACGGAAACGATTTTCGCCGCGATTCAAGGCATCTGTGACGTCGGGGACGAAGTGATCCTCTTCGAACCCTACTACGACAGCTACCGCGCAAGCGTGTGCATGGCCGGTGCGACGCCGCGGGTCGTGAAGTTGCACGCGCCGAATTGGGCCTTCAACGTAGACGAACTCCGCTCCGCGTTCTCCCCACGCACGCGCGCCATCTTGTTGAACACACCGCACAATCCGACGGGAAAGGTGTTCACACGGCCGGAGTTGGACGTCATCGCCGCGCTGTGCATCGAACACGATGTCTTGTGCATCGCGGACGAAGTGTACGAGCATCTTGTCTTCACGGGCGAACATATTCCAATCGCGACGTTACCCGACATGCGCGAGCGCACCATCACCATCTCGTCGCTCGGGAAGACGTTTTCCCTGACCGGCTGGAAGATCGGTTGGGCGGCGGCACCACCTGCGCTGACCGCCTGCGTGCGGGCGGCGCACCAATTCATCACGTTCGCAACGGCAACACCGCTGCAGCACGGCGCCGTGGCCGCGTTGACCACCGGTCCCGACTACTACGTGGAATTGCTCAGGAATTACCGCGCGAAACGGGACTACCTTTGCGCCGCCCTTACCGACATCGGCTTCACGGTCCAGCCGCCTGCCGGTACCTATTTCATCACGGCGGGCATTTCCAAATGGAGCGCGGACGACCAGACCTTTTGCCGCGAGCTGATCACCAATGCCGGGGTGGCCGCAATTCCCCCGAGCGTATTCTACGAGCGCCCCGAGCGCGGATTTGTCCGCTTCGCCTTTTGTAAAAAAGCGGAGACGCTGCAGGAGGCGGTTCGGCGAATGCAGACGCTGCGATAGGACGGCGAATGCGCGTTGCGTTGGTCCAGTTCGATGTACGGTGGGAATCGCCTGCCGAGAATTACCTGCGGACGGAGCGACACATTCAGGAGGCCGCAGCCTGCGGTGCGCGCCTCGTTCTACTACCTGAGATGTTCGCGACGGGCTTCTCCATGCGTCCGGAGCGCATCGCAGAGACGACGGACGGGGCCACGCATGCGTTCCTTTCGGCCGTGGCGGCTGACCTCGGCATTCACATCATCGCCGGCGTCGCGACGACGGTGCCGGGGGTGGAAAGGCCCGAAAACCGCGCGGTTCACGTATCCCCCGCCGGCATTCAGGAAAGCTACGCCAAGATCCACCCCTTCTCGTTCGCGGGCGAGGAGCAGCACTACGGCGCCGGCACGCGCGTCGCAACGTGGCACATCGAGGGGCTGCGCGTCACGCCCTTCATCTGTTACGACCTGCGCTTTCCCGAGCCCTTCCGCTTGGCGGCGGACGACACCGACCTGTACGTGGTGATCGCGAACTGGCCCGAACGTCGGCGCTACCACTGGCAAACGTTGCTTCGGGCCCGGGCGATTGAGAATTTGGCCTACGTGGCCGGCGTCAACCGGGTCGGGGAAGGGGAAGGTCTCCACTACGCAGGGGATAGCGCGCTGATCTCGCCCTGGGGAGAAGCGCTGGTGTCGGCCGCTGAGGGTGAATCCGTGCTGCTCGCCGACGTTTCGCCGGGCGTCGTCGCCCAGGCTCGAGCAAACTTTCCCGCGCTGCACGATCGGCGCGCCGGGTACGCCCGTTAGCGCCCCCTACGCCTCGTCCACGCCGACCCTGCGGGCCCACTCCGTTGACAACACGCAATTCGGATCGACGCGCCGACGCAATTCGCGGAATTGCGAAATGCGATCCTGCCCCCACGCCCGTTGAAAATCCTTCGGGCGAATCACGTAATCCTTGGCCGGGTAGAATCGTCCGCCTGCCTCGACGACCATATCGGAGATGCCGTGAAGCAGGTTCCACAGTTCGGTGCGGTTGGACGGCGTTACCGGATAGTCCATGGCAAAGGAATACCCGTCCACGACGTGCGACAGCAGAAAGTCGTCCGGGCGGTGACGTTTGAGCACGCCCAGATAGCTCGGCATGCCGGCGGCCTGGGTGCGCTGCAGGATTTCACCAAACACGCGCCGCGCGTGCTCCTTGGGTACGAACGGCTGGTATTGGATGAACCCGTGTGGATCGTAGGCGCCACGCCAATTCGGTACGTAGTCAAGTAGGAACGCGAAGGCGACGTGCCCCTGCGAGTACGGCGACGATGGACCAAACCGCGCCGCCAGATACTTCCCGAAGTTCAGGCATCGCATCCCAAGGTTGTTGTTGAACGTAGCAAGGAGCTTTCCAACCAATGCCCGGGGCACGCCCATGATGTGCCCGGGAAGGTCCTGATGCGCGGGATCGAAGTCCGGCAATTCGTCGTCATGCACATACAATGCGCGGTGGACCTGCCCCCGCCCGAGCCCTCCGCCACCGGCGATGCAGTCCACCCAGCTGACCAGATAGTCGCTGTCCGGGCAATATCGCTCGAAGATGTCGAATTGTTCGTCGAGCGAGCGCGCCACGATCGGCCAAACCTTGAGCTTCCCGCTGTGCATCTTCTTGAGTTGGACGCGCAGCCGCGAAAATGTGCCGAGCATCCCAAACCCAGCGATGGCCGCGTGAAAAAGATCGGCATTCTCCGTACGTGACACGCGAAGCACCTCACCGGCGGGTGTGACGAGATCCGCGTCCAGAACGCTATCGCCCGTGCCGCCAACCTTGAAGTGGTTCTTGCCGTGCACGTTCATTGCCGCGCAGCCGCCGAGCGTAGGGAACATCGTCCCGGGCACAACGGCTGGCCACCAACCGTCGCGAAGGAAGGTCCGCCAGAGATCCTCGATCGTCACGCCAGGCTCGACGTCTGCGATGCCCGTCGCGGCGTCCCAATGCAGCACGCGCCGCATGCCCGTCATGTCGAGAACGAGCCCGCCCCCGTTCAGCGCGGCGTCCCCGTAGCTCCGGCCGGAGCCGCGCATCGCGACCTTGACGCCCGCTTCCGACGCGCGCGCAAACAATGCTGCCACCTCACCCGCGTTGCCAGGCCGGGCGACGTTCGACACGGAGCGCACCGCGCCGCCAAACCCGTCGAGGACGCGCCGAGGAAGCGTCGCGATCGACATCAGATGTTGGTCCTACGGAAGATCACGGAGGGAACGTGCTGTATGGCCAGCATGATCGGCTGCCAGATCGCAGGAACGTAGGTGGTGCCACAGCCGCCCTCCAGCGCCGTGATCATTTCTGTTGCGCAGCGATCCGCGTCAATGGTCAACGGCAACTTCAAACCCAAGGTCATCGGCGTTGCCACCGGACCCGGCTTGATCGTGACGACCTCGACGCCAAATCGCGACACGCGATTGCGCAGTGACTCCATATACGTCGTAAGTGCAGCCTTACTCGTATGGTACGCCGGATTGCCGCGGCGTCCACGATCCCCGGCGACACTTGACACTCCAGCAAGCGTCCCCTTGCGACGCGCCTCCATGTACGCGGCGACGGGGTTCAGCCACGCCATCGCGCCCAGCAGGTTCACTTCAATCATCTCCCGGTCCTTCGCGAAGTTGTACTCGCCCTCCTCCAAGCGTGGCATCACACCGGAATTGTAGACGAACAGGTCGACGCTCCCGAGGTCGCCGGCAATGCGATCAAACAGCACGGGCGCCTCGTCAAAGATCCTGACGTCGTGCGCGTAGGTGAGCATGCTTCCGCCGCATTCTCCGGCGATGCGGTCGAGTTCCGCCTTACGACGCGCCACGGCGGCGACACGCACGCCGGCGGCCGCGAGTTTGCGCACAAGCGCCTCCCCTATTCCTGATGAGGCGCCGATGACGATGGCGGTCTGAAACGGCGAGGCCATGGGGACTCCGAAGGTCGCCCGCCTATCCCGGGCCGCCAGCCGCCGCCGGTTGGATGCGGCCATCCGCGCCGAGCACCCGAGGGCCACGCGGAATCGCGGCCGGGTTCAGCAGTGCGCGGGACAACGGCGCGCCGTCGATGCCCAGCACGGGCAGCAGGTCCCCCCAGACGCGCTCCGCCGTCCAGCCTGCTGCCCGAAGGTCCGCGATGGAGGCCGATCCCTGTGACTTCGACAGCTTCTTTCCGTCCGTGCCCAGCAGCACGGGGACGTGCAAATAGCTCGGCGGGACGAGCCCGAGACACGCGTGCAAACGGATCTGCGTCGCCGTTGCTTCCAGTAGATCTGCACCGCGAACCACCTCCGTCACGCCATCGCGCGCGTCATCGATCACGACGGCGAGCGGATAAGCACCCTCCCCGTCCGCCCGCATCAATATCGGGTCGAACTCCGGCTCAAAGGCCTGCTTTCCGCAGGCACGGTCCTCAAATTGAACCACCCCCGGCGCCGTTCGGAAGCGCCACGCGCCTCGGTCCTGCTCCTTCGTGCGACACCGACAGCCGAGGTAGAGTCGTGACTGGCGCGTGCACGGACAGCGAAACGTCGGGATTCTGTCGACGGTGTACGTGCGCGTTGACTGGGCCGGAACCTCTTCATCCCAGTCGAGCCCGAGCCAACGCAGATCCTGACGCTGCCGCTCTGCAATCGCATCTCGCGCGCGCCCCCGGTCGAGGTCCTCAATCCGAAGAATAAGCCTACCTCCTATATTTCTGACACTCAACCACGCAGCGCCGAACGCCAATGCGTTTCCAAGGTGCAGGTCGCCCGAGGGCGTCGGGGCGAGGCGCCCAACCGTCATCCCTTCCCGCGTAGCTTGCGGCGGTCGGTTGCGGGTGGCAGGATGGTGCGATGTTGTTGCTGCTCACCTCCCTTGTGTTTGCCGCGGACCCCTCGGCATCCCCCGAAGCGTCCGCCGAGGCGTCCCCGGCGGAGCCGACGGCCGAGCCGACCCCAGCGGCGCCCGGAGCGCCGACCGAGCCAGCCGAACCGGCCCCGATTGCACCCTTCCTTCCTGCGGAAGAGTTGAACAACGCCATCGAGGTGCCCCCACCGCCGATCGATACCCGGGAAGCCAAGGAATTGAAGACGTTGAAACCAGTGGAACTGAAGAAGTTCGAACCGAAGCGCTTTCTGCTTCCGCAGAATCCGCGCGGCCAGACCGACTTCACCGCGTACACGTTGGAGTGGGGAGAGTTCGAGGTTGGGACGTCGTTGACCGCGGGCGTACTTCCCAGCACCGAGATCGGAACGATTCTGTTGCTCGACGCCTTCCAGATCTTCAACGTCGAAGGCAAAGTCGACTTCCTACGCATCGGTCCGTGGGATCTCGCGGCAAACGCCAACTTCTACACGATGAATCGGCCCGAGGTGCAAGGCCAGTTCCTCTCCTTCGGGGGCACGACCTCCGTCATTCTCCTTCCCCCATGGTCGGTACACGTCGGCGGCTGGTACTCCTTGTTCAACGCCCACGGGGAGGTGCCGTCTGAGTTCGTCGGCGGCTTGCTCTCTACCTTCACGGGCTCGCCGATCGACGCCAGCAACACCCCCGATGTCGGGCTCGACCTCACCGCAAAAGCGGCGACGGCGATGGTGGCAACCGACGTTCGCTTCAATCGTAGGGACAGCCTGATTCTTCAGGCCCGCGCACTGCTTTGGCGCGACCTTGTGTTCACCGCAGGCGTCGACGATGGGGGCGAACCGCTCGTCACCCGCACGGATTCCGGGTGGACCGACGTGACCCAGAGCTACGTCGCAAGCCTCTCCTATCAGCTTTCGACGCGCCACTGGGACCTGCGCCTAGGGGTCGGATGGCCCATCCTCAACCCCGCCTGGATCACGCAGGCCATCGAGCTTTCGTACCGATTTGGCGGCAAGACCCGGCTGACGGAACGACGGATGAACAAGCAGTTCGACAAGAACCTTACCGACGCGGAGAAGGCGGCGAAGGCGGCAAAGAAACAGCCCTGATTCGGCCCCGAAGCGGTCGGCGCGTCACTGCCCTTGCAACACCCGTTTCACGACGTCGAAGTCCTCCTCTCCCAACGAACCCATGCGTTCGCATTGAATGGCGCCGGTCGGATCCACGAAAAGGTGCACCGGAAGGACGGCCGAGGCATCGAGGCCGACGGAGGCGAGCCAGTCGGGCAGGAGCTTCATGTCCTTGAGATGCACGCTGCCCTGTGCCTCGGGGTGGGCGGCCATGTACGTACCCAGCGCCGCAGTATCGGCGTCCACCGATAGGAATTGCAAGTCTACCGGTACACCCTGCGACGACAAGCGCGACTGCCACTTGGTCAGCATCAACATTTCCGCGATGCAAGGCTTGCACCACGTGGCCCAAACATTGATCCACCGCCAACCCGCACCTGCGGCAGGCGCCGCCGCGTCCAACTCGGGCCACGCGAAGGGCTTGTTGGGACGAAGCTCACAGAATTCGTCGGTCTTCACCGCCTTGACGGGCGCTGCCGCAACGGAATCCGTCCGCTTCGGAAGGGGCGTCGTCGGCTTGCTATCGCCCGCGCAAGCGAGGAGGAGGAGGATCATCGTGCCTCTTACAACCGGCAGTCGATCCACGCCACGAACGCCGAGCGGTTCAGCTCCTGCGACTGGCAGGTCTCGGCGGACCCGCTGCGCTGCCACTTGCAGAATTCGTCGTCAAGCTGCGCGAATTCCTCACCCAGCCAAAGCAGACCGACCTCCTTGTCGAGGTCCGGGTCATTGAAGCTCTGGTGGAGGTGCGTAAGCACTGCCTGGCCGCGCTTCTGGGAGAGGTCTCGGTTGAATATCTCGGAGCCCTCGGGCGACGAACGCGCGACCACAAAGAAGTAGGAGGCGCCCTTCTGATCGGCAAAGACCCTGTCCAGAAGGGCCAGGTCGGCCGCATCCAGTTCACTCGACTCCTTGTCGAACTGGATGATGCCGGCCCGTTCGGCAAGGGGCATGAACAGCGCGTTGAAATCGCCCCCCGCCACCGTGGCGACATTTTTCGCTTCGAGGGGTTGGCAGCCACGCACTTCACCCGAGCCAAGCAAGCCGCAGCTCTGGAGCACGCGCCGCAAGACCTTTTTCAGGTCCTGCGAGCAATAGCCCTCATCCGAGGCCGCCGCCACGGCGACCTGAGGTAGGTTGGCCGCCTCGGCGCTGGCCTGATCGAGCCGGACCTGCGCGGCCATGACCCAGCTGCCGATCATCGTGGTGGGAACGAGCAAACAGGCACCGGCCAAACCGGCATGCAATCCGACGTTCATTTGGCACCCTCCTTGCTGGCGGACAAGGTGCCCGCGGTGTGTTGCGCGATCATGCGGGTGAGCGCGAAGTCCATCCCCAAATCCGTGTCTTCGTCACAGAGCTTGACGCCCTCGACGTAGATCTGCGGAGTAAGCACCTGGAGTTGGTTGGCCACCGCCCAACGCAGCGACTTGTTCAGCTTGCTCCGAACCGTGCTCGATCCAACGCAAGACTTGAGGTCGGGAAACTTTTCGGCCACCATCCGCGCGGCCGCCTCGGGGTCTGCGCTTGTGTTGGCTCGGATCGCGTCCTGATTCTCGAACGCCCAATCGATGACGACGTCGGCCTTGTCACCGGCGCAGAGGACCGCCTCGCTGACGGTGCACGCCCCCGGATGGAGCGTAGAACCCACCATCCAGTTGCAAGTGTTGTCGAGCGGAAACATCATCGCCTTACGATTCAATTCGGCGTCCAGTCCGGACGCGGCCAGCCGGCGCTCGAAGGCCTTGCACGCCGGGCAAAGCGGGTCGAAAACCTCGATGGTGACAGGCTTCCCGGTGTTCTCGTCCAACGCAACCATGGTGCCGTAGGTGTCCTCGGGTTTCGGGAGCGCGCCGCACGAACCGATGTATCCGGAGTAATCTGGCATCACGATGCAATATACGAGGGTGGGAATGGCCACGAAGCCGACGCCCTGACCGAAGGACAGCGCGTGACCCAGCATTCCCGGGCTGGTTTCCTCTTCGGCGGGTTCGCCGACAATGCCGAGGTCTTCTCCGAGACGCGGCGCAGCGGCGGAGCGCCAGATTCCGACCGCCGCCGCGAGCGCAATCGTTGACGACACGTAGATGCCAATGCACAGCTTGCAAGCTGCTCCAAGCGTCACCAACGAGAGGTAGCCCATGCCGAGGGACGTGAGGAACGGCAATCCCGCTGCGGCGACGAGGAACACGGTGGCGCCGCGCTCGTCCTCGCGTCGGTTGAACACAAGATCGAGGCCGCGAAAGAGCAGGAACGCGAACACCGCCATCCCCGGTAGCGAGACGGGCAACCCCCCCCACATTTCCGTGCGAAAGACCGATGAGTAGGGGCTCATCATCGTGACGTGGCAGCCCGAGGTGGCCGACGCGTCGGTGTCGGTCAGCCCGGGGATGAACGAGCAGTGGATGCCGTGCACCTGGCGATCGAGATGCTCGACAAAGTCGTACGTCGCAAAGCTCGAGAAGACGAGCCCCGCAAGCGCGGCGACGATGAAGGGGATCGTGAACAGACGGGGTCGCATTTGGCCTCGCGGGTGGCCGAGCTATCGCATTTCGGCCTTGTCTTGTCAAGGGTTTGGACCGGAGGTTTCAGGGAAAATGCGCATCGGAGAGGATGGCGATGTCGCCGTAGCCATCGGAACCCGGTAGACCGACGAGGAAATCCAGCGCGCCATCGTGATCCAGATCGGCCGCACCGGTCACAAACCCGTCGGCTGCACATCCAGCGGAAAGACAATATACAACGTCTGCAATATCCTCGACGACATACGTCCCGGAGACGGCCGGCGCACGCGCCAACCACGCGCCGTCGTTGGTCAACAGGACCAAATCGTCGTGTCCGTCACCATCCACGTCGCCCGGGGTAGCCAGCGCGTGGACGGAAGGCGGCCCGCGCACGACGGCCATCTCCCCGAGGCGCGCCGGACCGTCGACCAGCGCATTCATGCCGGCGATCATGGCGCCATCGGCAACGTAGACGGCCCCGCCGTCCACACCTCCGTCGTCCGCAAGCGCGGCGGCGACGATGAGATCGGCATGGCCGTCACCGGTCACGTCCAGCATGGCGACGGCGCTCCCCGCCGCATCCCCTTCCAACGTGCCGACGAGCGGCTTGCTGTTGTAGTCCTCATCGAGATTGTTATCCAGACCCGAGGCAGCACCGACCCAAAGATAGGCCGCACCAGCGTCCTGGCGTGCGAGGTCGCTCCCCGGAGCACCCATCAGGAGGTCGTCATTGCCGTCTCCGTCGGTGTCGCCGAGCGCAAGGGCGGCGCCGAGACGGTCGTCCGTCGCCGCGTCGAGCGCGCACAATGTCCGAAAGCGAGCGCCGTGACGATCCGCGACCCCGGAGTTGTCATCGTTCTCGAAGAAGGGATCGTTGTCCAACGTGACAGAGCCGCACTCGTGTTCCCATCCCGTTTCACCCATCAGAATGACATCCCGCTCGCGACCGTCGATCGTTTGCGTCCCCAGCGCCAGCGCAGCGCCGGTATGAGCGTTCGGCTCCATCCCCCAATCACGGAAGCCGAGCGAGGCGTCACCCGATGGAAAAGGTGCCAGAATCGAGTAGACGGCACCGTGATCGGTGCCTTCAACACTGACATTATCGAAGTAGGGTGCGCCGACGGCCACATCCAGAAGCCCGTCATCGTCGAAATCCGCAGACACCACCGTGGCGCCAAACCCGTCCCCCGTGGCTTCCGCGCGCATCGCGGAGGTTGCCACGTTGACATCCTCGTTGGATCCGGCAAAAGACACCAATGCAACACGATCCTCACTCACGATGCCGACCGCGATCACGGCACCGGTGCCCGATTCGCCGGCGTATGCCGCCGCCCTTCCGACGCCGGCGCCACGAATCGCCGGCGCATCCTCCAGCCCGCAGGCGCTGACGCCGTCACAATCCTCGTCGATCCCGTCCGCGTCGCACACTTCGCCCGCGTCCGGATGCACGGCCGGGTCGGTATCGTCGCAATCATCGCCACCCACCTCGTCCGCAACGTAGCCATCGCCATCGCCATCGAGCCGGGCGATCCGGTCGGCCGCCGTGACGAAGGCACACGCGATCAGCGTCAGCGCGACCACACGGCTCCGAGCGCGATGGTGACCGTGCCTGGGGCTACATCGGGCTTTTTCCCCTCCGGATCGTAGCCACCAGGCGCTCCGATGAACAGGTCGAAAAGGCCATCCGCGTCGAAGTCACCGGCACCCAGCGCCGTCCCGGCTGCGCAGTCCTCCACCGCGCACGAAAGGCGCACATCCGCCGCGCTCAGGGCCGGGCTGTTGAAGTCCTCCGTGACTGTGAAAATGTAGGCTGCGCCGGAATTCTCGCCGTGAACTGCGTCGTCTTCCCCGGGGGCGCCAATCGCGAGGCGGTCGCGGGCTGCGCTAGTGTCCGCCGGGATCGTGGTCAGCGCGGAGCCAGCCTCCGCCCGGTCGACATCCCCCTCGATACGCGCTCCGGCTTCGCTGAGACTCGCATCCCCGTCCACATCGTCCGTGAGCGGATTGAACAGGAAGTAAATCAGGCCTCCGCGAGCCGCAAACGCACTCGCCCCAGGGGCCCCGACCGCGATGTCGGGAAGGCCATCGTTTGCGAATTCGCCAACGGCGATGGCCGTGCCGGCCGCGGCCGCGGCGTCCGCACTTGCCCACCGGACTACGCTGCCCTCTTCCAGCCGCTCGACGAGGGCGAGTTCGCTCTCCAGCGCGTCCGTAGGGATGATCCAGATTGCACCTCCCGCAACGCCGTCGGTTTCCTTGGACGCATCCCCCGGCGCGCCGACGATGACCTCGTCGCGACCATCCCCGTCCAAATCCGCGGCGACGACGGCGGTGCCAAGCCGGTTGTCCGGACTCTCCAGACAATCGCCGAACAGCTTGCTTCCACCCGTCTGAAATGCCGAAAACACATCCAAACTCTCGAACCCGTTGTTACGCACGACGTACGCGAATCCGCACGACGTGTCGGCCCCCGGCGCTCCCCCAACGATTGCCCGCTGCGGATCCCCAAGGTCGGCAAATGTGACGCTTGCACCCAGCTCATCGTCCGCCGCTTCGGACGTGATGTAGCGCATGTCGTTTCCCGACCGATCGAATGGCCCCGCGGCAATGCCGAGCGCGCCTCCAGATCCGTCGTGACTGTCATACGTGGGCGCACCCACGATCAGGTCGGCCTCCGAGTCCCCGTCAATGTCAAAAAGCGCCAAGGACGTGCCGAATCCGGTGCCACCGGCGCTGCCCTCGAAGGCATACCCGGCCGCCGCGGAGATGAACCCGCTCGCGGCGTCCGCGGCGTCCTCCCCCAAAAAGAGCGTCGCGGCCCCCGACGATTGCCCTGCCCCCGGCGCGCCGAACAACACAGCATTCAACGGTCCGGATTTGGGATCGATGCCACCGATCGCTGCACCGGCGCGCAGACCCTCCGCCGCGCCCACAATGCTCGGGCCGAAGTCTTCGAGCGTGCAAAGGCCTATATTTCCGTCACAATCCGCATCCACGTCTCCGCCGCACGTTTCGACTCCCCCCGGATGCACGTCGGGATCGGTGTCGTCACAATCGCCAGGATCCGCGACGCCCGTGCACCCCGTACCCCCCTCCCCCGTGCCGTACCCGTCGGCGTCTGCGTCCGGGTAGACCGTCGCGGGCGGGCCAACGTCCGGGTTGGCGTCATCACAATCGTTTCCGCCGACCGACGCCGAACGCACACCGTCTCCGTCGGCGTCGATGCGGGTCTGCCGCATATCGGCGTCAACAAACGCGCACGCCGCGAGGACGAGCGCTACCACCGGCCCGCCACGAACGCCGTGGTACCAAGACCCACGGCGAGCACGCCCAGCCCGACCCCCGAACCGGCCAACGCATTGACCTTGCCACCCTGCGCATCGAGGGCGCCTACCGACCCGTAATTGTCGTTCAAATAGGCGTCATGCTCCGCGAGCGCGACCGCGTACAACGCCGCACCCCCCGCCGCGGCCACGCCCGCCGCGACCAAGAACGGGCCGCGGAGCCCCTGCCCTCGCTTCGGATACGCCGGCAACGGACCGTCCGCAGGCACCCACATCGTCGTTTCCGCGCGATTGTCTCGGACAAGCTGAAATACAGTTGGAACATTATTTAATCGCGCACGCGTTGGCACACCGTCGAGGTAAACAACCCCCTGCTGGGCCGGAACGATCGGGCGCGACGACGCCTCTGGCAGCGGTGCGTCGTACAACGAACGCACGGGGTTCCCCGCGGGGATCATCGAGTCGGGGAAGGTGTAGGCGGGGTCGAGGCGCCGGGCGGCGACGAAAGCGGCCATGGCCGACCCGTTGTCACGGGCCGCAAACGCCGCGAGTCCGTGTACGCGGTGCACGCGGGCGGCCATCGGCGGGTTGAGTGGCGCAACAAGGCACGGCAGGATGGCGTCTGCAGCAGCGAGACTCGCGGAAAAGCCCGCAGGATCGATGCCCCAGGACGCATCGGCCCCGTCGAGGGCGAATCCAAGCTCGGCGGGAAGCCGCGCACCGCACGGCTCGGCGCGGGCCGGTAGGGCAAGGAGCGCGGCAGCAACGAGCAACATTGTGGCATGCTATCAAGAAACAGGGGAAGGGGCGTCGCCCGCCCCTTCCCCTACCGTGCCAGCCCCTCCGGCCTCCAAGCTGCGCTTTCCGGCCTGCGGCGCCCGGCGCGTTGGATAACGCGCCGGGCGTGGCCCTCTCCCCATCCCCGCAGTTCCCCATGCCGCGCTCCGTTTCATGGCTCCGGGAGCCGACGGAACGGCGGCATGGGGAACTAACCGG
>CAMAWH010000010.1 GCA_945861635.1 Klebsiella pneumoniae | reverse complement strand
CTCTCCCATGGGCGCCTTGGATGAAAGATTGGCGCTCCACGGGAGAGAATGCTTCAAAAGCGCCGGTCAAGGGGGGCCGCCGCCCCCCTTGTGGGGGATTCGGGGGCAACGCCCCCGTGGCTACCGCGCAGCGGTTTTGTTCAACGCGCCTGCCTGACCAATCCAACGGGCGGGTGCTGGTGGTGATCGCCGTGGTCGCGGCGCTCACCCGCGTCTGGTTGATCCGCGCCGCGCCGCTGCTTCCGCCGGGCGATAGCTACACGCGTCTCGTTGATCCCGGCGTGCTGCTCAAGGGTCCGTGGCTTCCCGGATACCAATTTTCGCTTGCGATGCTTTCCCTGCTGTCGCGCTCTCCGGAGGTGTTTCGCGTCGCGACGCTCATTCAGGGCGTGGCCGCGGCCGTCGCGTGTGCGGCGTTCGCGATGCGGGTGTGGGGACCGGGTCCGGGGCTGGCGACCGGCGTATGCGTTGCACTGCTGCCGACATTTTCGGTCGTGAGCACGGCGCTTTATCCGGAATCGCTGTTACTCCTTTTGCTGGCGCTCGCCGGGTGGGCATGGGCCGGAGGTGGGGCGGGGTGGGTGTGGATCTCGCTGGTGGGTGCGTCGTGCCTCGTTCGGTATGAAGGGTGGTTGATTGCGGGAAGTTTGGCGGCGGTGAACCTCGCGCGGGGGCGGTTTCGGGTGGGCGCGGCGCTTGCCATCGCTCCGGTGGCGTGGATGGTGTATTCGGGCGGTTTGACGCCCGTCGGTGCTGGGTGGCTGGAGCCGATTATTTCGGTGAAACGCCTGATCCTGCGCGGCTCGACGCTGTGGGCTTTGGCGGGTCCGTGGGGCTTGCGCCCGCTTTGGTTGGGGGCGTTCGTGGTCTGCGGTTTGGCGTTCGGCTCGCGCGAGCGGCGCACCGGCGCCCTGACCCTCGCGTGGTCGGCGGTGACGACGTTCTGTTTCCTGGCGGTTGTCGACCCGTATGAGTCCGTGGACAATCCGCGGCAGTTGTTCCTGCCCGCTGCGCTCGGCGCACTGGCGCTCGGTTGGGGGGTGGCGGGCGGTTGGGTGTCCCGCGCTGCCGTGATCGTCGCGATGCTGGGGGGGGGCGCAGGTCTTCGGGGCAGCTACGCCGCCGTTCGTCCCGCGGCCACCGACCCGACGGTCGCGTACGGAGCGAGCCTCGGCCGTGCGCTGGCGGGAGACTTGGGCCCACGCCGGCGGGCGCTCGTGCTCGCCGACGGCCTTCCGGGCTGGCCCGATGCGGTGGCCCCGGAGTGCGAAGTCGTGGCGGGCTACGCGGAGGTGCCGTCCGCATGGCTTCCGTGTAATCTTCCGCTGCCGACGATGGACGGCGGAATCGTGGCGGAACTCGCCGTGTCCGGTGTTCACGTGGTCGTGCGCCTTGGGCAATTCGACCCGTGGAAACCGGTCCACAGGGTCGCAGAGGTGTTGGACGCCGAGCCGGGGGCATGGCGGCGGATGGCGACGGCAACGCCGGACTTCACGCTTTGGACGGACCTTCCGGAAGTCGGCGCCCGGATAGCCGGGCGCATTTCGGCGGGCGCGCTGACGTTGCCGGATTCGGCGCGCTGTCGCGGCTGGCCGGCGCCCGACCTGGCGGGCTGGGACATTGACGTCGTCGGGGCGCTCACCGTGCGCGAACCTCCGCGCATCGCGATGTACGGCAATGGCGAGGTGACGATTATGCCAACCGCGACGGGGCGGCTCGCCGTCGCGGTGTGCGGAACGCCCGCGGACGGACGATTGCCCCGCTTCCGAGTCACCCAGGACGCGGTGAACATCGAGCTCGATGCGCCCCCTGTCGTGCGCTGGCTTACGACGATTTCTGTTCGCGCCGGGCGGCCGGTTTTGTTCTCGTGGACCGACGACCGGGTGGATCTCGCCGGACACGATCGGAACCTGTACCTTGCGGGTCTCCGGATCGATCCCTGACCTACCAGAGCGCGTAAACGGTGACCTTGTCGTCCTCCGTGATGGAGGAAAAGTTTCGTTGAATGCCGGTAGCGGAGGTGATGAATGCCTCCGACATCAGGGCGTTCTTGTGCAGCAACACATACCGAATCCCGACTTCGTGGCAGATGCCGACAAACGTCGGCTTGTCGATCTTGTCGAGGCGAAGCTCACGGGCAGCAAAAAGAACTTTCAAGCCAGCCTTATTGATTCCCGCGTTGAGCGACCCCGCAATCGGTTTGTGGTGGTACGTCTGTTCGAACAGGAAGGTGCGGCCGGAGCTCACCGGCAGGTTTATCACCGCGCCGTCCGGCATCGCTCCCAGCTCGGTGATCGCTCGGTGGTCCGGAATGGGGCTGATCGTCGGGAGGTCTCGCGCGCTCGAGATCAGGAACGTCTCGGCGAGGACGGCTATCGCCCACCGGGGTGCCGCGCGATCGGCGAGCACCGCGATGGAAAGCGCAGCAACGGTTGCGATGCGGTACAGCAGCGAGAGTGACGAAAATCCGGGTAGGCTTTCAAGCAGGGCGTAGGGAAGTGGCAGCGCCTTTCCGTGAATGGCGAGCGGAAAGCCGTTGAAGACGATGACGGGCCCCATCGCGAGCAGGATACCTGCGACAAACGCCAGCCAAAGCGCCGGGTGGCGGCCTTTCCACACGGCCAGAACCAGCAGTACGAAGCCGAGGTAGGCGGTGTGTACGTAATCGTTCGGATTGCCCTCCAGCGTGCGGAAGTTCGGCGAGCGAAACTCCCCCGGCAACACGAAAACGCGCGGATCCGCTGCACCGATCGTTCGGCGAATCCGTGAGAGATCATCAGGGTTTTTGATGTCGACGAGGCCGTCCTCGGCCACCGACACCGACTTGATGGCGCTTGCGACGGGCAGCACCAGCATGAGCGCCAGCACGATCCCGGGCAGCACTCGCCACGCCCGCTCGGTGACAATCAGGGCGCCAACCGCCAGAAATGCGCCGATGCCGGCATACCAGCCGCCGACAGCACATAGAAACAACGCCACGCCGGTTTGGACCGTCCGTCTTGCCCCACCGTGCTTGGCCAGATCGAACGCCGCAAGCACGGCCAGCGGCAGCCAGCCCGCGCTGATGGACTCGCTGGAGCCGTTATGGATGTGCGAGAGCACGATGGGCGCGCACTGATAGCCGATCCCGGCAACCCACCCGCTGCCGCCCAGGCGGCGGCCCAGTGCATCGGCGGCAGCGCCCGCAAACGTCAGGTGGCCGAGGACGAGAATCGCGTACGCCGTCGCGATGCCAAACATGCTGACGAGCGGAAACGCTAGCAGCGTGTTGAGAGGATCTGCCACCACGATTTGCCCGCCGTGCGGGAAGTCGAGGAGCGTCGTGAAAATCGGCAGCGTGCCCCGTGCCAGTCCGTCGTGCACGAACCACAGGTTCCAAAGCGCGTTGAAAGCGTCGCTCCGCATTGCGCCGGCAACCATCGTGCCCGGATTCATCGCAAGGGGAAAGGTGATGGCGACGGCGAGTAGCGCGTAGACGCCGATCCGAACGAGCATCGGAGCGGCCGCGGCCCGCCGCTCCACGCCGGTCATTCGGTGCGCTTCGGTAGCACCAGCGCTCGAGGCTCCCCGCCGCCCTTCGAGGTGAGCTCCATCTCTGTAATCAGCACGCTGGGCGCGTCCCAGGTGACGGGGATTCCGCCGGTCGGCCCGATCTGGAAGCGCGGCGGGCCCGGCGGACCGTCGAGCATGTCGATCGGACCCTCCCCTGCGCTCGCCATTGCAATGTCACGCAGCACGCGGCGGTCTACACCGCTGAACGCCAGCGAACGGACGGGTTCACGACGCCCGCCCGCGTACAGACGGTAGGCTTCGTACGGGGGCGTCAACCCCGGCGGCGGCCCCTCGCCAGTGAAGGTGACGCTGAAGTCCTCGGTCATCGAGGGCGGCTCGATGCGGGCGATGACGAGAACGTAGTCGTGTCCGGTTTGTGCCGCGAGGCGCAACGCCGTCTTCTCCAGCTTTGCGCGCGACTCCAGACGGCGCGGCTTCACGGTCACGACGGCGGGCATCGCGGCGCGCCGGTCGTTGCCGAGCGAGCGGCCGTGTCCGTTACTTGCGGCGCGATCTTTCGATGGAACGCGGGACATCAGCACGTCGCGTAGGACGCCGTCCGCGACCAGTTCAACGCGAGACGGGTGCACCGCATCGTGGTCGGCACTGTAGGCCCCCGCGGCGGCGGGGCTGGCGGCGGGATCATCGACAACGGACCACCCCGCCGGCAGGAGGCGCCGCCCGAGCCGCGCCGTTGGCGCGCGCCCGAAGCTGATGCTTCCGCCGTCATCCTCCTCCGTGGCCGGCGTACCCACCAGCTCGGCGGCCAGCAATTGAGAAAAAAGTTCTGTGGCCGCGCTGCCCTCGAAGATCACGGGGCCGAGGTAGTCTTCTTCCTTCGTCGCCGTCACGAGCCCGCTCAGCCAGTCACCCATCTTGGCGACCTCGGCCAGCATGGCCTCGGCCGCCGGCAGGTGCGCCAGATCGCGCCCGACCCACCAACGCGCATCCTTCACCTCCCCCCCGTCGGGAGTGCGAATCGTTGCCTCCACCCGAACGACCGCGTAGCCGGAGGGCCGCCACAGGCGTGTCCCCTCGCTCGTGAGCGTGTAGCGGAGCCCCTGCCAGTCCCGCGCGACGGCCTGACCGACCTCGATCTGGGGCCACCGATCCAACGCAGCGGAGAGCGTCGCGGCCAACGAGCGCACGCGCGCCGCATCGGCTTTCGGCGGCAGCGTACCGTCCCACTCCATCGAAAGGGGGGGGGTGACCGTATAGTCGGGGGCGGTCGGGGGCTCCTTGCCCTTTCGTGCCGCCTGCTTCCTGGAAAACTGTTCGATCGCCTGCTTGTAGGCGTCGTCCGTCGAGAGCCAGATCTCCCTGCGCAGCGCCGTTATGCTGTCTTCCGGAGGGAGCCCGCGGCTGACGACGCCATCGGGGTCCCCGAAAGAGGAGAAATTGGAGCTGTCGGTGTCATAGTTGCCGACGCGCACTTCGGTGCGGAGGGTTCGATACGGGGTTGCTTCGTCTTGAATCAGGGCCCCGAATTCGCCGAACGCGGTGGCGACGGTGCCGTCCAGCACGTCGTACGCGATGAAGTACGGCGGCGCGGCGTCGGGGAGGCGCAACTCCCGCATCGCGCGGTCAAGTTCCGTCGTGAGCGCAACCTCGACGGCCGGCATGTGCGCCGGGGATTCTGGAGCGTTGGGAGCGGCAAGTACGGGCGCGACGAGGTGAATATTCAGGCTGATCCATGGGCAGAGCGGCATCATGGTGCCCGCCCCACCGCGGGGAGCCCAGGGGGCGAGAGTACCGGGGGTCGGTCATTGGCCTTCTCGCGGCGTTGAATCTCAACTTCCTTGACAAGCAGGCTCGGGGCGCTGGCCGACACGGGCACCCATCCGGACTCCGCACCGCACACGCCGTTGAAAACATCAATCTCATCACTCGCCGCGATGATCCTCGAAAATGTCGTAAGCGGCGTCCCGATCATATCGACGCCGCGCACCAGCTGATCTGGCCGCCCATCCGGAAAAATCTTCCAAACCGTCACCGGGGAGACGTTGAAGGCGTTGGGGGTGGAGCGACCGGTGAAGGTGAAGCCGCCCGAAATATCGTCGAAGATGAGTCCGAATTCCCGACCCTGCTTCCGAACTTCCGCCAGGAGCTGGGTGCGCAGCGTTGCGTAGGGCACCGAGGCGGAGGCGGAGATGATCAGGTTGCCCTGACGGGCGACCACGGCGTTTCCGGGCTGGCGCCGGCCGTGTCCATTGGATCGCGGGAACCCCTTCACGGGCATGCGCGACATCAGGAAATTTCGTAGGATTCCTGCCTGCACGAGCGGGACACGCTCGGCCGCCACGCCTTCGTCGTCGTACCGGTAGTGTCCGTTCAGGTCCGTCGAACCGATGCGCTCGATCGAGGGATCATCGGTGACCGAAAGGAAGTCCGGCAGGATTGCCTGACCGACACGGCTCGTAAAGGTTTGACCCTCATCCTCATCTTTCTGACGATGGCCCTCGACGCGATGCCCGAAGATTTCGTGGAAGAAGACGCCAGACGCGCGGCCCCGAAGGATCGCGGGGCCGGACCACGGGTCCATCGTCGGTGCCGCCCGCAGCTCTGTGAGGCGAGCGCCCACCCCGCGCACCATTTCGGCGACGGCAGCGCGGTCGGGCAGCTGCTCGGCCGACGCAACGTCGACGTAGTCATACACCTGCAGTTGCATGCCGTCTTCCGCGACGGTTGACCCCCAGGTCGCGACGCGAGCGTGTTTCCGGCCATCGTGGATGCGCGTGCCCTCGTTGTTCACGAGCCAGCGCGTGCTCGTCGAAAGTGCGAGCTGAACCGCGCTGTCGTAGACGATCGGAAAGTCGAGGTACAGCGCACTTGTTTCCCGCGTCAGGTCCGTCCAGGCGGCTTGATCGACGGTCCAACCCGGTGGTTGCGTGTCCACGACGACGACGGGCGCCGGCGCGAAGTCGTCCGACGTGTCTTCTCTCTCGACCTTCACGACATCGTTGGCGAGGACCTTGATCAGGCGTGCGCGCGCGTTGCGGTACGCGTCATCCGTACCGCGGAGCAACAGCGCGCGCAGGACCCCGCGCGGACCGTTCAGCGGGGCGAGGAAGGAGGGGCGCGACGCCTCGGAGAACCAGCTGGCGTCACGAATTTTATGGGTGTTGTCGCGCGCCATGGTGCCGACACGCACATCGACGTCCAGCCGCCGGACGAGGCTTTCCGTGATGCCCGCCTGCGCGCCGTGCGTGCCCTGAATGGACGTTTCTGCGTTCTCCACCAACTCCCACGCGACGTAATAGGCAGGATCGGCCTGCTGCGCGAGCTGCGCCATGGCGTCCGTCAGGCCGGCCGTCATCGTGTCGAGGGTGTCGTCCGCATGCGCGGCGAGCACGAATGTGAGGAGGCTACAAATCGTCTTCGTCTTCCGCCCCGGGGTCATCGAAGAAGCCGTCCGGGTCGTCATCATCTTCCTTGTCGTCTTTCTCGTCGTCCTCGTCTTCGTCCTCGTCGTCCTTGGTCGTCCAGTCGATTTCGCAGACCTTTTCAACCAGGCTGACGATCTCCTCTCCTGTGTACTCGAACTCGTCGTTGGATTCGAACTCCTCTTCGAGGAGTTCGAGCAAGGTCGCGTCCATTTCGCCCGAGGTCTCAAGCTTGAGCACCAGTTCGTCGGTGTCCTCCAGCTTCAATTCCTCGGCGACCGTGCCGATCAGTTCGACGACGTAGGCCGCCACGGCTTCGCCGTCCGGACTGCCGGACTGGACCTCGAGGTACTCGTCGAGATGTTCCACCATCGCATCGCGCATCTCATGCGGGAGCTGCATCATTTCGGACCTCCACTAGCGGGCGCGTATAGCGGGAGTGGCGGAATGGATCAAGATCGTTCGCGTTAGTGGACGGCATCATGGCTCTCCCCTCCCTCTCTCCTGCGCTCATTGCGGCCCTCCCGAAGGCCGATCTCCACGTGCACCTCGACGGTTCGCTCCGCCTTTCGACCCTCATCGAGTTGGCGCGTGAGCGTCGTGTAGCGCTGCCGGCGTGGACGGAAGCAGGGCTGAGGGAGTCCGTGTTCAAGGCGAGCTATGCCGATCTCGGCGAGTATCTCGCAGGTTTTGCCTGGACCTGCGCGGTGATGCAGGACGCCGAGGCGCTGGAGCGCATCGCCTACGAGTTCGCGCTCGACAATTGGAACGAGGGCGTGCGCTATGTCGAGGTCCGATTCGCCCCACAACTCCATCAGCACGACGATCTGGATGGTCGCGGCGTGTTGCGCGCGGTCAACAACGGCATGGCGCGTGCGGCGCGTGAGGTCAACGCCACGGTCACCGGGCGCGCGCCCCCGTTCCGCTACGGCATCATCGTGTGCGCGCTTCGGATGTTTGCGCCTCAATTTTCGACGTACTACGGGCTCTTGATGCGTGCGCTCGCCAAGGCACCCCGCCGAAAGGTGTTCGGCTTGGCGTCGCTGGAACTAGCGCGCGAAGCGGTATGGGCCCGCGATGAAGAGGGGATTCCGGTCGTCGGTTTCGATCTCGCTGGACAGGAAGACGGGTACCCGGCCACGGACCACGCGGAAGCCTACGGTTTCGTTCACACGCACTTCATGCACAAGACCGTACACGCGGGCGAAGCGTACGGCGCGGAGAGCATTTTCCAGGCGATCACGGCGCTGCATGCCGATCGAATCGGGCACGGGTACCTCCTGTTTTCGCCCGACCGGGTGACGGACCCGAAGATTCTCGACAAGGAGGCGTACGTGCAGCGAATGGCCGACTACATCGCCGATCGTCGTATCACGCTGGAGGTTTGTATTACGTCGAACTTGCAGACGAACCCGGCCATCCCGTCGGCCGAGAAGCATGCGCTGCGGCGTATGCTCGATCATCGCATGTCGGTGGCGATCTGCACGGACAACCGACTCGTTTCCGATACCACCGTGTCGCGTGAGCTTGAAATCGCGGTCGAACAGGTTGGCATCACCCATCGCGAGTTGCGAGACATCGTGATTCACGGATTCAAGCGCAGCTTCTACCCGGGGACGTACGCCCAGAAGCGGCTGTACGTGCGCCAGGTCATTGACTACTACGACGGCGTAATCGCGGCGTTTGCAGCAAAGGAAGCCGGGTCGAGCTTGTAGCCGCGGTCGAGGGCGTCCTCCAGCCACCGCGGCGGGTTGCCGGTCGGTACGAGTTCAGCGATGACTTTTCCGTCCGGTCCTGGCCGGTGGCGCAGTCGGAAAAGATCGCGCGTTCGATAGTTGCCATCGGTGTCGAGGCCGCTATCGACCTCGGCGATTTGTTCGATGCGACGAGAGCCATCTCGTTGGCGACCGATTTGGACAACGACGTCCACGGCGCTGGCGATTTGCGCGCGAATGGCGCGGATCGGCAGTTCCTCGCCTGCAAAGAGCACAAGAGTCTCCAGCTTCGTGAGCGCACCTTCCGCGCTGTTGGCGTGGAGGGTCGCCATGGTGCCGCCATGCCCCGAATTCAGCGCGTTGAGCAGGTCGAGGGCCTCCCCGCCGCGCACTTCGCCGATCACGATGCGGTCGGGACGCAACCGAAGCGCGGAGTGCAGGAGGTCGCGCATGGTGATGGACGTGCGCGTTTCGAGTTGAACGAGGTGCGGACGAGCGAGTTGCAATTCCCCGGTGTCCTCGATCACGACAACGCGGTCGGCTTCCGGGATGAAGGCGGACAGCGCGTTGAGGAGCGATGTCTTTCCGCTGCCGGTACCTCCGCTGACGAGAATGTTCTTCTTGAGCTGCAAGGCGACGTTCAGGTATTTCGCGGCGGCGGCGGAGAGCGAACCGGAGCGAACGAGGTCGTCGGGCGAGAACGCCTTTCGGCCAAACTTCCGGATTGCGAGGTGAATCATTCGCGAAACGGGCGGGATGACCACGTGAACACGCGAGCCGTCTGGCAGGCGTCCGTCCATGCGGGGATGCTCCTCGTCGAGCACGCGCCCGACGTACTGCGCCAGATTCACGCAGGCGGCGCGCAGCTCATCTTCCCCTGGGAAATGGGCATTTTTCACCTTTGACACGCGTCCGTCGATCTCGACGTAGATGGCGTCGGGGCCGTTGACGAGGACTTCGCTCACCCGATCATTGTCGAGAAGCGCGCGCACAGGCGCCAGGTGCCAGAGCACCGTCTGCGTGAAAACGTCGCTCATGCGCCTATTTCTTCTTGCTGCCGAAGAGCTTGTTGAACAAACCCGACTTTTCTTCGACGGCCGCCGTGTTTCGCGTTTCCATCCGCTTGAGTTCGCGGACGGCGTCCGGATTCGACGGCTTTATCTTGAGTGCCTGGATGAACGCCTGCTTCGCCTCCGCGTCGTTTCCCTTGTGACGTTCAATCAAGCCGATGAGGACGTAGCCCGCATCGAGGCGATCGTTGGTCTGGACCGCTGCAAGTACTCGCTCCGCGCCCGCTGTGGCCTTTGCCTCGTCTCGACCCGTGTTCGTTCGAAACGTCGTGTACCCCGCGTATGCCTGAAACTCGGCCTGGTCGGGCACGGCTTCGACGACGCGTTGGAACAGTTCGTGCGCTTGCGCAACTCGACCTGCGTAGAACTCGTTGAGCCCACGCTTGAAATCCGCCTCGGCGTCGAGGATGGTGCGCAGCTTGTCCATCGTAAGTTCTTCCTCGGTTTTTTCTCCGCGGATGACCTTGGCGATGTACGCTTCCCGCTTGCTGTCGTCGCCCAGCATCTCCCAGGCGGCGCGGACCTTGTCAAAGAGCTCCGCGGCCGTCGCGATCAACTCTGCGCTGTCCGATGTGTACCGATCCGGGTGCAGCTCTCTCGCAAGGCCAAAGTAGGCGCGCCGCATGGTTTCCGGCGGATCCTGCCAGCCGACGCCAAGCACTTGAAAATGAGTTTCGGCTGCGCGAATTCGGGGCAGCGCTGCCCCGAATCGTTCGCCCAGGGGGTCCGGCGGCGCGTCCGGCGCGGCGCGCTTTGCCACGCCGAGTTCGGCGGCGATCAGGCCGGCGATGTCGTCGATTCCGCCTTCGTGCGCTTGCGTCACCGTGCGACCCTTCGCGGCGGCGGTCGTGGTGTAACTGTCCGCTTCCGCCGATCCGTCCACGATGGCGCCGAGCGCCCACGCGAGGCGAAGGGCCTGATCCGTTTCGCTCGGCTCGGCGGGACCGAATTCCAGAACGTCTTCCAGCGGGCGCAGGCCATCGAGGCTGCGGAGGTAATCCCGCACGGCGTCCGTCGCCGGCAGGCGTGCTATCCACCCTTGATTCGCGCCGACCGCCCGCGGGCAACACTCTGCGGGCAACGCCGAGAGTGACGCGCCGCCCATCAGCGCCACGATGTCAGCGGGATCCCGTTGAGCCGGA
Source organism: Klebsiella pneumoniae (assembly GCA_945861635.1). Classification (GTDB taxonomy): domain Bacteria; phylum Myxococcota_A; class UBA796; order UBA796; family SXON01; genus CAMAWH01. The sequence continues at coordinate 119,664 of CAMAWH010000010.1, read as the reverse complement.
GCTTCACCGTCCATCCATTCGAGGCCGCCATGCTGTTCGCCGAGCAGGCCGGCGATCCGGGCGGTGAGCGCGGCGATGCGGACATCCGCCGGTTTCAAACCCGGCGTCCGTTCGTTCACGCGTTCCATCGATTCACTCTTCAGGTTCGACTGCAGAAGCACCAGCTCTCCTGCTTCGAGCCATAGAATTCGCCTGCGCTGACCGTCGGTCCACGCGAGCGCACCCGTTTCCTTTCGGCGGATGCGGCCGGCCAGTTCTTCTAGCACCCTCATAAGGCACGTCCATGGCGGATAGTCCGCATTTTCATTCCCCCAACTCCTTCAGGGCGTCCCGCGCGGGACCGAATTCATGGTTGCGCTCCAACGACTGTCGGAGGAGCAAAAGACCGGCGCCTCTCTCCCCACGATCGGCGAGAAGCCGGCCGAGGTAGTACAGCGCAAACTCATCTTCGGAATCGAGCGCGAGCGCGCGCCGAAGTTCGGGTTCGCCGGCCCCTGTATCTTCGGGGCACGCACGATGCCGCGCCCAGCCCAGCATTGCCAGCATATCGGGCGTTTCCCCTTCAAGGAAAACGGCAATCTGGAAAAGTCCTGCCGCCGTCACGAACTCCCCGCGTTTAAAGAACTCACGGGCACGCTCGGCCTGGAGGACGGCGTGGTCTTCCATGCCGATGTCGCCGATTTGCAGCGTCGCGTCGCGTCGGAGCATACCGTCGTAGATGGCGCGGGTGCCCGGGTCGCCCAGGACGCGCCCCGCTTGCATGACGCGCTCAAACAGTTCGCCGGCGCGGGTGCGAGCGTGGCTGTCGAGTCCGGCGGGCAACGCCTCGGAATGGAAAAGTGCGAGTCCGGCGGCGGTCGATGCGAGCACATCGTCGGCGGTAGCGTCGGGCGCGATGCCGAGGGCGGTGTAGTGGTCAGCGTCGCAACGAACACGATGCTCTCGTTCCAAGGCGGCGCGGAGGTCGTCCACCTCCAGCTCAGCGAGGCCCGCATCGCGTTGCACGGAGGACGGCGGTTCGTCGGTCAGTCGGGCCAGGCCGAACGCAACGAGACAACCGATCAGCCGAGCGATCTCCGGCCCGCCGACGCGGATGCAATCCCGCAACGGGGCGCCGCCGATCAAGAGGGCGCGCGCCGGCCCGAGCCCAGCCACGGGATCGAGCAGGTGCCACAGGCTGTTGGGAGCCTCAACCTGAACAAACCGATCGAACGACGTCGCCGGGGGGGACGATGTTGGATCCGCCCGCCACGCAACGGCGCCCGCAGGCACCTCAAATCCTGCGAGGCCGAGCGGCTCGGACGACGACAGCCGCCAATTTCCCAGCGTCATTCGGGCGGCCCCCACGGCGCGTACGAGCACTTGCTCCCGCAATGCCCGTTCAGCGCCAGCTCGATCGATCAGAGCGCCGTCCAGCAGCACTTCCCCGAGGGGGCGTCGGGTACGCCGCGACTCTTCCACACTCCGCTCAATCGTTGGGGCGGGGAGAATGCCGAGACGATCGAGCACCTTGCCGAGCCCCGTTTCTGCGTCGGACGAGCGCGCGGCCGCGGGTTGTCCGCGATGGAAGAAAATCTTGATCTTCTCCGCCGGCGACTCCGCCTCAAGTACGCCCGTGAAACGCTCATTGTGCAGGCGTAGGAGCACGGGCAGGAACCAACCCGGAGAAATTTCGCCGCATTCCGTGGCGTCGGCGGGGGCCTCGGTGGGCGCTGGAACGCGAACGGGAGCGCTGGCGTCAAGCTCCGGCTCGTTGTCCGCTGCGGACTTGAGCAGGTCCGAGAGTGCGAGGAGCAACGCGCCCTTGTCGAGCGGTTTGTCGAGGAAACGGTCGGCGCGAGCCGCAAGTGCCGCCGTCCGCGCGCTGGCCCGCGCGCTGATTAGAATGACGGGTACGCGGGCACCGAACGGTTGCAGGCGGATCGCTCCGCAAAGCGTGGCACCGTCGAGGCCGGGTAGGACCATGTCGGCCAGAACGGCGGCGGGCCGTTCGTCCCGGAAATTGCGCAGCCCGTCGTCACCCGTTCGTGCAAGGGTGACCGTGTATCCGGCTTCCCGCAACCAGTCCCCGACGATGGCTGCGGACAGCGGGTCGTCTTCGATGAAGAGCACCCGGTCGGGCATGAAAAGGATGTAACGCGCGGGGCGGGTTCGCCGGGTTCGCCGTGATAGCTTGATGCCTTCGCGGGGGCTCGCGTGGTCAACAAGGTCATTCTCATCGGCAACCTCGGACAGGATCCCGAACTTCGGACCACGCAAGGGGGCACGTCCGTAGCGTCCCTTCGCCTGGCCACGACGGAAAAGATCAAGGACAAGGAAGGAAATTGGGTTGACAAGACGGAGTGGCACAGCATCGTCGTCTGGGGGCGCACGGCGGAAACGGTCAACCAGTACTGCAAAAAGGGCAAGCAGCTGTTCATTGAGGGGCGGCTGCAGACGCGCAAGTGGACAGACAAGCAGGGGCAGGACCGGTATTCGACCGAAATCGTAGCCGACAACGTTCGTTTCCTTGGCGGCAGCCCCCGAGAAGGCGGAGGTGAAGGCGGCGATGGCGGCGGGTACAGTCGCGGTGGCGGTGGCGGCGGCGGCGGCGGCTACTCTCGCGGCGGAACGGGCGGTGCCGCGCCGCGCGGTGGTGGTGGTGGTGGCGGCTATGATCGGCCCGCGGGCGGCGGCGGTGGTTCGGAACGCGCGCCGGCACCTGACGACGGCCCCCCGTTTGCCGGGGACGACGACATTCCGTTCTAATCGGCGGATCCTGTGGCATCGTAGTCGCTGGAGGCTCCGTGCTCACACTGTCGCTTTTGCTTTTCTCCGTTGCATGTCGCCAGCCCACACCGGTGAATTCTAGGGACACGGGTCAGGACCAGGCCGATGCCGACACGGACAGCGATTCCGATAGCGACGTGGATGCGGATGCTGACACGGACGCCGACACCGATGCCGATGCCGATGCCGATGCCGATGCCGATGCCGATGCCGACGCCGATGCCGATGCCGACGCCGATGCCGATGCCGACGCGGACTGCTCCGACGGTGGAACCCTCGCGCTCACCGTGACGAACATTGGGCACGAGTACGCCGATCCGACCTCAGCCCACTCGCTGGCGGCAGTCTGGGCCGCCGCGAACTCGGTGGAGGTGACGGATCTGCACGTTGCCGACGGGTGCTGTCCGACGCCGAAGGTGGACGCGACGCTGGATTGTTCGACGGGCGTCATCGACGTGGTCTACGATTTGACCAACGACCCGTGTGACTGCTTCACCGGCCTGACGCTGACCTGGACGGGGGAGGCGGTACCGGCGCTCGCTACGTCGGTTCATTCCGTCGATATCGACGCGGCCATCACGCACTGATCGAAGGTGCTTGCGTATATTACCAGGGTACGTCCTCATCGATCGGACTTTTCTGGGTGTCTACTAGCCAGCCTTTCAGCTTGAGGCGCTTCCAGTGCTGTTCGACCGTCTGCACGCGCAAACGCGTGCCGCTGTTTTCATAGCCCTCGACGCGAATAAGGACGGTACCCTCTCGTAATTCAGGCTGCCGATCTTTCTCGAGCTCCGGGCCGAGGACGAGCTGAAGCAGGCGGGTTTCCGTGTAGTGGACCCGCCCGTCCGCGATCATCCGTGCGACGCGGAGCTGGTCCGCGCCATCGGTGAGAAACCCGCTGACTCCGCCTACATTATTCCACTTCACCGCCAGCCAGTAGGCGTCGGCCGCCTCGCCGAGCGAGCGCTTGTCCCGCAGCTCGTGCATTTGCTCAATCTGGGCGCGCGTGCAGGCGGCGAGCGGGAGCATCGCGAGAACGAACAGGAATCGCATGCGGCATCCCTATCCGGTCCCATCCGGACCGACGGGCGGTCTCGTTTGTAAGCGCGCTGACGCCCGCCGGGCTCGGCGGTTGACGGGGCGCCGGGCGCGCACGATGCCGCTCACGTTCGCGAATAGCGAACAGATGACGCGTCGGTCTGCTCACGCAGATCAACGGGGAAGCCGGTGAAAATCCGGCACGGTGCCGCCACCGTAAACGGTACGCGCCCCTTCGGCAGCCACTCGGATTCATCCGGGGAAGGCGGAGGGGACATGGCCGTGAGTCGGGACACCCACGCGTCGTCATCACCCCCACATCCCCGGAACAGGGATGGGCGGGCGCTCGGATTGTCCGCGCTCCTTCCCCTTTCCTGTTTTGGAGAGGAGCCAACATGATCCGCCTTACTCTCGCACTCTCATTCCTCGCCGCTTGCTCGGGCGGCGCCGTCGATTCCGGTACGGACACGGCGACCGACGCCGATGCTGATACCGATGCCGATGCCGATGCCGATGCCGATGCCGATGCCGATGCCGATGCTGATGCTGATGCTGATGCTGATGCCGATGCCGATGCCGACGCCGACCACATCGCCATTGCCGGCGAGTGGGATGACAACTGGGGTGGTCACCACTCCATCTCGGATGTGCTCTGGGACCAGGGCGAGTATGGCTCGTACGCCATCGCAACCTACGACAACGTTTCGATGGCTGCGATCGCACAGAACGCGGCGACGAACACCTACAATCCCTCCCTGTGGAGTGTGTTCGCGTGGACGTGGGATGGCGCCGACCAGCTCTGGTATTGTCAGCCCATGTACGACGGCGCCGATCAGGCGGCCACCGCGAGCGCGACGTGGGATGCGGCCGACCCGGCAACGGCCGGTTGCGGCGGTTTCGCCTGGACGATGCTCATCGGCAAATAGGGTGGTGATCGCCTTTTTAATGGCGGCGTGCGCGTCGGTGGGCGGAAAGCCTGCCGGCGCGGACACGGCTGTTTCCGGGGACACCGCCGATTCGGGGCGTTCGGACTCAGGCGCGGACGACACCGGCGACTCGGCTCCGGCCGAGGATCCGTTCATCGATCTCGTGGTCTCGTTCCTCCCTGGGGAGGCGTCCGGGTACGGGCAGGACCGCTTGCCGGACGTCGTGCTCGGCTCGCCGATGGCGCCGGGGGGGGGCGGAGGATCGACGGATGTCGTGTCGCTCGGTCGGGAAGGGGAGATCGTCGTGCAGTTCGATGACATCACGCTCATCGACGGGGAGGGTGCCGATCTGCTCGTCTTTGAGAATCCGTTTCCGGGCTGGCTCGAACCGGGCGTCGTCGCCGCGAGTGCCGATGGAACGACCTGGTACGAGTGGCCCTGCGACGCGACGAACGCGGCGGATGCTTTCCCGGGGTGCGCCGGCGTCGCTTTTGTATACGCCAACGCCACGAATGGCGTCGATCCTACCGACCCCGCTACCGCGGGCGGGGACGCCTACGATCTGGCGGACATCGGCCTTGCCCGTGCCGCCTATGTCCGCGTTCGCGACGCTGGCGTGAGCGACTACGCGGGTGTCGGCGGCGGGTTCGACCTCGATGCGATGGCGGTCGTGAACGGCGAATAGCCTCGCCGACGCACCGACTACGCCGCGACGTCACAGGCGCGCAGCATCAACGCCTGCAAACGTGACGCGAAGCCGACGGTATCGTCGAGCTGCCCCTCCGCGAGATGTGCGTGGTCAAGGAGCAGACGCGCAAGCGGCTCGGCGGCCTCTGTCTTCCCGTCAGCGTGCAGCGAAATCAGGCGCTTCACCAAGGGGTGTTCGGGATTTACCTCCAGAACGCGGTTGGCGCGCGGCACGTCCTGGCGGGCGGCGCGGAGGATGCGCTCCATGTTCCCGGACACTCCGCCCTCGCCATCGACGAGGACCGACGGACTCTCGGTCAAACGGCTGGATGCGCGAACACTCGCGACCTTCCCGGCGAGCAGCGTCGACATCCACAGGGTGAACGGTTCGGCGTGCTTTTTCGCCTCGTCAGCGATGGGGTCGTCGGCGCCATCCGTCACTTCGCCCCTTGCGATGCTTTTCAACGCAACGCCGTCAAACTCGGACAGGTTCATGACCACCCATTCGTCCACGGGGTCCGAAAGCAACATGACCTCCCACCCCTTCTTGCGGAACCGCTCCAACTGCGGGGAATGCCGCATCCGTTCGAGATCAAGCCCCGTGAGGTACCAGATCGCTTCCTGTCCCTCCTTTCGGTCGGCCTTCAGCGCGGCCAGGTCCCGCCAGTCGTCGCCACTTTCGGTCGTCCGGAAGCGCAAAAGCGGTGCGATCTGCTCAGCGTTGTCACGATCCTCGGCCACACCCTCTTTCAGCGTCACCCCGAATTGTTCGTAGAAGCGGGTGTAGAGGGCAACGTCCTCGCGGGAGATCTCCCGCAGGCGGCGCAACACGCGCTTCACGAGTTGCTTTCGAATTGCCGCGATCACGGGCGTGTTCTGCAGGATTTCCCGACTGACGTTCAGTTGGACTTCTGGCGCATCGACGACTCCGCGGACGAACCGCAAGTACCGGGGCAGGAAGTGATCCGCGCTCTCCAGCACCATGACGCGGCGTTGAAAAAGGCGAAGCCCGCGCTTGACGTCGGGATGATCAAGGTCGTATGGGCGCTTCGATGGGAAGTACAAAATCGAGGAGAACTCGAGTGGCGCCTCGCTTTTGAAATGCACCCACGCCAACGGGTCCTGCCAGTCGTCCGAAGTGTGCCGGTAAAAGGCGGTGTATTCCTCGTTCGTGGTGTCCTGCGCGTTCTTCTGCCAGAGGGCGCTCGGCTGATTCGCGCGCTCGCCGTCGAGGAGGATGGCGTAGTGAACAAAATCGCTGTGCTTGCCGATGATGTCCTTCAACTTGTGTGAATCGAGAAATTCCAACGCGTCCGAGCGCATGTGCAGCACGACGTCGGTGCCGCGTGTGGCCCGCGTCCCGGGCTCAATCGAAAACTCGCCGGCGCCGTCACTTTCCCAACGAATCGGCTCCGCGCCGCTCTCCCCCGAGAGGGAAAGCACTTCCACGCGATGCGCCACCATGAAGCTGGCGTAAAAACCTACGCCGAACTGCCCGATGAGGCCGTCGGTCGCTGTACCGCGCTCCTTCAGGGCCGCCGCGAAGGCTTTCGTTCCCGACCGGGCGATGGTGCCCAGATGTTCGATGGCCTGCTCCCGGGTGAGGCCGATGCCGTTGTCGGAAATGGTGAGCGTACCCTTCTCCTTGTCGAACGCCAGACTTACCGCTGCCTCGCCCTCGGCCGGGCGGAGGGTGGTGTCTTGTAGCGACACGAAACGCGCGCGGTCCAGCGCGTCCGACGCGTTGCTGATCAGCTCGCGGAGGAAAATCTCACGGTCCGAATACAGGGAATGGACGACCAGATCAAGAAGTTGCTTGACTTCTGCCTGAAACGGAAGGGTATCGCCCATGGGGTCACCGGGTGCCGGGCACGGCGGAGCGCCGCGCGGAGTGCGTCGGGGAGATAGGGACGGAACGCGCGGACGTCAAGCGGTTCGCCCGGGCGTGGCAGCCAATCGGTTAGATGCCGGCGTCCCCGCCGGAGCCCACGTTGGACCCAATCGCGCGCCATCTCATTCCCGTCCAGATTCAGGACGAAATGCGCTCGTCGTATCTTGATTACTCGATGTCCGTCATCGTTGGTCGAGCGCTGCCCGATGTTCGAGACGGTTTGAAACCGGTGCATCGACGAATCCTGTACGCCATGCTCCGCAACGGCCTTCACCACAACCGCCCGTATCGCAAGTGCGCGAACGTTGTCGGAGAGGTGTTGGGAAAGTACCATCCGCACGGCGATCTCTCCGTGTACGACGCGCTTGTGCGCATGGCGCAGCCGTGGAATCTCCGGTACCTGCTCATCGACGGTCAGGGAAATTTCGGGTCGGTCGACGGGGATAATCCGGCCGCGTATCGGTACACCGAGTGTCGGATGACCGCGCTTGGAGAGGAGCTGCTCGGCGATATCGACAAAGAAACGGTTGATTTCCAACCCAACTTCGACGGCAAGCTGGAGGAGCCGATCGTGCTCCCGGCCGCGTTCCCGAACCTGTTGGTGAATGGCTCGGAAGGCATTGCCGTCGGCATGGCGACGAAGATTCCGCCGCACAACCTGACCGAAGTCATCGATGGGCTGTTGGCTTTGATCGAAAACCCAGAACTATCCATCATGGAGCTGATGAAGTTCATTCCCGCGCCGGACTTTCCGACGGCCGGCATGATTCTGGGCCGCGACGGCGTGAAGGAGGCGTACGAAACCGGGCGCGGAAAGGTGATCATGCGCGGCATGACGGAATTTGAGGAGGTGGATGGTCGCGAGGCGATCATCATTACCGAGCTCCCGTTCCAGGTGAACAAGGCCCGTTTGCAGGAAGAAATCGCCGAGCTGGTGAAGGACAAACGTCTCGATGGCATTCACGCCGTCCGTGACGAGAGCAACCGAAAGGGAATGCGCGTTGTCATTGAACTGAAGCGTGATGCCATCCGCGAAATCGTGCAGAACCACCTGTTCAAGCAAACGCAGCTTCAAACAACGTTCGGCATCATCATGCTGGCGATTGTGCAGCAGCGCCCGCGCGTGCTCACACTCAAGGAAATGCTACAGTACTACCTCGGACATCGGCGTGAGGTGACGTTGCGCCGCATCCGGTACGAGCTGCGAAAGCTGAAGGATCGCGCCCACATTCTGGAGGGCTTGCGGATCGCGCTGGACAACATCGACGCGGTCATCGCGCTGATCCGCGCGTCGCGCACGACCGATGAGGCTCGGATGGGCCTTTGCGTGAATTTCGGACTCTCGGAAATTCAGGCGCAGGCGATTTTGGACATGCGCCTGCAGCGGTTGACGGGCCTCGAACGCGAGAAGTTGGAGGAGGAATACACCGCCGTGCAGGCGGAGATTTCGCGGCTGAGCGAACTGCTGTCCGACGACACGAAGTTTTGGGCGCTGGTGCGTGCTGAACTCGTCGAGGTGCGGGAGAAGTACGGAGACGTGCGCCGAACACGAATCATCGAGGAGCGGACAAATCTTTCCTCGCTGGACTTCATCGCCGACGAGGACCAGATCGTGACGTTGTCGCATCGCGGGTACATCAAGCGCACGTCGATGGACGAGTACCGCATGCAGAAGCGCGGCGGCCTCGGCCGTACCGGAATGGCCACGCGTGACGAGGATTTCGTCGTCGATCTGTTCGTGGCAAACACCCATTCGTACCTGCTCATTTTCACGAACACGGGGTACATGTACTGGCTTAGGGTGGCGGACGTTCCGGAGGCGAGCCCCACCTCGAAGGGCAAGCCTATCGTCAACCTGGTCCAGCTCGAAACCGGTGAAAAGGTGGCTTCCGTAGTCAACGTAAGAGACTTCGAAGCGGAGACGGACCTGGTGTTCTGCTCCCGCAACGGCTTGGTCAAGCGCACGGTATTGAGCGCCTACGGGAACATTCGCGGTCGGGGCCTCACCGCGTGTGATGTCGTCGAAGGCGACGAATTGCTGAGCGTGAAGCTGGCAGGGCGCGATCGCGAACTGTTGATCACCACGAAAGCCGGCATGTCGATTCGCTTCGAAGGGGAAGACGTGCGCCCGATGGGCCGCGTTTCCCGCGGCGTTCGGGGCATCGATCTTGTCGATGACGACGTGATCGTGGACATCGAGGCCCTTCCGCACGACGCCGTTGGCTACCTGCTCACGGCGACATCGCGCGGGTACGGAAAACGCACGTTGCTGGAACAATACCGACTGCAGGGGCGCGCTGGCCGCGGTGTCATCGACATTCAAACAGACGAGCGCAATGGAGATGTCGTCGGCGGCGTGATCGTCGGCGATGATGATCAGGTCATGCTCATCACCGACACCGGCCGCGTCATTCGCATGCGCGCGAGCGACATCCGGGTCGTCGGGCGAAACACCAAGGGGGTACGCCTGATGCGTCTGGAAGAGGGAGAGCGGATCGTCGCGATTGCGCGCGTCGAGGACACCGGAGAGGAGCCGGGTGAGGTCGCGGCGCCCGTCGACGGGGCCGAGGTCGAGAGCGTGACGGAGGGCGTGGCCGACGACGTGCCCGACGGTGCGGACGATGGCAGTGCGGGCGGCGGCAGCGAGCCGGAAGAGTCCTGATGTTCTGGGCGGTCGCGTGTCATCCGCCGGAGGGCAGCGACACCGCCGCCGTAGCCCAGGACGACTCGGCTGACGATTCGGGTGACGCGGACGACGACGCGCGCGTTCGCGCGCTCGCCGGTCTCCCCGCAGGGACCGATGCCTGCGCGGTCCCTGTCCTCGGGCGGGTCGTGCATGTCGTGGATGGCGACACCGCTTGGGTGCAGCCGGAGGACGGCTCGGCGGAGCTAAACACACGGTTCATCGGCGTAGACACCCCAGAAGTGGCACATGATGAGCCGGCGGAGTGCTACGGCGACGTTGCGGCCGCCTTCACGGAGTCGAATCTCGGTGGTCGACTCGTCTGGCTCACTTTCGATAAAGATTGTTTGGACCCATATGATCGCACGCTCGCCTACGTTTTCAGAGACGACACGGACGCCGGATTCTTCAATCGGCGTTTGGCCCGGGGCGGATACGCGTACGACCTTTCCATCGCGCCAAATGACAGTTTTGAGGATGAAATTCACGCCGATGAGCGAGCCGCCCGTGACGAAGGGTTGGGGCTCTGGGGAGCCTGCCGTTGACATCGCGTGACGCGCGGATTATTGCGCGCGGCCCCGGGGGGTACCCAACCCGCCGGGCCGCGGAACCCCACGATGATTGCCCCAACCACGCTGCTTCGTGACACCGCCCTTGCCGGTTTCGCGTTGGTTGTCGCGGGCCTCGCGTTTGGCGTAGAGGTTGGATTCGCGGTGGCGGTGGGCGCCGGGGCGTCGTTCCTCAACCTCCTCGTCACAACCCTCGTGGCGCATGAAATTCTGCGCTCTGGCCGGTCGTGGCATCTGCCGATGAAGCTGGCGTTTGCCATCGGCCTCGCCCTCACGCTGGTCAGCGTCCTTCCCCCGGCGCCGGCGCTCGTCGGCTTCTTCTCGATGAACCTCGCAGTGCTTGTGCGCGCGCTCGCGGGCGCTGCTCGCCCGCTGGAGAGCTGACATGTTGGGTTCCCTCGTCGGCAGCTTGGCAACGTCGATGTTGCGCGCCAACATCAGCGATTTCTCGTGGTTCCAACTCCTTCCGGGCTTCGGGCCGTCGAACGGGGTGGCCCACATGCTCGGGCTCGCGGATCCGCACGCCGCGTTTGTGATTCCGACGGCATGGGCCGTGGTGGCCTTCATCCTTTTCTTCGCCTTTCTCGCCCGGAAAGGGCTTGAGCGCGCCATGCAGCGCCCGGCCCCGGAACGCTACATTCCGGACAGCAGCCTCACGCCTCGCAACCTCTTCGAGGTCTTGACGGAGTCGCTCACCGGACTCGTCGGCGGCACGCTCGGCCACAAGGATGCGGTCTTCTATTTTCCGTTTCTCGCGGCCCTTTTCACGTACATCCTCGTTTCGAATCTTCTGGGCTTCATCCCGGGAATTCTGCCCGCCACGGAAGACTTCTCGACGAACTTCGCGCTCGCCCTGTGCGTCTTCATCGCCTTCAACGTCGCCGGCGTGGCGCGGAATGGCTTTGGGTATTTCAAGCACCTGTGGGGCCCGAAGTTGCCTCTCATCATGATCCCCGTGAACATCCTGATCCTCGTCGTTGAGGCGTTTGGCCTGCTGATTCGGCCTGCCACGCTTTCGATCCGGCTCACGGCAAACATCTTTGCGGACCACCTCGTCGCGGGCGTCATTCGAGACCTGGGGTCGGGCCTGCCCAGCGTCCTCGGGTTGCTCGCCGGCACTTTGTTTCCGCTCCCCTTCTACGCCCTCGGGCTGCTGGTCTGTTTCCTGCAGGCCTTCGTATTTACACTTTTATCCACGATCTACCTGAGCCTTGCCGTTGCTCATGAAGAACACCACTGATCCGCCTCACTCTCTCGTAGGAGCTGTCATGAACGTTGTCGTCACCACTCTCTCTCGCACCGGACTCCTTTTCGTCGCCTCGACGGGCCTTGCGTTCGCGCAGGACGGCGGGGATGCGGGCATGAAGGCCGTCGGCGCCGGCCTCGCAGTCGGTCTGGCCGCGCTCGGTTGCGGCATGGGTCAAGGAAAGACCGCGAGCGCCGCGCTTGAAGGCATGGCGCGCAACCCGCAGGCCGCCGGTTCGCTGTTCACGCCGATGATCATCGGCCTTGCCCTTACGGAATCGCTGACGATTCTCGGCTTCGTCATCGCGTTCATGGTCAAGTAGCATCGTCGTTTCCGACGTGTTCGCTGGGGCCGCAGGGAAGCCTGCGGGCCGCGCGTTGTTACACTCGCGAACCTAGAGGTCGCGATGCTTTGGCTGCTGCTCGTTTCTTTTGCGGACGCGAAGAAACCGAAGGGTCCGCCGCCGGCGCCGCCCGTGGGGTGGCATCGCGAAGAAGGCTGGAAGTCGGACTGTTACTTCCCGCCCGAATTCGAGAAGTTGGGGCAGGGTGACCGGCAGATGGCCCGCCAAACGACGTTGGAGCAGGTCGAGTTGCAATGGAAGGGCGCGCGTGAAGATGACGTTTCCCTCAATGGTGACGTCATCGACAGTGTGGACACCGTTCTGCTTGGCCGTCCCGCGCAGATTGAGCCCATTGCCCGCCAGAATCTCGACCTGTGCCGGGCGTTCATGAAGGGAGGCACGTTGGATCCGTGGGCGTCGTGGCTCGGCGGCCTGTCCGGCAAGCTCACGGCTGGAGAGTGTATGCAGCCGCTAACCTATACAATGTTCGACTACCTCGACATCGGGCACGGGTGGCAGCGCCCGCTGGTCATGTGCAAGGGCAACCGCGCTCACATCGTCGGATCCGCGGCCGACCGGTACCGGATCACCGATGGCGGCGCGTGGATCAATGTGTTGGGAGACGTCACCCAGAAGGCCACGGGCGCGGAGTATCCGTGCAACATCGAGGGGTGTTTTGTGGGCATGCTCGTTGCTCGATTCACCACGGACGCGGGCGTCGTCACGGTATTTCCGGTCGGCACGAGCACGACGTACGAAGCCCCCGAAAACGGCGTGCTCGAATACTCGATCAACGACACGGCGTGGTACGACAACAAGTGGTTCAAATCGGCAACGATCGAGGACAAGACCGCCATTACCGTTGAGCCCGGCGAGTAGTGAAGCGCACTCGCCGCATCGCATTCGCCGCGATCATGTTGGGGTCGGTGACGGTCGGCGGCGAACTCGCCTTACGCGCGTCGGGTTGGCCCAAAGGGCCAGACCCTGAGGACTTCATTCACGAATCAGTCTACTGGGTTGAGGATCCGTCGCTACATCTTGAGGCCAAGTTCCACAAGGAGACTGGCGGCAGCTTCCGGGTGAGCACGGACGCCAATGGACTCCGCGCCCCCCTGCATGGAGAGGAGAAACCGGCGGGCACTACCCGCGTCATGACGCTGGGGTGCTCCACGACGTTCGGATGGGGGGTTGATGATGACGCGTCGTACCCGGCGCGCCTCGAAGCAATTCTGCGTGAGGACGGGCATCCCGTCGAAGTGATCAACGGCGGCCAGCCCGGCTACACGTCCTTTCAGGGCCTGTGGCTGTGGGAGCGCACACTGCGGAAATACCAGCCGGATATAGTGATTTTTGGCTACATCGTGCAGGACAGCCGCACGGTTGCCTATTCGGACAAATCGCAGGCGCTTCTCCAGAAAAACGCAGACTTTCTAAAGTCAAACCTGCTGTATCACTCGCGTCTGTATCTTGGTGTGAAGGAGATTGTGGATCGGCGGCGGATCTCGGCGAAGGAACGGCCCACGGACGGCGGGAGCTACCGAATCGTGCCCGACGAGTACGCGGAGAATCTTCGGCAGTTCAAAGCCAACATCGAGGCGGTTGGCGCGCAGATGGTGCTTTTCGGCTTCCCGTTGGAGCGTGAGGGATATACCGGCTTTCATAGGGCGATTCTTCATTCCGCCGCCAAGAAGCTCGAATTGCCCATCTACGATCCGCAGCCCGATTTCGAGGTGCGCACCGCGCAGGAAACGCTCTATTTCCCGCAGGATCGCGGGCATGCAAATGCGGCCGGAAGTGACGCCATCGCGCAGGGGATGGCTCAGTTTCTCGTCGCGAACCGGTTGGTGCCGTAGTCCTCGTCCGCGCCCCAATCGGGGCGGTCGGTAGGGTAGACTCCCGGCATGACGCGCGACGCTGCCATCGTTTTGCTTACACTCAACGAGATCGAGGGCTTGCAGGCCCTGTGGGATCGGATTCCGGTCTCGCAGTTTCGGGAAACGTTTGCCGTGGACGGCGGAAGTAAGGATGGAACCGTGGAGTTTTTGCGTGAACGGGGCATTCCCGTGGTGACGCAACCGATCCGGGGCCGGGGCGTCGCGTTTCGGTGCGCGGCCGAGGCGTCCCACGCCGAGCGGCTCATCTTCTACTCGCCGGACGGCAACGAGGATCCGGACGATATCGTGCGTCTGGACGATCTCCTCCTGGCCGGCAACGATCTGGCGATTGCGCGCCGGTTTGGTCCCGGTGCCGTCAACGAAGAAGATGCCGAGACGATCCGGCTGCGCGCGCGCGTCAATGACACGCTGTCCCAGGTTGCAAATCGGCTATTTCACAAGGGGCCGCGCGTCTACGACACCATCAACGGCTTTCGTGCGCTGCGCCGTTCCGCGCTCCTGGACCTTGCCACCACGGTCAAGCGCTTTCCGATTGAGTATCAGATTACGATTCGTTCGATGCAGCGCGGTTGGAAGATCGCCGAGGTTCCAACAAAGGAAGGCGCGCGCATCGGCGGGGAGCGCAAGGCGTCGAGTTGGCCGGTCGGCGTGGACCATCTCAAGGTCCTGGCGACGGAGTTGCCGCGCGTCCGTTGGCTCGCGGGATGAATCCGCAGATCGCAGAACTGATCCGTCAGGACATGGCGCATCTTCCGGTCGAGGCTCACGACGCTTCGGAGGGGATTCCTCTGGTTGTGCCTGGGTATGGCGCGGACGAGGTGATCGGCGCGGTGGAAGCCCTGGTTTCGACACACGTCACGATGGGGGCGCGCGTTCGCGCGTTCGAGGCCGCGTGGGCGGCGTATTGCGGGAGATCCGAAGCGGTGATGGTGAACAGCGGCTCCTCCGCAAATCTGATCCTGCTCGCGGCACTGGTGGAGATCGGGCGGCTGTCCCCGGGAGATGAGGTGCTTGTCCCTGCTGTTTCGTGGTCAACGTCGCTGTTTCCGGTGGCGCAGGCGGGGTTGGTACCCGTGATGGTCGATGTCGATCCGGCGACGCTGTGCATCGATCCAGCGTCCGCCCGCGCGGCTGCGAGCGCGCGAACGAAGGCGGTACTCGCCGTTCATCTCCTCGGGCAGCCTGCCGATATGGCGGCGTTCGACGGCCTGCTGGTGTTGGAGGATGCCTGCGGGGCGCACGGCGCGCGGTACCACGGAAAGATCGTCGGGAGTGTTGGTCACGCGGCGGCGTTCAGCTTCTTCTTCTCCCACCACATCACGACGATCGAGGGCGGAATCGTCGTCACCGGTGACGTCGAGTTGGCCGACGCGATGCGGTCGATGCGTGCACACGGCTGGTCACGTGAGCGCAAGGATCGCGCCAAATTGGAGGCCGCCTCCCCGGAAATCGATCCGCGATTCCTGTTTGTCTCGTCGGGCTACAACCTGCGTCCGACCGAAGTCGCGGGGGCATTCGGCCTTCGGCAATTGCAACGCCTGCCTGCGTGGGTGCAGCGCCGCCGCGCGAACCACTCGGACTGGTGTGAAAAACTCGCCGGTCTGGCGACGGTGTTCCCCGAGGCCCCCGGAACGGAGCACGCGGGGTTCGCGTTTCCGATGCTCATCGATGGCAGCCGCGCGGCGCTGTCGGCGCTGCTCGAGGCCGAACGCATCGAGACCCGACCCATTTCCGGCTCCAACCTCGCGCGGCAGCCGGCGTTCTCGCGCCTGCACGCCCGCGCGGCAGTGCCCCTTCCGGTGAGTGACGCGGTTCACGAGCGGGGCATGTTCATCGGTAATTCCCACGCATTCGGCCCCGCCCACGGGGATAGACTTGCGGCGGTCGTCCGCCGCTGGAGGCAAGGATGAAGATCGTCGTGACGGGCGGCGCTGGGTATGTCGGCTGCGTGCTGGTTCCGCATTTGCTTGCGGCCGGCTACGAGGTTCGGGTCATCGACAATCTTCGCTTCGGCGGAGAAGGCATGCTTCCCAACTTCATCCATCCGAAATTCTCGTTGCTGCAAGGTGACGTTCTTGACCACGCCATGTTGCGGCGGGAGCTCGCGGACGCCGACGCGGTGGTTCACCTTGCCGCGCTCGTTGGTTACCCAATCTGCAAGAAGTTCCCGGAGGAAGCTCGCCGTACGAACGTGGATGGCACGCGATCGGTGCTGGACGCGATGACGCCGGGCGCGGCCTTCATCAACTTCTCCACCGGGTCCAATTACGGGGAGGTGATGGGAATTTGTGACGAGGAAACCCCCCTCAACCCGTTGTCCATTTACGGGGAAACCAAAACGGAGGCGGAGCAGATGGCGATGTCGAGACCGAACAGCGTCGCTTTGCGGTTCGCCACTGCGTTCGGGCTCTCGCCCCGTCTCCGCCTCGACCTGATGATCAACGACTTCACGTATCAGGCGCTGGTGAATCGCTATCTTCTGGTCTACGAGAAGCACTTCCGCCGTACGTTCATCCACGTGCACGACATGGCGCGCATCGTCCCGCATCTGCTGAACAATTGGGAGGCATCGAAGGACCGTTGTCTGAACATCGGCCACGAATCTATGAACTACACGAAAGAGGACATCACCCGTCTGCTTCAGACGAAGCTGAACTTTCACCTATATTTTGCGGAAGTCGGCAGCGATGAGGACAAGCGGGATTACGAGGTCAGCTACAAGCGCGTGCGGGACCTCGGATTCTCCCTCGCTGTGGACATTGACCGAGGACTGAACGAGCTGATCGGGGGCCTTCGCATGGTCCGCATCCACAATCCGTACTCGAACGTGTGATGTCGCTCTCGGGCGCCAGGGTCGTGGTCACCGGGGCGGGAGGGTTCCTGGGGGGCCACCTGCTGGACGCGCTGCGTGCGGTCGGTGCGGACGCGATTCCGGTGACCCGAAAGGAGTGCGATCTCCGCGAACCCGACAGCACCCAGTGGCTCTTCCAAACACTTTCGCCGGAATACGTCATCCACGCGGCTGCGGTGGGCGGCGGTATCGGGTGGATGGGCGCCCATCCGGCGACGGCTTTGGTGGAAAACCTCGTTCTAAACACGAATGTGTTGGAGGCATCGCGGCGCGCCGGCGTTCGGCGCATCGTTGGCATTTCGTCGGCATGCGCATACGCAGCAGATGCCGCACAACCAATGTGTGAAGCCGACATTTTTTCAGGCGCGCCGGAGCCTTCGAACGGACCGTACGGCCACGCCAAGCGCGTGATGCTCGTCCACGGCGCCGCGCTCCACGCGGAGTTCGGCGTTGATTGTGCGTTTGTCGTTCCCACGAACCTCTACGGCCCGGGGGAGGATTTCTCGCCAGAGCGGTCTCATTTGGTCGGGGCCATGGTTCGCCGCTTGGACGACGCGCGCCGTGCAGGCGCCGCGTCGGTGACTTGCTGGGGGTCGGGCACGGCGACGCGGGACCTGTTGCACGCGCGCGATGCGGCCGAGGCAATCGTTGCCCTCCTTACGACGGGCGGTGGCCCCGCGCCGGTGAATCTCGGAAGCGGTCAAGAGCGTACCATCGCCGAAATTGCGAGCGAAGTCGCACAGGCAGTGGGCTACGACGGTTCCCTTTCGTGGGACACTACCAAACCCGACGGTATGCGGCGGAAGGTGCTCGATACGACGCTTGCGCGCCGGCGCCTCGGCTGGCACCCTCGCATTTCCCTCTCGGACGGCCTCGCCGAAACGGTCTCATGGTTCCGATCTTCCTGCTCCTGACCGCTTGCATCGAGCACGTCACAGGAGAGGCTGTGCCGCTCGATCCTCGATTTTACGAGGGGGCCGACAACGGAAATGCCGCGAACGAGGGCGGTGCGGGCGCCGCGGACGGCGCATGGTTGGACTGGAAGGGAGAGAGAGTCAAGGTTGCTCTTTCATTTTCGTCCCCCGAGACGCTGCCGTTGCAGGTAGACGTTGCCGAGCCGGATGCCAACGTCGAGGGGGGGCTCCGCCGCGCGGGGAGCTTTCACCTGAATGGTCCGGAAGCCCTGGTCATCGAGGTGCCGCAGGGCGTGAAAAAGGTGCATGTAGAGGCGTTTCAGGATGTCACAGGAGATGGACCTACGGGCGACGACCCCTTCGCCGAACTCGACGTTGACATGGCGATCGCACCCGTCGGGGAAACGGTTGTCGTACTCGTCGTAGGTGGCCGCAAACAGGCGGGCGGTGGCGATGGCGGCGGCGGTGGCGGGGGCGGCACGGACGGCGCGTGGTTGGCGTTCACCGGCGACAGGACGTCGGTTGTCTTCTCGGTGACCAGTGACGACGCCGACCATGCCATTCAGGTTGACGTTTCCGAGCCCGACGCGTCCTCACCGGGCGGGCTGAAGTCCGCGGGGCGGATCCATCTGGCCGCGCCGGGCAGCTTTCCGTTGGAGGTCCCGGAAAACGTGCAGTCCGTGCGCGTGGAGGCCTTTCAGGATCTGGCTGGCGACGGTCCGACCGCAGACGACCCGTTTGCGGCGGTCAGTCTGGACATGAGTGCGCTGCCGAGCGGCCCGATCCCGATGAAACTCGTCGCCGGGGCGCGCGGAGGAGATGGCGCTGCCGGTGCGGGCGGCGGCGGCGCGGCCCCCGGTGCCGCAGGAGGTCCAACGCTCGTTTTTCCTGAAGGTCCCAAAGTAAAGGTGTCCGGCAAGGTGACGACGCCCCGCGAAATCGCGGTCAAGATCGACCTGTTCAAACTGAATCCGGAAACGCCGGCCGGAAGGGACTACCTGTTCAAGATCGACGCCGAAGGAGATGGGAGCTTTGTATTCGAGGTTCCTGCTGCCTACGGCTCGCTGGAGTTGGAGGCCTATCAGGACATCGCGGGTGACGGTCCGAGCGGCGACGATCCGAAGGGGCGCGCCGGGCCGATCCCGGTCGGTGCCGCGAATGTGTCGGGTGTGGCGATTGCCATCCCGTGATAGTTTTCGTGCATGGCTGATCACATTCTGGCGTTTGGCGAAACGCCGACATCGGACGACAAGACCTTCGCGACGCTCGCCCACTTGAGCATTTTCATCTCTCATTTTGTCGGCCCGCTCGTCGTGTGGTTCATCTTCAAGGACAAGTCGGCGTACATCAGGTACCACGCGATGCAAGCCCTCTTGTTTCAGTTCTTCACGCTCATCGTCGCCAGCGCAATCAGCGCGTTGACCGCCATCACCTGTGGCGTTGGCGCGGTGCTGTACCTCGTGTTGATTCCGATGTTTTTCATCCCGGTGTGGGGCGCGTGGCGCGCCTACGAGGGCGATTGGAACGGCTTTCCAATGCTGTCGGGCTTCGGGCGATAATCGTCAACCGTTTGTAAGCCGGCCCGCGTTCGGGTACTCTCTTCCGGCCCTCCCCCTCGGAGTTGGAATGACTGTCTCTCTGCTGCTATCTCTTGCGTCGCCTGCATTCGCGGTGGCCCCCTCGGCGCTCGGTGACATCACCGTCACGGAGTTTCAGGCGGACCCTTCGAAGGTTCCTCCGTATTGGGGGGAATGGTTCGAGTTGTACAACAACGCCGGGACCACCCTCGACTTCAACGGCGTGACGGTCACGCTGGCCGACGGCCATTCGTTCACCATCGCCGGAGCGCCGCTCGTCGGCGTCGACGACTACCTGATGCTCGGCGTGAACGACGATGTTTCGAAGAACGGAAACGTCAATCCGGACGTTCTCTACGACTTCACGAAGTTCAACATTTCCGGACCTGACGACTCGATCACCGTGAGCTACGGCAGCACCACGTTGGACATCCTCGACTGGGATTCGACCTGGGGCATCGTTTCGGACGAAGCCGAGAGCTGTGCACCGAACGCTTCCGGGCTGGAATGGGCGAACGACCTGAAGATCAACTGGTGTTCCTCGACGACGTTCATTGCCGTCAGCGGCATGAAGGGCTCGCCGGGCGTGGAGAACGAATTCTGCAACAACTCGCCTCCGGGCGTGGATAACGACGGAGACGGGTACACGGAGGCGGAGGGCGATTGTGACGACACGGACGTCCTCGTCAATCCGGGTGCGATCGACGGTGACGCGGATCCATTTGGCTTGGCAGACGACGACGCCGACTGCGATGGCGTGCGGGACGACGGCCTGACCGATGACGATGGAGACGGTTGGACGGAGATCCTCGGGGATTGTGACGACGAGGACGTGAACACCTACCCAGGCGCCGTCGAAAGCGATGACGGGGAGGACGATGATTGTGACGGCTGCGTCGATGACGTGGACGACGACCTCGACGGTTGGACCGAGTGCCCGGAGGAGGATGGACGCTACGACTGTCAGGATTCCGCCGGGAATCAAGACGTCAATCCCGATGCCACGGAGCTGCCGTACGACGGCATCGATCAAGATTGTGACGGTTTGGACGACGACTGCGATCTCGACGGCGATCATTACGAGGCCACGTCGGAGTATGGTGCCGGTTGCGACGGTCACGATTGTGACGACAACAACACCGCCATTCACCCGGGCGCACCAGAAGTCTCCGACAATGGCCTTGACGACGATTGTGACGGTACGATCGACATTCCGGACCG
Source organism: Klebsiella pneumoniae (assembly GCA_945861635.1). Lineage (GTDB taxonomy): Bacteria > Myxococcota_A > UBA796 > UBA796 > SXON01 > CAMAWH01. Next base: position 99,054 of record CAMAWH010000010.1, on the reverse strand, counting down.
GGACCTTGACGGCTACACCGGCCTCGACGGGGACTGCATGGATCTCAACGAGGAGATGGGGGCCAGCAGCGCTCTCATCGCGCTTTCCCGCAGCGTCCATCCGGACGCCCCGGAGCTTTGCGGCGATCTCGTCGATAACGACTGCAACGGGTTCATCGACGATTTGCCGGAGTGCGCGAATCCCGCGGCTTCTGGGCATGTTCGCGGTGGTGGAATCTGTGGTGTGATGGACGGCGCGGCACCGGTGGGTGCCGGCGCGATGCTGGGTTTGGCGCTGATGGTCGCGACGCGTCGGCGTCGTGGAGGTGAGGCATGACATTCGCGGTGCTTTCGTTGCTGGTTCCGTCTGCGTTTTCTCAAGATGCGCAGGATCCATCGCTGAACTTCGAGATCTTCCACCCGCACGGCGATTTCTACGGGTACTCGGCCGTTCAAGGCGCCGCCACCCTCGGAAATCTTCAGCTCGCGGGCGGGCTTTGGGTGAACTACGAGGCCAATCCGGTCGTCATCGTCGATGCGGCGGGTAACCGCATCAAGATCGACGGCAAGAGTGAAGCGCTCGTCGGCAGTCGCGTGAACGGTGACGTTCAGCTCGGCTTGGGAATCACGCGCTTCGCCAGCCTCTCTCTGGATCTCCCGATCGTCCTGACGCAGGACGCGTGGGACCCTACGAGCCTCGACAATCCCAGCGGGGATGCAAAACGGGCCACGGCAACGGGGTTGGCCGATCTGATCGTCACCCCCAAGGGCGCGATCCTCGATCGAGACTATTTCCCCATTGGTCTGGCGATCGCCGTTCCGCTTTCCGTTCCGACCGGAGCGGCGGACAGCTTCTTCGGAGAAGGGGGCGTCACCGCGACCCCGATGGTGATCGCGGAGTACTCGGACGCGTCGATACACGCGCGCACCTACAAGTTTCGCGCGGCGATCAACGCCGGCTATATGGTGCGTGACAGCGCGCGGCTTCGCGATGCCAGTATCGGAAATGCCATTGTGTATGGCATCGGCATTGGCGCCCATTTCATCCAGCCGTTGGAAATCACCGCGGAGTTCCACGGTCAGTCGTTCGGCAGCCGCGGAGCGCAGAACCCGGCCGAGGCACTGCTCGGCGTGAAGGCGCTGGTTGGGCGTTGGCTGTCGATATCGGCCGGCGGCGGCATCGGTGTACTCGGCGGCGTCGGCGCCCCGGACTATCGTGTGGTCGGTGGCCTCGCGTTTGCGCCATCGTTTGACCCGGCAGCCCGGGATTCCGATCGCGACTCCATTCCGGATGGTATGGATAAATGCGCGAAGGACGCCGAGGATCTTGACGGGTACCAGGACTCCGACGGTTGTCCGGAGTTGGACAACGACGCGGACGGCCGGGAAGACGCGGTGGACCAGTGTCCGAACGACCCGGAAGACGACGACGGATTCATGGACAACGATGGCTGCCCCGAGCCCGACAACGACAAAGACGGGGTCAACGACGTGGACGATAAGTGTCCGTCGGAGGCCGGCACGCCGGAACGTCAGGGATGCCCGGAGACCGATAGTGATGGGGACGCCATCCTCGACGAGTTGGATCGCTGCCCGTACGACGCAGAAGACATGGACGGTGACCGTGACGAAGACGGGTGTCCGGACGACAACGCCCGGGTCGTGGTGGAGAAGGAGCGCATCCGGATCAACGACTTCATCTACTTCGACACCGGCAAGACCACGATCCAGGAGCGCAGCTTCGACCTGCTCAATGAAATCGCGCAGGTCATCGTCGCGAATCCGCAGCTGCTCAAGATTCGCATCGAGGGTCATACGGACGACGTTGGCGGAGACATGCAGAACTTCACGCTGTCGCAAGGCCGCGCAAAGTCGGTGCTGGCCTACCTCTCCGGGAAGGGCGTCGAGGCCGGCCGCCTCCAGTCCGCGGGTTTCGGCGAAAGTATGCCGCTCGTAGCTAACGATTCTGAGGAACATCGCGCGCAGAACCGTCGCGTCGAGTTCTTGATCGTCGATCAAAAGTAAGATCCGCGCTGCGGCTACATTTGCGGTACCATCGTTCCGCGCGGCTCGTGCATCCGAGTCGCCGGAGGTCGCATGGTTCGATTCTCGTGGGTCATTCCGCTCTCGTTCGGGTGGGCTTGTACTGCGCCCGACGCTCCCGCCAAGGAAGATGGTGAGGAGGGATTGACCGATTCGCTCCCCGGAGATTCGGCGGGGGACTCGGCGATCGACACGGAGGATCCCGCAACGGGTGACGGCACGATCACCGGCATCGTTACCGTGTCGCTGTACACGACCGACGCGAACGGTGACCGGGAAGCGCTGGATTGGGATGAGGTGTACGGGCCGGGGCGCTTCCCCTTTGGGGACATTTTCGTTGCGGCGTACACGGTGACGGACGAGGGCGCGATCGTGTACCACGACGATTACGTGGTCTACGCCCCCGACCACGCGGGCAGCCCGTTCTCGTTGAAGATCGACCCCGACGAGGCCGACAGCGTCTATGTCTACGCGGTGCTCGACTACTGGGGAGATGGAATTCTCTCTCCCAACGAGCCGTTGGGCGTCTGGCCCGATGCCATCGAAATCGAAGCGGGAGAGGAGACGAGCGGCGTCGAAATCCCGATCGTCGTGCCGTATTACAACTTCGACGGCGGCGGCGGCGGCATCGGGGACGGCTCGACCGGGGGCCCCTGGGTGACCATCAGCGGGGATGTGGACATCACCGTCGGGTACGCGGGCGGCACGACCGTGACGATGCTCTACGACAACGCGGGTTTGGGCCCGTACTACATGACCAGCTTCTCGCCCGTGCCTCGCAAGGGCGGCGCCGACGCTTCGTACGAGATGACGGTCGGCGCCAACTTCGGCACCTCGCGACTCGTGGCCGCTTGGGATGCGAACTATAACGGCCTCATCGACCCTTCTGACAAGTGGGGCGGGTACGTCAACGCCGAGGGCACGTCGGGCAACCCCATCGTCGTTGGGGATTCCGACATGCCGGGCATGAACATTGAGCTGCCATTCGGGAATGAAAACTCGTCGATCGTTCCGTTTCACACCGTGTCGGGTACGCTCACCCTTCGTGACGGCGCAGCCGCCTACGATGCCGGTACGGAGTTCTATATCGGCGCGCTGAAGTATCGGCCGGACACGACGTTCACCGTGGACGAAATGAAGGACGCGTATGACTACTCCGCGTACACGCCGGCGAGCTTCGTCGGGGATTCCGTGAACTACATGCTCATCGTTCCGTCGAACACGATCACCTACGTCTGGGCGTATGCGGACCTCGACGCGGATGGCAATCTCCATGAGGACGGGGAGCCGCTCGGGGCCCCGTCGAACGAATCCGGCAAGGTTTCGACCGGTACCGACAACGTCGAGAACCTCAACGTCACGCTCACCTTCCCCGACACTCCGGAATAATCATGCGAACCATCGGCTTTCCAGTTCTCCTTCTCGCCAGCGCGTGTACGATCAACGTCAGTGAAAAGGATGATGATCAAGATGACGTGGCGGACACGGGGGTGTCGAACGACACGTCCAACCTCGAAGATTCGGGGGACACGGCACAGGAGGATGAGTACGGCCTCGACGGCACCGTCACGGGGCGCGTCACGTTGCAGCTCTACACGGTCGGTGACAACGAGGACATCGTGCTCATGGACTTCACGGAGGCGTACGGGTACTACCCGTTCGGCAAGGTCTTCGTGACGGCCTACGAAACCGACCGGATGAGCGGCGAGCTGAACTACTTTGCGCAAGATGCGCTGACCCCCGCAACGGACGGATCGCTCGATGGCTACACGCTGACCGTTCTCGAAAAAGAGGCGACCCAGCTGCATGTCTACGCGGTCGTCGATTGGATCGCGGACGGCGTCATTGCGACGTACGAGCCGATCGGCAATTTCGATGAACCCATCTCCGTGACGGACGGGGCGGCCTACCCGAACGCGGACATCACCATCATGGTGCCGTACTACGCGTTCGGGGGCGGAAGTTGTACGACCCACAGCATCACCGGCGTCGCGACCATCGCGCGTTCGTGGGTGGATGGAAACATCGCTACCATGCTGTTTTCGGAGTCGGGAGAGGGGCCGTCGTACACCACGCACCACACGCCCACGGAGATCACCGGCGGCGCCGAGGCGAACTATTCCATCGGGTACTGTGAGGGTGGCGACAGCAAGGTGAAGATCCTGGGCGCATGGGACAGCAATGTGAACGAGCTGTACGATCCCATGGACATGTGGGGCAGCTATGTCAGCGCCCCCGATACCGACGGCAATCCGGTGACCATCGGGAGTGTTGACCTCACGGGCAAGGACATCCTGATTCCCTTCGGAGATCGTGGACCTTCCATCGTGCCGTTCCTGTCGCTCAACGGCGATGTGACGCTCCTGGACGACTTGAGCACGCCGCCCGCGGGTACGAAGGTGTACGTCGCAGCGCTCATGCGAAAGCCCGGGGATACGCTGAATGTCTCGGATCTTGAGACGCTGGCGTACGATCACAACACGTTTGACGAAGCGGCGATGGCGGCGGGCGTACTTCCGTACAGCCTGCAGGTGCCTGGAAACTCTGTCGCGTATGTTTGGGCGTTTGCTGACATCGACGGAGATGGTGTGCTGCGAGAAATCGGCGAGCCGGTCGGCACGCCGGTCGGTCAGTGGGGCAAGGTGGCAACCGGCACAAAAACGCAGGTCGGGCTCGGCATCCAGCTCGCGTATTCGAAGTAGCGGAATAGCTCGGGCTGCCGCGGGTCGTTGCGGGGGCGCCGGTGTGGTACAACTGCGCGCCTTGGAGAACCCCCCATGTTGACCGCACTCGTCCTACTCTCCGTTACCAACGCATACGCGGGCGCCAAGGTGTCCGCGTTCAAGGCAGAGAGTAAGCTCGGCGCCAACTATTTCAACGGCGCCAGCGCCATCGACGGGAAGGCAGAAACTGCGTGGATGGTCCCAGGGGAAAGTCCAAACCGCGGGGAATGGATCGAGGTCGATATCCCTAAGGGAGACGTCGATAAGATCGGGATCATGCCGGGCTGGAACAAGAGTGAAGAGTCGTTCACCGACTACCCGCGCGCCAAGACGATTCGCGTTGATGTCTACGATCTCGATGACGACCAGAACGTAAAGCAAGTCGGCACCGCGACGCTTCAGATCGCCGACAAACGAGAATGGCAGATTCTCGACATGCCGGACATAAAGGTCGGTGCCGAAGGCCTTTTTGGCGGACGGGTTCGCATCTCCGTCGTGGACATCTATGACGGGGAGGATTTTCCAAACCTCGGCATCTCCGAGTTGGTGGTCTACCTCAAGGAGTACGACAGCGTTGGCAAGGTCACCGGGGGTGCGCCCAACGTTGAAGGTCACGCGGTCGAGCTCAGCACGGACGGAAACGCCAAGACCTTTTGGGCCGGGCCGGCGGGCTCGTCGTTTGACATCGACGGCGCGGGTTTTGGGCTTGGCAGTATCGGCTTTGTCGGCGCAGGTAAGGATTACGGGCGCCCGAAGACGGTAGCGGTGACGGCGAACAGCGTCACGCTGACGACGGTGCTGGTGGACAAGCCCGACGTGCAGTGGGCGGCCGTGCCGGGCGGCAACGGCTATACGGGCGGCGGTTTCGGGGGCGTCTCGGTTAAAATCGTCGATAGCTACCCAGGAAAGAACGCGGAGGTCGGCTTGAGCGAGATCAAGCTCCACGCGACGTGCCACGAAGATCTGTAGCTCGAGCGATTTTTCGGGCGATCGGCCCACAACAAGGGCAGCAAAAAACGAAACCGCCGGAGAGGTTGCCCCCTCCGGCGGTTCGCTTTCGCCCCGAAGGACGACTACGGGGTCACTGCCGCCGGCGCCGAGGCGTCCGCCGCAACGGCCGCGCCACCGATGGTGACGTCAACCGTGGCGGTGAGGGTGCCCGAGGTCGCCGTGATCGTGGCGGTGCCTTCCGCGATGCCATGGGCCTTGCCCGTGGCATCGACAGTGGCAACCGTCTCGGTGTTGGACGACCAGGTCACCGTGGCGCCGTCGATTGCCGCTTCGCCGGCCTTGACGGTGGCGGTGAGCTGCGTGTCGCCGCCGACCGGCCAAGCGGAACCCGCGGTGTAACCCGCGATTTCGACCTTGTCCGGAAGCGCAACGACGAACTTGTAGGAGCCCTTCACGGCGCCCACAGTGGCCTCAACCGAGGCTTCGCCATTGGCGACCGGCGACACCTTGGTGCCGTCGAGCTTGGCGACGGTCGCCGGGTTGACGGCCCAGTTCAGGGTCGGCTGGGTCTCAAGCGCCTTGCCGTCTTTGTCCATGACGGTGGCGTTGTTGACGGGGACCGCGTCCATGGTGTGGACGGTGACGACAGCGTCACCATCGAACTTGATGGAAGCGGGTTCGGGGGCACAGCCCACGAGGAGAGTAGCGATGAATGCAATCATGGAATTCTGAGAACCTCTCGGGGATTCGCACCCCGGTTGAAACGGCACCCGCCGTTTCTGGCCGGTTCGGATGGACGTTCTCCACGGAGCCATCCGAAAGCGCGCGCACTCTACTCCATTTGCAACTTTTTGCAAGTCTGTTGCATTCGTCGCGAGTGGGGCCGGGGAGTTAGGCTCCGAACCTGAACCCCATGGCCACCGCCACTCCCGACGCCCAGCGCTTCGGAAAATACCAGATCATCGAGCGCATTGCTGCCGGAGGCATGGCGGAAATCTTCAAGGCGCGCCTCGATGGCATCGGAGGCTTTCACCGCACGTTCGCCATCAAGCGTATTCTCCCACACCTTACGGCAAACGCCGAGTTTGTCGATATGTTGGTCGATGAGGCCAAAATCGCAGGCCTGCTCTCCCACGCCAACATCGTGCAGATCCTCGACCTTGGGAGCATCGACCAGCACTACTACATCGCGATGGAGTACGTGAACGGTCGCGATCTCGGGCAGGTGTTGAAGCGGTGTTCGGACAAGGGCATCACCCTGCCGGTGCCGCACGCTGTTTTTGTGCTGTTGGAGATGCTGAAAGGGTTGGAATACGCCCACAATCGGCAGGTGATGCGGAACGGAAAGCCCCAACCGCTCAACATTGTTCACCGCGACATTTCGCCGGCCAACGTCCTCTGCAGCTTTCAAGGAGAGGTGAAACTTACCGACTTCGGCATCGCCAAAGCGTCGGTTCGCGCTCTGGAAACGATGTCCGGTATCGTCAAGGGGCGCTTTGACTACATGAGTCCGGAGCAGGCGAGCGGCCTCGGGGTAGACCAGCGCGCCGATATTTTCAGCGCCGGCGTGGTGCTGTATGAGTTGCTGGCCGGCCGTCATCCCTTCCGCAAGCCGGGGGAAATCGCCACGATAGAGGCGGTTCGACGCGGCATCTATGATGCCCCGTCCTACGTCAATCCCGACGTGCCCTACGCGTTGGACGTCATCGTGGAAAACGCGCTGAAGGCCGATCCGGCAGAGCGGTACCAAACGGCGACGCAGTTCAAGGATGCGCTCGACCGTTTCTTTCACGATGCCGGTTTCATTTTTTCGGCGTCAACGCTGGCGGCGTTCCTTCGGGGCCTGTTTCCCGAACTCGACGGTCGTGCGGCGCGAAAGGAAGGGCCGGATCAGGACACCCGCATCCTCGACCCGGACGACGTGGTCCTGGACGAAGAGGAGTCCAGCCCCTCGTCCGACCGGGCGACGGTCGCGCGCCCAGCGCCCACCGTCGCGCCGACGCCGTCGTTCGTGCCGCGCATGCCATTTCCCGGAGATACGACCGTCCAGCAGGCGGCAAACGTGCTTCGTGCGGTCACGACGCAGGGGGCATCGCCCGCCGGCCTGGGTGAGGAGTCGACGCTGATCCGTCCGGCGGGTGCCGGACCGTACAATGACGCGGAGACGGTCATACGGCCCGATCCAGGCCTGGGAGCGGTGGATCCCCCGACCGCGGTGATGAAGTCCATCTCGGGCGATCCGGTACGCGCCCCGGCCGCGGTGCGCTTCGTTGCCCGGACGCCGTCGCAGGTGCACGCGGTCTATTTGATTCTCGCGTTCTCGACGTTGGTCGCTGGCTTCGTCTTCGGCCTGCTCGCGGGGCGTGCCCACCACGACCAAACGTTCGTCGTTGCGAAACGCGACCCGGTGCTCGAAGTCGCCTTTCCGGCGGCCAGTACCCTTTCCGTGGACGGACGCGCGCTCGCGGGGCCGTCGCCCGTGACGACGACGCTCGTCGCCGGGCAGCCGGCCACCATCCGGGTAGAAGAAGCGGGCCGCGCACCGCGAGAAACGACCGTGACGCTTGACTACAACCAGATGCGGGTCCTGTCGTTCGAAGCCGTGACCGCAGGAACGCCATGACCTCGATGCCCCCTGCTCCCGTACGGCCCTACCCGCTTGCCGCCCTTGCCGCGCTTCGCCCGAAACAGTGGACGAAGAACTTCCTGTTGTTCGCGGCGCTCATCTTCTCCTCCCACTTCACGGATACGCGCTCGTGGCTGAACGCGACACTCGCATTCGTTACCTTCTGCCTGCTTTCCTCGACCGGCTACGTCTACAACGACCTTCATGACATCGAGGCCGACCGCAAGCATCCCAAAAAGCGCCATCGCCCGTTGGCGCGAGGAGAGATCTCCGTTCGCGGCGCGTGGGTGCTGATGGCGGGATGCGTCGTGACGGCGATGGCGATTGCGTGGACGATCAGCCAGTGGTTTACCGTGGTGGCGCTGCTCTACTTCATCACGACGCTGTCGTACTCGATGCTGTTCAAGCACTACGTCATCCTCGACGTCATGTTTCTCGCTGCCTGCTACATCTGGCGGGCGGTTGCCGGTGCGGTCGGCATCGCCGTGCCGATTTCGCCATGGCTCCTGTTGTGTACGGCGTTTCTCGCGCTTTTTCTTGGGTTCAACAAGCGGCGTGGCGAGATCATGCTGCTGGAGAGCAAGAACGCGGGCACGCGGAAGTCACTGGCCCACTACTCGCCGGCGATGCTCCAGGAATTCCAAGCCATTACGACCAGTGGCACCATCATCAGCTACGCCCTGTATACCGTACTCGGCTCGCCGACGCCGTGGCTGCTTTTGACCCTGCCCCATGTCCTGTACGGCATCTTTCGCTATATCTACCTGATGGATCAGAAAGGGGAGGGGGCCGCACCAGACGAGACGCTGCTCCGGGACCGCCCCATCCAGCTCACGTGCCTCTTTTTCCTCGTGACCGCGATTGCCGTGCTCGTGGCGGCGCCGCACTGATCGTCGGCGTCGCTCCGCCTATCGCATGAACCGGACAAAGCCGGCCGGGCCTGTGGTGAGCGCGGCGGCGGTGGCGAGCTCGGTGGGAAACCCGACGCCGTCGTCATCATGGAGCAGCGCGCGGGAAAACACGCCGAGGCTGGAGGACGTGGCCTGTGCGACGCTCCGGCACGTCTCAAACCGAAGTCCAAATAACTCAGGTGTTACACATGTTTCGCCGTCCTCGACCGCGCCTGCGAGCGGCACAGACCACGTTTGGTCGCGGATGTGGATGTCGATACGGTCCCCCTCGCGAACGTCGTCATCGCGCACGCGGCCGCTGAAGCACACCGTTCCCGGCTGCCAGGCCGCCGCGATCGAGAAACTAGCGTCGCGCGCCCCTTGCCACGTGATTCCTCCCTCTTCCAACTGCCAGCTTGATTCGACGACGGTCACGTCCGCGCCGGACCACTCGGAAAGGTCACCATCGACCACCACCACCTGCTTTCGGGCGAGCAGGGTGGCCCGGCCGCGAAAGACGCGATCGATCACCGGGCGCGAGGCGGCGGTTTGACCTTGTACCCATGAAACGCCGAGAATGCGCGCGACGCGCGCAGCGACGACGGTGCCGCCGCCCGGGGACGGCTGCGTGGGCAGGCGGATGGAAAGCCGCCCGGCGGCGTCCAATTCGACGTGGAAACCTGAGCCGGGGCCGGTGTGGTCGCGTTCGACGGGTGCGCCGGTATCGGGGACGGTGTCGGAGGTGTTCGCGACCAGATCACGGCGTGTCGTGCCGTCGATTGCCCACACGTGCCGGCCATCGTAGAGGCGGATGCCTTCCGCGATGCGCACGTCCAGCTGCTCGCGGGCGTTGCGATGCAACTCGATCAGGAAGGAACGCACCACGCCATTCTCTCCCTCGGTTGCGACGCTGACCGCGTTGGGCAGGTGGGTAGACGGAGCAAGCGTTCCGCACGCTAGCAAGATCGTGAGCAGCGTCACGCTTGCGCGGCCTGGCGCAGCGCGTTGGTGTCCGGCAGGTGCAATACGCTCCGGCCCACGGCGGCGTACGTCACGCGGTCGTTTCGCACCACGAACTCCGCCGGCAGGTAGTCGTCCTCAGGTCGAATCAGCGCTTTCCCTGGTCGCAGCGCGCTGACCAGGCCTCGGATGGGTCCGGCACCGCGCGCAAGCGTCCGCCACGCCGCGTCACGCCCGACCCCCCACGCCGCATGAAGTTCGCCGCGTTCATCATGCAGAACCGGAACGAGGATGTGCTCACGCGGCACCCAATCTCTCACGGATTCCAGCGAGCCACTCGTGACGACGACGATCGCGCCGCCCGCCGCGTCGATTTCCGCCCACAGCGAGTGCAGGCGACCGATTGCTTTTTGGGCGTGTGGCGAGCCCGGAGGGCGAACGAAGGCGATGAGGACGACCCCGCGCCCTCCTGCTCGCACGAGGTCGAAGGGGACGCCGAATACGGGCTGCCCCGCCAACGCTGGCGCGGTTTCGCCGACCTCAGGCATCCGTGGGCTCCGGCGCGCAGTCTGTGCCGTCGGTGATTTGCGTCTGCATCGCGCGCTGCTCCGCGAGCCATCGTTCGGCGATGTCCGGCGCCACGCCGCCGGCGTCGATTTCCTGTTTCAGGATGGCGAGGCGCCGTCGAAATTGCCCGCCGTTGATGCGGAGCGGGCGATGGAGAGGCGCAATCGGACGGCCGGTGTAGGGGATGTCTGCGCCGAGGGTGCGGGCCGCGTGCTCGTACTCGTGCGTCTTGACGCGCCCGGCATCCTTTCCAGCAAAGAAAAACCCCACGATCATGTCGCCAAATAGACGATCAACGAATCGGTCGATGATCGCACGGACGACAGGCTCTCCGCCGATCCGGTCGAAGTCCGTCACCGCGGCTTGGGTCACGGCGTGACGGGTGCTGCCGGCGCTGGAACACTCCCGGCGACAATCGGCGCGACTCCGGCCGCAAGCGGTTCGGCGGGACCTTCCTCTTTCATATCGACGAAGCCTATTTTTTCGGCGCCGGCCTGGCGCACGCTGTCCATCACAAGCACGACCCGCTCGTACGATGCCTCCGGATGGGCATCAATGAACACGGTCTTCTTTTCGCGACCCTTGGTTCGGAGCGTGACCTGCGTCATCAGGTCGGGCTCCGAAATCGCCTGCAGGTTGAGGGCCAGCGTACCGTCGGCGTAGATGGCTACCATGAGCTGGTCCGGCGGCGTGTCCGGCGGCGGCGGCGTGTCTTCCTGATCGGTCGGCGGGAGCTGCGCCGCCATGTTTCGCATCGTGATGGGCGTCATGACCATGAAGATGATGAGCAGGACCAAAACGACGTCGATGAGCGGCGTGACGTTGATCTCGTCCATTCCACCGTGAGAGCTACCGCCGACCTTCGCGCCCATCTACTTTCCATCCTTGATCTTCTCGGTGGCGAGAAGCATGGTGTCTGTTCCAGCGACCCCTTCGTGCAACTTGTCCAACACGACGCGAACCTGCCGGTAGGTCGTCGCTTTGTCGCCCTTGAGTACGAGCGCACGATTTGCGCGCTGCTCGTTGACCATCGGAACGAGTTTGTCGATGGTCACCTGGGTTTTGTCGACGAAAACCTCTCCGTCACTCCGGACGCTCACAACCATGTGCTGGCCCATGTCCTTCTCTTCTGTCGCCGTTTTGGCCCTCGGGAGCTTCACGTCGATGCCCGCCGAGAGCATTGGCGTGACGACCATGAAAATAATGAGCAGCACGAGCACGACGTCGACGAGCGGCGTGACATTGATGTCCGCCATGGCGCCGCCCTTCTTTCCGCCGACTTTCGCGCCCATGGTCTACTTCGCGGCCTGCAGCTCGGACCGCCGCAGCGATTCCTTCTCCGCCCAGTCGATCAGCTCCTGCGATGCGATCGTCATGTCCTTTCCGATGTCGTCGAGGACGGCATTGAAATAGTTGTAGAACCAGATGGCCACGATGGCCACGCCGATGCCAACCGCGGTGGACACCAACGCTTCGGCGATACCGCCGGAGATCGCGGTCAGGTCGCCGCCGCCCACCGCGGACATCATGCTGAATGCGTTGATGATGCCGAAGATCGTCCCCACCAGACCCACGAAGGGTGTCGTCGAGCCCGTCGTTGCCAGGATGTTCATGCCCTTCCGGAGCGCGCCCTGCTCTTGCTGGGTGACGCGGTCCACCGCGCGCTTCAGCGCCTCGACGCCGTGGTGGTCGGGACGCGCTTCGAATTCGACGAGCCCGGCGCGAAGAATTGCGCCGAGGTATGCGGCGCTGAACGCCGGGTCCTTGGCGATCTTCACGGCACCCTCGAGGTTGCCCGCCGCGAGCGGCTTGCTGATTGCCGCGGCGATCGCACGAGACTGCCCTCGCGTTTTCATGAACAGCAGCACGCGCTCGATCGCAACGTAGACGCACGCAAAGAGCATGAGGATCATCAGGATGGCAACGGCTTTCGCCGGAATGCCCATCGAGATCCAGAGATGGGCGGGGGTCATGTTCATGGGAGAGTCCTGGGGGTCAGTGTGTTCAGCGAAGTTTGAAAGTGAAGCGCAAATCGAACTGCACTTCGATCGGGCGGCCGTCCTGCAGGACCGGGTACCACTCCCAGTGCATGGCTTCGTCGATGGCTTCCGGACGGAAAACCATGGGGCAGGAGTCTTTCGGCTCGGCGGCGGTCGGCTTTCCGTCCGTGCCGATTTTTATCCGAACGACGCAGGACTCCTCGTCCCGCATGCCCATGGCCTTGGCGGCCTCCGGGTATTTGGTCGGCGCGCGCTTTTTGACCTGAGCCTCGGACCAATGCACCGTTTTCGTGCCTGTGCCGCCGAGCTGCCCGCCGAGAACGCCGCCGATGACGCCGCCAACGACGCCACCGACCACGCCCCCTTCGACGCCCCCCTCGACGCCCCCTTCCACGCCATTGTCTTCCGCAACCTCCACTTCGGGAGGATCCGGAGGCAAAAGGGGGACAACTTCGGTCGGAATGATCTCGACCTTTGGCTTCTCTTCCTTTTTCTCCTTCTTCTTCGTGGAGCCACCGGCAGGGGGCGGGGGGGGCGGGGGGGGCGGCGGCGCGAGATCGACGGCCACTTCGATCAGATCCTCGACCGCGGCCACCGATTCGACCACGCGCGACCCTGCCCAGAGGACGGCGCCGAAGACCGATCCATTGAGAAGAAACGTCAATATCAGCGAAGAGAGCTGCCGCCCGCGCTGGATTTCTGTTCCTTTGCCGACGTTGTCGAACATGCGGGAGGGTGCTCCTGACGACCGAAGTGGCGGATTGTAGTCAACCGTTGAGGTCGCATTGTCAACGGGCTGTCGAATCCGTGCTTACGGGGGTTTCCTCGATCTCGTCACCTGTCGCCGTAAGGGCGACAATTCGCGCTTCGGCGGCGTCCAGCTTTTCGTGACACTCCCGGACCAGAGCGACCCCCTCTTCGAAGAGCAGAAGCGCCACATCGAGGTCCAACTCTCCAGCTTCGAGCTTTGCTACGCGAGTTTCTAACTCTCCGAGCGCGCCTTCAAAGGAGCGCGTCGGAGCCGCCGCCGTCGCCTTTTTCACGCCGGCCCCACGGGCTGCGAGCGCACCCGCTCGATCTGCGCGAGTGAGTAGGTGAGCTTGATATTTTGGGACGTGTCGGTGGCGACAAGCACTGCATTTCCCTCGCGATTCAGGGCGATTCTTTCGGGAACAACCATGATGTTCTTGCGCGAGTCGTCCTTCAGCGAGTGGTAGATCATTTCGACCCAGAGGCCATCGCCGAGGGCGCGCTCGATGATCGCGCGGACTTCCGCCGGGCTGGCGCGCTGGGGGCGGTGATCCGGCCGCTGACGCTTCTGCTGCGTGGCCGCGGCGCTGCCCGGGACCGCTTGCAGGTCCTTCGGCTGGGTGTCGGCGTTGTGTGCGCGAGCGAGCGGATCATCACGTTGATCCCGTGCTTCTGCGAGGAGGTGGTGCAGCCTTTCCCGAGATTCTGCCACGTGTTCGTCGGCGGGGTACTTCCGAATCTCCCGGCACGGATTGAAACCGACCTGCATGAGCTCGATGGTCAGTTCGGGCAGACGCTTCCGATCCACGGCGTACAAACCAGGTCCGAAGCGGTGAAGCAGATACGGCTTCAGCGCCCTGAGGCCCTCGAACCTGCGCACGTGCGCTCGGTGGACGGTGAGCGCGATCATCTCGTGGAATTCGACCTCTCCGTCCTGACCGATCCAGTCCCGAAGCGTGCTTTCGACGTTCTCGGGAAGGCCGATCTGGCTGTACTCGCGGAGGAATTCCAGCACGTCGTCGCGCCGCCAGCCCTTCGACATGGCCTGCTCGACGGTAACTTCCGTGAGCTTGTACGTATTCGCCCGGTCACACCCGGTCAGTTCTCCAAGCTCACCCACCCGGAAGAGCAGGATGGGCGCCAGACCCGCCGGCGCCATGATTTCGTACGACGGCGTCAGGTAGAACTTGGCGAAGCCCTCTTCTTCGGGGGGGTCAAGGAGGGCAACCGCGCGTGGGGACAGCCGGTAGAACTTCTGCTGGCCCCACACGCCGAGTTCAAGCATTCCGCACGCGACGAGCGGCGTGAAACTGTACCCATCTCTTTCTCCACCGCGAGGCGAGGCGTAGACGCCCTTGTGATACCGATCCCGCCAGTCCTCTCCGCGCTTCCAACGCCGGTACATTGCTTGAAGCGGGGCCTCGGGAATCCAGCCGCCCTTTCCGGTGTGAACGGCCCACAGCACCCATTCCGCCATCGGAAAGCGCTTCTCCAACGCACGGAACATGAGGTCGCGTTGGTCTTCTGGTTCGAGCAGCAGCCATTCTTCGACAACGTCGCGGTTGACGGCGACCCGATCTCCCCGCAGTTCGATCATGCCGTGCATCATCAGGAAGTCGTAATGGAGGTTGAACAGTTCGCTGTCGGGGCTCCACAACTGTGCGAAGAACCGGTCGAGCTCATCCTTGTGGGCCTTGAATACCTCTTGACGCTGTGTCAGCTTCGGTGGCTTCTGGTCCAGATACGTCGCCAATGTCGCCAGCGAGAAGTCGAGGGGCGGGCAGAACGGGCGCTGATCGACGACGCGGATATCGTCGTGCTCGAAAATCGACAGCGCCATCTCGGGCGCGAGATGCTCCAGAAGGTGGTCCACGATGGGATCGGGAACCAGGTAGAAGAACCCGTCCTCGATGGGCGCCGATGCGAAAACCAACCCACGATCGGACAGAACTTGCAGTGTGCGCGCCCAATCCGTTTCGCGTCCACCGAGCATCAGCACGAGCTCGCGATGGAGCTCGTCGGCATGGGCCAACCCTCCGCACTGAATCAGCGCGGCGAGCGCCTGACGGTCACGCTGATGCATCTGGTGAAGCAGCACGCCGAGGCGATTTCCCTGCGCAATCGCGCGCACGGTGAGCTGCACCATGCGGTCCGTGTCACCGACGCGGCCGGGCTGGCCGCCGAGCGCGCGGTAGAGGGAACTCAACAACGACTCGGGCATCTGCGAGAAGTAGCCCACCAGATCATCCAGTTCGTTCCTAGTCATACGCCGACGGCGCGCCATTCCCGCTGCGGGCTTCCATTTCTTCCGGTGCACGCGCGGCTTGATCAATTGTTTGCCGCTGGCGGGCAAGGCGACGCCGGGCGCGTCACCGTCGTCACGCATGGGGCGCCGACCGCGCCGCCCGCGCGCGCCCGCGCCATCCTCGTCATTTCCGGGAGCCGGCGCGGCCATGGATGGGCCGTTTCCTGTCGGCTCCACGCCATCGGGTCCGCGCCGCCGCCGCCGCCGCCGCCGCCGCCGACCCGCATCGTCGCCCACTCCGCCGCCATCTGTCCTTTCCATCGACATCTCGTTTTCTCCCCAGCTCGTGTGTCGAGCGTTGCCTATACGGACGCTTCCTGTATGTAGTACCGATAGCCCTGCTCGGTGAGAAACAGCTGTCGCTTCATGGCGAACTCCTGTTCCTTACTTTCGCGAGTGACGACGCTGTAAAAGAACGCCCCGGTGGTCTTGGGACGAAGAATTCGGCCGAGGCGTTGCGCCTCTTCCTGCCGGGAACCGAACGAGCCTGAGACCTGTATGGCCACGTTGGCGTCCGGTAGATCGATGGAGAAGTTTGCAACCTTGCTTACGACGAGGAGCTTGATGTCACCGCGACGGAATTTGCCGAACAGGTCATCTCTCTCTCGGTTGGGCGTCTCTCCGGTGATGAGGGGCGCGCGAAAGTGCCGGGCGATGTCGTGCAACTGGTCGAGGTACGTCCCGATGATGAGCACGTGGTCGTTCACGTGCTTTTTCACCAGGCCATCAATCACCTTCAGCTTGGACGGATTCACCGCCGCCAGCCGAAACTTCTCACCTTCACGTGCGCGTTCGTAGGCCGCCGCTGCACCGTTGAGGAACGGCACGCGCACTTCGTAGCACTTGGCCTCGGCGATGAATCCCTTCTCTTCGAGGGTCTGCCAGGCCATATCGAAACGGCGGGGGCCGACGAGCGAAAATACATCCCCTTCCCGGCCGTCTTCTCTTACCAATGTCGCGGTGAGGCCGAGGCGGCGCCGGCCCTGCAGGTCGGCCGTCGCTCCGAACACGGGGGCGGGGAGCAGGTGCACTTCGTCGTAGACGATCATTCCCCAATTGTGGTCTTCGAACAAATGGAGATGCGCGAATTTGTCCGCCCGCGACGCGCGCCAGGTGAGGATCTGGTAGGTCGCCACGGTGACCGGGCGTATTTGCTTCGACTCCCCGGAATACGCGCCGACGTCGGCTTCGGTGAGCGTGGTTTTATCGAGGAGTTCCCGTATCCATTGGTTCACGGCCGCGACGTTTGTGGCCAGAATCAGCGTGTGCTGCTGCACTTTGTGCATGGCCGCCATGGCGACGATGGTCTTTCCTGCGCCACACGGCAGCACGATGACACCGTTGCCACCGGCCGGGCGGCCATCCTGATACCAACGATTCGCCGAGGTCCACTGATAGTCGCGGACGACGAAGGGTTTCCCATTGCTCAACATCGTTTCAGCGAGTTCGAACGGGAGCGGATCTCCGTTCATGAACCCCGCGAGGTCTTCGACCGGCCAGCCCGCCAGCAGCATCCGTTGCTTGAAGATGCCGCGGTGCCCGCCTTGAATCGCGAAGTAACGCCGCCCGTCGTCGATCAAGAGCTCCCGAACGGTCTTTTCCTGGCCGATGAGCTTGGCAATATACGCCGTGGCGAATTCCAGACGTAGCAACTTGTCGGGTTGCTCCGGGTGCTTGATGAGCTTGACCAGACCGTAACGCTCCACGGTTTCTGCGATCTTGGTGAGCACGTCCGGCGGGACGTCAAACTTCGAATACGAGCGAAGACCATCGACGATTTCGTCACGCGTCATGCCGCTGGACGCCGCGTTCCACAGCGAAAGGGGATGAATCCGATAGGTGTGGAGGTGCTCGGGCGAAGATTCCAACTCGGCGAATCGGGAAAGGAAATCCCGCACCGCTTCGTAGCGGGCATGCTTCGTTTCGAGCAGCACCTTGCCATCACCCTGAACAATCAGGGGGTTGTCAGGCCGGACTTGCATCAATCATCAAGGGCGTCCTCCGCGGACGGCGAGCGCATGGTGCGACGTACTGCGGAGGCGTTGCCTCCGCGACATCGGCGTTTCCGTTGAGGGACGGACCGATGCCACGGCGCTACCGGGCGGGAACCACGCCGGTGCGCGCTATCGACCCAGCGGCCGGATGGATCCGTTCCCGCTGGTTCTGGTGCCAGTTTTACGCATGGACGGCGCGGTGTCAAGTGGCACGCACCACCACGTCAGCCGAGAAAGGGGTAGCGCCAGTCCGTGGGGGGCGAGAACGTCTCTTTGATGGCGCGGGGAGAGATCCAGCGGAGGAGGTTGTGCGGGGCGCCGGCCTTGTCATTCGTGCCGGACGCGCGAGACCCGCCGAAGGGCTGCTGCCCCACGACGGCGCCGGTTGGCTTGTCGTTGATGTAGAAATTGCCGGCGGCATGACGGAGAGCACCGCAGGCGTGCTCGATCACCCCACGGTCGCGCGCGAAAACCGCGCCAGTCAACGCATACGGTGAGGTGCGGTCCACGAGCGAGAGGGTGTCGGCCCAGGCGGCATCCTCGTACACGAACGCGGTCACGATGGGACCGAAGATTTCTTCCTGCATGAGTCGGTGCATCGGGTCCTGCACCCTCACCAGCGTTGGCTCGATGAACCACCCGGTATCCCCATGGGAATGTCCGCCGCACACAACATCTTCTTGCCGGGCGAGCGCGAGGTATTGCTCATGTTTGCGGAAGGCGCGCTGATCGATGACCGCCGCGACGAAGTTCGAGAAGTCCCGAACATCTCCTTGCTTCATCTGGCCGGCGATGTCGGCGCAGCGATCCCGCACCGCCCCCCACAGCGAGCGTGGCAGGTACACACGACTCGCCGCCGAACATTTCTGGCCTTGATACTCGAATCCCCCCCGCATGATGGCGACGGCCACGGCGTCCGCGTCCGCCGACGGATGAACGGCGATGAAATCCTTTCCCCCCGTTTCGCCGACGATGCGGGGATAGCAGCGATAGTTCGCGATGTTTTCACCAATTTGCTTCCACATTCCGTTGAATACATTGGTGGATCCGGTGAAATGAATGCCGCCAAGTTCCGGCCGACCCACCACGGCAGGCCCGACATCCGGACCGTCCCCGTGGAGCAGGTTGATGACCCCATCGGGCAAGCCGGCGGCGCGCAGGATTTGGTAGATTTCCCAGACGGAAACGGCGGATGTGGTCGCCGGCTTCCACACGACGGTGTTGCCGCACAAGGCGGGCGCTGTCGGGAGATTACCGGCGATTGACGTGAAGTTGAAGGGCGTGACCGCGAACACGAAGCCGTCGAGCGGCCTGTGGTCCAAGCGGTTCCACGTGCCGGAGGCGTGGGCGGGCGGTTGCTCCGCAAGAATGCGCTGGTAGTAATTTGCGTTGAAGCGCCAGAAATCAATGAGCTCGCACGCCGCATCGATCTCCGCCTGATGGACGGTCTTTCCCTGCCCGAGCATCGTTGCGGCATTCACACGGTCCCGCCACGGGCCGGTCAGGAGGTCGGCGGCGCGCAAGAACACGGCGGCTCTCGCCTCCCATGGCAGCGCGCTCCACGCGTGACGCGCCGCCTCTGCCGCGCGGACAGCGGCATCGACGTGCTCCGGCCCGGCCAGGTGCACCCGCGCGAGTATGTGGCCGTGATCGCAGGGCATCGTCACGTCGCGCGTACGTCCGGTAAAGACGTTGGTGCCGCCGATGACGCAGGGTATCTCGATGACTTCCGCCGCGCGTGTCGTGAGTGCGCGTTCGATTGATGCACGTTCTGGCGAGCCGGGCGCGTAGCCCCTGACCGGTTCGTTCAGGGGCGTAGGCGTCGCGGCGATGGCGGTTGTGGACATGTGCGCGGGTTTATCGCGTGCGGCGGGCGGTCGCGCGGTCGGACGGATTGGGAGGATAGCGGAGTCCGGCGATGCTGCTCTCGATCCTCCACGCGCCAACGGACCGCATCGGCGGCAAGGCGCTCGCGCTGCGGCGGCTACTGGAGCATGGCTTGCCGGTACCGCCCGCAGCGGTGCTGACGACCGATGCTTTCGAGGTGTTTCTCGCGCACAATCGTCTGGACGCGGGGGATGCGGAGGGCATTCTGCGCGGGGAAATGCCATTTGCGCTTCCGCCCGTGGCAGCGTGGATGGCCGTTCGTTCCAGCGCCATCGGCGAGGATGGCGGGAACCGTTCGCACGCGGGCGTGTACGACTCCGTGCTTGGGGTAGGTGCTGAAGGGCTTGCGGACGCGGTCCGGCGAGTTTGGGCAAGCTGGGCGTCGCCTCGTGCCCGCGCGTACCGGGCGGCCGCCCCCGCCACCGGCGCGGGCATGGCGGTTCTGGTGCAGGAATTGGTGGATGCGCGCGTGAGTGGGGTGTTGTTCACGGTGAACCCGCTCTCCGGTTCGTGGCGGGAAATGGTGGTGGAGGCGGTCTGGGGGTTGGGCGAGGGTTTGGTCGGGGGAACGGTCGTTCCCGATCGATACCTCGTCGGAAGGCCGCGTCGCACGCCGCGTCCCATCCAGCGGGTGCTCGCACGCGCGCGACTGGCGCTGGAATCGGAGACCATCGCGCCGCAGCGCGTCGAGACCGTGATAGGCCGCGCGGGTGTGACAGAGCGCAAGGTGGACGCGCCTCTGGCGCGGAAGCTGGTTTCAGACGATCTTTTGGCCCTGTGCCGGCTCGGCCTCCGTGCCGAAAGCCTCCTCGCGGGGCCGCAGGACGTGGAGTGGGCGTTGGACCGCGCGGGGAGGCCGTGGATCCTGCAGGCCCGGCCGATCACGACGCGAATGAAGTTGCCTCGCGGCGGAAAGACGCTTTGGACGAGGCGCTTTGTCGGCGAGCGCTGGCCGGATGGGGTCACGCCGATGACCTGGTCCATCGTTGCGCAGGTGCTCGACGGGTTCATCTCGTATCCGGAGACTTCCCGGCGCTTTCTCGGTGGCGACCCTCCACTTCGGCTGGTCGGGGGCCACCCCTACCTGAACGCCACCGTTTTCCGCCACCTTGCGTTCAAGCTCCCCGGTGCGCCTCCGCCGAGGTTCATGCTGGAGTTCTTTCCGTCGGAGGAGGAGGAGGCGTGGGTCGGACGGGTTGCCGCCCCCCCCGATCTGCGCGTGTACGCATCCATCCTCCACACGACTTTTGTGGAGCGTCGCTGGGAGAGATTCCGCTGGAATCCCTTCCGAAATCACCACGCATGGGACGAGTTTCTGGCCGGATTGGACGCGCGTCTTGCCGTGCTCGACGCCGCCCCCCCCCGCGCCGCAGTCCGCATCGCGGAGCCCATCCTGCGGGACTATGTAAAAGTACACATCACATCGTTATTGTTCGCGAATCTCTACTACCAGATCGTGGAGCCGTTGCTTCCTGCGGAGGACCGCGCCGTGCTCCTGCGGCCTCACGACGGAACGATTACGCTCCGCGTGAATCGCGAGCTTCGTGCGCTTACGACGAATCCGGAGGGTCTCGACGGATTTCTCGCGGCGCACGGGCACCGTTCATCCGCGAGTTGGGAAATATTTTCCCGGCGTTGGTCGGATGATCCGGAGGCGGTAATGCGCCTTTCCAGGCTTTCCGGAGAGGTGCCGGAAGCCGACGCGCATGCGACGAAACGAGCCTTGGCGCGGCTCCCGATGTTTACCCGGTCGGCAGTGATGTTGGCTCAGGCCTATCTGCGCCTGCGCGAGGAGCAGCGGTACCATCTGGACCGCGTATTTGCTGGGCTGCAACGGAAGCTCCTCGTCTTGGCGCGGGAGTGGTTCGATGACCCGGCCGACGTCCGGCTTCTCCGCCAGGCCGAACTCACGCTCCCGGACGATGAAATTCGCGCCATCGCCCAGCGGCGTGCCCGCGAGCGCATCGATCCGGCGCCACCGGATTTCCTGCACGGGGACGAGGCGCTCGCACCGCCGGCTGCCGCTTCCCGCTTGCAAGGTCTCGGCATCTCCCCCGGTTTGGTGAGCGGGACCGTTCGCGTGCTGCAATCGCCGGACGAGGGCCATCGCCTGCGACAGGGGGACATCCTCGTGGCGCGCGCCACCGACCCGGGATGGACACCGCTGTTCTCACGGGCAGGAGGCATGGTACTTGAGCTGGGCAGTCTGCTTTCGCATGGGGCGGTCGTGGCACGGGAATACCGTGTTCCAGGAGTCGTGAACGTCGGTGGGGCGACAAAGCTGCTTCGCGACGGCATGGAGGTCACTCTTGACGGAAGGAGCGGCGTAGTGTGGCTACACGGGTAGACTGCGTTTGATGTTTTTTCTGTTTTTTTGCTTGTCGGGATGCTCGTTCTGGGCGCGGCATCAGGCATGTGAGGCGGCGCGTACTGAAGCGCGTGCGTCTTGGCTCGCGGCGAAAGTGGCGTTTGACATGCACGGAGACGCCACCAAGCATGCAGCACAGACGATGAATGTCAGCGCGAGCGGCATGGATGCATCCCTCGCCGAACTCGCGTCAACGGTCGGCGCGGCCGCCGATGGCTCGGTGGGAGAGGCGGCCCAGGATGCGTTCACGAACGCGCTCATGCACGGCGGGAACAGCGCTGCGGAGGCCGCATGGACCGACTACGCAAGTCGCACCCATGCAGCGGCGGCGGATGCGGAGCACGCGGCGGTCGTGGTGGGTACGGCGGTGCATCGCCTGGAGGCATGGCTCGCCGCGGAGACCAGCTGGCGCATTGCAGGCGGGTACCGCGCCGCCGCCATTGAGGCGGGAATC
The DNA here is from genome assembly GCA_945861635.1 of Klebsiella pneumoniae. Lineage (GTDB taxonomy): Bacteria > Myxococcota_A > UBA796 > UBA796 > SXON01 > CAMAWH01. Next base: position 76,557 of record CAMAWH010000010.1, on the reverse strand, counting down.
CTGGCAAAAAATGAATTCAAGGTGCCCGCGCCAACGGTCGGGCTGTCGTTGCTGAACCCAACACCGTCCGTGGACCTCGGTCCGCCGCCAGCACCGCCGAAGGAGGGGGAGAAACCCGATCCCGACATATTGATCTTGCGGGAGGAGGCGGAGTCTGCGGCCGAGGCGCACGATCACGCTCAGGTGGCGGCAGAAGACCTCGCAAAGGTAGCGGTTCGCGCGAATCGGGCCGGACAGGTCGCTCAGGCGGCCTTTCGTGCCTTTGCCTACAGCGGATTCCCACCCACGGCAAACGTGGCGCTCTCCGCCTCCAACGAAGCAAAGATGGCGTCGCTGCGTGCCACGACCGCCGCGGAGGCCGCGGACGCCGCGCTGGCAGCGGTCGCCACCCTACGAGGCGAGATTCCGGCGTTCGACCTGTCCGCCACCGGTGCGCTCGACGCGGCCCGCGCCGCGACAACGGCGGTTGACGCGGCGTGCCGTTAGCTATCTGCGGTGCGCCTTTCCGCGGTCATCGTGACCCATGCCGGCGGGCAACTCCTCGCCGACTGCCTCGCCTCGCTGAGCCGCCAGACGCGCGCTGCGGACGAGGTGCTTGTCGTCGTGAGCAACACTGTGTTGCCGGTGGACGCTCCAGCACTGCAACTCGGTGAAAATGTTGGCTATGCGCGGGCCGCCAACGCGGGCGCCCGGGCCACGACCGGAGAGGTCCTGTTGCTCAACGACGACACCCGGCTTGATCCCGGCTGCGTTGCGGCGCTCCACGACGCCTGGCGCGGCGCGGGGATCTACCAGCCACGCATTCGCCTCGCGGATGGCAGTGGACGCCTCGATAATATCGGTCACGGCTTCTTCCCCGACGGGTTCGTGTGGGCGCGCGGAAGGAACGGCCAGGACGTTCCGCAACGGGGGCGCCCGGGGGGGTTCAGCGGCGCGGCGGTGTTGCTCGCGCGCCAGATTTGGGACGCGATCGGTGGCTTCGACGAACGATTCGGGAGCTTCTCCGAGGATGTGGATGCGTCCCTGCGCTTGATGCGTCGAGGCATCGCGATCACGCCCGTGCCGGACGCCGTGGTCGAGCACCACCTCGGTGCGACGTGGGGTCGGGATCGGCCGGAGAAGCTACGCTTGATGGAGCGCAATCGAGTGAGGGCGGCGGTGCGCTCCCTGCCGCTCGTTGCGCTCGCGACGCTCCCGCTGTTGACCGCGAGCCGACTTGCGTTGCTGGGCACGCTCGCAGCGGCGGGAAGAGGGCCGGGAAGGGGCGTTCCTGCGGAAAGTAGGCGGGCCGCCCTCCGGGGCATGGTGGAGGGCGTTGCCGACGTCCCGACCGCGTGGCGCCTTCGCGGTGAGGACCGGGCGCACTGGACGCGCGGTGAATTCGCGATGTGCCGCGCCTTGTGGGAGGGCCGTGCTCGCCTTTCCGACGTGATCCGATGATTGCCGTCGTGCTGCCCACGCTGGACACGCCCGACGCGTTGGCGGGTGTGCTCGCGGCCATCCCGCGGGGTCACGCGGTGTACGTTGTTGACGATGGATCTGTCGTACCGATCCGCGCCGAAGTGCGCGTCGTTCGCCACGACGCGAATCGCGGGTACGGAGCGGCACAGAAGTCCGGGTACGCCGCCGCGCTGGCGGACGGCGCCGAGCGCGTGGTGATGCTGCACGGGGATGGGCAGTACGACGTGGCGGACACCCTTGCGCTCGCGTTGGCGCTCGAGGACGCCGACGCCGTGCTCGGGAGCCGTTTCCTGGCGAATCCGCTGGTGATTCCCGGCTGGCGGCGGATCGGGAATCGTTTCCTGACCGGCTTGGCGAACGCGCGCTTCGGAACGAAGCACACGGAATTGCACACGGGGGCACGCGCGTTCAGGGCCGCCACCCTCCGCGCCCTGCCACTTTCCACGTTTTCCGACGACTTCCTCTTCGATCAGCAGGTGATCTGCGCGATGCTGCGCGCCCGGATGCGCGTCGTCGAACGCCCGGTCCGCGTCCGGTACGATGAAACGACGCGGTCGATCTCGCCCTTCCGCTCGGTCATTTACGCTCTGGGGTGCATCCGCGAGATCATTCGGTTCTAAGATTCGTTTCTGGCTGCCGTGTACTGACCGAGCAATTCGGCGAGTGCGCCGGAAAGGTCGGCGCCGACGGTCGAGGGCAGGGCGCGAAGAAACGCCGAAAACGAGGGGACGTTCGGTGGTTCGCCCGCGCCGATGCGGACACGATGGACGTCCCGAGTTCGGATGTACAAATCGCGAAAGTGTCGGGCATGGGAATGGACGACCGCGGCGTCCGGTGCGTACGCGATACGATGACGCTGACCCCACAGCCAGTCCTCGGCGATCGGCACACGGTCGAACGGATCGTCGCGAAGTGCGCTTGTGCGGTAGAGCGCAGCCACATTGTCGAGAGGCGGCTTCGCAACCGGCGTTGGCGGCGTCCACGCTCGAATTCGTGCGCGGGTCGCGGCGTCCGCCGTCGGCCACGGAATCTGTCGCGCCGTGACGGCATCCGCGCCGGTTGCCTCCAACCGCTCGATGAGCGTTTGAAGGAAGCTGTCTCCGAGCGGAATTGCGTCGTCTACGGTGAACAGCACGTAGGGGTCGAGAACGTGGGTCAACGCGCGGTTCCGGGTCGCACCGTGCCCCTCCCACGCGACGCGCATCCCGTCCGTGTACGCGCCGTTTGCGAGAACGAGCGGGGTGACGCGGACATCCTGCCGTGCGTACCGCGCGAGGCCAATCGGTCGCGAGCGGTGAGTTGGGATCACGACGGTCACGGCGAGATCCGGGCGCGCGCACGGGCGCCGCGGAAGGAGGTCCGCCAGGTCCGCGCGCGCGCCGCTCTCACAAAGCGGAACGATTTCATCCCACGGAGTCGGGCTTTCCGCTGCGGTCAGCCGAACCGACTCTCCGCGCCGCAACGCGGCTTCCAGCGCGGCCAGCCCGCTCGCATCCAGTCGATCGATGACCACGCTTCATCTTGCCACGCGGCGGCGGACCGCGCGTCCGTAGGTGCCGCGCGCGGCGACTTGGCGGTACCCTCGCGCCGTGGGTCCGTTCCGATCGATCGACGTCCGCGTCGCGCTGCTCGTGGTGGCCGTGTTCGGTCTCCGTTTGGTCGTGGCCGGGCCGGACCCCGACCTCTGGGGCAGAATCGTGTACGGACGGGAAGCCGCGCGGGCGGGCGTGCTTGTTTTGCCGGTGGATGTCTTTTCCTGGACCGTTCGCGGAACGGAATGGATCGACCACGAGTGGGGATTCTCCTGGCTTGCCTGGCTCCTTTACGAGCACGGTGGATGGCCGATCCTGCGTCTGTACCAGATCGCTGCGTTCGCGACGGTGGCTTGGCTTGCCGCCCGCCGCGCCCTGCCCTTCATGCTCCCGCCCGGGCGACTCCCGCTCCTCGTCCTCCCGCTCGTTTCTGTTCTGGCCATCGGGTTCGGCGGACCGCGGGCCCAGATCGTGACCTACCTCGGTTTCGCATGGATAATCGAGTGCTTACGCCGTTCTCGCGATGGCAATCCGCGGTGGGCGATTGCAGGCGCGCTTACGATGCCAGTGTGGGTGAACGTGCACGGCGGCTTTCTCGCCGGGCTGGGCGTGCTGGGGGCCTGGACGGCGTTCGAGGCGATCCGCGCGGCGCGATTCGGCACGTGGCACCGGGCCGCGGCAGGGGGCATCGCCCTCTCGTTTTGCGGGGCCTCGTCGCTCATGAACCCGTGGGGAAGCGCGTTTTTCGCGCCGCTGCTGGAGGCGGCCCGGATGGCGCGCCCGTTTGTCTCCGAGTGGCAGCCTACCGCGCCAGTCAGCTTGCTCGGCGCCGGTACGCTTGCGCTTGTTGCCCTCGACATCGCGTGGGTTCGACGCTGTGGACCCCGATTCTCCGAGATCGCTGTGGTGGCGGTTACAGCAGCGCTGGGCGTCAGCCATCAGCGGCACGCGGTGTTTCATGCGATCGCCGTCGGCATTTTTGTCGTTCCCGACCTGTCGGCGCGGTGGGCGATGGGCGCACGTCCGGACGCGCCTCAGCGTCGCGCGCTCGTTTGGATGCGGCGCTTGTTTTCCATCGCCCTTGGCGCCGTGGCTGGACTGCTCGCGGTGGCCCTGTTCGCGCCGGCGGTGGAGCGGAACTATCCCGCGCGCGCGCTCGATTTCGCGCAGGAACACGCGGCGACAGGAAACGTCGTCACGGACTTCGATTGGTCGCAATACGTTATTTTTCGAGGTTGGCCGCGTTTCCATGTCGCGTTTGACGGTCGGTACGAGGAGGTGTACCCGCCTGCTGCCGTGAGCCGTTTCGTGTCGTGGTCCTATGGACTACCGGGCTGGCGCGAAATTATGGACGATCCCCGTGTAGAATGGGCGCTGGTCGCCGCGAATTCGGGTCGCGACCTGCGGCTCCGGTCGTTGCACGGGTGGAGCGAGGTCTACCGCGACGAGCAAGCCGTGTGGTTCCATCGGGGGCGATAGGCGACCTCGAATCGCCTCTCGTCGCGCCTCTCGTTGCCCGACTGGCCCGCGAGTGTCACCCGGCGGTCACACGGCATCGATAGAACGTTACGCAAGGAGGTTTCATGCTCGTTTCGCTACTCGCCCTTTCATTCAGCGCACAGGCCGGTGACAACAAGCCCGACATCAAGGTCAGCGGCATCCTGTACGCGCACTACATGTACAATCTCGATGAGGCTGCGGCTAACGCCAATAGTTTCGACCTCGATCGCGCGTACCTCACGGTCGGCGCGGACCTCACCGACCACCTCGCGACCAAACTGACGCTGGACGCGGACCGTGAAAAAGACAGTCTGGATTCCGGGGGTGATGCGGTGTTCGCGGACACCAAGACGCGCCTGTTCGTGAAAAATGCTTGGCTCGAGTGGCGGAAGATCACGCCGGGGGTCAAGGCCCGTTTTGGCATTGTGGACACGGGATTCGTGCCTTTCGTCGATGGCTTCACGGGCTTTCGCTACGTCGGCAAGGACGTTGCGGACGAAATGAAGATCATGTCCACGGCGGACTTCGGCCTCAACGTGCAGGGCGAGCACGCCAAGGGGCTGGTGAACTGGCACGTCGCGTTCATCAACGGAGAGGGCTACTCCAAGCCGGAGGTGGATAGCGGAAAGACGGTCACGGCGCGGATCGGCGTTGATCCTTTGGCCTCGGGGGAGAAGATGAGTCTCCCTGTGTTGGGATACGTCGGGTACGCCTTTCCGCCGGAAAACGGGACGGCCGTTCTGACCTATGCGGGCGGCGCTGGCTTCAAGCAAAAGTACGTCCTCGGGTGGGGCGAGTACGTGGGCACCAGCGCGGGGACGACCGGTACCAGCGCCTATTCTGCGTTGATCTCGCCGCGGATGCCGAAAATCGGCGCCATCATCGTCAAGTACGACCACTTCGACCCCGACAGCGACGCATCGGCGACCGATGACTCCATCACGAAGGTCGTCGCTGGCGTTTCGCATGATTTCTTCGAGCGCGTTTCCCTCGCCGGCACCTATGAACGCGCCTGGTTGGACGGGGCGGAGGACACGCCGTGGCACGCCGCCGTTCTGCATATGCAGGCCGGTTTTTAGCAGGACTTGTAGAGGTCAAAGGGGCCTTTCCGCCAGCGCGGGAAGGCTCCTCCCTTTTCTTGGGTTCTGAATAATGTTCGCATCCGTCCTCTTGACGGGGCTAGACTGTGAACAGCACGGAGGAGACCGCATGAGCTCATCGCGACCGTCCGGCATTCTTGGAATGATCTCGCAGATGCAGGACCTTGAACGGTTCCGCGAACAGAATTGGGAGGGTAGTTTTTCGGACTACCTCGACATCGTCCGAGAAAAACCCGCCGTGACCCGGAACGCCTATCAGCGGCTGTACGACATGATCATGTCGTTTGGAACGGAGAGTTATACCGAATATCGAAAGCCGATTATCCGGTACAAATTCTTCGACGATCCGATCGACAACGGAAAGGACGCGGTCTTCGGCATCGACGTCCACTTGATGCGCCTGTTGCACACGCTCAAGTCGGCGGCGCTCGGTCTGGGCCCGGAAAAGCGCGTCATCCTGCTGCATGGCCCGGTGGGAAGCGCCAAAAGCACGATTGTCCGGCTTTTCAAGAAGGGTTTGGAGTGGTATTCTCGCCAACCGGAGGGCGCGCTTTACACGTTTTCCTGGCACTTGCCAGACGGAACTGTCGTCCCCTCGCCGCTTCACGAAGAGCCGTTGCGCCTGATTCCCTTGGAGTTGCGCGCGCAAGTACTCGATGAGCTGAATCGGTCGGTGGTCGGCAAAGGAAAATACCGCATCGACGTCGAGGGGGATTTGGATCCCGTCAGCCGATTCCTCTACCGGGAAACGCTGAAGCAGACCGGCGGAGACTGGTTGAAATTATCCGAGCAGATTCGCGTCCATCGCCTGCTCCTCAGCGAAAAGGATCGCGTCGGGATTGGCACGTTCCAACCGAAGGACGAAAAGAATCAGGACTCCACCGAACTGACCGGTGACATCAACTACCGGAAAATCGCGGAGTACGGGTCCGATTCGGACCCGCGGGCCTTCAACTTCGACGGCGAGTTCTGCGTTGGAAATCGCGGCATGATCGAATTCGTCGAGATGCTGAAGTTGGATGTTGCCTTCTTGTACGACTTGCTCGGTGCATCGCAGGAGCACATGATCAAGCCGAAGAAGTTCGCGCAAACCTCGATTGACGAAGTGATTATCGGGCACACCAACGAGCCGGAGTACCGGAAACTCCAGTCCAACGAGTTCATGGAAGCCCTGCGAGACCGTACGATCAAGATCGACGTTCCCTACATCACCAAGTGGTCCGCAGAAGCGAAGATCTACGGGCGCGACTTCAACAAGCACCGCGTCCACAAGCACATCGCGCCGCACACCCTGGAAATGGCCGCCATGTGGGCCGTATTGACCCGGTTGGAGGACCCGAAGAAGCCCAATCTGACCGTGCTGCAGAAAATGAAGCTGTACGATGGGCGGACGTTGCCTGGATTCACGGAAGACAATGTGAAGGAGCTGCGAAAGACCGCTGTCCGAGAGGGCATGGAGGGGATTTCCCCGCGGTATGTGCAGGACAAGATTTCCAATGCGATGGTGCGGGAGTCAGGCCAACCGAGCATCAATGCCTTCATGGTGCTCAACGAGTTGGAAAGCGGCCTGAAAAATCACTCGCTTATCAACGATGAGGAGCGCAAGAAGCGCTATCGCGGGCTCCTGAACGATGTAAAAAAGGAATATGAAGATATCGTAAAAAACGAAGTCCAAAAGGCGATAGCGGCAGATGAAGGTGCCATTCAACGCCTGTGTTCGAACTACGTGGATAACGTGAAGGCGTTTACCCAGAAGGAACGCGTCAAGAATCCCTTTACGGGCGCATATGAAGAGCCCGATGAACGGCTCATGCGTGGGATTGAGGAAAAAATCGATATCGCGTCATCCCGGAAAGAAGATTTCCGGCGGGAGTTGATGAACTACATCGGCGCCCTTGCGTTGGACGGAAAGACCTTCAACTACAAGATGAATGAGCGCCTGTACCACGCCCTTGAACTGAAGTTGTTCGAGGACCAGAAGGACAGCATCAAGCTCACCAGCCTGGTTTCGCAGGTGATTGATCCGGACACCCAGGCCAAGATCGATATTGTCAAACAGCGGTTGATCGACCAGTACGGCTACGACGACCATTCCGCCACCGACATCCTGAACTATGTCGCGTCCATCTTCGCGCGGGGCGACGCGAAAGAGAGCGGATGATCCTGAACATTGAAAGCGATCTGAACCGCTTCCGCGCCATCGTCAAGGGGCGGGTGCGGAAGGATCTCAAACGCTACATGTCGTCTGGAGAGTTGATCGGAAAGCAGGGGGATAAGGTCGTTTCCATCCCGCTTCCAGAGATCAATATCCCTCGTATTCGGTACGGCAAGAACGAAGCGGGCGGAATTGGTCAGGGCGAGGGAGAAGACGGGGACAAGGTGGATGGCGTCGGTGAGGGGGCCGCGGGAGATGGTCCCGGTCAGCACATGATCGAGGCGGATATTTCCTTGGAGGAATTGGCGGAAATCCTGGCCGAAGAGTTGGAGCTGCCCCGCATCGAGCCGCGCGGGCGGAAGCACATCAGCACCATGCGAGATCGGTACACGGGCATCGCGAGAATGGGTCCCCATTCGCTTCGGCACCAGCGGCGCACCTTTCGGGAGGCGCTGAAGCGTCAGGTGACGTCGGGGGTCTACAACGCGCGCAATCCCATCCTGATACCGCAGAAGGATGATTTTCGTTTTCGGACGTGGAAATCAAAAACCGAGCCCCAGTCTGCGGCGGCCATCGTCTATGTGATGGACGTTTCGGGCTCGATGGGCCGGGAACAAAAGGAGATTGTCCGATTGGAGGCCTTCTGGATCGATACCTGGCTTAGGGCGAACTACAAGCACCTTGAATCGCGCTTCGTGATTCATGACGCGGTGGCGCGTGAGGTCGATCGGGAAACGTTTTTTCGCACGCGAGAAAGCGGCGGTACGCTGATTTCGAGTGCGTATACGCTCGTCGATAAAATCATTACGGAGGAATATCCGTCGGAGGAATGGAATATCTACGTTTTCCAGTTTTCGGATGGCGATAATTGGTCGGCAGCGGACACACGGAATTGCCTCGACATGCTCCGTGACCGGGTGCTTCCGAACGTGAACCTGTTCTGCTACGGTCAAGTCGAAAGCGAGTATGGAAGCGGGCAGTTCATCAACGATCTCAAACACGACTTCGACGCCGATGAACGGGTCGTGCTGTCGAAAATCGCCGACCGCGAGGCGATCATGGGATCCATCAAGGAATTTCTCGGGAAGGGGCGATAATGGTGGAAGGCTTCTTCAAGCGCCCGCCGCGTAGTTTGCCGCCCGAGTTGGAGGACGCTCGGCAGATGATCCAGACGCTGGCCCGCGCGCAGGGTTTGGATTTCTTCGAAACGATCTTCGAAATGTGTGATTATGGCGAAATCAACATGATTGCATCGTACGGGGGTTTCCCGACGCGGTACCCGCACTGGCGCTGGGGGATGGAATTCCTCCAAATGCAGAAGGGCTACGAGTACGGTTTACAGAAAATCTATGAGATGGTGATCAACACCAATCCATCCTACGCCTACCTGCTCGACAACAACATGATTGTGGACCAGAAGCTCGTGATGGCCCACGTTTTCGGGCACGTCGACTTCTTCAAGAATAACGCCTGGTTTGGGCACACCAACCGAAAAATGCTCGACTCGATGGCAAATCATGCAGCCAAGATCCGGCGGTTGGCGGACGAGGTCGGCGAAACCCACGTCGAGGAGTGGTTGGATGTGTGCCTGTCCGTTGACAACCTGATCGACCCGTTTTTGCCGCATATTCGCCGAGAGCGTGCGGAAGGAGGAGAGCACAGCGCCGCGGAGTCGCCGAAGATGCCGGCCAAGTCCTACATGGACAACTACGTCAACCCGCCGGAATGGGTGGCGTCGCAGCGCGAAAAGCAGGCGGAGGTGTCGGCGCGGGCGCTCGGGTTTCCCGAAGAGCCGGTACGGGACGTATTGGGATTTGTGTTGAGGCACGGGCGGTTGGAGCGCTGGCAGGCGGATATTCTGGAGATCGTTCGCGATGAGGCGTATTATTTTGCGCCGCAGGCCCAAACGAAGATCATGAACGAAGGATGGGCGAGCTTCTGGCACACGCGCCTGATGACGAGCCATATTCTTACGGACAGTGAGGTGATTGACTATTGCGATCACCACTCGGGTACCGTGGCCATGCGTCCCGGCCAACTCAATCCCTACAAGATCGGCATTGAACTCTTTCGCGATATTGAGCACCGGTGGGACCGGGGCCAGTTCGGCAAGGACTGGCTGGACTGCGACGACGCAATCGCCCGACGGGATTGGTACAAGCCGACGAATCTCGGCAAGGAAAAGATTTTCGAGGTGCGTCGCACCCATAACGACGTCACGTTCATTGATTCGTTTCTTACGGAAGAGTTTTGCCGACGCGTCGGGCTGTTCACCTACGAGTTTGATCGCAAAAGTGGCGAATATCTGATCGAGAGTCGCGAATTTGTGGACATCAAAAAGAAGCTCTTGTTCATGATCTCGAGCCACGGCAATCCGCGGATTTTCGTGACGGATGGCAATCACGCGAACCGCGGAGAGTTGGAACTGCAACACGAGCACGAAGGCACGGATATCCAACTCCAGTGGGCGTCCACCGCGCTCGGAAATCTTGCGCGCTTGTGGGGGCGTCCGGTTCACCTGCGGAGTCGGGTCGAGGACAAGGAGGCGCTCCTCCATCACGACGGAAATGAGTTCACGTACGACGGTCCGAAGATCACACCGGGGCGGACGTGAGCAGCCCGACCCACACCGGCGGGACGCTTTCGAGCGCCTTCGACGCCGCCCTTGCGCCGGGGCCCGTGATGGCCGCCCAGGACGGACTCTCGGTGCACGCGGAGGTGGTGGACGCGGACCGGCTCGGCGCTACGATTCGCGCTCTGCGTATCGAGGGCGGGGACGGCGATATTGTCCGTCAGGCGTCCGCTTTACCCGAGGCCGTGCGCGGCGCATTGCCGGAGAGGCTCGTTCCGGTCGAGGTGGACCCCGGACTCCGCGGCGTCATCTTACGCAGCGAGCCCGGCGACATGCGGGGCCGCGAGTTCTACGAGGTACGTTCGGATGGCGATGCGGTGAGCGTCGAACGCTTCGTGGCATCTCGGGAAGGGCGCGCGTCCACGCCGTTCACGCTGACGCGCGATCAACTTGGGCGGCTGGTGGAGGGACTCGGCCGAGCGATGCGATAGACGGCGGACATGCCGTTTGATCCGGACGCCCCTGCACCGCCGGGTTCGCTGTACGGCCTCCCGTTCACTGCTGGAAACGCCCGTATTGTGGCCGTACCGGTGCCATGGGAGGCGACGACCTCCTACCGTCGCGGTACGGCCGGCGGGCCGGCGAATCTCGTGGAGGCTTCTGCCCAGGTGGACCTGTTTGATGTGGAGTACGGCGATTTCTGGCGAGAAGGCATCGCGCTTGCGGAGGAGGACGCTGCGATCCGCGCGTGGAACGCGGAGGCCGAGCCCGACGCGCTGCGTGTGATTGCGCTGGGCGGCGGCGAGCCCGAGTGCGCCGCCCGGGTCAATGCCCTGTCGGAAAGAGTCAACACATCTGTGTATCAGGCGGTGTGTCAGATCCTGGACGCGGGTCAGATTCCGGCGGTCATCGGCGGAGATCACTCGTGTCCGTTCGGCGCGATTCAGGCCGTTGCGGAACGGCACCCGGGCATGGCCGTGCTGCACATCGACGCACACGCAGACCTGCGCCAAGCCTACGAGGGTTTTATCTGGTCACACGCCAGTATATTGTATAATGTATCGAAACGTATCACGGATGTGTCGCGCATCGTGCAGGTCGGTATTCGGGATATTGGCGCTGCGGAAGTGGAACTCATCGCGGCGAGCGAGGGGCGGATCAAGACGTTCTTTGACGCGGCTGTGGCCGACCGATTGGCGGCGGGCGAGACGTGGGGGGCGGTGGTGGCCGAGATTGTCGCCGCGCTGCCAGATGAGGTGTATGTCAGCTTCGACGTGGATGGAATGGATCCGGCGCTATGCCCGACGACCGGCACGCCGGTGCCGGGTGGGTTGTCGTTTCGGGAGGTACAGGTGCTGCTTCGGGCCGTTTCTCGCTCCCGCCGCATCGTCGGCTTTGACCTGAATGAGATCGGGCCGGGGGAGTGGGACGGCAACGTTGCGGCGCGCGTGTTTTACAAACTGTGCGGAGCGGCCATCACGTCCTGGCGTTGAGGCTCACTCAACCGGTTGCGACGTAGAAACCGTCCCTCCCGCCGTCCTCCGGCCACAACGTCTCTCCCCCCGGCGCGATTTCCTCATTCTCGCGGCGGGTGAGCGCGCACGTGGCGTACACCACGCGGCCGGCCATCGTCTGGGCGCGAGCGTACAACTCCCGCTGCTCGCCGATGGGGAAGCGGAGTTTCCACCGGTTCTCTGGATGCCGCCGCAGTACGCCGGTGCCGGAGCACGGTGCATCGACCAACACCACATCGTAGCGCCCCGATGGGGGGCCGATGTGTACATCGAGGCGGCATCGGCGTGCGCGGCGGTCCAACTCCACCAGCGCGTCGCGGCGGACGTCCCACGCCTGCACCCGTGCGCCCAGGGCGGCGAGCGCGAGCGATTTTCCACCGGCGCCGGCACACAGATCCAAAACGGTGCCTCCGACTCCGGGAAACGCGGCTTCTGCGATCCGCTGACTGCCGAGGTCCTGGACCTCGACGTCTCCATGGCGAAAGGCGTCGAGGAGATGCACGTTGGTCCGCTCCTCCAACACGATGGCATGCCCAACGCGGTGGTGGGGAATGGCAATTTCGCCGGGTTCGCGCAGCACCCGAAGCGTGACCGGTGCACGACCCGCTACGATGCGCGCATGGGCAATCGCGGCGTCCGAACCGAGGCGTGTCCACCATTCCGCACCGATCCAATCGGGCAGCGACACCGCAATCGCGTAGGCGTTCTCTGGGTCATCGAGGTCGGGCACTCCCTCTCTGCACAACTGGAGCCACGCGGCAAGCGGATGGTCGCGTAGACGCGCGAGCGCACGCTCGTGCCGCATCAAGCCCGTCAGGATGTCTCCAGCCACGGGCCGCTCCTTGGAGCCAAGCGTGCGAAATTCCCGCATGGCAGCAGAGAGAATCGGACCCGCGAAGCTGCGATTTTCCGCGATCCTGCCCCAGATCTGCTCCACGACGCGCCACACTCTCGGCGTCGGCTCCGTCACCTCGGGAAGCGCGCAGGACCAGATCCGCATCCGGCAAGCGTATCGCCCGGCCATCGGATACCGGCGGCGCGATGAATGACGCGCTGATTGTGACGGTGCTCTCCATGGTGCCGAAGGGCCAGGTCGCACGGTGGATGGGTGGGGTCGCGCGCACGCGATTCCCTCGCGCGGTGCAACGCCTTTTCCTACGCTGGTACGTCGGGAAGTATGGTGTCGATCTCGACGACTGTGTGGGCGAGCTGGGGGACTATGACTCGCTGGCTGCGTTCTTCACGCGAGCGTTGAAGCCCGGCGTTCGTCCAGTCGATTCGGAGCCGACGGCCATCGTGTCCCCGGTCGATGGCCGCGTCTACACCGTCGGGGTGGTCAAGGCGGGGCGGATTCCGCAGGCCGAAGGGCAGGACTTCTCGGTGGCCGAGCTGCTTGGCGAGCCGGATCGCTACGAGGGGGGCGCGTTTGCGATCCTCTACCTTTCGCCGCGCGATTACCACCGGGTGCACACCCCCCGTGAAGGTGCCGTGGCGCGCTGGCGCTATACTCCCGGGCGGCTGTGGCCGGTATTTCCGGCGGCCACCCGGCACGTTCCCGATTTGTTCGCGCGCAACGAGCGCCTCACGACGTTTCTCGCCGCCGACATCGGGGAGATTGCTCTCGTGATGGTCGGCGCGTTCGGGGTCGGCCGTATGCAGGTCGTCTACGCCGACGTGATGACGAATGCCGGCCGCCCAGGTGGAGAAAACCTGGTAACGCCGCCCCACCTGCTCGGACGCGCTGCGGAGTTGGGCCGCTTCGAGATGGGCTCGACCGTGATTCTGCTGTTCCCGCCGGGACGCGCAACGCTGTCTTTGGAGGCGGGAGCCGTGGTGCGACTCGGCGCGCGTATCGGTCAGGTGGCGGGTTAGCGGCTGTGTTTTGCACGTTTTCGCGGGCGGGATAGAAGCCACCCATGATGATGCGCGCTACCGAAGAGTCGCCGCCGATGTTCGAGAACACGTTTATCGACGGGTTCTCGCGCATCCCTTGGTTCATCGTGCCGATTCTCTTCGTGCCGATCATCGTGGCGCTGTTCGGGTATGGGCTGGTTGCGCTGAACCTGCCCGTCGGTGCCAGCGTCGGCGCCGCCCTCGCGGGTGGATTCGTGTGGACGTTCATGGAGTACTGGCTCCATCGCACGCTGTTTCATTGGGTGCCGCCGGTGGCGTGGGGCAAGCGCTTCCATTTCATCATGCACGGCGTGCATCACGACTACGTGAACGATCGCCTTCGCCTCGTGATGCCGCCGGCCGCGAGTCTGGTCCTCGGCCTTCTATTTTTTGCGATGTGGTACCCGTTGCTTGGTGCGTGGACGTTCCCGTTTTTCGCGGGTCATGTCGGGGGGTACCTTGCCTATGACATGACGCACTACTACGTGCATCACGGCAAGGTGAAGGGCAAGGTCTACAATCGACTGCGGGCGCACCACATGAACCACCATCACCGCAAGGATGGGCGCAAGTTCGGTGTGAGCACGACGCTCTGGGACTACGCGTTCGGGACCTACTGACCGGATGATCCTCGCCGCCGCTCTGGCGTTCGCCCAAGAGACGACGCCCCACATCACGTTCACGCACCCGCCAATCCGAGAGGAGATGGAGGAAGCGAAGCTTGAGCCCCTGCCCATGAATGCCAGCGAGGGAGAACAGAAAAGCCGTGACCGAACCGTTTGGCGCATCGAGCACCAGAAGGCCGCCACACGCAACATCGACGCTGCCCTGACGTGGCTGATGCCCACGGTCGAGGCGTGTTATGCCGGAAAGCCCGCGGCGACGGTTGGGGTGCGAATCGTCGTCAGTGAGCGCGCGATAGTGACGCAAGTGAAGCCCCAGAAAGGTGCCGATACCGGACTCGTTGGCTGCCTCTCGTCGGCGCTCCTGAAAAAGCCGATCCCGGCGATGACGTGGAGTGCCGACGCAACCGCGGACTACACGTTCGTTGCGCCTGCGGGGGTGGTCGCCGCGCCGCTTCCCGAGCCCATCGATCTCGATCGCGGCATCGGTCCCGTTGCGTTCGGGGATCCGCCGAGCGGCCTGACCAATGCTCGGTTGACGGATACCAAGTACGATGTTTCGTTCTACGGGCAGCAATACGATGCCGACATGCAGGTGTACGGCGTCGAAGTCGCCAGCGTGCAATACCTTTTCTCCGCAGAAGGATTTTGCGGCGGTATTCTGCGTTTTTCGGGCGACGAGAATGCCTACGCACTGCGTCAGGGGCTGAAGGGCCGCTACGGAAATCCACGTTGGGATCCGGTCACCAAGTCATTTTATTGGCGCGGGAAAAACGTATTGATCGGCACCCTTCAGCGTCCGGAATCGCATGCGCTCGTGGTCACCTGGATCGACATGGAGCGGATGCGGAAGGCGGATTTGGTGTCGCGACTGCCGGGTGACGCCAACGATACGGCGCAAACGGGCACGATTCCCAAGATCCTGCGTGAGTAGTCAGGGCGAGTCGCACTGTTCTGGTTGTCGCCTGCCTCGATTCGCCTGTTTCTGTGACGAAATTCCACGCGTCGAAACGCGTGTACGGGTCGTCGTGGTCCGGCACGCGGCCGAGCGAACGCGCGCGTCGAATACCGGTCGCGTCGTCGCCCGCGCGGTCATCGGTTGCGAACTCGTGGAGTATGGCGCGCCCGATTTGCCTCTCGCGCTTCCCGACCGTTTCGACGCGGACGTCCGCGTGCTCTACCCCGGCTCCCCTCCATCGCTCGACCTCTCCGCCATCCGCACGTTGGTTGTCCTTGATGGAAGCTGGTCGCAAGCCCGAAAAATGCGTTGGCGTATTCCTGCCGTCGCCGCTCTCCCCGCGCTTTCTGTCCCGGCACCGGCCACCGCACCCTTGCGACTCCGCCGGGCTCCCGACGTCGGAAAGCTCGCGACCATCGAGTCGGTTTCCGCCGGACTTCGGCTTTTGGGAGAGGAGAACGCGGCCGATCAGCTCGACGCGGTTTTCCGGGTGATGGCGTTGCGGATGCGAAGCCTGCGTGGGTTTGACATGCCGGAGAAAATGCGGAGAGACTGACGACGGCTCGCCTATTCGCACTCCATCCCCGGGAAGTCCTCGGGTCCGCCCTGCGCGGTCCACCACGACTCGGGTTGGGTGTTCACGCCCGCGTACGGATCGATGACATCTCCGGCGGCTGACTCCACCTGAAAATGCAGGTGGGGGAACGAAGAGTTGCCGGAGGATCCGACCCTTCCGAGGGTGTCCCCGCACGAGACTTCCTGTCCCACGGCCACGGCCACGCTCGCGGTTTTCATGTGCCAATACTTCGATTGCCACCCGCCCGTGTGTTCCACGATCACGTAGTTGGCGAGCATCTCGTAGCCATCACACTCGACGCCCGCGTTGGCCGCGTGACAGCGGTCGTAGTTGCCGTCCGCGATTTCGACGACGACACCATCCGCCGCAGCGAGGATGGGCTCACTCCCCGCGTCCATGCGGTCGAATCCGCCTTCCATCAAGTAATCGCTTCCCCTGTGTTCGTCGTAGCACCATGGAAACGCGCGTCCGTCGAAATTGGTGCAAAGGGCGCTTTCGATACCGGGGGAGTGAATCACCGGATCGTGGTCGATACCCGTCGTCTGATAGAACGCTGCCGGGTCGGTGAGCGGCCAGCGAAAATGCAGGGGGGCAGACGCTTCGCGCGCTCCGCTGTCCTGGGGAGCCGGAGGGCCCTCCGCACTCGCGCACGCGTACAAAAAGCCGAGCATGGCGTCACGATACCCGACGGCTCACGGGTCGCGCAGCAACTTGTCCACGGTCTGTTGATCCGCGCCGGGAAAGCGGTAGTTCGCGAATTCCTCCGGCTTCACCCACTTCAAGTCGTTCACGCGGGCGGCCGATGGGTCGCCGGTGATGCCGCAGCGGTACACCACCATGTCCAACGTGTACCCGTCGTAGGCGTGGGAAACGTGCAGCACGCGATGACCGACTTGCACGCCTACGCTCAGGCGATCTCCCAGCGTGCGACGCAATGCGTCTCCATCACTCTCGCCATCGCGCACGCGGCCGCCGGGAAATTCCCACAACATGGGAAGCTCCGCCTCGGCGCGCCGCTGCGTGATGAGAAAGGAGCCGCCGTGCTCGATTTCAGCGGCGACGACTCGGATATGCGGAACGGCCATGGACATATGCTCGGTTCGGGGGCGGCGATGGTATCACCGATTGGCGATTCGGCGTGTCTCAACGTGTCCTGCGGCGTTCCACGTGGAACGTGACCGCGGGCACGCGACGATCGCACGACTGCGCTTATACTGGTGGGCGATAGAGGTCCGCGATGTTTCGCTCCGCATTGAAAGCAGGAATCAAGAAGGTGTTGGGGATGGAGCCGGCGCGGGCCGCAGCGTCTCCTCCTCCTCCGCCGGCGTGGAAGGCGGAAAGTTCAGCGCCGACGCCGCGTGTTGTGGTCGCGCCGGTGGCTGCGCCCGTGGCTGACGCGGTGCCTGCCGTGGTCGTTGCGCCCGTTGTTGAGGCTGCCGTCGAGGCCGTACGCGTGACCGCGCCCGTCGTTGAGGCTGCGGTCGAGGCCGTACTCGTGGCCGCGCCCGTCGTTGAGGCCGTTCCCGCCACGAAAAAGGCCAGCAAGAAGAAGGCAGCGGCCACGGTCGCAGCGGCGTTGGAAGCAGCACTGCCGGAGGCTGTTGTTGCGGCGGTCGCCGCGGAACCAGCTCCAGAACCCGCCACCGATGTCGTGGGCAATGCAGCCTTCTCGTGGGCGCAGGTGCAGGAATTGATGGACGAGATGGTGCGCCCGGCGTTGCAGGGTGACGGTGGCGACATCACGCTCATCAAGATCGAAAACAACGACGTGTACGTGAAGCTGGTCGGCTCCTGCTCGACGTGTCCCTCGTCCATCATGACGATGAAGATGGGCGTCGAGGCGCTGTTGAAGGAGGAACTTCCGGGGTTCGGCAACCTGATTCAGGTGGATTAGGGCTCAGGCCGCTTTCATGAGGCGGCCCTTCGCTCTCTGCAAGGGAGTCGAATCGCGCACGATCGTGTCCGTCAGGTCCAACGACGCGCCGGCGCCCGACACGATCACGCCGGCCCCGCGGTTGGCGGCAAAGTCGCTGCGCCGCACCATCCCCGTGGTCATCACGGCCGTCAGGCCAAAATAGCCGTCGGAAACTGTCAAGTCCGCGATGCTCACGCTCGTGCCGCTACGCTCCACTGCAATCCCTGGCTGATCCGCCTGTCCACCGTCCAGCGTGACCATCTCCCGACACCTGCCGGTGAGCTCCACGCCGTCGTGTGCGCCCTTGAGGATGACGCTTTCGGCGTAGACGCCAGCGTCGACATACGCATCACCCGTACGCCCGCCCCATTGACCACGCCCACGCGCCTCGGGTACGCATTGCGACGGGTCGCTCACCTCACCGGCGGCGCACGGCATGCTCTCCGCGGTCCGACCGATCAACGACGGGTGAGCGCAACCAGCGGTGAGGAGGAGTGCGAAAATCGCAACTATCGATGTTGCTCCATGACGAACCCTCGCTCCCGCCATCCATGTCTCGACCGGCACGCCTCGACTGTAGATTCACCCACCCTCGAAAAAACTCGCGAGTAATGTTGACCGAGCTCGAATTTACACGTAATATTCGACAATGCCAGATTCCAGCCGCTACCTTGAACCGCAGGTTCGCGCCGATCTGGCGCGGAAGATGGTCTTCGTCGCCGGTCCCCGCCAGGTGGGGAAGACCACGCTGGCACACAATATCATCGGCAGCTCCGCTGGCTATTTGTCGTGGGATATCGCGGAAGATCGAGAACGCATCCTGAAGCACGAGCTGCCCGCCGCTCCGATCTGGGCGTTCGACGAACTCCACAAGTACCGACCCTGGCGCAACTGGTTGAAGGGCGTGTGGGACGGCCGCCCGCCAGCGCAGCAGCTTCTGGTCACCGGCAGCGCCCGACTCGACCTTTTCCGTTACGGAGGGGAGTCGCTCCAGGGCCGATACCACCTCCTGCGACTCCACCCCCTGTCGGTCGCCGAACTCGGGATGCAACGGAACGCAGATATCCTCGATCTGGTACGATTCGGAGGCTTTCCGGAGCCCTTCTACGGAGGTGACGAGGTGCAGGCGCGCCGATGGTCGCGCGACTATCGCAGCCGCATCCTGCGCGACGAGCTGGTGGACCTGGAGCGAGTCGTCGATCTCGGTCGGATGGAGCAGCTCGCGCTTGCCCTTCCGGAGCGCGTCGGCTCACCCCTCTCCATCAACGCGCTGCGGGAGGACCTGCAAGTCGCCCACGCCACCGCCGCCCGTTGGCTGGATGCGCTCGAGCGCCTCTACGCCATCTTCCGACTTCCCCCATTCGGCGCTCCCAAGCTCCGCGCGGTCCGCAAGGAGCAGAAACACTACCACTTCGACTGGACCTGCATCCCCGGCGACGGTCCCCGATTCGAATCGCTGGTGGCGTGTCACCTGCTGAAGTGGGTGCACCATCAGGCCGACACCTTGGGGCTCGACCTCGACCTTCGGTACTTCCGCGACGTGGATCGCCGAGAGGTGGACTTCGTGGTCGTGAACGGCCGGGCACCGGTGCTGTTCGTTGAGGCCAAATGGGCGGATGCACCTGTTGAACGCGGCCTTAGGTACCTGAAGGAGCGCTTCCCCGATGTACCGGCATGGCAGATCGCGGCGACGGGAAGCAAGGACTACCTGGATGCGTCGGGAATCCGCGTCGCTCCAGCGCTCGCGCTGCTCACGACTCTGGTGTAGCGGCGGCCGGCGCGCCGGCACCTCGCTTCGTGCCGTGCCGCGCTGGCCTCACGTGAACACATGGTTCGAGGCTGGACGCGTCGCCCACGAACCGTTCAAAACCAGTGGGATGCGACAACCGGGGCACTACCGCCGGGCGTTCGCCGCGTTCCGCCACATCTCCGGCACAGGTCCGGACCGGATCCAACCCTCTGCCAGCCACTCTGTGACGGGGTGTTCGGTGCCCACCTTGCCGACATAGAGGTGTTCCATGGGTCCGCCGGCGTCGAGCCACGCACGAACCACACGATATCCTCGGTAGTAGGCCGTATCTTTGGCATAGACGCCGGGCGCCCCCGGGTCGGCAAGGCCGCGTTTGACGCGCAAGCACACCTGCCACGCAAAACCCTCACTCGATTCGGCCGCCACGCTCTCGTAGAGGTCGCGAAAGCCCATGTGACGCGCACGATCCACCGCGCGCAGCACGAGCGCTTGCCGCGGTAGGAACGTCGTTGGCAGCGTGCCCATGCGCTCCTCCGCGGCAATGGCCAGGCCCTCCTCGGTGAGGAGGCTGCCCGGCAGGCCGTTGCCGAACAGGCGCAACGGCTGATCGCTCCCATTGGCGGCGCGCACGACATGGACGTCGATCTCATGCGCCACAAGCGAGACAACGTCTGCCTTTCGGAACCGCGAGGTCGGATTCAGACGCACGACGCGTTTCGCGGAATCGACCAATACGCGTGCCGACATCACCGCGTCACGCTCGACCCGCCATGCCGTCAGCGCCCGGTCACGGAGGGCGCGGGTAAGCACCTCGAACATCTCCTCCGCATCGACGCTTCCGACGGCGGCGGGCCCGGCGGTTGCGGGGAGGGAGGCGAGCGCATCCGCGGCGCTCGGGTACCAATCCGCGCGTTGGGCCAGGGCATCGAACGCCTCCGCGGTGCGATCACGCAGGGCAACGATCAGCGCGATGGTATCGCCGATGGCCCGGGCGAGGAGCGGCCCGAATGGGTGGGAAGTCGGGACGCGCTGGGCGGTGAGTTCGGCAATCGCGTCATCCGCCCAGGGCGTCGGCGCGTATCGAAACGGCGGGGAGAGTGCGCCGTCCAGGAAGGTTGCGCGGGCGATAGCTACGTTTTCCGGGTTCAGGTGTCGCGAAAACGAGATGCGCGACAACAGCGCGTCCAGCGCACGGTCGGCGGCGATCAACTCGTCAGGTAGCGCCAGCGGCATGCCGGCAGCGTAGCACCGGGCTAACGGGCCGCGCGATGGCGCTGCGTATCGAGGACCTGTCTGCGCTCCCCGCCGACCTGATCCGCTCGTTGCTTCCCGAATGGGTAGCAAGCCACGTGGAGGCGGCGGAGGTGACGGGCGCACCACTGGTGGCGGCGTTGCGGGGGCTGCTTGATTCCATCGATGACGCCGGGCTGCTGGCGCTGCGTCAGGAGTTCGCGGGCGCCGGCGCGGAGTACCGGCTTTACCCCGCCGATCCCTTGGCCCGTCGCATCACGCGCCTGTTCATGGGCCGGTTGACCGGTGACTGGCGGATCGCCGGCGGAGATTCGCTGGATCGGTTCCTCGCCACCGGCCCACATCGCCGGATGATCGTGTGTAATCACCTGTCCTACGCGGACACGCAGGTGACGGATTCGGTGCTCGCGCTGGCGGGGCGGGCGGACTTCGCGGACCGCCTCGTCGCGATTGCGGGCCCGAAGGTGTACACGGATGCGTGGCGACGAATGGCCGCGATTTCCCTCAACACCCGAAAAACGGCGCAGTCGAGTGTCGTCGCAACCGAGCAGAACACGCTCTCGCCGCGCGAGCTGGCCGTCGTCGCGCTGGAGACGATCTCGGACTGCGAGCGGAGGATGGACGAGGGTTTTATCGTGCTCCTTTACCCGGAGGGTACGCGCTCCAGGGATGGGCGGCTTCAGTCGTTCCTGAAGGCCGCGGGGCGGTATCTGTGTGTGCCGGACCTGCAGGTGCTGCCGATGGCGCAGACCGGAACAGAGCGGATCTTTCCCATCGATTCGCCGATCATGTTCCGCCATCCCGTTCGCATCGGGTTCGGCGAGCCGTTTGTTGCGAGCGCCTACCCTGGGAAATCAGGCCCGCTCGAGGAAGCGCACCGGCGCGTGGGCGCGCTGCTGCCGGCGGTGTGACGGAAGTCAGGCGCTCCACACCGGGAGCGGGTGTGCCTTTCCCTTGAGCGAGAGCGGCGGCAGCGCCGTCAAGCCCTGCCCCGCGGCGGCAGCCGTGTCCGGGCCGACCAGCACCTGACCCGCCGCGGCCACGCCCGTCAACCGCGCCGCGACGTTCACGGTGTCGCCAATCACGCTGTATTCGGCCCGGGTGGCCCCCCCAACGTTGCCGGCGGTCAACGGGCCCGTGTTCACGCCGATGCCGACGTGCACCTGCCTCCCGTCGCCGAATGCGCCGGATGCGTTCAGTTCGGTGACGGCGTTTTGCATCGCTCTTGCACATGCGACGGCCCGCAGGGCGTGGTCGGGCTGATCCAGCGGCGCGTTGAACACCACCATCACCGCGTCTCCGATGAATTTATTGATGTACCCGCCGTGATCTCCGATCACCGGAACAATCCGCTCAAAATACACATTGAGCACGCGCATGACCTCTTCCGGAGACGCGGTTTCAGAAAATGCAGTAAATCCCCGAATATCGGCAAACAACACTGAAGCGACCAAACGTTCGGGCACAAAATCGAGCGAGCGGCGTGCACGCAAGCCATCGAGAACCGCAGCGGTGACGTACCGGCCAAACGCGCGCTCGATGAATTGTTTTTCCGCCATTTCGCGCACCATGGCGTTGAACGCACGCGAGACGGTCGCCAATTCGTCGCGCCCCTCCTCCGACAGCGTCACCGAGAGATCGCCGGCCTGAACCTTCGCCATGGCCGCGGCCGTCTCCGTGAGGCGCTCGGTGATCCGCCGGGAAACCACCATTGCAAAACCGTACACCAAAGGGACGGTGAGCACTGCAGCCAACCCAAAGGCGATATAGTCGATGACCACCGCATCCACGTCCCCGGACGTGACGGTGACGCCCCGGCGCATGAGCGGCACCAAATCCAGCGAAACAATCGTGCACAACATCGCCACCAACACGATGCGCGTGCGAATACTCTGGAAATCCCGGGCCAACCGTTCGATACCGTCCGCGACCGCGTGCATGAGGACGGCAATCGGCAGGGTGATGCCGAGCACCGACAACATCAGCGCCGGCGGGATGCGGATGCCACCTTCGTTACTGATGCCCGTGTCGTGACCTGCGCCGAGCAGCGGGAGAAAACACAGCACACCGACGACCAGCGCAACGGCCCGCGACAGCCACGGGCGCCCGGTCCGAACCTCCAGCACCCGGAGCGCAGCCTCGGCCGCGGCTCCCGTCAGCGGGAACAGAACCGCCAACAGCACGCAGGCAAAAACGATGACGGGTGTGGAGCCTTGCCCGCCAGATATCAGCGATGTGGCGTACAACGCGACGAAGCACGCCGCTGCGGTTGCCGCGGTGCGGATGGCACGCAGGCGTACCCTGGCCAAGAGGGCCGGGTCGGGTGCGTTCACTGTGTCGGTCATGCGCTCACTGCACGCGATGTACCTCGTCCGGCGGGTTCCCGCACCGATGAAGCCGGAGCAGCGGAAACACGCGTCGGATGTGCGCATAGTCACCATCCTCCGCGAACAGTGGCGCGTCTCGCGCGAGCGATTGCGCCGCCATGAGTGCGTCGGGGGCTCCCGTGGTTACGCCGCTGCGCCGACAGAACGATGCCAGTCTCGCGGCGAGCTCCGACGGGTCAAGCGAACCCTTCGTCTACACCCCCGAGAATTCAATCCCCTCAAACAACATCGACGGCGCGCGCAATCCGCTCCATTTCCAAACGTCGTTGGCCCCCTCGACGTAGCGTCCAAGCACGTCGGTGAGATTTCCGGACACGTTCATTTCGCTCAGGTGGGACACCACCGCGCCATTTTCGACGAGCAGGCCCTGCACACCGAAACTGAAATCGCCGGTCAGCCCGTTGCTGTTGCCCCCGAGAAACCCGGTGACGACAATACAGCGTGGCAGGTCCGCAAGGATGTCTTCGACGCTCCGCGTGCCCGCCGGCACGACCCAATTGGAGCGACCGCCGGTCGTCGGTGCCATGCCCAGCTTGCGTCCGTAATAGGTGGAAATATAGTAGTTCTTCAGGACGCCATTTTCGACGATCGGCATGCCCCTGGCCCTCACACCTTCCCCATCGTAGGGGCGCGAACCGTGCCCGCGAGGAATCGTCGGATCATCAAGAATCGTGAGTTTGTCGGATGCGATTTTTTCCCCAAGTTTACCCGCGAGAAAACTCCGCTGCTGATGCAGTTCGCTGCCCGAGAGAGGCCCACCGATGGAGCCGAGTATTCGCCCAACCGCATGGTTTTCCAGCAGCATCGGATATTTCCCGGACGCTGTCGGGCCGCTGGCCAGGCGCTGCTCCGCTTTGCGCCAGGCTTCGGATGCGACGTGCTCCACGCCGGGCAGGTCAGCGCGGTGGTTGGCGGAGAACCAACTCATGGCTTCCGGGCGCCGTCCGCCGGGCTCTTCCAAGGTAATTTCCACGCCGATGCCAAATCCGGTGGAGCGGTGCAGGTCCTCGAAACCGTTGGACATCACGCGCGCCGTTTCGTCGGCACTATCGCCATAATAGGCGCTTGCGGAAAGGATGCGACCGCGATCCGGCAGTGAATCGACGGCCGTTTCCACCGCCAATGCGTGGTTCCGACGCGCCTCTACCGGAAGGGTTGCCCAACCTGCATCGTCCGCATCCAACGCTTCCGGGGTGCTGCCACGACCACACCGTTCCCGCTCGGGTTGGCGCCGTTCCACCTCGGGTTCCAGGACGCGCGTGGCCGCGATCGCCCGTTCCAGAAAGGCCGTCACGGCAGCGGGCCGCAGATCCGAGGTCGCATGAACGGAGAAACGATCGTCTACCAGCAAGGAGAGCGACACGCCCAGCGATGACGACGATTGTGCCTGCTCCAATTTCCCCGCTCGCCGAACCAACGACGTTTCCGTCGATCGAGAAACCGCGACGCTGACTTCTTCCGCGCCCATCGTTCGGGCTTGCCGCGCGGTATCCCGCGCCAATTCCAGCAGATTCACTGGGACACCCCGCCCACCGAGAGTTTCGAGACCTTGACGGTGGGCATGCCCTGAGACACGGGAACACTTTGTCCATCCTTTCCGCAGGTCCACCCACCCTCGTCGATTTCCAGATCATTTCCGACCATTTCGACGGTGGCCAATACTTCCGGACCATTTCCGATGATGTTCACGTCCTTGATGGGCCGCGTGAGCTTCCCGTCTTCGATCAGGTAGCCGTGGCGCACGTAGAAGGAGAAGTCACCGGCACCGATCTGCACCTGGCCGTTGGCAAAATTGGCACAATAGATTCCCTTCTTCACGCTACCGATAATATCATCGGCGGAGTGCGTTCCGCTTTCCATGTAGGTGGTGCGCATCCGCGGAAGAACAATGTGACGGAAACTCTCCCGCCGGCCGGAACCCGTGGGAGAAACTCCGTAATGTCGCGCGGATATTTCGTCGTGGAGAAAACCCTTGAGTACGCCGTCCTCCACGAGGGTGGTCCGTTCGGGGCTGTTTCCCTCGTCGTCGGTATTGATGGTTCCGCGAGCATGCGGAATGGTGCCGTCGTCCACGATGGTCACCCCGTCGGGCGCGATGCGCGTCCCGACGCGATCGGCGAAGATGCTCGTACCCTTGCGGTTGAAATCGGCTTCCAGGCCGTGACCGATGGCCTCGTGCAGCAGGATTCCGGAGGAGCCCGCGCCCAACACGACGGTCATTTCTCCGGCCGGGGGTTTGCCAGCCTCGAACAACAACGTGGTGTGATCCACCGCACGCTTGCACAGGCGCGCGACGCGATCTTCCGTATAAAATTCCAGACCCTCCCGCTGGGCAATATTTGCGGACGCCGATTCGCGTTTCCCCCCGTCCTCGGCGGTGCAGACGACGAACGCCCGCGTCATCGGCTGGTAGTCGTACACCAGGCGACCGTTGGGGCGGGCGATCAGGATGTGTTTGAAGCTGTCTGCGAGCATGGTTTCGACTTTGCGAATGCGCGGATCGAGCGCAAATACGCGGGACTCCCAACTCCGCACCATGCCGACGCGGGTAAGCATGTCCACGCCTTCCCACGGTTGGTCCACAGGATAGCGATCGGCAAGCCGAACCTCGTCGGCGGAAACGGGCGCGTGCTTCCGCGTGCCATCGGCGATTTCGGCAGCGATGCGCGCCGCCGCGATCATCGCCGCCTCGGACAAATCCTCGGTGTAGGCGTACCCGACGGAATCCCCGACGACGACGCGCACGCCCACACCCAGATCGACGTGCGTGCTGGCGCGGTTCACCTTGTTGTCGGAGAGCGAGACGGAGGTGCTTCCGGCGTGCTCAAAATATAGATCCGCGTCGTCGCCGCCGCGGGCCAGCGCAACATCGAGCGTCCGACGGATGGTCTCCGCAGTGATGCCGAATTGATCGAAGTGGGTCACGTCACCTCCGGGCCTGCGCCAAGTAGCCTGCCATCGCTCTATGTGCGCGCCGAACGAGCCCGCAGCAAGTGGTCGGCGAGTACCAGCGCCATCATCGCTTCCACCATCGGGACGGCCCGCGGCACAACACACGGATCGTGGCGTCCGCGCGGCGTGATGGTTGCGGGGTTTCCCTGACGATCGACGGTTTGTTGGGGGCGAAAAATCGTCGCCACGGGCTTGAACGCGACCGAGATCTCGATGGGCATTCCGTTGGAGATTCCGCCCTGGATGCCACCGGAGTAGTTGGTGGCCGTGCGAATGGTCCCGCCTTCGACGAGGAAGGCATCGTTGTGCGCGCTGCCCCGCATGCGGGTGCCCGCGTAGCCGGAGCCGGACTCGAAGCCCTTGGCGGCGGGGAGCGAGAGCATCGCCTTGGCGAGATCAGCCTCTAACTTGTCAAATACGGGCTCACCCCAACCAGCTGGGACGTGGCGCGCCACGCACCGCACCACGCCGCCGATCGTGTCGCCGTCGGCGCGGACGGCCTTGATGCGGGCTTCCATTTCGGCGGCGGCAGCGGGATCGGGACAGCGCACGGCGTTGGCGTCGACCTGCGCACGGGTCAGGTGCGCCGCGTCGCAACTTGAACCGATCTCTCCAACCGACGCAACCCACGCGACGATGTCCACCGGCCGCAAGAGTTGTTCCGCAATGGCGCCGGCCGCCACGCGTGCAACGGTTTCTCGTGCGCTGGCCCTTCCGCCCCCCCGCCAATCCCGGTGTCCATATTTTGCGTCGGTCGTAAAATCGGCGTGGCTGGGTCGGTACAACTCCTTGAACGGCGCATAGGCGCGCGGGTCCGCATCGATATTTCGGAACAATAACGTCAGCGGCGTGCCGAGGGTGCGGCCTTCGAACAGGCCGCTGACCACCTCGGGAACATCGGCCTCCTTGCGTTGGGAAACCAGCGCGGATTGTCCCGGGCGTCGGCGCGATAGTTGGGCCGAAAGGGCGTCAAGATCCAGGGCAAGGCCAGCCGGCACGCCGTCGATCACCACACCCAATCCGGCGCCGTGGCTTTCACCGAAGGTCGTGACGCGAAACGTATGACCCAATGAATTACCCGGCATCGGCCGCCTCGGCGTTTTGGATTTTCCGGCGATACCGAATACTCACCTCGGATACCCGTTGACCCGGCCAAACGACGTCACAGCTCAGGGTTTCTCCGTCCACGCGCCATTCGATCGCGGGGACGCTGGGTGGCGTGATCCAAATCAAGCCGTCCAATGTCAACTCGACCGGGTATTCGCTCATCATCGCCCCGGCCATCAGGTGCAGGACGTGGTGCTGGCCGGTTTCGATCTCGAAGCGGTACAGCGAAAGGTCGGTGTGTTCCCCGACGGTCTCCCACACCTCGATCATGCTGCCTTCGAGAATGGTGCGTACCGACATGCGCGCGTTGACGGGTTCGCCATGGGCTTGCCCTTCCCCCTCCCATTCTCCTTCCAGCACGCGCACGGGGTCCAGCGCCGTTCGGGTGCGGACCAATCGCTCCTCCCACGTCATGCGGCCGCTCGAAACCACGCGAGCGTGCGCTGAATCGCGTCATCGGGTGTCGTGGGAGTGTAGTGGGGAAGCCGCTTTCGGGTGTCGGCGTCGTCGAGCAGGATCGGCGCGTGCCAGTGCCAGCGCAGCTCCGCCATTTCCCCCGCGTCACGTCGTAATTTTCCGGCCGCCCGCACAACCCAGTCGGGGTAGTGGGAAACGCCGAGTTTCGGGTGTCCAGCGTGGCGCGCAAGCAGCGCCGCCCAACCCGAAGAATCGGTCGTGATCGTGGGCGCGATGTTCACGTGTGTCACGCGCGGGGAGAGCCGCTCCACGTTCTGCCCCTCCATCACCTCGTCGGGCCAATGCTCGTTTCCCGCGGCGATTTCCACGAATTCGGGCTTGTTCGGAGGCCGCGCGGGCGCCGGCCCACGCGCCAGCGTTTGCAGGAGAACATCGGCGGCAACGCGGCCGACGTCTTCCATATACGTCCACGGGTGTTGCGCCGGCTTGTTGCCAAACCAGGGAATCGATTTTCCGGCCAGGGCATTTCGGAACGTTGTGCCAGTCAACGTATTGTCGACACCGGGCCCGAAACAATCTCCCGCCCGTACGATGATGGCGGAGACGCCTTCGTCCTCGAGCGCCTGCGCCTCCAGAATATCTTCGAGTTGGTTCAACAACGCCCCCTTCCGGGTGCGTGGATCGTTGAAATCGATGCGCGGTGGACGCGGCGGCAATGGAACATCGTAGATCAATTTCAGGCCCCACGCATTGGCCGGCATGACCACGGCGGCGCGCCGATATTGGGCCGCCTGTGCGACATGCGCGGTGATGCGAACGAGGTCCGGATCCCACGCGTGAAACGCGAGGCGGACGCCGTGGACGATGCTGACGCACCCGTCGGACGCATCCATGAGATCGACGGGATGGAGGGCGTTTCCAGCCACCACCTCTACGCCGGCTGGCAGGCGCGCGCGGGAAGGATCGAGGACCATCGCGCGGACGGATTCCCCTCGGGCGAGCAGCGCGCGCGTGGTCGCGGCGCCGAATCCGCGAGTGGCGCCGAGGACAAGGTGCAGGGCCATGGCGCGGGAACGTAGCGCGGGAGGCCCGGGCGAGCGCGACCGGGAGGTTTCAGCGGGCAACTCAGGCGCGCGGCGATTCTCGATTTTCTGGCGCCGCACCGGCGCGCCGCAAACTGATTGGAATCAGCGCCAACCCGACGACGACGGAGATCCCAAGGCAGAGACTCGTGCATTGCGAGAGTGCCGATACGATACCTTGGATTTCGTACCCGGGCAGATCGGCATCCCGCATTCCGCGGTGGATCACCTTCATGACGATTATTTTCAGCGCGAGCAGCGCATAGCTGGCGCCCAACACAATGCCGGCGGGCGTGGTCCGAAATTTCCACACCGCAACGCCAGCCGACGCCGCAAACACCGCCACCCAAAGCGCGGCCACAAACGCCCACGTCCAATCCAATGCTTCAGCCATCGGCGGTGTCCGTGGTTTCCGCACCGGGAAAAAGCGCAAACGCAACGACGGTGCCGACCGCGGCGAGCAATTGGACGCCGGAAAGAGCCAAGTCTACGCCCTGCATCCAGTCGGATTCGAACGAAAGAAATCGCAAGAGAAATCGTCCTTCCACGAATCGTGCGGTTTCGAGCACGGCGTCGACCAGGAAGCTCCCGAACAACACCCAACTCGCGGTAACGCCGACGTTGCGGGCCGTACAAACGACGGCGACGACGAGGGTAACGAGCGGCGCCAGCCACGACGCGAGCAACGCGACGTACACCAGCAAGCTGCCGAGGAGGAGGATCGCTTCCACGTGCGAAACCTGTATCCCATGACTCGCCGCGGCACGTTCGATGTCGTCCTCCATCGCGACGAGACCCGGACCCGGGTGGTCACGATTCCTTTCCAACCTCGTGCTCGACGAACTCGACAGCGAGTTGGCTGCGCGCGGCCACCGGGCGAGGGCAAACGGGTGCGCCGGGGCCAAGGTTGGCGGCGCATACCAGACGGGATGCGACTCGGCCGCCGGTGCCATCAACGGCGACGGATAAGGCGATTTCGCGTTCGTGCATCTCGGTGTGAACCTCGTCCTCGGGTGGTCGCGCCGCCTGCCATGACCACGAGCGCCACCGACGCTGCGGTCCGTCCGTCGTACGTCACCGTCACCCGGCGACCCGTGGTCGAGATCGCACAAGCCGACGGACGCGCTTCAGCGCGGCCCATCAGTGCGAAAATGCGGCCACTCCTGAGAACAGGGAGTCAACGAGGGGCGAGACCACGCGGGAGAGCGTGGAGCGATGGAGGGCGGCGCGCTGGGCGGCGGAAAGCACGCCGTACTCCGCGAGCGACTCGCCGGTGGAGACAGCCTCGGGGGAGAGCGGGTTGGCCGTTGTCGAAAGGAACGCAACCGCCTCCCGAATTTGTTCCCGCGCAAACCGTGCGAGGTGGGGAGAGTGTTCCGTGAGAATCCAGCGCAGCGATCGCCACGCCAGCGCCGCGTGCCGCGCCTCGTCGTCCGCGATGCCGCGCAGCGCCTTGGCGAGGGTTGGATCCGCGCATGCGTCGGCGGCTGCGGCCGCTTCTGCGGCACCCAGCGTTTCTCCGATGCACGCTTCCGTGATCAAGGCGGCGACGATGCTTTGCGCGTCGAGGGCCGGCGCAGCCCCGGTGAGGTCGAGCGGACCAGGGCCTACGGGCGCGCCTGCGTAGGCGCTGGCGAGCCCGTAAGCGAACCGCGCATGGCGAATTTCGTCGAGCGCCGCCCGTTGGGTGTCCGCCAACAGCTCGGACGGTGCGCCCAGCGCGAGTAACTGGAGCGTGAACCGGGCAAAGCTACCCACGCTTGCGTGTTCCAGCGCCGCGATCTGCAACCAATATCGGGTAAGGGCGGCGCGCGTTTCCGGGTGGGCCGGCAACCGGACGGCGGCGCCAGCCTCTTGCCACCCGTCGCTCGACACGGACACGGCAACCCGCGGCGCGTCGTCCACCAGCAGTGGGCGACCGATCGCGCAATCCGACGACAGGCACGTCCACTTTTCGTTCTGTACGGCGCAGTATTCGTCACCGGGCTGGCAGTCGGCGTCCACCCGACAGACGTCCGGGTTGTCGCGACACGCCAACTGCGTGTCCCAGCCGCAGCCGGTATTGTAGGAAGAAACGCCGCACTCGCCGCGATCGCAATCACTGTCGGTCGTGCACGTCGCGGCGACGCACGTGCTGTAGGCACGGCCGGTTTCCACCACTCCCGTCGGCAGGCAGACCTGACCGGCGGCGCATTCACTGTCGGCTGCGCAGCTGTATACGCAGCCACAATTCGTGCTCGATCCCGTATCGCTCCATGCCTCGGTGATGCAGCGTCCATGGGCCGCAGCCGTGCACTGCGCATCCACATCGCAGGAACGATTC
Organism: Klebsiella pneumoniae; assembly: GCA_945861635.1. GTDB lineage: Bacteria > Myxococcota_A > UBA796 > UBA796 > SXON01 > CAMAWH01. Next base: position 45,488 of record CAMAWH010000010.1, on the reverse strand, counting down.
GTCTCGGTTCCGGCGCAACTCTCGCCGGAAATTGTGGCGTCCACGGCAACCACGCTCACGCGATGGGTCGTTCCGTCGTCGCAGCGTTCGAAGCCGGTCGCGACGCCGTTCTCGTCGAGGATGGGCGTGGATGCGCCGCCGTTGCAGACGTCGACAGACGACGTATCCCCCGTGTGGGTTGCCGAATCCTCCTGCTTTGGCGTCGTGTTCGGCGGGATGGTCACGCACGCTGGCGCAGCACCAGTGACCGCGACAAGCAGCGCGATTCGGAGGACATCAAGGGCGTCGGGGCGGTGCATGCGAATCTCCTGTGGGCCATTGTGCCGCGATAGACGGCTCCCATGAAGTCCATTCTGTGCCTGCGCGTAAACGGGGAGGATGTCGAGACGGCCGTTCCTGCGCACTGGACGCTCTGCGAGACGCTTCGGTACAGCCTCGGCCTCACCGGAACCAAACAGGGATGCGATAAGGGCGATTGCGGTGCGTGCACCGTGTTGGTCGATGGAAAGCCCACGTTGAGTTGTTTGACGCTCGCCCATTCCGTGCGCGGTAGCGTTACGACGATCGAGGGGCTGGCCACGCCGGAGGGACCCGATCCGGTCCAGCGCGCGTTCGATATTGCCGGCGCGCTTCAGTGTGGGTTCTGCCAACCGGGGATGATCCTATCGGCACGGGCGCTCCTGACGCGGACGCCCCACCCCACCGACGCCGAGATGCGGGAGGCGTTGTCGGGCAACCTGTGTCGGTGCACCGGCTACACCAAAATATTCGAAGCCGTGCGCTTGGCGGAGGCGGGGTGTCCTCGCCAATCGCCGATTGTTTGCGGCCCGCCGGCCGAGGGATTCCACACGCTGGGATCACGTGCCAGGAAGGCGGATGCCATCGAAAAGGCTACGGGAAAAGCGGTGTATGCCGATGACATCGCCCTTCCGCGCATGGCGCACGGGAAGTTTGTCCGCTCTCCGCACGCGCACGCGAAGATTATTTCGGTGGATACGTCCGCAGCCCAGTCGATGGTCGGCGTTTTCGCCGTCGTGACCGGGGCCGATCTGCCGACGCCGTATTGCGTGATTCCCTGGACACCGGACGAAACCGCCCTAGCGACGGACAAGGTCCGATACGTCGGGGAGGCCGTGGCTGCCGTAGCGGCGGTCGACGAAGATACTGCCATTCGGGCATGTGATGCCATCGTCGTGACCTACGAGGTGCTGCCTGCGGTGATTGAGCCGGCCGCGGCGCTCGCAGCAGGCGCACCGCTCGTGCACGAGCGGGATTGGAAGGGCCGACCGTGGGCATCCAACGTCTGTAAAGAAGTGGATTTGGCGTTCGGGGATGTCGAGGCGGGATTTGCCCGCGCGACGGCCGTCGTCGAAAATCGTTGGTTTTATGAGGGTTCCAACCATGCCGCCATCGAGCCGCATTGTGCCGTCGCGACCTGGTCGGCGGACGGCCACCTGACGGTGTGGAGCGCATCGCAGGTCACGCATTACCTGCACCGCGAGTTGGCGAAGGTGCTCGGAATTCCGCAGGAAAGGGTACGCGTGATTCAACCGGCGATCGGGGGGGCGTTCGGCGGCAAGTCGGAGCCGTTCGATTTGGAGTTTGCGGTGGCGGCGCTGGCTCGCAAGGCCGGTCGACCGGTGAAGATCCTCTACACGCGGGAGGAAGTATTTTACAGCCATCGTGGCCGACATCCTGCCGATATGGCGTTCAAGGTCGGGTGCGCGGCGGACGGCGAAATCACGGCGGTCGAGAGCGATATTGTGTTGGACGGAGGCGCCTATCACTCGTTTGGACTGGTGACCGCGTATTATTCCGGACAGTTGTTGGCGGGCCCCACCGCGTTTGGCAGCTACCACTTTCGGTCGCGCCGCGTATACACGAATAAACCGTGCTGCGGACCCAAGCGCGGCCACGGCAGCGTGCAGCCTCGATTTGCGTTCGAGTGCGCGCTCGACGAAGTCGCCGAAAAAATCGGCATGGACCCCATCGAGATTCGGCGACGAAATGCGCTGAAGCCGGGGGATTCGACCATCAACGGGCAGGTGGTACCGTCCACCGGTTTGCCCGCCTGTTTGGACGCCGTGGCCGCGGCGAGCGGATGGGCGGACCGGCGGGGGAAACTTGGCGTCGGCCGGGGTCTGGGCGTCGCCTCCTCGATGTATATTTCGGGTACGGCCTACCCCATTTATCCGAACGAAATGCCGCAGTCCGGAGTCATTCTCCGCGCCGACCGCAGTGGAAAAATAACAATATTTTGCGGCGCCAACGATATCGGACAGGGCAGCGACGCGGTGTTGGCCATGATCATCGCCGAGGAAACCGGCGTTCCGCCGGACGAGATGACGGTGATCAGCGGAGACACCGAGCTGACCCCGGTCGACCTCGGTAGCTACAGCTCGCGCGTGACGTACATGTGTGGACTTGCCGCGCAGGAAGCGGGGCGTACACTCGGCGCCCAAATGAAAGCGGCCGTTTCCACAGCGTGGCAGGGCGCAGAGGTGGCGATCGCGGCGGGGTTTCTCTTTGACGTCAAGGAACCGGCAAAGCAAATGCCCGCGCGGGAGGCGCTCCGGCTCGCAGAGGCGGCGGCAGGCGTGCCCCTGACGGTGAGCGGCGGCTATCGCACGCGGAAAGTGGGCGGCGACTATCGAGGCGGCACCATCGGCGCGTCGCCGGCCTATTCGACGACGGCCCACGTGTGTGAGGTCGTGGTGGACCCGGAAACGGGAATCGTCCGCGTGGAAAAGGTCTGGGCCGCGCACGATTGCGGGCGCGCGCTGCACCCCACGCTGGTGGAGGGTCAGATCGAGGGCAGCGTCTACATGGGGTACGCCGAAGCGTTGATGGAAGCCCACACCTTCGACGAGCGCGGCCTGCACCGCGCGCCCAACCTGCTCGACTACCGGATTCCAACATCGAAGGAAACGCCCGAGTTCTTCGCGCGCATCATCGAAACCATCGATCCGGGTGGGCCCTATGGTGCAAAGGAAGCGGGAGAAGGACCTTTGCACCCGATTATTCCCGCAATCGCCAACGCGATTTTCGACGCAGTCGGCGTACGTTTGCGTCGGATTCCGTTCACGCCCGACGTGGTGTTGGCCGCCATTACCGCGCGTGACGCAGCCCTTCGTGCGGGTGCCCCGTGTTGAGAATGGAGGGGTTCGAGTTTGTTCGTGCGGACACGTACGCGGAAGCGCTCGCGCAGTGGACGCCGGAGTCGATGTATGTCGCCGGGGGCACGGACCTGCTGCCGAACCTGAAGCATCGTTTGTTTTCTCCCCGCCGGGTGATTGGGTTGGGGAGTATTTCTGGGAGCATTGATCAGGTGGATGGGCGCGTCGTGATCGGTGCCGCCGTGACGCTGGAGACGCTGGCAAACAGTGACATCGTGCGTCAAACGATTTCGCCGTTGTCCGTTGCCGCCGGATTGGTCGCGGGTCCACAACTGCGGACGATGGGTACGTTGGGAGGCAATATCCTGCTCGACACGCGCTGCCTGTACTACAACCAAACGGAGTCGTGGCGCAAGGCGCTTGGGTATTGTCTGAAAAAGGACGGTACGTGGTGTCACGTCATCGGTGGGCCCAAGACGTGTGTGGCCAGCCAATCCTCGGACACCGTTCCGGTATTGCTGGCGCTCGACGCATCGATACGTTTGTTGGGTTTCGGCGGCGTCCGAGAAATGCGTTTGCGTGATCTCTTCCAGTTCAATGGGATGGATCACCTCACCATCCCGCCGGGTGAGTTGTTGACGGATATTATGGTTCCCAACCCGGCTGAGGGCTTTCGCGGCAGCTATGACAAAGTGCGCACGCGCGATTCCATTGATTTTCCGCAGGTTGGTGTGGCGATTGCGGGGCGTTGGGCCGGGTCGGCGGCCCACGCGCTGGACATCGTGATCGGGGCCGTGAATCCGCAACCCAAGCCGATCCGTGGGTTGGAGGAACATCTGGGGCAACGGTTGGACCGTGCGCGGATTGCCGCCATTTCCGATCTCGTCTACAAACAGACGCGTCCGCAGGCCAGCGCCCACGGGGACACCGCGTGGCGGCGGCAGATGGCGTCCGTGCTGGTGCGGCGCGCGCTGACGACGTTGGCGGGGCAATGATCGCTGGGCTGCTGATCCTGCTGGCGTGTGAGGATCCGGCGCGTTCCGTGGTTTCGTCGGCGCGTGTGCAGATCAACGTCGGGTCGGACTGGCAAGCGGCGTTTGCAACGCTGCCGGATCGATTTGGCGGCGACATTCAGTTGGTTGCGGGCGAAACGCCGGATCTCCAACTCACGGTGGACGTTGTGGCCGACCTTTCGTGCGTCGAATGCTTCCGGCTGGAGGGAAGCGGCGGTGGCTTCACCGTCCACGCGGCTGACGTTCTCGGCGCGCAGTATGGGGTCGGGGATAAGACGTTTGAATCGCTGCGTAGGCACACTTTCCGACGGTACCCCCCTTTGGCCATCGCCGTCAAACCGTGTTGGCATTGCCGTTCGTCGTCACGCGCAGTTGCTTTCATTCTCCCGGCGAGCGTGCTTCCCGCTGATTCCTCGCCGGTTCGCGCCTTCGCACATAGCTCCGCCAGCCAGTCCCAGCGTTTTGTTCGCCCGTCTGGTCATCGCGCGGTTGCGACGGCGTCCGGCGGACCACGACAGGCGAGAGCGCGCAGGACGTGCGTCGCAACCGGTGCTCCGTCCAGCGTGGCGCGGAGTCGCGTTTGACCGCCACAACGTGGACACCGCCCTCGGGCCCCCTTGACGTTCCGTGACGCCCCGGTCACGCGGCTGGCGGCGCCGGCACGTGCGCGCGCCACATCCCCCCCGCCGTGTAGCTGGCCCACGCCCATCGGAGCCAGCCCACCAGGCTCACCGCGAGCCAAAGCGCCCACGCCAGCATGGCGTACCGGTACACGGCGCGCGGCACCGAGATCACCATCGCCTGCGGCAGGACGCGCGCACTCTTGTCGAGGTACCAGACCAGCGCGCCGGCGGTTGAATCGTTTCCTGAGATCTGCATTTCGGGAGCGCCGAGCAGGCCCGCCGCGATCGATCCGCACAGACAGGCCAACGCCACCAGGGTGAGCACGGGCAGGCCGAGCTGTACGAGGTTGAACCGGGTGTTCGACGCGCGTGGTCGTTCCTTTCGCCAGCCCAGCCCCACGATCCAGGCGACCACGATCCCGGCCACGATCACCGGTACCTGGGTGAGCCCCAGCAACAACAGGAACCAGTGCCGTGTCCGCAGCGGCGTCCAGGACATGCGCGACAGCAGCACGCTGCACGCCAGGTATACGGCCAGAAGGCTCCAGAAAAGTACGGCCGGCCCGAGCCGCGGGCCGCTGAGCCAGAGCGTCCATCGATCACGGGGCATCTCCACGCGTACGACGGAGTTCACGCTCGCAAGGCCCAGATCAACCTCCGGCGTATGCCACGCCAGCCCGATGCCGCCGGGCTGACGCCAGGTCAGTCCGACGCTGTGCGATCCCGGCGCGACCGGCACCGTGACCACGCGCCCTTCGACCCGCACCGGCCGTGCCACGCCGTCCACCGAGATCGATTGCACCTCGACGCCCTCTGGCAGCGTGAGCGCGTGCTGGCCGCCCCGGCTCGAGCGAAAGTGAAAGTCGAGCGTCGCATCGGTCGATCGCAGCCCGGGGCGCACGACCAATGTGGAGGAGTCCACCGTCGTCGTTTGACCCGGCGCCCCCGCCGGCCGCGACACGGCAAGTTCGACCGTTTCACCCGGCCACGGACGCCACGTGCGCACGCGCGGGCCCGTTGCAGCATCGTGAACGGGGGGGATCCCGGTGGGCTCGACATGCCACATGGGACTCGAATCGACGACCCATGATTCCACCCACGCCACGCCGTTCGGTGCGGTCAGGACGATGCGATCGGTGGACGCGAGCGTAGACGTCCAACTCGCGCCCGCCGCGTTCGGCCCCATGCTGATCAGCGCCGTGCCGTTCACGACGCGGAGGTCCGCCGTGGTGACGGACTCGCCTGGAAGGAGAGGCACTTCGACCAACACCGCGGCACCAAGCGGGGTGAGTCGCTCGACCGTCGTGGTCACCTGCCACGAGAGCCCGAGCGCGATTTCACGGGTCACCTGCACAAACGGCGCAAGCGCCTCGGACGGCGCGCCTGCCTCGGTAGCGGCGGACTCGCTGCGGAGGAGGAGCAGGGTGTCCTCGGCGGATCCGTCGTCGTACACGCCGTCGAGCGTCCACCCGTCGAGACTCGCTTCCACACGGTGCGGCTTGAGGGGGAGCGGGATCTGCACGGACTCGCGCTTCCCCAGCGTGCCCTCCAGCACGAGTTGGTGAGCGCCTCGCGAGAGCGGAATCCAGAGGTTGCCGTCCGCGGTGCGCAGGAGGCCCTTCGCCGTTGCGCCGTCGAGGAGCACGCGTTCGGGCGTCCACTGCTGCGCGCCGCCCGGCAAGGGTACGGCTGTGGCGGCCTCTGCCGCAACCTCCACGCGCATCCGCAACGTCGTACCCGACGCGAAAAGCGTCAGCCGCGCGCTCTCTGCGCAGTCGGGGGCGCACGCTGGTGCTTCGGTCAGGCGCGCGCGGAGCTCGTCGAGGATGGCAGGAGCCGGCGGCTCCGTCACGTCCTGTCCGTGCGCGTCGCGGAAGGGCGCCCCCAACGCGAGAAGCATGATCGTAGCGGTTCCGGCTCGCCCTGCGCCCATCCGGCCGACCCAGGAAGTGATGGGCAGCCCAACCAGCCGCAGCGCGAGGACGGCCACAAGCGCACTCGCGACGAAGCCAAGGAGCGACGTCAGCCACGGCGGGCTGAGGAACAGCCGCAAGCGCTGATCCGCGTCGACCGGTCCGCTCCACGTCAGGCGCACGGTGCGCCAACTCCACGTCGGCAGGCCGGGGCCGGTCGTCACCTGTGACTGCACGTCGGGGGCGTAGACGTTGCCGAGCTTGGAGATGGAGCTCTTGCGCGACCAGAGGTGATCGCCCCGGCTGTTGCTGTCGCGACTGGAGGCGTCCTCGGCGTGCAAGAACTCCGCCGCCTGGGGCCGTTCTCGCCCCTCCCAGCCCGCATTGCCGGGGGCCGTGGCTTCCTGTGCCTTCCCGCCGAGCCCCCCGAAAAAGCCCCCGTCCTCGGACCCCGGTTGCTCCAACTGTGGGTAGATCGCCTGGCGCACCTCGAACACGACGAAGGGAATCACCAATACCACCAGTACGACGCGCACCACGCCGCGGAAAACGGCGGTCACTCGTTGGACCGCTCCCGCCGGGATCGCTCGCGCCAACGCCTCGCTCGCGAGTAAAACCAGCCAGGTCCAACGGGGAGCAAAGCCCTCGTGCCACGAGAGCGCCAGTGTGACCAGCGCGAACAGCCCCCAGCGCCCTCCCCAGAGTTTTCCGATGGAGAGCGCCGTGATGAGCACAAGGAATTGATCGAGGAGGTTCCAGCGCGTCCACCATGTCGGCGTGGCATCGTCGACCCCCAGCGCGTGCAAGAGCCGCCAGCCCGGCGGCAGATTCAAGCGCCCCTGGACGCTCTCGAAGTCGTGCATCCAGCTCACTGCCGGGATGTCGAAGCGCGCCCCTTCGATGCGGCTGTCGGCGTCCAGACGCGCGTCGGCGACGCGGATCTCCACGCCGGGTGGCGACATCGTGTTGATGAACTGCTCGACGCTGCCGCGCGCAGCAGGCGCTTCACCGCTGCCGTTGCTGCCGCCGCCGGCGTCGCCGCCGCCGAGGCCAATCGCGACGCGGCCCAGACTCGTCTCCTCGGCCATCGAAAGGCGCCAACTCCGATGGAAGGTGCCGGTGATGACGTCCTTCACCGAGTAGCCTCCTCCGTCGAAATCGAGCCAGAGCGTGCGATCGAGAGACAGCCGATCCGGCGCCGGATCCTCGTCCCCCCGGCGTCGTTGGTTGAACCGGACGGTGTCCCCGGGTTTGACGAGAAAGGCGGGCAGCCCCTTCCAACCTTCTGGTAGCTGGGTTTGCTGCGGGTCGATTGCCGTCACGCCCTCCACAGCCACCTCGCGCAGCTCGGGGTGGGCGGCGAATACCCAGGCCTCGTCGTCGTCCCAGGGGCCATCGGCCGCTGCGAGGGTGATCGCATCGGTAGGACCGTCGTGGCGGGCAATCAAGGTGAGCGAGAAGGTGCCGGGCCGAACCTGAACGCGGAGTCGCGCATCGGGATCGAGCCGCGCCGGCAGCGCACCGCCGACCGACATGGCAACGAACCCTTCCGGGAGCGCCCGGCCGAGAACGACTTCGCGGCTCTCCCCCGACACCTTCAGTTCGACCTGGGTGGTGAGGATCAGCGGGATTCCGTCGTCGACGTGGCGGTGGACGATGACGTCGAGCTTCGTTTCGCCCAGCGCGCTGGCCTTGTGCACCCAGAGTCGGCCCTCCTCGTCACGGTTGGGGAGACCGACGCGGGTGCCGCGGAGGCTCAACTCCACCAGCCCAGTTGCGGCGGGTGCGGGCAGGATTTCGGGCAGCGCCGCCCAGCGAAAGGCGCCGGAAACGGTGTGCAGGCCGGGCCCGAGTTCCACCGCAGGCGCACCGTCTCGCTCGACCACGATGGCGCTTTTGCCATCCACTGTGACGTCCTGCGGCCAGTGTTTGGCATCTCCCGGCAGCGCAAGCCAGCCGTCGGCCCAGCTTTCGGCGTCCTGAGAAAAGCGTCCGCCCTGATCGTCGAGGGAGAGCGCCAATGCGCCGGGCCAGACGCAGGTGCGGCGCGCGGCGTCTCCGTGCAGGAAGGGACAGGTTTTCTCCGCCGTGCCGGCGAGCACCCAGTCCACCCACGGCGCGAGCGGCGCCGGCACCTCGTTGCGGACGAGCGGTTCGGCAAGGGCGGGCGTTGACAGCAACGCGATGAGGATGGCGATGCCCATGGGTCCTTCCGATGGAGCGGGGTTCCTATCCTTCGGGCCGTCAACGACACCAAAAACAAAATCGCCCCCCCGAAGGGAGGCGATTCGTGGGTGGAGCACCCGAGGGTGCCCCGCGTCGACTAGTTGTGCTTCGGAGGGGGCATGTTGCCGCCGCCGCCACCGCCGTCGTTGCGCTTGCCACCCGGGGGCGGCATGTTCGGCGGGCCCTGGTGGTGGTCGCTCGGGCCCGTGGGCTTCGCGGCGTCGGGCGCCGGAGCCGCCGGAGCGGCCGTGCCGGCCGGAGCTGCGCCGCCCGCGGCCGCCGGATCACCGCCGGCCGGAGGAGCACCGCCGGCGCCGGCGGCGCACGTGGGCGGAATGGAATCGAGGGCGGCCTTGCAGCCCGCCTGGAGTCCGGCCTTGCCTTCCGGCGTGGCGGCCGCTTGCTTCCAGCTGTCCCGCATCATCGTGAAGCTGGACTCCATGGCGGACTTCGACACCGGGTCCATGGTCCCGAGGCAATCCGTCATGCGTTTGATGTAGTCATCACATTCTTGAACGCCGATGGCGTCACCACCAGCCGACGGCGGCGCTTCGACCGGCGGGGCCGGGGGCGGCGGCGCGGGAGGGGCGGGGGCTTCGGTAGAGCCGCCGCCAGCGCATGCAAGCGCGAAGGCAATAGAACAGGTGAGAACAGGGAAGATTCGGAATTTCATGGAGCCTCTGGGGTGGGCGGCGGTCTTGCCGTGGCAAGAGTAGCAAACCATTCGCCGCATGGCAAGCCCGCTACGGTCGAATGGGTTGCGCCAGCGCCCTGCTTCCGATATACGCGCGCCCCGTTCGGGAGGACACTCGTGACCAATGACCTCACCCTGATCCGTAACATCGGCATCAGCGCGCACATCGACTCTGGCAAGACGACGCTTACCGAGCGCATCCTCTTCTACACCGGCCGCATCCACGCCATCCACGAAGTCAAGGGAAAGGACGGCGTCGGCGCCACGATGGACTCGATGGATCTCGAGCGTGAACGCGGCATTACCATCCAGTCCGCGGCTACGCACTGCCAGTGGCTCGGCTCGGCCACGCAGTTCCCCGAACACGTCGTCAACATCATCGACACCCCGGGGCATGTGGACTTCACGATTGAGGTGGAGCGCGCGCTTCGCGTGCTCGACGGCGCGATTCTCGTGCTGTGCGCGGTCGCCGGAGTGCAGTCCCAGTCGTTGACGGTAGACCGGCAGATGCGTCGGTACAACGTGCCGCGTTTGGCATTCGTCAACAAATGCGATCGCCAGGGCGCGAATCCGCTGCGCGTGCGGATGCAGCTCAAGGAAAAGCTCAACCACAACGCCGTCATGATGCAGCTTCCCATCGGATTGGAAGACAAGCACGTGGGCCTCGTCGATCTCGTGGAAATGAAGGCCTACTACTTCTCCGGTGACAACGGAGAGGACATCTCGATCCGCGACATTCCGGCGGACATGCAGGCGGACGCCGACAAGTTTCGCGAAGAGCTGCTCGACAACGTGTCGATGTTCTCCGACGAGCTCACCGAGCAGATGCTCGAAGAAAACGTGCAGATCGACACCCTCAAAACGGCCGTCCGTCGCGCCACGATCGCGCTCAAACTCGTTCCGGTCTACCTCGGCTCCGCGTACAAGAACAAGGGCGTGCAGAAGTTGCTCGACGGGGTCATCGAGTACCTGCCGAACCCGCTGGAAGTGCCGAATGAAGCGGTGGATACCGAGAAAAACGAAGAGAAGGTGGTCGTGCCTTGCGATCCGAACGGCAAGCTCGTTGCCTACGCCTTCAAGCTGGAAGACGGTCGCTATGGGCAGCTCACCTACCTCCGCATGTACTCGGGAACGATGCGAAAGGGAGACACGATCATCAATGGGCGCGGCCGCGCAAAGATCAAGGTTGGACGCCTGGTGCGCATGCATTCCAACGAAATGCAGGAAATCGACGAGACGTTTGCCGGAGACATCTGCGCCATCTTCGGCGTGGATTGTTTCTCGGGTGACACGTTCAACGACGGCTCGCACGAACTGGCCATGACGTCGATGCACGTTCCGGCCGCCGTCATCGACTTGACCATCAAGCCGAAGACCCAGGCCGGCACGTCCAACATGTCGAAGGCGCTGCGCCGGTTCTCCAAGGAAGACCCGACGTTCCGCGTATCGGCGGACCCGGAAACCGGGGAGACGATCATCTCCGGCATGGGCGAACTTCACCTCGATGTTTACATCGAACGGATGAAGCGGGAGTACCAGTGTGAGGTGATCTCTTCCCCGCCGCGCGTCGCGTACCGGGAAACGGTCACCAACAAGGCGACATTCAACTACACCCACAAGAAGCAGACGGGCGGCTCGGGCCAGTACGGGCGCGTGGCGGGCTGGTTGGAGCCGGTGGAGGGCGTCAATTACGAGTTCGTGGACGACGTGACCGGCGGCGCGATCCCCCGTGAGTTCATTTCTTCGTGCGACAAGGGCTTCAAGAAGTGCCTGGAGAAGGGAGAGCTGATCGGCGCAAACGTCGTCAACATCCGTTGCGGCATTGACGACGGGTCTTCACACGCCGTCGATTCGTCCGACATCGCGTTCCAACTTGCGGCCATCGGCGGATTCAAGGAGGCGTACTTCAAGGCCAAGCCGGTCGTGCTGGAGCCGATCATGAAGGTCGGGCTCGAAGGCCCCGCCGAATTCCACGGCTCGATGGTAGGCACGATCATGCAGCGCCGCGGCCTCATCATCTCGTCCTCGGAGACGGATGGATTCTCGCAGTTGGAGGCGGAAGTTCCGCTCGCGGAAATGTTCAGCTATTCCACCACGTTGCGCTCCGCGACGCAGGGAAAGGCCGAGTTCTCGATGGAGTTTGCCCGGTACTCCATTGCGCCGAACGCGGTGACCGAGGAGTTGGTGCGCAAGTATCAGCAAGAAAAGCGGGAGAAGTAGAGCCGTGCCGAGCCGCGCGGACCTGCGTGAACGTGCGGCGCTGCGTGCGCTGCACCTCGCGATTCCGGGCGGTTTGCGGCCGGGAGAGGGCGGGTGCGTGGTCGCTGCGCCGGGCGTCGGAAAGACGGGGCTGCTCGTGGAAATCGCGTTGGACCGGCTGCTTCGCGGAGAGCCGGTGCTCCACGTTGCCCTTACGGACTCGGTCGCGTCGGTACGAGACGCGTACGAAAGCGCGCTGGTGGGTCTCGGGCCGGACATGCGGCCCTTGGAGCGTGCGGAAGCCCTGCTCGCCGTGGAGCGTCATCGCATCATCCACGCCCTGCGCGGAATTCCCCCCGTTGTCAGCCGAATCGAGGCGCTACTGGAGAGTCTGGCGGCGAGCATGGAGTTTCAGCCCGTCCTGGTCGTGATCGACGGCTTCGAGCCGGACCCTGCCTTTGTCGCGGACCTGCGCGCCCTCTCGACGAAGCGGGGTTTTGCCGCTTGGTACGCGTTTACGGCTACGCGGGCGCTGGATCCCGACACGCTCGTCATGGAATTGGTGCCGGAGCACGGCCAGCAATGGCTGCACGTTCGGCGCGGAGCCGAGACCTTCCCGCCGGTGCGCCTCGGGGGGTACTCCGGTCGTGGCGTGGAACCGCCGCCGAATCAGGCCGGGCCGGCCCACTCCGTCCTGTACTCGGGGGGCGCCCACGGTGCGGAGGCGGCGTTCGGTGCCGCGGCGGAGCGCCACGGCGTTCGAGAGGTCAACTACACGTTCACGGGGCATGTGCAGGCCCGCACCCGCGGTGCCCACCCGCTCACGGAGTCGGAGTTGGCCGCAGGAGACGTTTCGCTCGCGTACGTTTCGCGGCGCCTGCGCCGGAGCTGGGGAGAGGGCGCGATGATTCGCCGTATCCTCCAAAGTCTCTGGCACCAGGTTTCGGCGTCGCAACTTGTGTTTGTTGTGGGATCCATTCAGGAAGACGGCACGGTCACCGGCGGCACGGGGTGGAGCGTGGAACTCGCGCGCATGTGGAACAAGCGCTTGTGGGTCTACGATCAGGAAAAGGAAGATTGGTACCGGTGGGCAGGTGACGATTGGATGCCGGGAACACCGATTATCGACGCGGCGACCTTCTGTGGCACCGGCACACGCTCGCTGACCGAGGGTGGACATTTGGCGATCGATGCGCTGTTCGATCGCTCATTTGGTGTATGATCGGGGCGTGCGACGCGCCCAGAGCACCGTTGAATACCTCCTCGCGATTGCGGTGATCTCGATCGCCGTGGTTGCGGCGATGCAGATCCTCGTCGGAACGATGACCAACGAAACAAGCGCGCTCGGCGCCAGCATGGCGGAATCGCTGACGACGGATGGCGTGCAGTAGGGCGCGCTGACCGTGCCCGATGCACCCACCGCCGCTGCGCTGCGCTTCAGGGCGCTATCGGGGCGTCTGGTGCTTTGCTGCCGAGGCCGCTGTCCACGATCATGAACTCGACCCGGCGATTGTTGGTCCGACCCTCTTCGGTGCGATTCGTGTCAATCGGGCGGGTTTCACCGTAGCCGATGGTGATCATCCGTTGCGCGGAAACACTCTTTCCAAGCAGGTATTCGAAGACGGAGTCCGCACGGCTCTTCGAGAGGCGCTGGTTGCCGGCGTCATCCCCCACGTTGTCCGTATGGCCGCCAATCTCCACCTTGATCTTGGGATAATCCTTCATGACCTGCGCGACGTCGTCCAGCACGAGGAAACTCGAGGAGAGAATCGTAGCCTTGCCCGTGGCAAAGTTGATGCGTTCCTTGATGACGATGGCGTCGGCCGTCACCTCGACGCGCTGCGGCTTGGTATCGGGGCAGCCGTCGGCATCGTTGTACTCGTTCTTCGTCTCCGGTTGGTCCGGGCACTGGTCGGAATTGTCGGTCACTCCGTCATTATCGCGATCACGATTCGGGCAGCCCATCGACGCGGCCGTGCCCCTCTCGTTGGGGCAGGCGTCGGCGGTGTCCGCCAAACCATCTCCGTCGTTGTCGAGGTCCGGGCACCCGTCCTGATCCATGTAGCTGTCACGATCTTCGGCTTCCATCGGGCAGCGATCACTGACGTCGTTCACGCCGTCCACGTCGTTGTCGAGGTCGGGGCAACCATCCGCGTCCTTGAATGCGTCCAGATCTTCGGGGTCATTGGGGCAGACGTCGTCGGTGTCCGTCACGCCGTCTCCATCTTTGTCCGTGACGGTCGGCTTGACGACCACGGGCACCACGACGGTCGGCGTGACAATGACGGGTGCGATGGGAATGGCCGGACAAGCCGCCGCCACCTTGGCATGTTCCCGACCGAGCGCAACGTGCTGGGAGGCTCGATGGGTATCGCCCTCGTCGAACTCCAATTCGGTGAAGGCGAGGTTTGCCTCGGCCAGCGCGAGATCTTTCGGTGCGCACCGCGTTCGTCCTTGGGCGGCGGCAATTTCCTGCTTCAACGCCTCGTGATCCGCAGCGAGCACGCCGATGTTGACGCAGCCGGCGGTGAGCCCGCCGCATGTCATCAGGAAAAGCGCAAACGAGCGTCGGATCACAGTTCGTCCAGGTCGATGTCGTCGAGCGTATTGTCCTTCTCGACCGGTTTCACGTCGTCTTTCTTTTCTTCGGGAACAAACTCCTCATTTGAGGAATCGATCTGCTCCATGCTCGTCTGTTCCAACGCCTTCTGCGCGTGCTGCATCGACGTCTTGGCAAGGCGTTCGGACGCGCCATAATCCGCGTACCCGTTTTCTTCTTTCGCCTTACGAAGATACTCGGATGCGAGAGTAATCTCGTAGATAGCTTTCGTTTCCGCGTCCTCGGCGCGCGCGTTCTGGTATTCGCGCTCGGCGTTGATGAGGAAATACGTGGAGCGCCCGGCCGCACAGCTCGACAAAAGTGCGAACGTCGTTCCGAGGCATCCGAACAACAGGAGGTTTGGCAGGGGCCGGCGCATGGGCGTGAACTAATCCATGCCCGCGGGCAGGGTGTCAAGTGTCTTGAGCGGGAGAGTGAACACGGACATGCGATAGCGTGCCGGCGCGCGCTCCGGGGGGAGCTCGGCGGGCTGGGAGGTCCACGGCACGAGATCGCCGATGATGGGAACGCCGAACTCGGGATTCGCCGGATCGCCCTTCCGTAGTTCGTCGATCTCGACCCCCGTGTAGCCGAAGACATCCGCGAGGCGTCGGTTGGCCGTCTCGTAGAGCATGGCGCCACGGGTCGGATCCACAAGGAAATACCCCCGCTCGTGCAGGATGGCGCGGGTATAGTTCCCGTTCTTGGCCCAGCTCGGTAGTGCGTCGGTGCCGAGCACGGACAGGTCGGCGGTGTCGGGCGTGTGCGAGAGCGCCATCCATGCCTCGGCGATCGGACCGGAAATGGAATCGGCGCGCGAGAGAAAGCGCAGCCGCTCTCCCGCGAGTCCGCCAGAGCCTTTGGCTCGCAGGATCGGGGGGATGGAGCCGGGCGAGGCCCACGAGCGGTACACCTTTTGCGCGTGAACGATCTGGTAGTAGCAAGTCAGGTCTTGCTGTTGTTCAAGGGGAAGCTCCACAATGCCGGTCAGTTCCGTCGGGTCGAGGCTTTTGTAGAAATCCGGCACGCGAATGCGGTTTGCCTTGATGGGAGAGCGCAGCTCCCGGCTGTCGGCGTCTCCCTCGTTGACCGACCCCTTGTCCCACCGGTACATCGGCTGCGCGATGATTGCGAAGGCCACGAACGGCGCAACCCACGCGCGCCACCGCAACCGGGCGAGCCCGAGCGCAACGAGCACGACGCTGGCCACCACCACGAACGCGCACAGTCGATACGGCGCAAACATTCGAGACATTCCAGGAATGAACTGGAACATCAACACATAGGGCAGGCGGATGACGTAGTCTTCCATCACCCGGTAGACGTTCTGGTTGTCTCCCGCTCCGATGCGGAGGAAGGGGCCGAGCGTTCCGAGGTAGAACACGAGCCACACCGCAAGCCAGCCCCAACTGCGCCGGCGCGTAAGTGCAGGAAGTACCCCGAAGATCATGACGACGAGCGGGAGAGATTCGTTGAGCGTAGGGTCCACCGGGTAGGTGGCGCTCCAGCTGGAGCCGATGGTCCGGTGGATCGACGCGAGGACGTTTTCCGCGTAGGTGACCGGGCGCATCGGAGCCTGCGCGACCGTATCGTAGGGGGGGAAGGGCAGGAAAAACGTGAGCTCCGGCAGGCGCAGGCCCCCGGCCCCACCGCCGCCGCCGCCCTGCGATGTCGCCGACTCCGCGTCCCCGCCGAGCGCATACGGCAGGATGAAGGGTCCGGCGAGCAGCGCCGTGCCGATCCCGACGCCCACCAAACTGCGCGCGATGCCGAGGCCGCTCAGCCGTCCCCGCTCCACAATGACGTGCTTGATGAGCCAGACCGCCGTGAACATCCCGGCAAACAGACCGTAGAACCAATAGAATGCACCCGCCATGCCGAAACATGCACCCGCCAGAATCCCGCTCCCAACCGTGCGTCGTCGCAACGCGCGATCAATCAGCGCGGGGTACAGCAGCACCCACCAGAGCAGCGATTGCCGCAGCCCGGAGGACTGAATCTCGAACAGCGTCAACGGATTCACGACCGCTAGAACAGACCCCGCCAACGCCGCAGAAATGCTCCCGGAGAAATACCGCGCCAGCGCGTACCCGGACAAACCGTTGAGCGCGAGAATGAGGAGAATCTTCAGGTTGTAGCTGGCAGGGAATCCAAACCACCGCTCAAGTGGGTAGGAGATAGCGAGCACATCGAGGATGTTGCCCGTCTCGGGGTACCGACCGAGACCGACGAATGCCCGCCACATCTGGACGGGGCCGGCGTCCGTTTCCATCACGCCATCGAGCGATATGAAGTGCCAGTTGTACCGCCACAACCATCCACCCAACTCGCCGCCGCCAAGCACGATGCTGTCGAGGTACGTCACCATGGGCCACGTCACCGCAATCGCAGCGAGGCCGCCGAGCACCAACGCGGCGAACGCGCCGAGTACCTCTGGAACATTCACCCGGTTCACGGCGCGATCTCCGAGACGTCGAGCCGCCAGATGTGCTCCCCGGTCACGGTGGTCGTCGTCTCATCGCCGAAACCAACCCGGAGGAGGGTCAGCACCTGACGGGCGCGGTCGGGCGGGTACATCCGTTCGTGAAATACCACGTACCGGAAGCCGAGGTCAGCCAGCGCCCGACCGGCGACGATGAGGTCGAGCTCCGCCAACATGGGCGGCAGGCGATCGATGTGCCCCCCTTCCGCGATAAAAATCGCCTTCGCAAGGTGAGAACGCTCCAGTGTTTCCGGCATCGGCTCGTTGAGCGAGTACGGAATGGGGCGTTGATGCACCGTTTGCCAGTAGAGGTAGACAGCGCGCTCGAGATTCGCGACGGTGATGGGCAGGTCGAGCACGGCACCCGACACCGGATCGTTCGCAAGGTCGGCGCAATACGAGGGCATGGACGCGGAGGAAAGCGGCAGCGGCCACGGCGCTGGCGACAGCACGAGAAACTCGATCATCATCCCCCCGGTTGCGACGAGCCGCGTCCACCGGGGAAGGAGGCCGAGGCCCGCGGCCGCGAGAACGCCGAGCCCCAACTGCACGGGTACGACGAACCGAAAGGGGTGCGAGATGCGGGAGAACAGCGGAAATGCGTCGAAGAAGGCAAGGAACGGAAGCGGGATGCGACGGTCGGCAAGCGTGACGTAATCACCGGCGATGAACAGGTACGGACCCAGCATCAACGAGGCGAAAACGGCAATCCACACCATCCACGGCAGGCGGTCACGCCAGCGCCGGAGGCGGTACAGGCCGACCCCCGCAAGGAGCATCAGCGTCCAGCCGACGTAGGTGACGATCAGCAAATCCTCTCCGTGCAACGCCTTGAGATCGGGGCTGTACGTGTGGCCTGGGCGGAAGATCGAGATCACGTCGGTCATGTTGTGCGAGATCAGCGAGTTCCACACGAATTCGGGGTCGCGTTTGACGATCGCCGATTCGCTTTCCAGCGTGCGAGAAAAGCCGACAAGCACCGGGGCGACGAGCGCAAGCGCGAGCAGCGCCGCCGCGCCCGCCGCGGCGGGAATTGCGCGCCAATGGATGCGCTCCCACCGTGTTGCAGCGAGCGTCACCAACATGATTGCGCTGCCGATGACCGCAAACAGCCCGTAGTACCAGTTCGCCAACATGCACAGCGCGCCTGCGCCACCGGCGATCACGGCGCGAAGGGTCCCCGGGCGCTCGTACAACCGCAACATCGCCAGCGTTGCAAGCGGAAGACCCGCCGCTGTGAGTGTCTCCGTGATGCCGTTGTACGCCTGCGCGAGCACATGCGGCGAGAGCACGAACGCCACGGCCGCAACCAGCGCCGTCGCGTCGGCGTCGACGCCGCCGAACCAGCCGCGGATCACGTGCCGCGCCAGCGCCCAGGCCGCCATGCCTGCCGCCCACATGCACACGAAAACCGAGACGTTGTACGCCACGACCGGCCCCGCGGCCCACTGCACCGGCAGGGTCCAGAGCGCGCCGAAGGTGTCGATGAAAAACAGCGCGGACGTGCCGGGGTAGCGCTGCAGATCGGTGGACAGCGGCACTTCCCCCCGCGAGATCTCATCGGCCACCCACCAGTATCCCCACACATGGTTCCACACGTCGTTGCCCGGATGTCCGAGCAGCGCCGTGGCGGGCGTCAGCGGCATCGGCCACGTCGCGAGTACCGCGAGCGCGAGCGTGGCGAGCAGGGCCCATCTCATTGCGCCGAACGTAGCCCGGGTCAACGCGTCCGCCGCCGGGGCGGTACATTGCCAGCATGCTTTTCTCCTTGCTGTTCGCGTGCGGCGCCGAGCCGATGCCCCTGCCCTCGGAGGCAGCGGCCACCACAGCAGCGGAGATTGTCCCGATGGATCGCGCGTCCGCCCCGGCGCTGTACCGAAAGTTGTACGACTACGCCTTTCTCCCTGCCGTGCAGTACTCGGAGCAACGGGTTCGATTGCGAATTTGGCTGCACTACATGCAATTCAACCGGTACCAGTTCGGGTTGTTGGACGAGCTTTCTGCGAAAACGAATCGCGAGTATGCCGACGTCGAACGCCGCCAGCATGAGATCATCGATCAGCGGGAGCCGGAAGTGGCCGCCGTCTACGACGAGCTTTGGGCCGGGATGGATCGGGGGGCCAGTGAGGCAGAGCTTTCGTCGATCGCCGCGAAACTGGACACCGTCCACGTCAGGGAGGCAGAGCTGCTGGACCTGCGCTCGCGCTCGGTGCGCACGCTATTTGACGCACAGGAGCCGTTCCTTCGGTCGCTCACCCCGCAGCAGGAGATCTGGTTCTCCGACGCGATCTTCGCGCTGCGACATCGTTTGGACCCGTACGCGAACCCCGGCGATTTCAATGCGCTGGTCGGCACGGTGTATGTCGCCGGTGCGTTCGGCTCCCTCTCCCGTACGACCTTCGATCCCAACGAGGACCACCTGAACATCGGCGGTCTTTGGTCGGAAAATCCTGAGAAGTTGACCGGCCCGCACTTTCAGAACGCCCGGCGTGACGTCATTCTGTACATGTTGCTGTTGGAGCCGGCGTTCGGGGAGGCGTTGACGGCCGCCGAGAACGAGAAACCGAGCTTGGTCGGGGCGGGCGGTCCGGGCGAGCCCGCTGGAGAGGGTGCCACGGCCCTGCCGGGCGCGCCGGGCGGTGTGGGTGTGCCGGCCGCTCCCGACGCGGGCGTACCGACGCCCCCGGCGGAAGTACCGCTCGCCCCTGGCATTCCGGAGGCGCCGATTCCGGTCAAGCCCGAGGAGCCGGCGCCGGGGAAGCCGACGGTGGTGCCGCCCCCGGGATAGTCGCGCGGCTGCCGCGTCGGCCGGCTACGGTGTCCGTGATTCGGGAGTGGCCATGCGACGCATCCTCTTCGTGCTGGTGCTTTCGGCGGGATCGGCGCTCGCCGCCGATGGGGGCGCCCTCCGGTCCATCGCGGCAGACGTGCGCCTCGTCGAGGGGCTGGCGGCGGCCGCCGCGCGCGCCGGCAACACGGAAACCGTTGCGTGCGTGGACAGCGCGCACCGGCCGTTGCGAATGCTCGCCGGGGTCGCTGCGAGCATCGACGAGGAGCGTGTTCGTTACCTTGTCGCGGGGCAACGGCGCAGGCGGAGCTCGATGCGCGCAAGCTCGGCGTAGCGGCGTCCAAAGCGCGCGGGTTGGCCGACGCGGCGCGGGCCTGCTTTGCGACGGGTGGGGTGACATCGACGCTCCGTGACGTTGTGCTTCCCGAGTTGGAAGGCATGGAGTTCGACGATACCCCCGTCAGCCCCACCGCGTGCGGGTCGTGCAACTGAAGCGCGGCGCGAAGAACCCGCGCCTACCCCCGCGCATCTCTCCACCCCTCTCGCACCGCCCGCAATCGAGCGCTCCCACCCCCCTCACGCACGACTTGCGCGACCGCGAGCGCGAGAACGACGCCGTCTCGCCACCCGCGCGACACCAACCGCAGCTGGCCCGAAACGGCGTGACGTTGCGCTTCCGGAGTGTCCCGCCCCAGCGTCGCGCCCCCTTCGTGCCAGCACCTCGCCCTTACGACGAGCCGGGCCCCGCCGAGCCGCCGGCACAGCTCGACGTCCTCGCCCCCATGGCGGAAGCGCTCGTCGAATCTCTCCCCCGCCGGCATGTGCAAACACGCCCCGGAAAGCGCGTCCACGCCGACGTCCTCGGGGGGTATCGCCGTCCGCTGGACGACTCTCCCCCAGTTTCGCACCGTGAGTCCGGCTGACTCCACGCCGGCCGCGCCAACGATCACCGGCCCGCACACGCCACCCGTCCGCGCGAGTTGATCGAGGCAGTCAGCTTCCGGGAGCGCGTCATCGTTCACGATGATCGCGAACGGGGTGCGCACGACGTCCAGCGCGGCGTTGACCGCGCGCGCGAACCCCACGCCGCCGCCGAGGCGCACCCGTTCAACGTCCACATCGAGGCCATCGTCCGTATCATCCGCGATAATCACGGGCCAACCGTCGACTACCGCCAACAAACGCTGCAACAAATCCCGACGTGCTCGGTGGGGAATCACCAGCGTGGGCCGGCTCAGAAATCGTCCTTGTTTCCGCCCGGCGGCGGCTCGCGCTTCGTAAGCACGATCAGGACGTCGGTCAGGTCCGTCGTCTTGGCGGTCAGCGGGTAGCGGTCGGCCTTGCCCTGCGGGTCCTGGGGGCCGGGTTTGCCGTCTCCGTCCTCGTCAACGGACGCTTCGATGAAGATTTTTCCGGCGTTCTGCGGAACCAGCAACGTGAATCGGCCGGGCTGCAGCACGACGACGTTTGCCAGAATGCCGGGGTGGCTGCCGGCCTTCGAATGATCGCCGTCGAAGGCATCGATGCGAACATTTCCGCCTTTCCACCTTGAAAACTGCACGTCCCCGCGGACGGCGATCGTCGGCCCGGTGGTCGGCGGGGCGGACCCGGGAGCGCCGGGACGCGGTGCCTCCGGAATCCCGGGCGTGGGTGCGTCACCGACGCCAGGCGTCGTCGATCCAGCGACCGGCGCCGCGCCGGAACCTGGCGGCGCCGGCATCGGCTGGCCCGGGAGGCCCGGTTTGGGCTCCTCCGGAATTCCCGGCGTTGGAGCGCCGGTAGGCTGTGGCCCGGTGCCGCCGGCTGCCGTGGCAGGGGGGGTGCCGGCCCCCGCTGGGACCCCCGGTGTCGGCGCCGCCGGAATCCCCGGCGCACCGCCGTTTCCGCCGCCCGGCTCGCCGGCGTGGGCGGTTGGGGCCGCCGCGCTCGCCGCCGCCTGCTCCTCTCGGGCTGCGGACACGATGTCATCTTCACCGCAACCGGCGAGCAACGCTGTAAGCGTGGCGACCACTACAGTTCGGTGCCGCATTCCCCGGTACTATACCCGTTCGATGACTCGCCTCACCGGCAAGATTGCAGGCGCCTTCCGCGTCGCACTGACTCCCCAGATCCTGCTCATGGTGAGCAAGGTCTACATCCCGGTGCTTTTCCCCATCACCTTTGCCGTGGCGATGATTTCGCTCGGGCTTGACCAAAATCTCGGCTTTGGCGGCGGGTTCATCCCTGCACCGGTGAACGTTGGCGTCGCCGTGGCGTCGCTGATCTTCGGCCTGGTCGTCGTGGGGGTTACCTACGCAGAACTGGTGTTTGAAGGTGCAGGTTCGCCGTCGCCGACGGCTGGCCGCACGCTACGCCTCGTGCGTTCGGGGATCTACGCGTACTCCCGCAATCCTTCGGTCATCGGCAAGCTGTTCGGTATGCTGGCCGTCGGTTTCCTGCTGAACTCGATCTCCTTCTGTTTCATTCTTGTGCCGTTTCTTCTTGCTGGTTCGCTGGTTGAGAAGGTCATTCGGCAGGAGCCGCAACTCGTCGCCATCTTCGGAGACGAGTACGAGGCGTATCGTAAAGAAGTTCCGCTCTTCATCCCATGGAGGCTCGTTGGCCTCCGCCCCCCGTTCTAGAGGTACTCGTGGACGTCACCCTCATCAATCCTCCCGAACAGATGCGCGTGTGGGCCGGAATTCCGAAGGCCATGGCCTACGGGGTGTATTGCTTCCCGCCGCTCGGCTTGATGTACATTCAGGCAGCGGTTGAGAAACGCTCCCGGTACAAGGTCGAGATCTTTGACCCGGTGGTCGATAACCTCGACTACCCCGAATTCGAAGCGCAGTTGAAGCGCTATCCGCTCGATATCGTCGGCATTGAGACGTACACGCACTCCCTGCCGGACGTGCAAATGACGATCAACGCGGTTCGCAAAGCCAATCCCAAGGCAAAAATCGTGCTTGGTGGCCCGCACTGCGCGATGTTCCCTGAGTACGCGATGCTCATGAAGGACGCCGACGCCATCATCACCGGTGACGGCGAAGATGCGTTCCTGGAAATGGTGGAGCGCCACGATCGCGGCCAAACGTGGGAAGGCATCGACGGCGTCTGGTTCCATCAGGACGGACAGGTCGTGAAGAACAAGGACCGCAAGTCTACGAAGTCGCTGGATCAATATCCGTGGCCGGATCGCTCGCGTGTTCGGTACCGGGATTACTACCTTCCAGGCTGCAAGCAACCGCTCAACACGACCGCGATTACTTCGCGCGGCTGTCCGCATTCCTGCCCGTTCTGCTTGACGTACAAGAAGCAGTACCGCATGCGGGACATCGACAATATCCTGGACGAAATGGAGCACTGCGTTTCCCTCGGCATCACCGAGACGCATTTCATCGATGATTTGTTTACGCCCAACTCGCAGTGGGCGCTGAAGTTCTGTGACGGCATCGAGCGTCGCGGCCTCAAGTTCAATTGGGGGTACAAGACGACGATTGCCGGCACGACGCGTGAACAGATTCGCCGTTGCCGCGAAACCGGATGCACGAAAATCCATTTCGGCGTCGAGTCGGCCAACAATGAGGGCCTCGACGTGTGGGGCAAACATTGTGACACCGACGACGTTCACCGCGTTTTCAAGTGGTGCCGCGAAGAAGGCGTTCGGAGCGTTGCGTACATCATGTTGGGTGGCCCGCACGAGCGAACGATGGAAGGCGCCATCAAGAACGTGGACGAAATGGTCAAGCTTGACGCCGACTATGCGGTGTTCGCCGTGTTTTCGCCGTACCCGGGCACGGAATCGTTCGAGGACGGCGCGAAGCTGGGCTTGTTCCCGGCGGACTGCTGGGATCGCATGATGAAGGATCCGCTGTGCGGTGTCGAGGTGCCGGCCTGTTGGGAAGAGCACTTGACGAAGGCGCAGATTCTGGATCTGCTCAAGATTGCGCACCGCAAGTTCTACATGCGGCCACGGTTTGTCGCGCGTGCGGCAGCCAATATTGCGAGCGCAACCGAGTTGAAGCGGCTGGCCTTCGGCGCGCTTTCCATCTTCAAGCTGGAGATGTTGAACGACAAGTCGCGGACGGCGCCGGTTTAGAATCGCTTCGCCGCGTCTACCTGCGCTCCCCAGGCCTACGGCTCACAAACATATCTGGCCGGATACCCCGTGCAAGGAATGTCGTTCCAGGTCCCCGTGGACCACGTGTGTGCGCAGTCCTCTCCGCCGGAGTTGTTGGGCTCGCCGCCGTTCCAGTTGGTGTACGTCACCGCGTCGCCGGAGGCCCACACGAACGAGCCCTCGGTGGCGATATCATTGAACCCCATCCAGAAAATATACCCGGACGTCCACCCGTAGCTCGTCGCAATCCCCATCGACCACGTATTTTCTGCCGCGCTATTAATACTGATCAACTCGTACCCGTACGTGTTGCAAACGGCGCGGGCGGGAGCCCACTCCAGCGTCGTCGAACAATACATATACGGCTCCCCGCCGTAGTATTCAATATCGCACGGGCAGTATCCGGCGTCGTCGGCGTAGCCGTTGCAATCGTTATCCAACGTGT
Organism: Klebsiella pneumoniae; assembly: GCA_945861635.1. Lineage (GTDB taxonomy): Bacteria > Myxococcota_A > UBA796 > UBA796 > SXON01 > CAMAWH01. The sequence goes on along the minus strand of CAMAWH010000010.1, from coordinate 21,291 downwards.
CACACACGTCCACCGCCCCTGGGTACACCGTTTCGTCGCCATCATCACAATCGGTGAAGTCCGAAACGTACCCGGCCGGCGCTGCGCAATCCGTAACGGCGACCCAGGGGTCGCCGTACCCGTCTCCGTCGTCATCCGCATAAAATACAGATGTTCCCACCGCACCATCGTCCACCACGCCATCACAATCGTCGTCCACTCCGTCGCAAATCTCCGTTGCGCCGGGGTGGACCGTCGAGATGCCGTCGTCGCAATCCGTACCGTCGACGACATACCCAACTGGCGCGGAACAATCCGTGGCCGCCGATCCGACGTCCCCATATCCGTCCGCGTCGACATCGGCGTAGTAGGCTGAAAACACCAGCCCGTCGTCGACGGCACCATCACAGTCGTCATCCACTGCGTTGCATATTTCCGTCCCCGCGGGCGAAACCGCACCGGACGTATCGTCACAATCCGTACTGTCCGCAACATACCCGGCGGGTGCCGAACAATCCGTGGTCGTGGACCCAATATCCCCATATCCGTCGGAATCCCCATCCCGATAAAATGTCGAACCCGGAGCGCCATTGTCGATCGCGCCGTCGCAGTCGTCATCGATGCCATTGCACGTTTCGGAAACCCCCGGAGAGACCGCCGCGTCGGTGTCGTCACAATCGTCCGCCGTCGCAACATAGGCCACCGGCTGGTCACACGCGACCTGGCTCAACCGCGTTCCGCCGTACCCATCGGCATCGTAGTCGAGCCACCAGGTGGTTGCGCCCACGGCGTCCGGTTCGTCCACGCTTCCGTCCCCGTCATTATCCAGCCCGTCGCAAATTTCGGTATCCAAACAATCCGCCGTGCCATCTCCATCCGCGTCGATTCCGTTGTCGGCTACACCATCGCAGTCCTGATCCAAACCGTCGCAGATCTCCTCGGCAAAAGGATGAATCGTTCCGTCCGCGTCGTCGCAATCGCCGTTGTCCTCGGAATAGCCGGTCGGCAACGCACACGCGTCCTGCGTTGCGTCATCCTTTCCCCAAAAATCACCGTCAAAGTCGGCGTAATAGGTTGTGAGCACGCCATCGTCAACCTCTCCGTCGCAATCGTTGTCAATTTCGTCGCAGGTTTCATTTGCGCCGGGATTTGCGCCCTCCGTCGTATCGTCGCAATCCGCGTCGTTGGAAACATACCCAGCCGCATCTGCGCACGCGTAGGCCGAAGCGCCGGGGTCACCGTACCCATCGCCGTCTGCGTCGGCAAAGTAGATATTTGCCACGCCCTCATCGACCTGCCCATCGCAATTATTGTCTACGCCGTCACACACCTCGGGGTTTCCTGGCCAGCGATCGGGATCAAGATCGTCACAATCATTTCCTGTAGCGACCGTTCCGCCCGGTTGCTCGCACGCCTGCTCGACGGACGCGGGGTTCCCGTAGCCGTCGGCATCGGCGTCGTCATACCAGGTGTTGGTCACGTCTTCGTCCACCTCTCCATCACAGTCATCGTCGATGCCGTTGCAAACCTCGGTGCCGCCGGGGCAGTCTTCTGCCGTGTCTCCCGCGGCGTCGCCGATGTCGTCGATCTTGACGGCGGGCTCGGCGCGGCATCCCATCAGGAACAGTGCCAGGATCACGAACACCTCTCAGGGCCGCCATTGTACCCCGTTCGGCGGAAAATCTGGCACAATGCGGGCATGCTCCTCCTCACCATCGCGTGTGCCGCGCCTGTGGATTCAGCGGCGCCCGACGCCCCCGAAGATAAGTGGGACGATTCCCTCGGCCTGAAGGACAACTGTTTTGCGGATATTGGTAACTCGGGGGAGCCCTGGCCAACCTACGATTCGATGGACGCGACGTGGGGCCATCATTGCGCAGGTTCCAATCATCAGGACATCCGGGATGTCGAGCGCGTTATTTTTCTGGGGGACAGCGTGACGGCGGGCACGCCGCCCTCCGATGAGGAAGACTATTATCGTACCCAACTCGATGCGCCGCTGAAAGAACGTTTTGGCGATATTGAAATCGCGGATTGTTCCGCCTGGGGCGCGCGTACTGATGACCTGTTGGATGAACCCCATAAACAACTTCTGACATGTGCACCTGAACCCGATCCCCGGCGCACGCTGGTGCTTTTCACGATCGGTGGAAACGATGCGATGGCGGCCAACGACACGCTTAATGAAACGGGGTCCGAGGCCGAAGCGGCGCAAGTATTGATTTCGGGTGTCGAAACGTTGCGTACGTTTTTTACGTGGGTGCGCGACAATGAGGAAACATGGTTTCCCGGCGGCCTCGATATCGTGTACACCAATGTGTACGAGTTTACCGACGGAACGGGAGACCTGAGCTCCTGCCCCACCGCAGATGCGATGGGATTTGGCGGTGAGGTCGATCGCATCCGGGACGCGTACGTGTACATCGACGAGTCGTTCGTCAATATGGCCGTCGAATATCAAACCGATGTCGTGCTCCTGTTCGAAAACTTCTGCGGTCATGGGTGGCGCTCGGAAGACCCGGCGACCGACTGCTACCGTGGAGAGGATACCGTCCGGTGGCTAGATGCCACATGCATCCATCCGAATCCGGAAGGTCATGCGGAGCTGGCGCGACTGTTCCTCGCCGTCATCGACGAGTAGGCGTACACTCTCCGCGTCCATGCCCGCCGACACCACGCCCGCCCCCAATCGGAGTTTCCTGCGTCGCGCGGTGATGGGCCGACTTGCCTCGCGGATCGGCCTGAGCAGCGTCGCCGCTGTCATTGTCGCCGCGGCCATTATCGTCACCGTGGACTTTCGGGATGCGCGTGCGGACCTCATTCTCCGGTTGGGGGACAACCTGGAAACGGCGGTGCGGGTCGGCGCCGATCGGGTGGACCACACGGCTCACGCGGCCATCGTCCTGTCGGGACGCGCCGATGAGCCGGCATTCCTGTCCCAGCGTGAAACCTTGCGCTCGATCCAGGCGGAAGCCCGAATTCCGAGCGCCATCTATACGCTGCGGCGGGATGGGGATCGTACGCGCTTCGTCGTGATGACCAACGAGACGCCGTACGTGGGAAATGAATATGAATTGCGTCCCGGCGTGAAAGCAACGTTTGAGGGCGGCGGTCCGGGGCGCGAGGGGCCGTATGCAGATGAGCACGGCACCTGGATATCGGCGTGGGCGCCTATCGCCGATGATTCGGGCAGCGTCGTTGCGGTGTTGCAGGCTGACTACGACATTTCCACGCTGTTGGATCAACTTCGGCACCGCGCGGAACGCACGGCCGGCTTCGCGTTCGCGGGTTTGTTGGTCGCGTTCGCGGCGGCGGCGGTGCTTGCGCGCGGCATTGCCCAACCGATACGCCTGGTCGCACAGGCTGCAAAGAAGATTGAGGAGGGTGACTTCACCGTGCGCGTTCCCGAGACGCGGGAAGACGAGGTAGGCGAGTTGGCACATGCCCTGAACAGCATGGCGCGCGGTTTGGAAGAGCGGGAACGCCTCCGGAATATGTTTGGAAAATACATGGCGACCCAGGTCATGCAGGATCTACTCGACCGCGGCGATTTGAAGCTCACTGGAGAAGAGCGAGACGTAACCGTGTTGATTTCAGATATTCGCGGATTTACTCCGCTCACGGAACAGTTGGGCGCGGCGGATATCGTCGCGCTCCTGAATGAGTATTTTACGCTTCTCGTCGACGTCGTGATGAAGGAAGAGGGCGTCATCGACAAGTTCATGGGCGATGCGATGCTCTGCTATTTCGGCGCCCCCGTTCCCCAGGAAGATCACCGCGCGCGGGCGGTACGAACCGGCGTCCGTATTCTCGATGCGCTTGCCGCGTGGAATCAGGGTCGAATTGCCCGCGGCCTGCAACCCATCGCGACAGGTATGGGCATTGCCAGCGGAAAAGTTATTGTTGGAAATATCGGATCACCGCAGCGTCTCGAATACACGGCGATTGGTGATGCGGTGAATCTCGCCAGTCGGTTGTGTGGAAAGGCGGAGGCCGGCGAAATCGTCGTGACGGAGGAAGTGCGCGCATCCGTGCAGGATGCTCGCTTTCGCCCTGGCGGGGAGATTGCGGTGAAGGGGTTCGCCAATCCCGTAGCGGTGCATCGACTTGCGCTGCGTGCTGCGCCGTAGGCGCTCAGCCTCGGCCAACACAACATCATGGGAGTCGCGATCTCACCCCCTCCACCGCGGCAAGCCCGCGGATGAACGCCACCGACGCAAATCCGTGCGCGACCATCGCCACCGTCGGCGGGACCTCGGCGGTGTAGTAGGTCCAGCAATATCGACTCGTGCCCCAATACTCCAAAAATATACCGAGGAATGACCCGCTCCCAAAAACCAGCACATCCTGACGGGCGTTTTGGACGGTTCCCAACACGCCCAGCATCAGCGCAAAAATGACCCAGGTTGATCGCTGGTCCAATCCCCGCCAAGAAAAATTCATCATCGCCAGAACAAATACGGGGAGGGCCAACCACGCCCAGCGAAACACAATTCGAAAATCACGCTTGGATGCGTCCGCGAACTCGCCGAGCACGCGAGCGATACGATCGATCGCCAATGCCGCAACGGGCCACGCTGGAAGAATCCACAACGGTGGCCGCTCGGCCGTATAATAATACCAAATATTCGTCGTCGTGCCCCACCACTCGATCACCAGGCCCCCGAAAAACGCCACACCGATCATGCTGAGATCGCGCCGGGGACGGATATCCCAGGCCAGAGCCATGGTCATGAATCCCCAGATTCCGCCCAGCAGGAAATCCATCCCCAACGTCCAGTCGATCAGGTCGTGCCAGATCACGAGGACGACGGCGTAGAGAACGAGCAGCGCGGCCCACGCAAACAGGCTCCTGCGGTCGTATCGGGCAAGCAGCGAGGCCAACATCAAGCCCCGCTATCCGAGCGGTGTGCTGCGGTCGTGGGGCGGTGCGGTATAGACTGTGTCGATGTTCGTGGTGGGCCTGCTTTCCGTGCTGTCGTGCGCTGATGCGCCGGCACGCCTCAATGACGCGGCGCCGACAGGCCCTCCTCCGTCGGCAACAGACACGCGCCCGGGCCGCCGCACGCTTTCGCCCGATGGCGCGGTGGAGGCGCTCGTCGCGGAGGGCGGAATCCTTCGACTGCGCCGCGCGGACGGCGTCCAGCGCGAACTCGATGAAGGGGTTGATGCGCGCCTGGCATTTTCGCCGGATTCTGCATCGCTGGTGTACGCGCGTGACTCCGGTGGCGATTCCGCAGGCGAGACGAACCTTTGGTACCTGCGCTTGGCGCCGGAATCGGACGGATTGCCGGTGCGGTTGACATCCGCCCGCGGCTCCGACGATCGCCCCGTATTTTCCCCGGACGGCAGCCGGGTCGCCTTCATCTCGGGGCAGACGGGAATCGCGTCGTGGTGGGTGATCGAACTGAGTCGCATCGGTGCCGAGGGCGTTGCGCGCCAGCTCACGAACGTCCAGTTGCCCCCCCGTCGTTCGGGGGAGCCACCCGAAGGGTTTCTTCCCCCACCGGACGGGGTCGAATATCGGTGGACAGCGGACGGCTTGAGTTGGGTGGCCGACGGGCACGAATACACGCTTCCAGTGCCCCGATGATTGCGCTTCTTGCTGCATTCTCGGCGCTCTCCTTCGCCCAGGATTACTCCTTTCCGAGCACCACGAGCTGGCATTCGACGTTTGTGGTGTCCGCGTACAAGGATGAGGGCGGTCAGGATTGGAATTGCGGCGGCGTTTATTATTCCGGCCACGACGGAACAGACTTTGCGATCTATGGCGGATTTTCCACCATGGCTTCGGGCGTGGATGTTGTCGCTGCGGCGGATGGTGTGGTTTCATCCTCCCATGATGGCGAGTCTGATACGTGTACCACGGGCACGTGCGGAACTGCAAATTATGTGATTCTTACCCACGCCGATGGTCGGCGCACACTGTATTGGCACTTCAAAAAATGGTCCGTGGCGGTGAGCACCGGCGATACCGTGACGTGTGGACAGAAACTAGGGGAAGTGGGTTCTTCCGGAAACTCTACCGGCCCCCATTTGCACTTCGAGCCGCGAACCAGCGGCAACGTTCCCGTCGAGCCATTTTCGGGCAGTTGTGGCGCCGGATCGTCGAGTTGGGTTTCCCAGGGCAGCTATCGCAGCCTTCCCGGAATCATTTGCGGCAGCACCGACGCCGACGGAGATGGGTACACGACCACCGACGATTGCGACGACACGAACTCCTCCGTCCACCCCGGCGCCAGCGAGTATTGCGACGGTCGTGATGAGGACTGCAACGGCATCGTGGACGACAACGCCGTGGATGCGCCGACCTTTTACACGGACGCGGATGGCGATGGGTATGGCGATCCCGCTTCTCCCGTTCGGGCGTGCGCCCAGCCGGGCGGGACGGTCACGGACGACACCGATTGCAACGATGCAAATTATCGCTCGCATCCAGGGGCCATCGAACTCTGCGATTTCGACGATAACGATTGCGACGGGCTGACCGACGAAGGCTACGACCTCGACGAGGATGGGTACACGAGTTGCGGCGGGGATTGTGACGACGCCGATCCAACTCGAAATGCGGGGGTGGTCGAAATCGTCGACGACATCGATAACAATTGTGATTGGAAGGTCGACGAACATTCGCACGTGTACGATGACGACTCCGATGGTTGGACGGAGGACGACGGAGATTGTGATGACGCCGATTCGTTCACGTTTCCGGGCGCTCCGGAGTTTCCTGATGCAAGCGACAATGACTGTGACGACCGTATCGATGAAGGCACGATTTGGTTCGACGACGACGGGGATGGTTTTACCGAGGCGGACGGGGATTGCGATGACGGCGATGCGTCCGCGTACCCGGCCGCGGCGGAGCACGGGGAGGGTCTGGACGGCGATTGCGATGGTTGGGTGGACGAAGGAACCACACGTTCCGACGACGATAACGACAGTTGGACGGAGGACGGTGGCGATTGTGATGACGCCGATCGATCGACATTTCCAGAGGCGCAGGAGGTTGTGGACGGCACGGACAACGATTGTGACGCTCTCGTGGACAATCACACGGAGATCTACGACGACGATGGCGATGGATATTCCGAAGCAGGCGGGGATTGCGATGACGCCGAGCCATCGGTATTTCCGGCGGCTCCGGAGTCCGCAAACAAACGGGACGATGATTGTGACAACCTCGTTGACAATCACACGGTTATTTCCGACGACGATCACGACGGGTGGACAGAAGACGCCGGGGATTGCGATGACGCCAACCCGCGCAGCTACCCGGATGCCACCGAGGTCGTCGATCGCCGTGACAATGATTGCGATGGCGCAGCCGATGACACAACCGATGCCTACGACGATGACGACGATGGATATTCCGAGGCGCTTGGAGACTGCGATGACGGGCGCCCCAACGCATTTCCTGGCGCGCGCGAGCAAGTCAATGGCGCCGACGACGATTGTGACGCCATTCGTGACAATCACACGCCGATTTATGACGACGATCAGGACGGTTGGACGGAAGAGGAGGGAGATTGTGACGACGCCAACGTGCACATCTTCCCGGGTGCAGGAGAGCGTTTGAGCGGTCACGATGACAATTGCGACGGCGTGGAGGCGGCCCCGGAAGGATGGGGCGCTGGGTGCGCAGCCTCCGGGGCGCGTTCGGGTGGTTTGGCTGCGATGACGGTCGCGGCGGCGCTTTCGTTGACAGGCCGGCGGAGAAGGCGTCGATGATCCTCCAGCTTGGCTTGCTGCTCTGCGACGATCCGGAGCAGTGTGAGATGGATTCGGCGTTTGTGGAGTCGGTAGGCGGCGGCGGTATCGGCGGTTTCCAAACCATCGATTTCGGCGGCGCGTTCGACGTTGGCGGCGTGCCGGACGGCCTCTCGCACGGCCGGGATTTCCGCACGCAGCTGGAGGCTTTGGAGACGGCCGTCGAGTCGAAACGCTGGGCGGAGGCGGTCAGCGCCGGCACCCGGGCGACGGAGGCCTTGCGTCGGTGGCGCGGCACCGTTTCCACCGTTGATTTGTTCAACGTATATTTTCTAACCGGTGTTGCTCAGGTTGAGCTGGGCAGGGACCAAGGATGGGCCTACAGTTTCCGGGAAGCGGCGGCGATTGCCGACGGCGTGGTTCCCCCCCTTCCTTCCGAAAATCAAAAGGCCTCCCGTGTCTGGTTGGACGAACTGCGGAAGTTAGCCGTCAGCGGGCGCGGAACGCTGTCCGTCACCGGGGCGCCGCTCGGCTCGACGCTGGCGGTGGACGGGAAGGAGGTGGGCAACGGAGAGGTTTCGCTGTTGGTCGGAAATCATCGAGTCACGGCGGTTGCTCCGGGCCAACTCCGGACGTGGAAGGCCGATGTTCCGGTTCTTCCCGGGCGGATCAGCGCGGTGATTCCAGTATTTTCGGAGGTGGACGATCTTGGGTGGACGCATGCCCGACTTGCGGAGACGTTTGCAACGCTCGACGCGCCGGACGCCATCAAGGATCTGCTGGTGGAGTGGTGCACGGTCCAAGGGGTGGCCGAGGCGCGGTTGATGCGCGTGGAGGCGGACCGGGCACAATCGCCCGCGCCCGCCATTGCCGTAACCGCGCCTCCGGCGGATCGTCCGCCCGCCGCAGCCGGGGAAAAGGTCAATTTTGGGGACGCCATTCCCACAACCTACGAGGATGCCGTGGCGGATCGGTTGGGTGCGGTGGGTGAAGAACATATTTCAGAGCGAAATCGACTGCGGGTGATTTTCTTCAATCCGCGTACGCGCCGATTTTCGGTTGATGCAAATTCCGCCACGGCGCTCCGCGGCAGTCCGGAACGGCTCCGCGTCGGCCTGCGCGCGCAGTATCTGGGCATGATGTCACGGCGTCATGTCGGCGGCGATATCGCGCTCGTTGTCCCGGTGGGGCCCATCGAAGCCGAGGGGCGACTTGGACTTGTCCGTGCCGATGAGCCGTACAATTTGTATCCCAATTGGGTGGACCAACAAATCTACCATGTGGCGTTGGGTGCGCGGTGGGCGCCTGCTTGGCCGATTGCGCCCTACGCCGCGGCGGCGGCCGAGGTTTACATTCCCATTGCCGTGGGCGGGCATTTGACGGGTGGCGTTCAGGCCCAGTTCGCGGGCAAATGGGTTGCGGAGGCCGAGTTGTTGGTCGGCTATTTGGATACGGGTACCCAGTGGGGCGGCGGATTTGGTTTGGCGCGGAGTTTCTAGACGCGCGATCGCCGGCGGGCGATCAGGATCGCCAGCGCAATCGACCACACCCCGACGCCCTTTCCGCCCGCCGAGGAACAATCCCAACCGACATATTCTTCGACTTTTCCGTCACAGTTGTTGTCCAGGCCGTCGTTCAATTCGTCCGCGCCGGGGTACACCTCCGCATTCTGATCATTGCAATCGCCGTCGGCGTCGGATGCGCCATCCCCATCGTTGTCCCAGTTGGCTGTTCCTTCGTCCACGGTGCCATCGCAATCTCCGTCCACGAAATCCGGTAGCTCCTCTGCGCCCGGGTAGATCTCGGCGACGCTGTCCGCGCAATCGCCTTCGTCCTCCGAAAATCCGTCTCCGTCGTCGTCGTAGGCGTCCGTTTCTTCGTCGATGATGCCGTTACAGTCCTGGTCCTTGCCATCCGGAGATTCAACGGAGCCGGGGTACGCGAAGGGGTCCGCGTCGTCACAATCCCCACCATCCTCCGTCCAGCCGTCCCCGTCATCGTCGTAATACAGGGTGCCTTCGTCCACCCGGCCGTCACAGTTGTTGTCGAGCCGGTCGGCCAACTCCGGCGCCCCTGGGTAGACGGTCACGTCCCAATCGGCGCAATCTCCGCTATCGTCAGCATATCCGTCCCCGTCGTCGTCGTAGTTCTCGGTGTCGTTGTCCACAAAGCCATCACAGTCATTGTCCCGACCATCGCCGAATTCGTGGGCGCTGGGGTAGGTCCAACTGTCGGCGTCGTTGCAATCCCCCGCGTCTTCCGACCAACCATCTCCGTCGTCGTCCGCCGCGGAGGTGCCGTCGTCCGCGAAACCATCGCAATCTTCGTCCGTTCCGTCCACCGTTTCCGTACCCCCCGGAAATACTGAAGCGCGGGCATCGTCACAATCCCCGGCGGTTTCCGTGAAGCCGTCACCGTCGTCGTCGTAGGCGTCGGTTCCGTCGTCGGAAACCCCGTCACAATCATTGTCCGCACCGTCTACCCACTCAAATCCGCCAGGGTAGGAAAGCGGATTGGCGTCGTCACAATCCCCGCCGTCCTCGCTCCAGCCGTCTCCGTCGTCGTCGTAGACGGCCGTACCGTCGTCCACCATGTAATCGCAGTCTTCGTCGATGCCGTTGGCAATTTCCGTGGCCCCGGGATGAATATCCGGCGCGGTATCGTCGCAATCTCCTTCCGCGATCGTGTATCCATCCGTGTCGTAGTCATCGGCCGCATGCGCCGCCCCCGCGAAGGCGAAAATAATTGCAAACAGCCAACTCATCCAGCAAACCCCATGGTGACGCCCGCTCCAACCAACGGTCCACGATCCGTAACTCCCGCCTTGCCCTCGACGCCGAGCCGCCACCGCGGGGACGGATGCCACTCCCATCCGCCAAACAGCTCTCCGCCGAAGGCAAACGGCACAACCGCGAGCACATGTGCGCCGGCGTAGGCGCCCGCGCCGCCGAGCGGCGTCCATCGACCTCCCGCCGCGACGGGAATCACGTTCCGGTCCGCCCACTCGGAATATAAATAATAGGGTTGGGCGGCGTGCCAGATGCCCACCCGAGCGTCCACAGCAAGCGTGGGCAGAACCCGCATGACGCCCACCAACTCGGCGTCAATGTGATCGTGCGGATCGGGGCCGGAGGCGACAGTTTGTTGCAGGCGCGAGTATCCCAGTGCCAGCCCAAGCGAGAAGCGATCGGCGGCCGCTGCGGTTCGGAGCGAGTTGGGACCGCTTCCGTGCGGATCGAATCGAGCCCTCGAAACATCCAACCAGGTTGCGTGTACGGCCCAGTTTCCATCGGTGCCGGAAATTCGTTCTTCTGGCGTCGGGTAGTCATTTTCTACGGCAACCACGGAAACAAATCGTACCTGCGTCAAACCCTCGCGCCTCCCCCATGCGGCCAGGCGCTCGCCGACATCGATGGGGGGCGATTCTCCGCGAATGGCGCCGTTCACGGCGGCCTCCAACGCGGCCGGCGCGTCGTCCGCCGACAGGTCGGCCTCGACCTGAAGCAGTGCGCCGGGGGGAACCACCACCTCCCCAACCCAGGCGGTGCGCCGCCCCGCCCGCTCCACGGAAATACGGTGCCACCCGGAGACGACCACATTATCGTTCTCAGCAGCGGGTTTTCCGTCGATTGTCACCCGCGCTCCGGGCTGATTTGCATGCACACGCACAACCCCGTTCTCGGCCCGTTTCCCCGCGAGCGCGACGTACATTTCCAACGCAGCCGGGGTCAGGGGCGGCAGGTCGTAGACGCGGTGCGCGCTCGTGGAGTCAGCGGCGGCGAACGCCTCGGCGGCGCTGGCAAGATCGCCGCCCGTGAGACGCGCGTCGGCCAAGCGCAACCAGAGGGAAAATACCTCGTCGGGCGGCAACGTCAGCGGTGTTTTTGCAAGCGCCTTCCTCGCGGATTCCAGATGGTGGCGGTCGGGATGGATCTCCGCTTCCCGCGACGCCTCCTCAAATATCAGACGAGCATTTCCGCCCGCCGGACCCGCGGCGGCAACGTCGTCGAAATCGAGCAGAGGAATGCCTTGCGCGCTGCAGTGGTCCGCCATCGCGCGGAATGCGCGTGCGCAGCCATCCACCCGGTCACACACCATGACGGTGACCGCACGGGCGCCAACCGGTACGGCGGACACCGCCTGCGCGAACCCAAGCGTCGAGACGAAGAAGAGCACGTGACCATCATATACTTGCTGGGTGATACCGCTCGTCCTCGCCGGCGCCGTTCAGGCCGGACTCGTCGCCGTTCCGCCACAGGGTGCGGCGGTCGTCGGCCTGTTGTTGTGCGAGGTCGAATCGACGTGCTCCGATCGTATGTTCTACGTCGAGCACGAGGCCGCGTTGCAAGCGCTTCCGATCATCCTTGTGGACGCGATGCTTGCGGTCGATGCGGCGAGCGTTGCGGAGGGCGAGGCCGATGCCCACACGTTTGTTGCGGCAATGGGCGATGCGCGCGCGTCGATAGCGGCCAGCCGCTGGGAAATGGCGGACTCTGCGTTGGGTGACGCGTCCCGGGCGCTGGCATCGTGGCGGGGAACACCGAGCAATCAACAACTCTTTGACCTCTGGTATCTACAGGGCGTGACGAGCCTTGAGCGGGCGGGCGCATCGGCAGAGGATTTTCGTGCCGCTGCCGCGGTAGCGTGGAACCGTTCTGTGCAATTACCGGTCGACGGCGAGCGCTATACAAAATCCTATTACTCGGCGGTGTCTCAGTTGGTCAAGGAGGCACCGGGAACGTTGTCGATCGCGGCCAGCGGCGGCACACCGACGTATTTCCTGGACGGCATCGAGTTGGGTCAAGCGCCGATTCAGGTGGTGGTGTTCGCGGGGGTCCATCGGTTGACGGCAACGGACGGACGGCGCTCGCTCGATTGGCGACGAATGATCACCGTGCATTCGAGAGAGACGACGACTGCCCGGGCTCGTTTTCCCGGCGGGAGCGATCCGGAGCGCATCGCCGGGGAGCTGGGGCGAGCGGTGACCTCGCGCCAGTTGTCGGACGACGTAGCGGAGTTGCTGGCGGCGTGGGCTGAGCGGACGGGGGTGCGGACGATTCGCGTGCTGCGGTTGGATGAGGGACGACGACGGGACGTTCCCGTATTTTCTATACACGATGTCTATTATTCTCCCGGCGTTCGCCGGTTTTCGACGAGGACGCCTTGAGCGGTGTCGGCTGCGCGCGCCGGCGTTCCACGTGGAACACATCGCCATGATCGTGTGGGCGATGGGCCTGTGGGTGTGCGCGGCACACGCGGACGAGGGCTCGGCGACGTTGATCTGGAAGTCCGGAGTCGCCCGACTTGAGGTGCACCCACCAGCGGGCACGCACGTCTCTCCGGATGCCCCGGTACAACTCATGATTCAGCGGGCCACGAACCCCGAGAAACGCATCCTGTTGAGCGGTCGTTCCGCCCTCGACCGCGATTTCATTCTGGATCACGGACGTTGGGATGTGGAACTCTCGATTGCGTTCTGTACCGACACGACGTGTTCCAACGTCCGCTGGACGGGCGGCGGGGATCTGCGCGGGCATGCCGGCCGAATTCCGCTGGCGCTTGCCGCCGTTGTGCTTCCGGCACCACAAACGGGCACGGCCGTCCAACTCTATGACTTCACCGCCGTATGGTGCCCACCCTGCAACCTCCTTGCGGCGGAAGTGCTTCATGACCCGGCGGACGCCGCCCTTTTCGCCGCGCTTCCCGTGGAAGCCGTGGACGTGGATCGACCGGAGTCCTGGCCGCTGAAAAGCCGGTACGCGGTCGGCGGATACCCCACGATGATCGCGGTGGACAGCGCGGGGAACGAGGTTGCGCGATTGGTCGGATACCCGGGAGAGGCGCCCACGAAGGCGTGGCTGGCGGGATTGGGGGAGGCCGTGCCGTTGTGGCAGTTGGAGGGAGGGTCTGTACGAGGTGCGATGGATGGGGCCGCGCTGGCCCGGGCGGCGCGTCGCCTTGCGGAAGCCCAGAAGCCGGAAGCCGCAAAGGCGTATTTTGACGGCGCTGTCGATGGGGAGGATCTACGGGTCGCGCGGTTGGTCGTCGAAGAAAATAAGGCGGACGCGTCCTGGTTGGTTGCCCACGCGCTCGCACCGCACAATCATGAACTGGCACCGGGAGCCTGGCTGCTTGCCGCATTGACGGTTTCCCCCGACCTCTGGACGCAGGCGGCCCCGTTGGTGGCCCGGCTCGGACCGTCGGATGCTGCCGACTGTCTCAATCAGATCGCGGAAACCATCGAAAATACCCGACCGGATGAGGCCCGGCTGATGCGTGCGGCTGCGATTTCCATGGTGCTATCGACGCTGACGGGTGATCCCGCCCATGACCGTGGACAGGTGAGTTTTCTTGCGGATTTGTACGCGGGCGTTGCCGAACTTCCGCAGGCGCTGGCGTTGCTCCAGCGGTACCGCGTGCACTTTCCGAATGAGTTTACATTTCATTATTATTTTGCGCGCATTCAGTTGGACGCGGGAGATGCTGGCGGAGCCGTTTCGGCCGCGAGAGATGCGCTCCGAACGGCCTTCGGAGACCAACGCCTCCGCGCGGCGATGACGTTGGCGCGTGCGTTGGCGCAAACGGGTGATCGCGCTGGCGCGCTGGCCCTCCTCGATCAGGAAATCGCGGCGGCGCCAGCCGTCCCTGCGAATATTCAGGTGCGGACAACGCGGTACCTGGGTGAAGCCGCCAAACTGCGGCTTGACCTCGCCAAATGAACTCACGGCACCAGCGCGAAGGTGACTCCCTCCGCTCCCGCCAGCCCCGCCGGCTCCAATCGATCGGCCCTGACGCCGAGTTCGACCAGCGTTGCCGCAAGGGTAAGCGCGCGATCATTGGCCTCTCCCACGTCGGGTGCGCTGACGCGAATGGACAGGTGTACGGATGGATACTGGCCGAGAACGGTCCCCAACAACTCCAGCGTGTCGGCGGCGCGTTCCGTCAGCTGGCGACGCGAGAAACGTATTTTCGGAATCGACCCCAGAAATCGGTCAAGCACGGGGGGAAGAACCTCCGGCACGCCATCTTCGTCCTCGAAGAAATTTAGATTTTCGGGCGCGTTCGGCGCGGCATCGAAGCGGTCCCCGACGCCATCCCCGTCATTATCCGGGTCGGGGCAGCCATCGTCGTCCTCCCAGCCGTCGGCGTCTTCTGGGACGTTTGGACAGCGATCTGCAACGTCGAGGATTGCGTCGGTGTCGTTGTCAACGTCCGGGCACCCGTCGAGATCCTGAAACCCATCCTTATCCTCGGGTTGGTTGGCGCAGGCATCGCGGGCATCCGCTAGCGAATCGGCGTCGTTGTCGGGTTCTGGACACCCGTCCGAATCGAGGAAACCGTCGTGATCTTCGGCACTGTCACGACACGTATCCGCGGCGTCGATGACGCCGTCACGGTCGTTATCCGGGTCCGGGCAGCCGTCCTCATCCGCGTATCCGTCCAAATCCTCGCCCGCCTTCGGGCAGCGGTCGGCATGGTCCGGAACGCCGTCATGATCGATATCGTAGGCGCGGACGGTGTGCAGCTCTGGACCGATGGTAAATAAAAGCGCGGAGCCGGAATCGCCGCCGTACCGGTACCTCCCGTCCACGCGCAGATCAAGCACGGAAAATAGCGCAAACTCGAGGCCGATGCCGCCCTGAACCAATCCATCGCTCCGGGCTTCGCCCACCACGCTCCCCGCTCCCAGGGCAAGAAATGCGACAATATCGGCGCTGGGATTTCCCACGAAGTAGAGCACTTCGGCGCGCGGATCGAGGGCTGTGCCGGCGCTGCCCATTTGCAGTTCCAGCGCCCATCGGGGTCCGTACCGCAGCCGCAGGGTGCCACCGGCGGCGAATTCGCCGTGGACCGCCTGATCCTCGATTTGCGGCGAGACCGCGCCGACGTAGGCGGCCACGGCCAATTCGCCCGTCACAGCAAGCTCGCAACAAGCGTGACCACCGTGCTCTGGTCTACGGGTTCAAAGCCCTCGACGGGATCGTTGTCGAACGCGAGCGTGTACGCGAGCCGCATGGAGAGTTTGTTGGAAAGAGCGGCGGTGAGAGACGCCGTTTCTTTCAATCGGAGATCCTCACGTTTCAGTAGATTTTCTAATATCTCCACCTGATTGTCGAGGCGGACGGCGGGGTTGAACGAGTAACCCCCGCCGACCAATATCCGCGGCGATACAACGGTTTGCGCGTTGGGGGAAACGCCTTGGATAAAATCCTCCCGCGCAATGTCGGCGCCCGCCTCCATGAATAATGTCGCAGTTTTCATCCGGATAAAGGCGTGCGAGATCCCCAACTGGCTGTGAACCTGCCCGTCATACCCGGCGAAACGATCTGCAAATCCGCCGGTCAGGACGTACAGGCTGTCTCGTGTCCCGAAGAACCGGTCGTACCGCGCCTCGGCTTCGTACCGCCTTGCCGTTTCTGCCTCGCCCGCCGATCGTTCGGCCTTGGACAAGTGACCGTCTCCGTCGGTGTCGGCTACCGCTCGCCCCACCATGGCGCCAACGCGGGCGGAGAGTTGGTTGCTTTTCCATCGGTGGGCGCCTCGGGCGGCCCCGTTCAGCGTGTACGCAACCGTGTTGCCGAAAATCCAGGCGCCGCCGAATTCGGCGGATAGCGTCGTGATCGGCGCGAGCGGCCTGAGTCCGGGTTTCTGGGCGCCCTCGAAGCTCGGGTCCGCCGCGGATGCCGGCGCCAAGAGGAGGAGGAGTAAGGCGGGCAGCATGGCTGACTTGTAAGACACCGGCTGCGTGCTATCGACATTGGATGATCTGGCAAACTGGCTCCGATGTGATTCGTGCCCGATGGGCGCTCGACCCTTCCGTGTCCTACCTGAATCACGGAAGTTTTGGTGCAACGCCTAGAACGGTGCTGGCTGTGCAAGCGCGTTTACGCGCCGAGATGGAGGCGGAGCCGGTGCAGTTTCTTGGCCGTTCGCTTCCAGCGCGGCTTCTGGAGGTGCGGACGCGCGTGGCGTCGTTCGTCGGTGCGGATGTACGCGGCCTGGCGCTCGTGACCAATGCGACGCAGGGCGTGAACACGGTTCTTCATGCGATGGATTGGCACCCCGGCGACGAGGTGATCATCGCCGATCACGGATACCACGCGGTTAAACAGGCGGTCCGGTATCTCGGAGATCGTTTCGGCGTCGTCTTTGTACCCGCAGTCGTGCCGTTTCCGGTGGATAATCCTGGGCAGATCGCGGATGCGTTTGCACGGGCGATATCCCCGCGAACACGATTGATCATCGCCGACCACATTACATCAGCGACGGCGATTATTTTTCCGGTCGCGGAGATCATTCGCCGCGCCGGGTCGATTCCCGTATTGGTGGACGGCGCGCATGCTCCCGGGATGGTCCCGCTCGAACTGGAGCAACTTGGCGCGGCGTTCTATACGGGAAATCTGCATAAATGGGTCTGCGCCCCCAAGGGCTGTGCGCTACTCTGGGTTGCCCCGGAGTGGCGTGATCGCGTGCATCCGACGGTTATTTCGCACGGATATGGGTTGGGAATGGACGAGGAGTTCGATTGGACGGGCACCTTTGATCCGACGGCATGGCTTGCCATTCCATCCGCGTTGGACCACTACGAGGAATTGGGCGGGGAGGCGGTTCGCGCCAATAATCACGCGTTGGTCCGTGGTGGTCGCGTGGCCATTGCAGAGGCGCTCGGCGTGACGCTCCCGCACCCGGATGATCGGGCCCTGTACGGCTCGATTGCGGCGATTCCCTACCCGTCGGGTGGCAACGGAGTTGAGCTGACCCGGCGCCTGTTTGAGGCCCATCGAATCGAGGTGCCGTTCACCCAATACGATCACCGCGTGTGGGTGCGTATTTCCGGGCAGGCCTACAATTCGCCGGCCGAATACGCGCGCCTTGCGGAGATACTCAGCCGTCCGATATAGCCGGCCAGGCCGGCGATCCGCCGTCTACGATGCGCCGCATGTCGTCGGGCAGTGGCGCGCGGACCCGCATGATCTGTCCAGTTTCGGGGTGTGGAAACGCGATGGAGCGCGCGTGGAGGGCGTGGCGTGGGAATCCGATGATGCTGCGCACCCGTTCGCCTGCCCGCGCGTCGAGATATTCCAGGAAAACGTCATCCGCTTGGCCATAGAGTTTGTCCCCGAGGATGGGGTATCCGAGATATTCGAGATGGGCGCGAATTTGGTGGGTGCGCCCGGTCAGGGGCTTGCACGCCACCAGCGTGTGCGCGGCCAACCGTTTCAGCACGCGAAATACAGTTTTTGCAGCGGCGCCGGAGTCATTTTTTCCCTGACGCAAGATCACCGCGCTCCCCTCGGCATGACCGAGCGAAACGTCCGCCGTCTCGTCGTCCCAGGGCACCACACCGCGAACCAATGCCCAATAGACTTTGCCCACCTTTCGCGTTTGGAACATTTTCTTCATGTGCACATTGGCCACGGCGGTTTTTGTCAGCAGCACGACGCCGGACGTTTCCCGGTCGAGGCGGTGCGAAAGGTCGATATGGGCGTCCGGTCGTGCCTGTCGTACCAGCCCGACCAACGCATGGGCGTACCGCTGCCCGACCGGATGCATCAGCATTCCGGATGGTTTGTCTACGGCAATCATCGTGTCGTCCTCGTAGAGGACGGCTGGCATTTCCGGCGGAAGGTCGATCGGCGCAATGCCAGGCACATAGATACGGAGGGTTTCTCCGTCACGCAGCATGCTGGACGGCTTCAACGTGCGCCCGTCCACGCGGACGTCTCCCACGCGGATCCAACGCGCAAAAGCAGAGCGTGACCAATCGGAGAAACGGAGGGAGAGAAAGACATCGACGCGGCGCCCCGCGGCCCGGTCACCAATCATGACGACCCGGTGCGGACGCGGATCATGGGCAGGTTCGTCAGTGGCCACGAGGCGGAATATCGTGGCGGGAATGACGGCGCGGTTCGACCTCGGCAGGACAGTGGCGTTCACGTGGGTCGTGGCGTCGCTGGGCATCACGCTCGTGCTTGGCCCGGAGGTCGGCTACCGCGGCTGGATGTGGCTGGCCGTCAACGACCTGTTGTGCATCTTCGGCGCAACGCACGAAATCATCGTGAAGGAACGCCGCAAGTAGGCGGCCGCCTATTCCTGGCAGACTCGGACTCTCTCGTAGGGGTCGGAGGCAAACGTCCATGGCGCAATCGTGCGGACATGAGGCGCGATCCAGTTGGCGTGGAGATTTGCGCCGCCGAGGCGGCTGTACCCCCGCACCAGCCACGGATGTGGGGGCATCGCTTCGGCCTCGCGCAGGACGGTCGCGCATGTCGCGACCACGGATTGCGGCCATGCTTCCGTGGGAATGGCGACCAGCGCGCCTTCCATCGGGTGCGTACCGGCGTCCAGCTCCTTCCAACCGCGCTTTTCCATCGCGTATTGCCACCCCCAATGGCCCGTGACGTTGCGATCGGTGGATTCGACGTCCTTGAGGATGAACGTGAGCCCATCCGCCAGTGCTTCCTGCGCGTTTGCGCTCGCCGCATCATCCGTCGCCAGGGCAACTCCGAGCGTCGCCCCGGCTGCGATCATCCACGGGTTCACGGGCAGGGCCAGCGCGATGCCCGGGAGGAAGGGCAACCAATAGCGTCCGGCGGTGAACCGTAGCGTCAGCAGGAACGCGAGTCCGCCCAGCGCCCACGCCCGCAAGAACCAACCGTCCTCACGCGCGGGTCCGTCCGCCACCGCCCCGCCGAGGGCGGCCCCCCCCAACGCTCCAAAAATCACGCCCTGCACGCCCCATCCAGACCCCGCCGTTCCGCCCGCCGCCGCCCCCGCCAGCGCCCCCCACCGCCAGCGATACATCGGTAATAGTGCGGCTCCACCTAGCATTGCAAGCGATGCGATACATTTGTGATACACATCTGCGGGGGTGTTCGCCACGGACTGAAATGCGCCCATGGCGAGCACATGTACGCGGCCGTAGGCGTGGATATCGTGGAGTGCGAGTCCCGCGGCGGGAAGCCAGGCAAGCAGCGCCGTCGCCGGCGAACGCCCACGTAAAACGGCGTACATGCCCAGAAGCGGCATGACACACAGGCCACTGTATCGGAAGATCGCCGCCATGCCGGCGAGCAGCGCCCAGCCGGCGGTCGGGCGGTCACGGTCCGAGGCATGGATGTAGCCGCCAACGCCGGCGAGAACCAACGCATAGAGGGGTGCGTCCGGCGTAAGCGCGGTGGTGGAGACGATGGCGATGGGGCTCAGAAGCAGCACCAGCGCGCCCTTTGCGCCGTCTCCCAGGAAGCGCTCCCCGAGGCGCCACGCGCCGAAGGCGGCCAGCGCCAGCCACGGCAGCATCGTGAGCCGGAGGGTCCACGTCGGTGCGTGGAGCCACGGGGCGAGCCACCAGGCGATGCCAGGGGGGTTCGAGAGCACGTCGAACGCGCGCTCGGCGGTGCCTTGCCAGTTGATCATGACGTCGTGCGGTCGCCATGCGTCCACGGTCGCACCCGAGGCCAACCGCAGGAAATTCGGCTCGTCGTAATGGGGGGCCCGGCCCATTCCGGGCAGCTGGATCGCAGCACACAGCGCCACGATCCCCGCGATGCGGTGCCGTTCGGTCACGCCGCTCTCACGGCGTCCGGATCACAAGCAGGCGCGGCTCCATCATGTCTTCGATGGCGTACCGCACGCCTTCTCGGCCGAGGCCGGAATCCTTGACGCCGCCGTAGGGCATGTGGTCCACGCGCCAGCTTGGAACATCGCCGACGATGACGCCGCCGACATCCAGCTCATCCCAAGCGTCGAGTGCGCGGTACAGGTCGCGTGTGAAAACGCCGACCTGCAGGCCAAACGCGCTGTCGTTCACGACGCGCATCGCGTCCTTGAAGTCGCTGAACCCTTCGATGCAGGCCACAGGGGCAAACACCTCGTCCGACCAGGCCCGACACGCATGGGGCACATTTTCCAGGATTGTCGCACGATAAACGGCGCCCTCCCGCGTGCCACCACACAGCACCGTACCCCCCGCAGCCACCGCTTCATCGACCCAGGCCTCCACGCGACGGGCTTCTCCGTCGTCGATCATCGGTCCGACGAACGTCGTTTCCAGTGCCGGGTTTCCGTGTACCAATGCGTTGGTTTGGGCCACGAGGCGCGAGCGCAGCTCGCCCAAAATAGATTCATGAACCAAAATACGTTGGACGGAAATACAGCTCTGGCCCGACTGGTAGAAAGCGCCGATGATCAGCCGGTTGACGGCGTCCTCGATGTTGGCGTCGGCGTCCACGATGCACGCCGCATTTCCGCCCAGTTCTAGCGTTACTTTTTTCTTGCCCGCCTGACTTTTGAGCGTCCAACCAATGCGCGATCCGGTGAAGGAGAGCAGCTTGAACCGGTCATCCGTGATGAGCGGGCCGGCGTCTTCGTTGCGACAGGTGATCACGGAAAATGCACCGGCAGGCAGGTCCGTTTCGGCGAGAACTTCGGCGATCAGCAGCGCGCCTATCGGGGTTCGCGGCGCGGGTTTGAGGACGAACGGGCAGCCCGCGGCAATCGCAGGGGCAACTTTGTGGGCCACGAGATTGAGCGGAAAATTGAAGGGCGTGATGAGCGAAACGGGGCCGATAGGAACACGCTTGACCATGCCGCGGTAGCCACGCG
>CAMAWH010000009.1 GCA_945861635.1 Klebsiella pneumoniae | reverse complement strand
CGTCCAGGAACGAGTGCGTGAACAAGACGCCCTGAGTGCGGTCCGGAACGAGCAATCGGGGAGAGTTTACCGTATTCATACGCCAAGATCACACGTTTTGTGCCGCTTGACAACCCACCTTCACTCACAATTTTTGCCCAACCTCGATGCCCGCGAAGTCGTGGCGGCGCTCACGCGCGACATCGCAAGGCGCTGGCCGCGGCACACGTAGACGGCCCGAATGCGCTGTTGCGCCCATCGATGCGGCCAGCAGCGTTTCAGCGTCGGCCCGCCGATGCGCCACAACCGTTTCCTCAAGCGTGCGTGTGCGAGTGCGTATGCAATGGCATACGCAATAACTTAGGTTTGTGGTGCATAGTAGTCGATTCGGTTAGACTCAAAAAATGGCACTCAAAGGCGCTTCGGGACCGGGCACTCTCGTGGGCCCCGGCCTCGCCATCCGTGGAAACGTGGTCTACCAACTCGATGCTTCTCTAACGGCAAACACGATCTATGGGCCGGGTGACCTCCGTGGAGAAGGCGAGGATGCCACTGTGGTTCAGGGTCAAAATGTCCTCGTCGCGCCAGACGTGTTCGCGAGACTGCTCGCGCCACCGGCGCTCGCACCCGAACCCGCCACGGACCCCACACCCGCCACGGACCCCACACCCGGCACAGCCGGCTTGCTCTACGTCGCCGACGCCTGCAACCTGCTGCGCGTGTCGCCATCCACGATCGAAAGGATGATCACAGCCTGCCCGGAGATGGAACGACCGCTGCGGTGGGGCGGCGGGAAGGGTGCCGGGGCCCGTTGGCGCTGGTACTGGCGAGACGATGCTGCGCTACACAAGTGGTGGGCCGAGCGTGGCTCTCCGGCGCGAGCGACGTCCGCGAAAACCGCGCCGCGCCCCGTGAAGCCCGCGCGCAAGACGGATGGTGTTGTCGTAAATTGGCGCGAACAAATCGGAACAGCGCGTCGTCGTTAGCGCTACGCCGAAACGACGAGCGCCCGCCCACCGAACCGACGAAAAGCCGCCGCTCGCTTCAACCCCGCTCGTTGCGTTACGCCCTGATCGCCAAGGAGCGCCCGTGACCACCGAGCTTGGAGACGACGATCACTATTTTAAGTTCACCCGGCGCCAACGAATGGACCGCTACGTCCACGAGTTGGAGGGGGTGCTTCGGGGGATCACCGTCGATGGCCGAGTGTCGTCAGGCGAGGTCGTTGCCCTGCGCGGGTGGCTTGAAGCGCTGGGACCTGTACGACGCCGCGCACCTTTTTTGGAAATCACCGAACTCGTGCAGAGGGTGATCGCCGACGGTGTGGTTGACGCAGAGGAACTGGCTGACATCAATTGGGTGCTGGAGCGGTGGACGACACCCAACCTTTTCTTCGATGCCGTCACGGCTGATATTCAGCGGCTCCACGGCATAATCGGGGGTATGCTTGCGGACGGGCAAGTGAACGACGACGAGATCGCCGCACTCGCGGACTGGTTGGATGAGCGAGATCATCTTCGCACGACGTGGCCCTACGAGGAGATCGGAGCCGTACTGACACACATCCGCGCGGACCGAGTGATCACCGATGCCGAACGCGAGTTGGTCACCATGTTCCTTGCCGACCTCGTGCCAACGGACGACCACCGCGTGGTGTCGATCGAGTGCATCGATCTCAGCACCTTGACGGTGACGGGTGTTTGCGCGGTCAATCCCGATATAGAGTTCGTAGGAAAAAAGGTTTGCTTCACGGGGAAATCCGCCAAGGCGGAACGGCGCGACATCTTCCGCATTGTTCAGGAGAGAGGCGGGGTGCCTGTTGATCATGTGACAGGTGATCTCGCATATTTGGTCATCGGCGGCGACGGCAATCCGTGCTGGGCATTCTCCTGTTACGGACGGAAGATTGAGCAGGTGCAATCTCTGCGACGTCACAAAGGTGCCAAGGTGATCATCGTGCATGAGGTGGACTTTTGGGACGCACTTGTCACGTGAACGGGGCGCATCGAGCGGACATCTGGCGAAGACATCGTGGCCGAAACCACAAATAGTGTAGACTGGCCGGCGTTACTCGTGAGCTAGCTATGAAACGTTCGATGGTCGTCTGCATCGCACTCTGCGGGGCATGCGCGGGGCGCGACGGGAAGAGTCGAGCCGACGGCCCCGCAAGTCCCGATTGCCTTCGCGTGAACATCGAGTTCGATGACGACGGCGATGGCACGGTGAACTATCGCGAAACCGACACTTACGACGCAGACGGAAACTTGGTGATGGAGGAGTGGGACGGCGACGACAGCACCGACGAGATCACAAACGACGGCAACGACGCCGACGGCACGGTCGATCGACGCAACACCTACGCGTACAGATATGACGGTGACGGCAATGTCCTGATGGTCGCGATCGACTTCGGGGGCGACGGGACCGTAGACAATCGCTGGACCTACACCTACAACGGCGACGGCAACCTGCTTACGGTCGAATACGACTACGACGTCGATCACAAAGTGGACTATGACGAGGCGTACACCTATGGCACGGACGGCAAACTGCTGACGGTCGAGTCCATCCACTACGACCGCGGGCGCGCGTACCAGCGAGAGGTTCGCACATACGACGCCGACGGAAACCTGTCGTTGATCGAATCCGATAGCGACGCCAACGGAACGGTGGAATATCG
This sequence comes from Klebsiella pneumoniae, assembly GCA_945861635.1. Classification (GTDB taxonomy): domain Bacteria; phylum Myxococcota_A; class UBA796; order UBA796; family SXON01; genus CAMAWH01. The sequence continues at coordinate 129,564 of CAMAWH010000009.1, read as the reverse complement.
CGAGAGCTACAGCTACTCCTACGACGCGGACGGCAACCTGCTGACGGTCGAATCTGACCACGGAGCGGACGGTACGGCCAACGCTCGCGAATCCTACGTCTACGACACGGACGGCAACCTGCTGATGGTCGAACACGATAGCGACGCCGACGGTGCCGCAAACAGCCGCGAAACCTACTCATACGACGCACTCGGGAACGTACACGACATCGGTTACGACGACGACGGCGACGGAACCGTGGAATATCGCGAGACCTTTTACTACGACGGCGAGGGAAACCTGTTGAGCGTCGAGGCGGACTACTACGACTATCGGGGGAAAGTAAACGGGCGAGCGACAGTCACCTACGACGATGGAGGAAACCTGCTGACCGTCGAGTACGACTTCGATGGCGACGGAACGGTGGAATATCGCGAAACCTACACCTACGAGCGAGGCCCCTGCTGACCGTCAGCACGTGCCCCCAATCCAGCGGCAGGAGCCTTTCGCCCCCGTCCCTCACAGCACGGGCGGTGGCGGCCCTTGCACGCCGTCGCAATCGATCCCCCATCCTCCGTTGTCAAGATCGTTGATTTGCTCAGCGCAACACTGCTCGTCGTAATCGTCGGTGTAGCAGGTGTACCCCCCGTCGCAATCACAGTCCTCGCGGCAGACGTCGCCGAGACGGCCATCACCGCGGTCCCCGCCGCACTCGTCATCCGATGCTCCGCTGCTGTTGCTCCCTCCCCCGTCGGAGGATCCGTCGGTCGCACACGCAAGAGAGAGGAGGAGCATGGAAAAAAGGGTCGCGGTGAGTCGCATGAGCAATTCTCCGCGGCGACGGTACCAGACATGCTACGCGGGAGCAAATTCCGAGTTCGACGTCGCGCGCTACCACTTCCTCGCGCCTGTCGCGTCAGCCCTCGCGCCCCCCGCACGGGTTCGTAAGTGAGCCCCGGAACCCCGACACACCGGCGACACACGGCCAGCGGATTCGTGCGGAATGCTGCGGATTCGCGTCCGATCTCCCTGTCAACGTTCCGCCAAAAATGCCCCTTTCCCGTAGATATTCTGGCCCCGCGCGCCAGATGCCGGGAAGAAATCATCGCGAAGTGGAGCGGGTTGTAGGCGGCAAGCGCCCGCGCCTACACCGGCTCCAAAAATCGCTCGATCGCCCGCTTCGTCCTGACGATGCCATACCCCCGGTCGATGTGCACCCAATCGACGCTGTGCTCACGGCACGCCGGCAAGATCACCTCGTCGGCGTCGTGCCCGACGAACGAGCCGAGGATGATGACCACATCTACCTTGCCAGCTCGAACGCGGTCACGCGCCGCCTGCAGCGAGTTGCGACGCCCCTCGGCGGGCAGCCACTCCAACTCCCCGAACGCGAAGGCTTCCATCAGCCGCAAGCGGTTGGGCTCTCGCGGATCGCCGCCGACCATGATCGCCCGCTTTCCACGCGTGCGCCCCCACCATTTCCAGTCTTCCGGGATCGCGGCGGGACGCGCATCCTCGGCCTCATCCGCTTCCGCCTCGGCGTCTTCACGGGCGTGATGGCGGAGTGCACGGAACTCATGCCCTTCCAGGTCCACCATTCGCGCCGCGCATACCTTGACCAGGCGCGGATCGCGGGGACTCGCACCAGCGTCGAGCGCCTGCCGCAGGAGCCGACGGAACTGCGACTGCACCGCCTCACGAATTCCTGCGTCCGGAACGTCTAAATCCGGCATCACGCCTGCAATGTCTCGGAGGATCTTCTCCACGTTCGGCCGGGGAGCCTCGACGCTGGGCACACTCAGGCGCGTAATGTAGGCCTCCGCGTCCTCCGACCATGACGCGCGCGTCGGACGATGTCCGCGCGACAAACCGTTCACAAACCCAGGATGTTCGCGCTTCGACCACGCACTCAGGTGGGAGAACAACTCGTCGATGCCGTTCCGCTCTCGCTCGTCCTGAAGGCGGCGAAGGCGGGTGGCGCAGAGCCCTACGAGGTCACGCTGGACTTCCTTGGGGAACGGTCGCCAGCGGTCTGCCTCCGCGATTGCCCTGGTGATACGTGCGATCTCGGCGTCATCGTCATCCGCCGGATGGTCGAACGCCGACAGCACGGCACCCAACTCCAAACGCCAATCGCGCGGCGCAGTGTCCGGCGCGCGCGCCGTGCCCACGACGAACGCCTTGCCGAAACGGTCGGCCAACTGTTTCTTTGCGTCGTCGGACGCGGCCGCCGGGGGCGCAATGACGGCGGCGCCCCGTGGGCGGTCACCCTGTGGCCGGTCGACGCGCACCGGCGCCGTTGGCGCTACGACGCGCGCCCCATCACGAACGAGGGCGCCGATCATGACGCCGGGGATAGTCTGCTCGGTGATGGTCTCCGGCTCCGCGTCTTCTCCCAGCACGACCGACGCCCCGGATGCCGCTGCGCGCGCATCCGCAGACTGAACCCCCGCAAATCGCCCCCCCCCGAGCCGTTCCGCCGTCAGCTCCACCTCTCCCCCGCGCCGGGTCCAAACGGAGATGATCTCAAGGACGGCCAGCGCGACCTCTCCCTCCTTCAACCCGAGGTACGCCCGGAGTTCATCTGGAAGTTCCGCAGCCCGCCAGTCCGCGATCCGCCGAGCCTCCCGCAGGAGCGCCGCCAACTCCGACACGCGAACGTCTCGCTCGGCCGCGAGCTGCTCCCGAAGGCGGGTTTCGAGGTCGGTCGGCAAAGCGCTCATCGCGAATGGGATCCTCTCTTCAGGGTAGGCCGGGACGAGGGGCAAGGCAAGGACGAATGAATGGAATCGGGACAAACCGTGTCTATGGTCTGTGAACCTCAGGAGAACAACGATGACCCGCTTCCACTCCCTCCCCGCCGTCCTCGGCCTGCTCGCCGGCTGCTTTGTGTATGCCGATCCCGCCGCGGGCCCGCGCCATGGCGTAAACGACGCGCCGCACCTCTCGAACGTCGATGCCAGCTGCTACTGGGACGACTACTACGGCGATTACGTCTGGTGGTTCATGGTGGACGCCGAGGATCGCGATGGCGCCGACGACGTCGTGGTGGTCTACGCGGACGTCCTCGATAATTGGGATGGCCAAGTGGCCGACAGCTTCGAGCTCTACCCCGATCAGGGCGTCACGTGGTACAGCGCATGGCAGGAACGCTCGACCTACCTCGACTGCGAATACTACGACTACACCGTCGTGTTTACGGCAAGTGACACCGCCGAGAACGAGGACGCGGTCGAACTCCTCGTTTATTGAGCGGCCGCGGTTGACGCGCGCGATCCCGGCGCATACTCTCTGCGCATGAACCACATGCACTCGGCACACGCCCCCCCGCTCAAGCGACCGGTGAACCTTTCCGTCGATGGACGCCTCGTGGCGGAGGCGCGGGAGTTCGGAATCCCGCTATCCGCCGCGTTGGAGGACGTGCTGCGCGTGCGCATCGCGGCCGCGCGGGAGGCACGGTGGCTCGCGGAGAACAAAGCTGCCATCGCGGATAGCAACGCACGGGTGGAGCGGGAAGGCATGTTCAGTGATGCCCTCCGGTCGTTTTAGTAGGCTCGCCGGTGCCGCAATTCGATGTTTTCCGTAATTCCACCTCCCGGAGCAGCGACAACATTCCCTACCTGGTGGATGTTCAGGCCGACGTACTTGCGACCCTGAACAGCCGAGTCGTGATTCCGCTATACCGTGCAGCGGCGATACCCCGCCCGATCAGCACTCTTCAACCCACATTTACCGTAGAAGGAGAGTCCGTTGTGATGAGCACGCGCGAACTAGCGGGCGTACCGATGCACGCGCTGGGAGGCCGAGTCGGAACGCTCGCGGCCGACAGGGCATCGATCATTGCCGCGCTGGACTTGCTGTTCACCGGCGTCTGACGGTGACATGCCCGTGACGCGCGTGCTTGCCCTCCCCGCCCACAGTGCCTACGATGCCGAAATGAAACCCGTCACCATCTACTCAACGACGTTTTGCTCGTACTGCCGCGCAGCAAAGTCCTTCCTCACGCAAAAAAGGGTTCCGTTCACCGAAGTCGACCTCACGGGAAATGATGCCGGGCGCGACGCTCTGGTGGAGCGCTCGGGCCGACGAACGGTTCCCCAAATCTACATCGGCGACACCCACGTTGGCGGGTACGATGACTTGCGCGCGCTCGACCGCGCTGGCGGCCTCGACGCGCTGTTGAACGCAAGCTGATGGCGCCGCTGTGGACGATGGCGGCAGCGCTCGCGGCGGCCTACCTGGGCCTGCTGGGCGCCGGGAAAAAGGGTCTCCTGAAAATCACGCCGGCGATCACGCTTGCGCTCGCGACGGCACCCGAAAGCCCGCTGGTCGCGTCGGCCTTTGGCTGCTGCGCTCTGGGCGACCTGTTCCTGCTCTGGCCGAAGCAATGGTTCCTCCACGGATTGGCTTCCTTTCTCGTCGGCCACGTCCTGTTCATCGTTTCCTTCGCCACGATGAGCGATATCGCGCCGCCGATCTGGGCGGTTGTGCCTGTCGCAATCGCGACAGTGCTCATGCTCGTCCTGCTCCTTCCGCACCTTCGCGGCGTGCTCAGGTTCGCGGTTCCGCTCTACGCGGGCGCACTCGGCGGGATGGCGATCATGGCGTCAACGATTTCGCCAATCGCTTTCGCGGGGGGGATGACGTTCATCGCATCCGACGCGGTGCTGGCGCTTGATCGGTTCCGAGCGCCGATTCGAGGGGGGACGGCCGTCGTGATGACGACGTACTACGGTGCCTTGCTCCTACTCTCGGCGGCCGTCCTCGGCCTCGGGTAGCCCCGCGGAACACGGGGTCATCGCGCTGCCCTTGACACGTCTCTTGACATGACAAGATTTATTTTGCTTCGCGGACGGGGAACGTGGTAGACTCTCCACACCTCCCCGGCGGAATCCTTTCCGCCTCCCCGTCCTCCCGCCATCCTTCACTCCCCATCCCGGCAACGCCATGGCGCTCCCCGCCCAAAGCGCGACCGCTCAATCCGCACCGATGCAACTGCGTTCGGCGCCCGGTGGCGTTCTCGTCCTCCCACTTCCGCCGATCATGCGCTTCGACGCGCTCCGACTCACGCTCCGCGAATTGTTTGCGGGCGGCCAATTTGCAGGCGCTCGCGTGCGGTTGGAACTCACGACGCGTGATCTCGACATGCTCGAAATTCGGCGGCTCGTCCACCTGCTGAAAGACGATTTCGAGGTGGAAGTCATCGGCCTGTCCTGCCCGTCAGACGCAATTCAACGCATGGCCGAGCGCGAGTTGAAGCTGAAGATCAGTCCCACGGGCATCGCCGAAACCACCGCCATCGCGCTCGTCCTGGAGCCAACGGTTGAGGAATCCGCTACCGAGATCGTAGCCGGGCCGGTGGCGGATGATGAGGCGGAGGACGAAGGCAGCGGCCGGGTACTCTCGCACCACGGCACGATTCGCTCCGGCGGCGTGATTCGCTTCCAAGGAGACGTGCAGGTGTTTGGGGACGTAAATCCGGGCGCGCACATCATCGCAGGAGGCAACATCCTCGTGTTCGGCGCGTTGAAGGGCTTGGCCCACGCCGGCACGCGTGACGAGAAGGCGTTCATCATCGCCTTCGACCTCCGCCCGACCCAACTCCGCATCGGAAAGGTCATCGGTTTGTCCATTGACTCCGAACCCGATCGTCCGACTCGCGCCTATGCACCGGAGATCGCATTTATTTCACAAGGCGGCATCACCGTCGAACCCTACCGCGGTCGTGCTCCGACCCACGCCTCAAAGGAGACCACATGAGTGAATGCATCGTCATCACGTCCGGAAAAGGAGGAGTCGGCAAGACCACCACCACCGCAAATCTCGGCGTTGCACTTGCAATGAACGGGAAGAAGGTGTGTGTGGTGGACGCCGACATCGGTCTACGGAATCTCGACGTGATCCTCGGCCTTGAAAACCGCATCGTGTACGACATCGTGCACGTGATCGAGGGTGAATGCCGCCTGCGGCAGGCGCTCATCAAGGACAAGCGTGTGGACGGGCTCTTTCTCCTTCCCGCCGCACAGACGCGTGACAAGAATGCGGTCAGTCCCGACGCCATGAAAAAGCTCGTCGCCGACCTCAAGGCCGAGTTCGACTTCGTGCTCATCGACTGCCCCGCCGGCATCGAGCAGGGCTTCAAGAACTCCATCGCCGGTGCGGATCGCGCCATCGTCGTCGTTACGCCTGAGGTGAGTTCGATTCGCGACGCCGACCGGATCATCGGTTTGGTCGAAGCGGCCGAACTCCCGGAGCCACAGCTCATCGTGAACCGATTCCGCGCCAAGATGGTCAAGCGCGGCGACATGATGAACAAGGAAGACATCCTTGAGATCCTGGCGATTCCGATGATCGGCATGGTCCCCGATAGTGAGGACGTGATCGTCAGCGCCAACCGCGGGACCCCAGCGGCCTTCGACGAGAAGTCGATTGTAGGTGAGGCGTATCGTCGCATTGCGCGCCGAATACTCGGCGAGACGGATCTTCCCTTCGTTGCCACGGAGGAACCCGATACTGCGTGGACCGCCTTCAAGCGCTGGATGGGCTTCGGAGAACGGGAGGTTGCGTCATGATGAATCTACTCGACCGCTTCTTCAGCAATCGTCCGTCCGGATCGAAGGACGACGCAAAAAAACGCCTGCAATTCCTACTGATGCACGATCAGGTGGACCTGTCCGAATCGCAAATGGAGGCGATGAAGGCAGAGCTTGTCGCCGTCATCGCTCGGTACGCAGAGGTCGATGCTGAGCGTATCGACGTCCGCCTGGAGCGCACCGACAATCAGGTGCGGCTCACCTCGTCCGTGCCGGTGCGCCGCGTCACGTCGAGGCCGGCCACGGTGTAGGTCGATCTTCCCTCAAGTACCGGCCCGCGGCGCCGATTCGGCTCGCGAGGCCACCCTATGGAAGACCGCGCAGAAGAAGGCGTTGAGACGATCCCCCCGCTTCCGGATGAAGCGATCGCGCCGATGCCCCAGCCGCGACGCAAGCAGCGCCTCGGGGATGTGCTTGTTGAACTCAAGCTGGTCACGCAGGCGCAAGTGGCGGAAGCGCTGAGCTATCAGAAAGTGCACGGCGGACGCCTTGGTTCCGCGCTGTGCACGCTCGGATACTTGTCCGAGAGCGATCTGGAGTCGAGTCTCGGGAAGCAACTTGGGCTGGCGGTGTGTGACGTCGAGTCCATCAATCCATCGGCCGAGGTGCTGCGTGCGATTCCTGAGAGCCTGGTTCGCAAGTACGAAGTCATCCCCCTCGCGGTGAAGGGGAAAACGCTGACGCTCGGCATGACCGACCCGAGCAACATCTCCGCGATCGACGAGATTAAATTCGGCAGCGGTTTCAAAACTATCGAAATTCGGTTGTTGACCGAAACGACGTTCCGCCGGTTCGTCGCCACCCGCTACGCAACGGTCTTGCTGATGGATCAAATCGCCGCCGATCCCAACCTCGACAAAACCAATGCAACACCCGGGCAGCCCGGCCAGAACATCGCCAGCGGCGACGTGGATCGCAAGGTGTGGGAGGAGGACCCGGACGCGGCGCTACCGCTGGTCGTACGGCTGGGAAACTATGTACTCGAGCAATCGGTCATTCAGCGAGCGAGCGATATCCATATCGAGCCCTACGAGTCGTTTTTTCGGATCCGGTTTCGGGTGGACGGATGCCTGTACACCGTGCTTACGCCGCCACAACGCATCCACGCGCCGCTCGTTTCGCGCATCAAGATTCTCTCTGAAATGGACATTTCCGAGCGCAGAAGGCCCCAGGACGGGCACATGACCATGCGCCAGGGCGACGAAGAGCTGCATTTCCGCGTTTCGTCGCTTCCCACGATGTATGGGGAGAAAGTGGTCATCCGGCTCCTCAAGAAGGAGGCGCATCTGGCCGACATCGCTCGCCTTGGGTTCCGACCGGAACAGTTGGCGTCGATCCGCAAAGTCGCGAAATTGACGCAAGGCCTGGTGCTGGTCACGGGTCCGACGGGGAGCGGAAAAACCACGACGTTGCACGCGATGATCAATCACATCAACGACCCCGACATCAACATCGTGACCATCGAAGACCCGGTGGAGTGTGCGATTCCCGGGGTGAATCACGTACAGACCAATGAGAAGGGCGGGCTGACGTTCTCCGGCGCGCTTCGGTCAATTCTTCGCCAGGATCCCGATGTGGTCTTCATTGGCGAGATGCGTGACCCGGACGTGTGTTCGATCGCACTCAAGGCATCGCTTACGGGGCATCTGGTCCTGTCTACGCTGCACACCAACGGCATCATCGAGACGTTCAATCGACTCACCGACATGGGCGTGGAACCCTATCTTCTAGCCTCCTCCCTTCAATTGGTGGTCGCCCAACGACTCATCCGGCGCGTTTGTGCGACGTGCGCGGTCGTGACACCGATTCCCGAGGACAGAATCAAAGAATTCGGCCTTACACCTGAGCAGGTGGCGACGGCTGTACACAAGACCACGAAAGGATGCCGCCAGTGCCTTGATACCGGATATCGGGGGCGAATCGGCGTCTACGAAATGATGGTACCGACGCTGCAAGTACGTGAAATTATTCGGAAAGGTGCGGACGAGGACGCACTACGCGCGGTGGCCCGGACCGCCAACATCACGTGGATGTGGGACGCCGGTGTCGCGCGTGCGCTTGCGGGAGAAACCAGCTTCGACGAAGTGAAGCGTGTGTTGACCCCGCCCGAGACCTAACGGACAGTGCACCTAAGGCGGGCCCGGCGCCGACACCGGCGGATTGACGGACTTCCGACCGCCGTCGGCCACGGTCGGCCACGTCAGGTGGGCACCGGACTCCACCGGCGCGCCCAACCAGTCCGTCAGCGTCGCGATAAGCCAGGCGGTGCCTTCGTGGCCGCGCTCCAACTCGCGATGCAGCACGACCCAACCCACGCCGGCGCGGCACAACTCCCCGGTGTTGATGGCGGAGGGCCACCCTCCCGATGCCCACGCGCCGCGGCCCCCGGCTTCCGCGCGCGCCGCCACGGATGCCCGAAAGAGCACGCTCACGGGCGAAATCGAAAGCAGGGAGCTTGTTCCGGAGCGCGCGTCCGGGCTCCATGGAACAGGGCGACCGTGCGCGGTCTGGTAAAGAAAATAGCGTGACGTCGCCATGGTCGCGCCGACTTCACCCGGAAGGTCAAGGACGATGCTCCCCGTGCGATCACCGCACACGATGGGTGCCGCGTCCGCAAGCGCGACGTGGGCGGTGAGATCGAGGCGCGGTGAGCGGGGTACCGGCCATGGAGAGGGCCCGACCAACAGGCCCTCGATCGCGACAGCAACGACGGCCGCGGCCCAATACCGACCCAATCGCGAGGCACCAACGGCCGCCGCCGCCGCCACAATTGCGATGGCCGGCGCGCCGAGCCGCTGCGCGTGCGTAAAAACGGCCGGCAAGCCCGTGCCGAACCACCCGAGCGGTAGCGCGATGACCTGCCCCGGCGCGAAATGGGCCCACTCCCCATCCCACCACAACCAACGCCCGAGGCTCACCGCGATCACGGGAACGGCGCCCGCCAGCGCGAGCTTCCGTCGCGAGGCGAGCGCGAGCGCAATGGCGAGCCAACCCAGATACGAGCTATGTCGGAAGGCCTCCCCGCGTTTCGCCAAATCGACCGATTGGAAGTGTCCGGGGGCGAGGAACGTACGCGGATCTACCGCGTTGTGACGGAGAAGGAGGCCGAGGTCGGCGGCGCTGGGCGACCCGCGATGCACGAGCGCGTCGGGAGCCGCCGTTGAAAGCAGCATTCCAGCCAAAGCGGGCGCGGCGACCAGCGCCGCGACCAACGCCAGCACGGAGGCGCCAATCAGGACCGGCCGCGTGGCAAGCGCACGCCCTTTCGCGAGGAACCACGCCACCAGTACGAGGCCCGTGGCAAACGCATAGTAGTAGGTGCCAATCGCCGTGATACCCAGCCACATTCCCGCCAGAGCAAACCGACGGTACGCGTCGGCGGGCAGCGAAAACGGCGGCAGGGACTCATCATCGAGCGCACGCCATGCCGCAGCCAGCGCGAAGCACGCGGGACCGATGTTCACGGCCTCACTCACGCCGTTGCTCACTTCCGACAGCACGTACGGGGAGCATGCGACGCCGACCGCGGCGAGCCACGACCTCGACTCCGTTGCCCCAAACGCACGCGCGAGCGAGCGTCCGCCGGCAGCAGCCACCGCCATGTACGCGATGATGACGCTGTTGTAGGCGGCGACGGGTCCAAACAATCCGACGAGCGGCGCGCCCACGGCAGCGAGAATCGGGTCGATGAACCACAGGACGCCCCCGGCGGGAGCGCCGAGCAACGCCGTTTGCCACGGCAGTTCCCCGTGGGAGAGGGCCGTCCAGTACCACCACGGCCCCCACGCGTGGTTCCAGTTGTCCACATCCTCATCGCCGACGAGGCGCGTGCCCAGCGTGAGCACGGCGGGAAACGTCGCGACCAGCGCAATGGCGACGTAGCCGAGAACGGCAAGAGCGCGCGGCCGATGCATCGCGGTGTCCTATCGCAGCGGTGGCGCGATAGGCGCACCCATGGCCGCGATCCTGATCGCCCACAACTACCACCTGCCGCTCGACCCGCGCGAGAACGCAGCCCAGAAACCATATCCGCCGCTGGGAACACTGGTGAGCGCCGCTGCAGCGCGCGCGGCCGGTCACGACGTCGCGGTCTACGACCCGATGTTCTGTCGGGATGTGAACACGTTTGAGGAGGCGCTTCGCGGGCACCGCCCGCACAAGGTCGCGATCCTCGCGGACCCGCACGCCATCGCGCAGAAGATGTGCACGGTGACGATGCGTGAGGCGGCATTCACGATGATTCGGGCCGCACGGGCGGGCGGGGCCGAGGTGCTCGTTGCCGGGCCCGATGCCTCGGACCGACCGCAACCGTATCAGACCGCCGGCGCGAATGTCGTTGCCGTGGGTGAGCACGACGCTGCGTTTCTGGCCTGGGCGGCCGGCGCGCCGGATGATCGTGGCCGCATCCTTTCGCGCCAAACGCAGGCGAGCGATCTTTCCTCGCTCCCCTTCCCGGCATGGGATCTCGTGGACATGCCGGCGTACGCCTCCCGCTGGCGACAAAAACATGGCGCGTGGGAGGTGAACGTCAGCACGGCACGCGGCTGTCCGTACCGATGCAACTGGTGTGCAAAGCCGACATGGGGGCGGTCGTATCGCGTGCGCAGCGTCGTCAGCGTCGTCGCCGAAATCGCCGCGCTTCGCGCGCGATGGGCGCCCGACCGGATCTGGTTCACGGACGATATTTTCGCTATTAAACCGGTCTGGTTGCGCGAGTTCCGGAACGCGGTCGAAGCCGACCCCCTCCCCTATCGCTGCCTCACACGTGTGGACTTGCTACGCGATGAGCAGTACGTCGAGGATCTGGCCCGCAGCGGCTGCCGAGAGGTGTGGCTCGGCGCAGAGAGCGGCAGTCAGGCCGTACTCGATGCGATGGACAAGGATTGCACGGTCGCGGAAATCGAACGCGCGTCCGCCCTGCTCAAAGCGCACAACATACGCCAAGGATTCTTCCTGCAACTTGGTTATCCAGGGGAGACCTACGCGGACGTGCTTGCGACCGCCGCCATGGTGCGGCGCCTCGCTCCCGACGAGATCGGCGTTTCCGTGAGTTACCCGCTACCTGGAACGGTTTTCTATGATCGCGTGCGTTCGCAGCTAACGACGACGAATTGGTCCGAGGCGATGGAGAACACGGTGCTGTACGACGCGCCGTATCGACAGGCGTTTTACGACGTGGCGCGCGAGCTGCTCCGCAGCGAGCATGCGACCATGAATTTTCGTTGGGAGGCGACACGCAAAGGCGTTCGGCGCGCAGCAGGAGCAGCGTATCATCTGGCTCGTTGGCCGATCCTACGGGGACGACTTTCACTCGCATCCCAGTCCGCGCCGTAGAGCTGCTGGTCGAAGGCGGTGTCGATGGGGCCAACGTTTCGGAAGAGGATCAACTCAGGGCGCAACTCGGCTACGCGGCTCGCGGTTTCCCGGTCGACGATGATCACCTCGGGCGATCGGTCGTCGCACCACGCGATCGCCAGCTGGCCCAGGCGCAGATCGAGCGCAACCGATTCAGTAATATCCAGGCGCCAGATTTCCCTTCCATCCGGCGCTTTGTGCCAAAATCGCTGCGGACCCGAACGCACGCGAATCCGTTTGGCGCGCAATATCTGACGCGGACGCTCCAGCGCCAGCTCCGCCTCCTCCCGTGCACGGGCCGCGACGCGATGCGCGGTGGCCGTAGCCTCTCGTTCCCGACGCTCCGCGTCTCTGGCAGTGGCCTCGCGACGCTCAAGCGTGGCCTTGTCCTCGATGTGTCCCGCTGCAACACGATCTTCCTTCTTCTTCTCACGGGCGATTTGATCGGCGCGCTTCTTGTCGGCGAGCCCTGCCCTCAGGAGTTGATCACGTAGGTTCAACGCCTGAACTCGGAAAGGACCGCGAGGTAGTCGACACCGACTGGCGCAACCGGCGGGTGATACGGCCAATCCGTCGTAAGCAGCGCAGGCATGTCCGGCACGAACGGCGCGGCAGAAACATGCTCACAGACGCGCCGAACGGCGTCAATGGACACGTGGCCGCGCGCGAGAATGTCCTCCGCCTGACCGGCAGCCTCACGCGCGGTGATATCGGCGGTCGCGAACACGCGGGCGACGCCGTCCGCGTCCACTTCGCCCGCGCCGAACAGCACAAGCGCCGCTTGAAACCACCCGCGGATCGGCACCACCCTTGAACCGAACCGATGGAATTCAGCGGGCGGACGGCCCCGGTCCAGCCGTATGAAAATGCGATCCACCGCGTCCGCCGTTCCAACCCGCCGCAGCGCCGCCAACGCATCGACAACGTGATCCGGGTACGAACCGGCCGCCACCATGATGCGTGACAGTTCGGCGGCGCCGATACGCCCCGCGATGGCGTCGGCATAAACAGAGTACACGAGGGCGTCAATCTCGGCATCGTCTCCGAATAATGTCTCGCGTACGGCCTCGCCGAGCCCAATGCGACCGGCCAGGAGATGGGGGAGCTTGTAGCCGAACTGATCCCGAACGGCGCGGAGGCGCCCGCGCTTCAGATTCGCCAGGTTGTCCTTGAGGGTCAGCGTGTCCCAACGGACGCCGTCCATCCGCAGCTTTTCCTCCAATACGCCACGCATTTGCGTCGGCGACCCGCTCACAATGCAGATCCGGGAACGCCAACCCGGAGATTCGCGGCCCAGTTCTCGGAGCAGTGCGGTCGCACCAGGCGTGGCGCGCTTACGATGCGCCGGCTCCATGGCCGAGCGGACGATGCCGCGCACGGAATTGAAGTCCGTGACGAGGTAGGTCTTGTCGAGGTCCCAGCGGTAGACGCGCAAGCCAGCGGCTCCCAAGTCGCGAACGGCCCCTAACTGACCCGGCGAAACCCCTTCAGCGGGGCAACCACGCGGGGGGCTTGGGCGGCAGCGATCGCGCCGTCGTGACCGGGATTCGCCGATATGCGAAACTCAACCGGGACGCGACCGGATACGCGCCGGTGAATGCCGCGTCCCGTCGGCCCCTGCAACATCGACCCACCGCACTCTACCGCCGTGACGCCGGGCAGGATGGCATTCAACTCGTGAATGACGCCGACCAACGCGTCGGCCATTTGGTCGAGCACCCTTTGGGCCGCCGGATCGCCAGAATCCAACAGCGCTCGAAGCGCGTGCCCGGCACGCTCGACGTCGGGACGGGAACCCGTTTGGCGCTCGATCGCCAGGGCGGCACCCAGGTTCGAAAGGTAGGCGCGCATCGCACCTTTTAGCGGCAGGTAGGTATGCGCAATGGCGTCGGGTCCGACATCGACGACAAGGCGCCCCATTTCAGTCGCGTAGACTTCTCCGTTGGTGTCGATCCAACATCCGCCGAAGCTGGTGCCGATCTGTAGCCGCACAAGGCGCCGCCGCCCGAGCGCCGAAAGGTGACGGCCGAGGTTGGAGAGGTCATTAAAAATCGCGACGGGACCATGGACCAGACCGTCGGAAACGAGTCGAGCGAAGCCATCAAATGCTTCAACCGTTCCGACTCGCTCCCGCAGCACCGTGGATAGCTCAAGCACCCTTCCGCCGACGCCCATCGGTGCGGCAAGCCCGATGCCCAGGCTCCCAATCGATTCCCCGCCCGCAACCTCATGGATGAGCGCACGCGCGCGTTGCACCAGGGAATCGATTCCGTACACGCCAGACGGCCACGTCGGCGCGCTCGCCATTCGGACAAGCGCTCCATCCCTCACGACGCATGCCTTCATTCCCGTCCCGCCGATATCGAGGCCCGCGGCAACGCCCGGCCCGAAGGCGACGGCACCCGCATCGTCGACGCCCGGCAGATCCCCTCGCGGAAGCGGCCGCACCATTTCGCCTGGAAGAAACAAACCAATGCGGTGCACCGACCGGATGTTGCTGATCGCCGGTTCGAGCGACGGCGCATCGGGAGGCGGATGCAATTCTGCCGCGGCTGGGTTCAGGAGCAGGATGGTATTGTGTGCGCGCGCCAATACCGGATGGACCGATCGCACCAGAGCCGGCGCAAAAATACGATAATCGCGAACCATGGCCGCGCCGGACCAGCCGGAATGCATGCGCAAGCGCCACGGAACGGCGCGCGGGTGCGCGGCCAGCGCGGAAAGCGCGTCGTTCAGGGCCAGCATCGCGAGCGTTCTATCTCGCCGACACGGCCGCTGAGTCTTGCGTTTGGCGTACCCCTGGAAACGCTCGCGGGTGCTACCATGCGCCCCGCGTGAAGATCCTCCTCGTCGACGACGACATCCTGACCCGCCGCGTGCTTCAGGAGTCGCTCGCGCGCGCCGGTCACGAGTGCATCGTTGCGGGTGACGGAGAGGCGGCGTGGACGACGTTCCTGACGATGCAGCCGCAGGTCGTGATCAGTGATTGGGTCATGCCGACCATGGACGGCTTGGAATTATGCCGCCGCGTCCGCGGTTACTCCGGTGCATACACGTACTTCATCATTCTCTCTTCGCTAACGGACAAGGATTCTGTCCTGCGCGGCATGCTCGCGGGCGCCGACGACTACCTCCGAAAACCGCCCGAATTCGCCGATCTGCAGGTGAAGCTGATCGTCGCGGCTCGCATCGTGTCCCTGCACCAGCGCCTGACGGAACAGAAGGCAGTACTGGAGCGCCTGAATACCGTGCTCTCCACGGAGATGCGCCGCGACCCGCTGACTCAACTCGGAAACCGGCTTCGATTGCGCGAAGATTTCGATATGTTGTCGCGCCGTGTCGAGAGCGAGGGGCTGATCTACTCGATCGCGATGTCGGATATCGATTTGTTCAAGAACTACAATGATCGCTGCGGGCATGTCGCTGGCGATGACGCGCTTCGTGCCGTTTCCGCCGCAATGGCGGCACAGGTGCGCCCGAGTGACCTTGTGTACCGCTACGGTGGGGAGGAATTTCTCGTCATCATGCCTGGAGAAGGCCTCGAAGGGGCGATGCGGACGGCAGACCGCCTGCGCGCTGCCGTAGAGTGTCTGGGCATCATCAATCCGGGCAAGGAGCCGCCGGGCCCGCTGACGCTCAGCGTCGGGGTCGCGGAGCTGGCGCCGGGGGATCAGCTGCGCCCCAAAGATGTCCTCGCCCGCGCAGACGCGGCGTTGTATTCGGCAAAACAGCGGGGAAGGAATTGCGTGGTGGTGGCGGGAGCCTAGCCGCCCGCCACCGGGAGCCCGCCGGATAAACGCTACTTGCGTTCTTCCAGTTTCCCGACGCGATCGCGCAACTTTCGATTCTCTTCCACCAGTCCTTCCAATTCGCGTTTGAGCCCCGAAAGACCGGCGTCGGTCGTGCGACCGTCGCGAATGACGGTCATCGCCTCGAACGCCAGACGTCGGCAGCGCCCGTCGGGGGATGAATCGTGGATTCGCGTAAGCACGGCGAGCGCGCGCGTGTCCTTGAGGTGGCCGAGCCAGCTGATCGCGGCAACCTGAACGCGGAACTGTTCATCTTCTGCGAGGATGATCAGGCGTTCTACAGCGCGCGTCCGCGTTTCCTCGACCTCGTCCCCAAGCCGCGAGAGGGCCGCGGCGGCGGCGGCACGTGCGCGCGCCGGTTTTTCGGCGCTGGTCCACGCCACGATCGTTTCAAACACGCGCGGGTCGCGCGTATGACCCAGCGCTTCCAGCGCGCGTGCCCGAAGAATCTCACACCAGCTATCCATCGCCAACGCACGTTCGGCGCGCGCGTGCACCCCGACCGCTCGGTGTTTACCGAGCACGCGAACGATTTCTCCCTCCACCATGATCGAGGCGTCCTCCGGCAGAGCCGCCAGGGCTGCAGCGACCTCCGGCCGCCGAATCTTGCTGAGAGCCGCGACGACGCGCTGCCGCACGCGGGCATCAGCCGTCAACGTTGCGCCGAGGAGTGCCGCTGTTTCGGCGTTGCCCCCGCGCGCCGCCAGAACGTCGGCAATCTCGCCGCGAACACCGTAGAACTCTCCGTTGCGCAGAGCTCCGATCAAGGCATCGATCGCCTCCGGCGACGCCTCCTCTCCCAACGCTACCGCCGCGCGAATGCGACCGACCACGCAGGGGTCGGCAGCGAGCTGAGCGACGAGCATCGAACGCGGGGCCTTGAATTTCACTTCCGCCAGGACGCGAAAGCCCGGGTCAACCGCCACGAAGGTCGGAACGACGGCACACGGCATGGAGTACGTCCTCTCCCGAGCGTCGATGGACAATGTCCGGCGTTCTCCCCCGAATTCGATCACGAGCGGGAAGTGGAAGATCGGCGCGACACCCTCTCCTTCTTGCTTCTGCTTGACCGTGACACTGAGGGCGCCGTCCGACCACGCAACCGTGACGTCGAGCGCGGGATGCCCCGCGCCATACACCCATTCGGCGAAAAACTGGTCGAGGCATCGCCCGGTGGCGTCCTCGAGCGCGCGTTGGAAGTGCCGCGTATGCACCGTCTGAAACCGGTGACGCGTGAGGTACAGGCGTACTCCGCCCCAAAACGCGTCATCCCCAAGGACGGTTCGCAGCGTATGCAGGACGAGCGCGCCCTTCTCGTAGAGATGCCTGTCGAACACGTCGATCGGCGCCCGAAAGAGATACGAAACGATGGGCCGGCGATAACGATCGCCGTCTTCGGACAGGTATTGACCCATTTGCTCGTACAAATGCCACGCCGCCGCGTCCGTGCCGCGATCATGTGCCAACCACAGGGACTCCGTGTAGGTCGCCCATCCCTCGTTGAGCCACCCCTGCGACCAGTCTTGACACGTCAATAAATCGCCGAACCACTGGTGCGCCAATTCGTGGACAACAAGGTCGTCAAGATCGTTGTCGAGCGCGGCCCGAGCGTCGACGAGCGTGACGTCGGTCAGCGTGGTTGCCGCCAGGTTCTCCATTCCACCGAAAATGAAGTCGTGAACGATGATCTGGTCGTATCGGGGCCACGGATAATCTCCGTATAAAGCCGATAGGAAGCCGATCATCGACGGCGTCTTGCGAAACGCGCGCTCAACCGCCGCGTTGTCGGAGCCGCGGGGGACGACGTAGCGCGCCTCGACCGGCGAATCGGCGGCGAGGTGTACGTCCGCTTCCATCGCGATCGCCGAAAACAGGTACGCGGGCATCGGTGCGTCAACCGCCCAGCGCCACGCGTTCTCCTCTCGCCCGAGAAAACGACCGTTACTCACGACGGTGTACGGTGCCGGCGCGACGATCGTGATGGACCACGTGTGCTTGACCGAGGGGTGGTCGAAACAAGGAAGGAGGAAGTGGGCGTCCTGGTCCTGACACTGCGTCCACGCTTCCGCGAGACGATGCGGCTCGGCGGCCGTCGGCCCGACAAAGTACAGCCCGCGACGCGGACTGGCACCGTGCCAGGTCACCACAACCTCTCCCAACGATTCAATCGCCAACACGCCGTCGGCGTGGGTCCACCCGAGCGGATTACCTGCGGCGTCCGTCACGTTGTCGACCACAACCTCATCGAGATCAAGGCGCGCGACTGAACCACCGCCTGCGACCGGCGCGAGCCGAAGCGTCGCCTTTCCGCAAAACGTACGTCGAACGGGATCGATTCCAAGATGCACGTCGATGTGCTCGATACGACACGTCCGATCCGGCGCGTAGTGCGGCTCGACGCCGGGCTCCGCAAACGTACGCCGGCGGGCGAGCGCCCACCCGCCCAAAACGCTTTCCAGCTGAAGGCTTTTGTCGGTCAGATGGCTGGACAACGGCTACTCCCGAGAGGGGTCCGGCAAAAGGATGTAGCCCCGGTCGAGATCGCCGAGGAACGCGCACGCGTCAGGGCCGCGCTGACCGAGGAACGCACCAATGTACGCGCAAATCAGCGCCTCGATTCGCTCTTCCAGTTCACCAAGTCGCGTGCCGTTGAGGTCCGGCAAGTGCGCCTCCATCAGGGCATCCAACTCCGTCGACGGCATCAGTTTGGGCGAGCCATTGATCATCTTCTCGGTGATCAACTCGCGCAGCCGAGCCACGGCTTCCTTCCGACCGCCGATTGGACCGGTCTTTGTCCGAACCGGGCGGTCCACGCCGAACAGCATGACCTGCGCCGACTGGGTGTGCGTTTCGATGATCCGGTCACCTTCGGCGCTCGGGTTGGGATCGAAGCCCATCCGCATGAGCGCGCGGCCCATCGTCCGCGGATGCGACGCGCCAACCGTATTGTTCGCGTACTCGTCGATGCGGTAGCGCGAGAAGTGCTCTTGCAGGAGCTTGTCACACGGACGCGCCCCCGATAGATTCTCCACGATGATCGGCGCGTTCACCGTGAGCAGACACTGCCCCCGGCCGCGGTTTCGGGTGATCCAACGAAGCGTGTCCTCGTGGGCGCGGAGCGAGTCCGCACTAACCACATGTACACCTTCTCCCTGCAGTTCCAGCACAACGCCGCCAGAACTGTCACGAGGAGTCCAGCCCAGGTCC
Organism: Klebsiella pneumoniae; assembly: GCA_945861635.1. Lineage (GTDB taxonomy): Bacteria > Myxococcota_A > UBA796 > UBA796 > SXON01 > CAMAWH01. Next base: position 110,620 of record CAMAWH010000009.1, on the reverse strand, counting down.
AGCCCGAGATAACGAATCCTGCTCAACATCCCTCCCTAGGTGTTCCACCGACCAAGCAGCCCCGAAACGGCCATCCTGGCTCCCGAGACTTTTGCCCCACCGGAGCGGCTGAGCTCGACGAGCCCCCGCGCCATCGTCGTGAGTGAATCTGTGTACGGATACCACCACATCTCACGCGCCTGAAAGGAGCGATCGATGCAGACCGTACGCGGCTGGACCAGCCCACCGAGCCCCCACCGGGAGCCGGTAACGCCAAATCCGCTTTCCTTTTTTCCGCCCCAGGCAGCCCCACCCATCGGCCCCGTAAAGCAGCAATTGTTGACGAAGGCAACGCCCGAAGAGATACGGGAAAGCAGCGCTTCTCCACGCTTGACGTCACGCGTCCATACCGAGGCGCAGAGCCCGTAGTTCGACGAATTGGCCAACGTCACCGCCTCGTCTTCCGTTGCGAACGGAATGACGGGGAGCAGCGGACCAAACGTCTCTTCGGTCATGACGCGCATGGCGTGGGTCACGCCTGTCAGCACCGTTGCCGGGTAGTGAAAACCTACGCCCGTCGGCGCACCGCCGCAGCGCACCGCCGCGCCGCCCGCAACCGCCTCCGTCACCTGCGCCTGAACGCGCGCTACGGCCTCTGCGTTGATGAGCGGACCTACGTCCTGCCCCACACGCAGCGCGGACGCCCTTGCGACGAGCTTCTCGACAAAAACGTCGTAAATGCGTTGATCGACGTAGCAGCGCTCCACGGACGCACAGTCCTGGCCCCCGTTGTGGAACGCCCCCCACAGAATGCCCTCGACCGCGCGGTCGATTTTTGCGTCGTACAGAACGACCGCGGGGTCCTTGCTTCCAAGCTCCATCGAACAGGGGATGAGGTGACCCGCCGCGCGCTGCGCGACCTGGCGACCGCCGGCAACGGAGCCGGTGAACACGATTTTGTCCGGGCGCCCATCGACAAGCGCCGCGCCCTGCTCCGGGCCACCCTGAACCACCCCGACAAGGTCTGCCGGCAGGGCCGAAGCAAAAATTTCGCCCAGCAGCGCGCCACACCGCGCGGAATGCTCCGACGGCTTGAATACGACGGCATTTCCAGCGAGAAGGGCGGGCACAATCGTACGCAGCGGCAGATTGATCGGGTAGTTCCACGGCATGATCAACGCGACAACGCCCACCGGCTCCGGCCGCAGTTCAACCGACTTGAACGGATAGTTCACCGGGTTGAGCGGAACAGGTACCGGCGCCAATTCGTCGTCGATGACCTCCAACCAGTGGGCAAACAATTCTCCAGTCGTGACGATTTCCGACGTCCACGCCTCACCGCTCGGCTTGCCAATTTCCGCGATCAGCACGTCGGCGACATCGTTCGCGCGGGCCATGAACGCATCGCGAAGTCGCTCCACCCCACGCTTCCGCTCGTCGAGCGGGCGAGCCGACCACGCCGCGCCGGCAATCCGCGCCCGCGCAACGACGCCCGGGACATCGGCGACCGGCGTGCACGCAATCTCGCCCGCCGGATCACCGGTTCGGGGGTCGCAGAGTGCAATACGGTCGCCGTGCGCCGAGGCCATCACCCCCTCGTATCCCGCGGGGAGGTGTCCGGCTCCCCGAGCGCCCACCGAACGGCGGCCCGATCGAGAAATCGCTGGCGAAGGGGGCCAAAAAGTCCTTCCACGACGCGAGTCGCGAGGCGTTTCGATTCAGCCCGGCTCCCCGGACCCCGAATGGCGTGCAGAATCTCCAGCAAAAGCAGTTGATCCCCGGCGGCGCGTGCTTCGATTTCTGCGACCTGCAGCACGTCACTGTCACGACCAATGATCGCACCGGCAGCCAGAAGCCGTGCTTGGAGGCGGTGCACACCGGTTTCCGACAAACGCTCGACCGTCGCCGCAACGGCGTCGGCGTCGGCGGTGAGCAAGGCAACCATCCCCGCGTGGAACGCCTGCCGCGTGGCGTCTCCAGCAAGACCGGCCGCCTCTGCACCGGCCAGGTGCGCGGACAGGGCAGCCGGGCTGTCGCCCATACTGAGCCGCAGCTCCGCCAGCACCTCGAAGAAGAACGCGCGCAGCGGGTATGGACAGCGTGTCTCTGCACAATCGGCGTGTGCGCGCAACAGTTCCGCCGCGGCGTCGAGATCTCCGGCCGCACAATGAATGGACGCGCGCGTCACCACCACCAACGCGACTCGGTGGGGCGTGCTCCGTTTCGTCGCAAGCTCCTCCGCGACGCGAACACTCTCCACTGCACGGCCGACAAGGCCCTGCATGCGTTGGACAACCGCCATCCGGCAAAGGGCCTCCCCCACCGCTTCGTTCTGATCTCTATAGCGAAGCTCGCGAATGAGGTGCGCGTACGTGTCCGCACTCGCGGCAACGTCACCGTGAAGCGACTGGCAGATGGCGCGGCCCATTTTGGCCTGCCCGGCTACCCGGTCCAGCGCCGGCGAAGGGGAACGTTCCAGCGCCATTTCGTACAGGCGAAGCGCCTCGCCGACCCGTCCGCCAAGGCGACTGCAGTCCGCCATGATCACCATCGATCGGGGGTCAGGCACCGGGCCGGCGCGCCGTTCGATCTCGTCCATAATCGGCTCGCCGAGCGCGACACCGGCGAGGATGAGAGTTTCCGCTTGCGAGAGAATGGCGCGGCCCACCAGCGCGTCATCGCCAATTTCCTCCGCCACAGCGCGGCCTGCCTGCAACGCATCCTTCGCCTCGGCGAGACGTCCGGTCGCGCGGAGAGCGTCGGCCCGGGCCAGTGCGAGTAGCGCGTGGGTGCGCGGATTGCCCAACGGGAGTAGCGCCGCATGGTCCAGCGCGTCGAGCGCGGCGAGCGATCGCCCTGCGCCGACCAGGTGGTCCCCCAATTCCACCAGACGTTCCGTGTGCGCGGGCTCCGACGCGCCGAGAGCGGCGTGCAAAACAAGAAACCGCTGCTCCCACTCTCCCATCGGGCGCGACCGCGTCGCATCGGCGAGCGCACAGTGGATGCGACGCCGCTCCGGCACCGCAATACCATGGATCACCAACGGCTCCATGACGGCGCGGTGCAGATTCGCCCACTCCTCTCCCGATTCGATTTCCACCCGCGCCAGCCCCGCACGAACCAGCGGTCCGAGGTCGGCGCCGCTCGCGTCGAGTCCAGCGGCCTGAAGCACAAGGTCCAGCGGAACCGAGCCACCCGCCAGCGCCAACGCCTGCAAAAGCGCGCGGGAGCCGTCCGGCAGCGATCGCAACGCGCGGTCGAACATCCGCCCCATGTCCGGACCCGGGCGCAGCCGGAGCGTCGGGTCCCAGGTCCACCTCGGGAGGCCGTCCGGCGTGTTGCCCTCACACCAGATCGCGCCGCGCTCCGTTTGCTCTCGCACCGATGTCACGACGAGCGCAGGCAGGCCGCCGCTCAGCTGGTGGAGCGCGGTGTCAAGGCCCAGTGGTACCACCGACGATCCCAGCATACCACCGACCAACGTGCGAACTTCCGATAGCGAGAGTGGACGGAGCACGATGTCCCGTCCGATCGGCTCGCGCGGGAGCGCGGTGGCCGTAACCAAGAGCGCGAGTCCCGGCGTCGTCGCCAGTGACCCGAGCAGCGTTGCAACTTCTGGCAAGGAAAGATCGATGTCCTCTGCAACGAGAAGCAGCCGCGTGCCCTCTGCTGCAAGGTCCGCGAGCGCCCGCCGGACCGGCTCGATCTCCGGCTGAACCTCCCCGGCGATCGCGCTGAGCTCGCGTGCAAGCGCGCTGATGACTTCCGCTTCGTGCGTTCGCGGCCGGCAGCGCACGGTGACCTGTTCAACGCCCTCGGCGCGCGCCACCTCGCGCGCCATCCGAGCCATCGCGCCCGTGCCGCTCCCAACCTCTCCCCCGATCCGCAGCACGCCGCCGACTTCGAGGAGCGCCTGCACGGCGCCGACCACCGCCTCCCTTCCGACCACTCTGGGCGGCTCCAGTCCGCGCTTGACGCCCGTATGGCCGGTCAAAAGCGCGAGCGCAATCGCCGCGGAACCCGGACGCGCCGCCGGATCGCGCGCCATGAGCCGGTCCACAAGCATCGCAAGGCGGACGGGCACGCTCGGAGCGACCTCGACGAGCGGAGTGGCGCCGCCGGCGCGGTGTACCTGCAGGTATTGCGCCGGACCGCGGGCATGAAACGGCCGCTGTGTGCTCACCGCCTCGTACAGCGCGATGCCCAGCGAATAGAGGTCGCAGCGATGGTCCGTTTCCGCACCCGCGATCTGCTCCGGCGCCATATATGCGTAGGTGCCCAGCACGTCACCCAGCGTCGTCGTGAGCGGGTCCGTGGGGTCCACCGCCAGCCCGAGATCCATCAGCACGACCCGATGGTCATCCGCAAGGAAGATATTGGAGGATTTTACGTCACGATGGATGATGCCGTGCTCATGCAGAAACCCCAGCACGCGCAGCAACGCCGAGGCGAGCAGCACCCCCTCGTCGCCTCCGAGCGGCATCCGCGCGATGCGGGCGTCAAGCGTTTCCCCCCGCAGCAATTCCAGCACCAGCGCCGGCTGGTCGCCCTCGATGATCCCGTAACAGCGGACGAGGCTCGGATGCGCTAACCGCTGTAGCAACCTTCCTTCCCGAATAAATCGTCGGCGCATCGACGCACGTTCCGGGTCGCGGAGGATTTTCAGCGCGACCTCTCTCCCCTGCCATTCAGCGCGAAACACATCTCCGATGCCGCCCTCGCCGATGCGCTCCAAAAGCGAGCACCCCTGGAACATCCGTGCGCTCATCGGGCCGTCATCCAGTCATGAATCGGCTTCCAAACAACCGCCGGCGCGTGTGTGCCAATCACCATATCCAGGTGGCCCCAATGCATGCCCGTGTTCCAATCGTCCAGCAACATCCACGTTCGATCCTTGGATCCCGAGCGATCATAGGCCACGCGGGCGTCCGCCGGGAGCATGAGATGATCGAGGTCTCCTGCAATGCAAAGCAATGGAACATCGGCGCGCGACCAGGCGTCGTCATACTCAAATTCACCGGAAGCGCCCATTTTCGCCATGTCCAGCCATACGTGCAGGCTCGTCCAATCGAAGCCGCGCTCCAACCGTTCCGCGAGGATGTCCGGCTCGATGCTCTCTGGCGCCCAGCCAGAGATGGGGAACGCATAGCCCGCAATATCGGAGATGCCGTAGAGCTTCGAGAGCAGATTCCCGGCGAGGCGCGTGCGGACGGACACGTTGCCGAGGAAGCGCCGGCCGCGGATGAGCGTGCTGGCCCTACACAACCAATGCAATGTCCGGTTTGCCTGCGCGAAACGATACAAGGCACCGATGCCGACGACACCCCGAAGCGAGACCCGAGTCGCCGCCGCGTAGCTGACCCCCCCGCCCAGCGAGTGACCCACCCAGAACGCCGGCTCCGATAATGCTTCCGCGACGACGACGGCATCGTCAACGTAGTCGGAAAAGCGCTCGGGCCCTTGCGATGCGCGCGAGTTGCCATGGCCCCGCAATTCCAGCGTGTAGACGTCGAATCCGCGGGCCGCGAGCCACGCGCTGAACGAGCGATTGGTCGAGTGCCAACTGTAGCGATTCTGAGCGAAACCGTGAACCAGCACGACTTTCGGGCCCGCCGCCGTGAACTTGCGAACCAAGGCAAGGCGGCCGTCAACGCGGATGTGCTGCTTGTGCAGGCGGACGGGCTCGCCGTGCTGGGCGTGCTGCACGACGTCCGCCTCGGAGACTACCTCAATGTTTTGGGGGAGCGGCGGAAGTCGCGACATCAGCGCTGCAGCGCCCGCACGATCTGCTCGACATTGTCACGGTTTCCGATGTAGAGCGGTGTACGGGCGTGGATGGTTTCCGGCCGCTTGTCGAGGATATCGACGACCCCATCACTGGCGGCGCCGCCGGCCGCTTCGGCCAGCATCGCAAGCGGCATCGCTTCGTAGAGCATGCGCAGCTTTCCGCTCGGAGATTTCACGCTGGGAGGGTAAAGAAATACGCCGCCCTTCACAAGATTTCGGTGAAAATCACCCACCAATGACCCAATATAACGCGCGGAGGCACCCAACTCCGGCTGCTTTTGTTCGTCCAACCACGCGCGCAGGCGCGGATCCCACTGTGCAGAGTACGCCTCGTTGCAGGAATACGTTTTCGTCGACGGTGCGAGGCGAATATCGTGGTGAGAAAGGAAGAATTCGCCGACGGTCGGATCGAGCGTGAACCCCATCACGCCCGCCCCCGTGGTGAGCACGAGCACGGTACCCGCGCCATAGACAATGTAGCCGGAGGCGACCATTTCGCGGCCTGGACGCAGGACGTCCGCGATCGTGGCGGGGCCGATATCGGACTGCCGCCTCCAAATGCCGAAAATCGTGCCGATCGACGCGTTCGTGTCGATGTTCGACGACCCATCAAGCGGGTCCATGCAAAACAAGTAGTTCCCCTCGACAAACGGGGCGGGAATCCGGACGGGCTCGTCTTCCTCTTCGCTCACGATCAGGCAGCAGACGCCCGCGTGTTCAAGCGCCCGTTTGAACGTTTCGTTCGCGTAAATGTCCATCTTCTGGACGTACTCGCCCTGTATGTTCATCGAACCGGTGGCGCCAAACATGCCGGCAAGACCGGCGCGATTGACGCGGGCAGACACGAGCTTTCCCGCCAGCGCGGCTTGTTTTACGAGCGTGACGAACTGACCCGTGGCCTCTGGGTGGGCGTGGGTGGTCTCCATCATGTAGCGGTCGAGGGTGGTGCCTTCTTCGAACTGGGGCATGAGCGCGATTGTAACGGGAAGGGAGCCGGGAGGGAGAACGATGCGAAATAGTCGCATCCGGTTTCCCGTTCGGCGAAATTATGCCTGGGTCCCGAACCGCTCAGCTCAACGCCGCGAACGCCGCCCTCCATAACGGATAGCGAACAGATGCACGCAGTGCGCGGATCGGGTCACGCGCCGCCAGCGCCGAACGCAGCTCGCAATCCGCCCAGATCATCTTCTGCGCAACGCCATAGACGCGGGCCGAGTAGCGCATGTGAAACAGCAGGCGGCCGCCGCTCTCCCCCGTGATCCGTTCAGAGACGGAGTCGTAGAAGGCCGTGCCTTTCATCGGATGGGCGACCGAGAGCAGGGTCACGGCGGGATCGAGGCGCCGCAGCATGTCTCGGGTGGCGAGGATGTCCCGCTTCTCTTCGCCCGGGTATCCGAGCATTACGAAAACGCCCAATTCAATTCCCGCCGCGCGTAGTTGTTCGCCGGCACGATCGATCTCCGCCACGCTCGTACCTTTTTTCATGGCGTCGAGCACATGGTCGGCGCCGCTTTCGGCGGAGAGGAAGATGCGGGAACAACCCGCTCGCGCGAGTTGTTCCAACAGAGCAGGGTCGAGCGTTTCCGCGCGGCCGATCAAATAGAACGGCATCACGATGTCACGCGTGACCTTGCGCGCACAAAACCGTTCCACCCATTTGCGATTGATGGTGAACATATCGTCCACGAACCAAAGTTGATCGGGAGACCACGTGTCGCGCAGGTATTCAACTTCGTTCAGGACCTCGTCCACGTCTCGTCGGCGGAACGTATCGCCGTAGACCTGTTTGCTACACCAGGTGCAGTGGTACGGGCAGCCGCGCGATGTCGTCAGCGACAAGGCCGTTTCACCGTGGCGAGCTTTCCACGCGGAGAGGTACCCGGCGAGGCCGGCGCGGTCACGATGCGGCCACGGCAGTTCGTCGAGCTTCCGGATCAACGCGCGTGGGCGGGTCCGAACGACCGATCCGGCGGGCTCCAGGAACGCGATGCCATCGATGTCACGGAGGCGTTCTACGTCCCACACCCATTGGTTTGCCGCCAGATGATCCAACAGATCCGCTACCGTACGCTCCCCCTCGCCGATCACGACGACCTCGACGCCCATGGCCAGGTAGTCTTCGAGGTACTGTACCGGGTCGGGGCCGCCGGCAATCACGCGCCTCCCCTCGGCGACACACCGGCGAACGAGTTCGCGGGTGTGCGGACGGGTGATGGTATGCCCGTAGAACCCCACGACCCGTGGATTCTCAGCCAGCGGAGCCGTCAGGTCATCCCCTGCGAACGTGCTGTCCCACCATTCCACCGATCGCCCACGCTGCCGCAAGTACGCAACGAGATACTGGAGCCCCAGCGGAGGAAACGGGCGCATCAATTCGGCCTCGTGCGGATCCCGCGCGAGGACGTATGCGTGCGTCAGGAGCAGGTCGATCAGGGCAACGCTCCTTCCCTCGCGGTCATCGGAAACAACGGTGCCAAAGTGTCCGCGAGCGCCCGACCGACGATGGCCGAGCCCGCGACAGACAGGTGGTTGTTATCGAGGAACAGTTGGTCGGGAGCGATTCCCGAAGCCGTCAGCGCCGCCGTGACTGGCGCGATCACGGCTCCGATCGGCAGCTTTTCTGGAGGTGCCAACTGACGAATATTGCCATTCTTGTCCCAGAAGGGATAGTCGAGGAAGATCACGCTGACACCGTACCGAGCGGCGCGTTGGATGAGCAGGTGGTGGTTGCCAAATCGTGCGGGGTCGGCCTCGGCGTTCGGAGCCATCCGTGCGGCACCGTCCGGGCGCAGGAGTTCGATGGAGAAGCGCAGTAGATAATACAGCTTACTGTTGAACAGGATGGGATCGAGGAGGCGCGCAACGCCGACCTGATGCGGCACGTTCGTCTCCCGTGGCTGGTCGAACGGACGACAATCCACCACCAAATAATCGGGGTTCCACACGTGCAGCCTGTTCTCGAACAGTCGAAGGGCCTGCAGCGAGCCGTACCCCGAAATTGCGGCGTTGATGAGCTGCACGTCAAATCCGCGGGCGCGAAGCTCCGTTTCCGCGACGGCTGCGTACGTCTGATTCCACTCCAGACCTGCGCCGTAGGTTTGCGAATCCCCAAGGGTGAACGCACGAATCTGACCGGGGCGCTTGCCCTGGAGGAGCGGCGTTCCATACCGGAATCCGTTGGCGTCGATGTTGAACTGCGGCTGCGGGAGCGTGGACCAGGTCCATCCCAGGAGCGCGTCATACTTCATCGCCCCCATCGCAACATGCATGCGCACCTGGTCGTCGGGGATCGAGGCCTGACCGGCGGAGTATACAAAAGCGCGCGCGCCCGCCTCTCCCGCGGCCACGCCCACCATGCCGACGATGCCTGCGAAAAACAGTCGGCGGAGCGGCGTCATGCCGCCCCGTAGCGACCTTGACAACGGGCGTCAAACGTGTGACCATGCGCGACTTTTCAGGACGTCGACCATGACTCGCCTCACCTTGCTCCTGGTCATCGCCGGATGTTCGGACGGATTTCTCGGAAATGGCGGCACGCCCGGCAAAGAGGGCGACACCGACGACGCAACCGGTGATGCCGACACGGATGCTGATGCCGACGCGGACGCCGACGCCGATGCGGATGCCGACGCCGATGCGGATGCCGACGCCGATGCCGATACCGACACGGGTCCGGGACCGGACGACACCGATGACGACGGGGATGGCTACACGGAAAACGAGGGCGACTGTGACGACAAGGACGGCGACGCCGCACCCGACGCGACGGAAGTGACCTACGACGGCGTCGACAACGACTGCGACCCGAGAACTGCAGACAGCGACCCCGACGCGGATGGCTACACGCCCGATTCAGGTGACTGCGATGACGAGGACGACGCCGTCTCGCCCGACGCGGACGAAGTCGTGGACGGCATCGACAACGACTGCGACGGCGCGACGGACGAACGCTTTGAAGTCGAGACGATTGACGACTCCTGCGACTGCGGCAGCCCCTCCGCCGTCACTGTGGACTCGTTGGACGAAGTGCACGTCGTCTACACGGACCTCGACGTCGGGTACATCCGGTACGACCATCTTGATTCGTCGGGATGGGATGGCGGCACGGACATCATAACCGACAGTTGGTCGGGCACCTCTCTGGACGCCGTCATGGACGCGGCCGACGAGTTGCAAGTGGCCTACACGTGGGAGTACGGCGGCTACGTCGAACTGGATTTCGCCTGGATGGACGCCGGTGGTACGTGGGACACCGGCTATCTGGTCGATGACGGAACAAGCAGCGACTCCACCCAAGTCGGTGACTATGTGAGCATCGCGGTCGACGACACCAACCTGCCGTCCTTCGCCTACATGGACGCATACAACGGGGTGCCCATCCTTGCCGACTACACCAGCTTTGGCGTTGCTATTTACACGGATATCGATATCAACTGGACGGGCCCGACCGGCTATTTCACTTCGATTGCGATCGACGTTTCCGGGTCCGACCACATTGCCTACTTCGACGACGGGTTGACGGCCCACGAAGTCCAGTACGCTCTGCCCATCGAAGCTACGTTTTCCGACCCCGTGGATAGCGAAGGCTGGTACACGTCGATTGCGCTGAAGAGCGACGATACGCCTTGCGTCGCGTACCAGATTCAGGCGAGCGCCGACCTACGGCTGGCATGTCGTGACAGTTCAGACGTTTGGACGAACGAAACGATTGATTCCACCGGGAATGTCGGTGCGTATGCCGCGCTCGCATTCGACTCGCTCGACCAGGCTTGGATCGCCTATTATGACGAGTCCAACGGCGATCTGAAGGTTGCCGTGGACGAAGCGAGCGGATGGACCGTGATCACGGTGGACGACGACGGTGACCTCGGAATCCAGCCGTCGATCGCGATCGACAGTACGGACACCGTTCACATCACCTATTACGACGCGACGAACCGCGCGCTGAAGTACGCGGTCGGCGGATAGTCGCCTTCGTCAGACCGCTTCCGTCAGAAAGCTCCGGAGCCATGGAATCCCGGCAGCCGGCTCGACGGGCTTCGGCGAGTGGTCCGTCTCCACGAAAACAACCAGGGCGTCCGGATGACGGTCTCGGAAGAGATTCACATTCGCCGGCTCGTTGTCGAGGTAGATCGCGACCTCGCCGAGGCGACCGATCGTCTCCATTGCGGAATGTTTGAACTCCGTATCATCCATCTCAAACGTTGGCTTCGTGAGCAAAGTGGCGGCGGGCCGATCGTAGGGAAAGCCAAACCGACGCAGCGCCTCCTCGGTGCCGAGGCGCATCTTGATGTCGCGACCGGTGAGGTACACGACCTCCAATCCCGCGTCGTGAACCGCGCGCACCAGTCGGGCAGCGCCCGGCATCGCATGGTCGTACAGGACGTACTCTCCGGCGAAGAACCTGTCCTCCCAGAATTTTCGCACGACGGGGTACTTGTCGTCGATCCAGCTCGTCGGTAGTCCCGCGTTCGCCATCGTGTTCCGCAGGGACCAATCGAGGAAATGCTCTGCGTTGACGCGCGTGAGCGCCGCCCACCCGCGCTGCGAGGCCAACTCACGGAAGATATGGACCTGCCGCGGACGCGTGTCGAACAGGCAACCATCCAGGTCAAACCCGGCCACCCAGCCGCGACCGTGCGTGCGCGCGTGATCGACGATGCGGCGCACGAGCGCCAGATCGGTTTTGCTCGTCTCAAGCGGGGCGTAGCCGCGGGCCTTCCTCACTTGGACACCTCGGCGAGAACCTCGCGAACAACCGCCGCGGCCTCGCTCCCCAGCGCATCAAGGCGTTCGAGGCTCGCTTTGAGCGCGACCATTCCTTCCTCCTTTCGGCCGGCAGCGACGAGCACCTGACCCATCATCCCGCGGCTCACCGCCGCCTCATGCGGGAGCCCCAGCACCTCCTGGATCTCCGTGGCAATATTGAAATGCTTGATCGCACCCTCGAGATCGGCCTGGCCCGCCAAACGTGTCGCAAGCGAAAAGTGCGCGCCTGCCTCCGCTTCCCGATCACCCGTCTTCCGCACCGCCTCGATGATGTCGTGCGCGGCCTGAGCCGCGACGTCGTTCCGTTCATTCGCCTCTCCCGACGATTGGAGCAACTGCAGCATCGTGACCTCACCCACGAAATTGCCAACCTCCCGAAGGCATCGCGCCGCGTACCCGAAATGACCGAGCGCCGCATCGACATCCCCCCGCGCGAGTTCGACGCCACCGAGCTCCTTGAGCACTTGCGCCTTCCCTTCCCCGTCCTTCATCAGCTCGCGCCCCACGAGCGCCTCGTTCAGCGCTTTCTGCGCAGGCGCGTATTCCCCGGCCGTTGCATGAATGACGCCGCATTGCTGAATCGCGTCGACTTCAGCCGGGCGACTTTTCGCGACGCGCGCTTGCTCAAGGCCGGTGCGCGCCTGACCGATTGCCCGTTCCGTGTCGCCGCGGGAGAGCCAGATGTTGGCATACAGTAGGTGCATCGCCGACCGCGCGCGGGCGAACTGCGGGCCGTCAAGCTGCCAGATGGCGTCGTTGACCATGGCCTCCGCGCGGCCATCGTCCCCGGTTTGAAGGAGCAACTGCGCGAGTTGGTGCAGGGCATGGGCCTTCCCCTCCTTGTCGGTCGTGCGCGTGGATGCCTCCACTTGACGCTCGGCCGACGCCCGCGCGCCGGGCACGTCTCCATTTCGCAAACAGAGCTCCATCCGCTCCTGCCAAAGCGACGAAACGCCCTCCCAATCGCCCGTACTTTCGCGAAGCGGAATCGCGCTGTCCACGTGCGCGCACGCGTCCTCGAGCCGCCCCTCCCCGACGGCAACAATCGCAAGCACCTGATGCGCCGCGGCGGCGCCGGTACGGTCATTCACCGCGGTGAAGGTCTCTAATGCCGCCATAGCCTCTCTCTGTGCTCCCTCGCCGTGTCCGGCTTGGAGCGCCGTGAGCGCGGCGTGCAGTTTCTGGGCGCCAACTCCGGCGTCGGACATCTGACCCTCGGGACGCGGCGGGGTTAACCCATCGTGGTGGCGCAACTCGACCCTGCCGCGCTGACCGCCGGCTTTGCCAAACTACCCGCCCCGCCCGTGGATATCGGCGCGGTGCGCCTCGTCGTTGTTCGTCGCCAGGGGGAACAACGCGTGCTGCCCGACGCGGTACGCCTGACCACGGCGCTCGGCGTAGTCGGCGATCGATGGTCGTTGCACGCCAGCCCGAACGTGCAATCCCAGGTAACGATCATGCGCGCCGATGTCGCCGAGTTGATGGCGGTCGACGGAGATATCGCGCGTTTTGGCGATAACCTTTTTGTGACGCTCGACCTTTCCGAGGAAAATCTCCCCGCCGGCTCCCGCCTCGGCATCGGAAGCGCAATCGTAGAGGTCACCTCGAAACCGCATACCGGATGCAATAAGTTTAAGGCCCGCGCGGGCCAGGCTGCTTTGGACATGACACGTTTGCCCGAATTCGGGCACCTCCGCCTTCGGGGCATCCACGCCCGCGTTCTCGTCGACGGTGACGTGGCGAAGGGCGATCGTATCGTCGTGACGCGGATATGAGCGCCGACGACCCGAGTCTCGACGCGCTCTTGAGCAGCCTCGGCTTTTCGGCGGACCCCGAGTGCGCAGATGCCGCGGACCGATTTGCGACGGTTTTACGCGACTTCTCGCCCGGCAAGCCCCTCCCTCTACTCGACACCTTCGCCGCACCTGCCCACGACCTCGTGATCCTGCGCGCCCTTCCATTCCACTCGCTGTGCGCGCACCATCTCCTTCCCTTTTTTGGGTCGGCGGACATCGCGTACGTTCCGGGGGAGCGAATCGCCGGGTTGGGCGCAATAGCGCGCGCGTTACGACATTTCGCGCGGCAGCCGCAACTTCAGGAGCGGCTCGGCGCGCAGCTTGCGGACCATTTGCACGCGGCGCTCGGTGCGCCCGTGGGCGTCGTCTTGCGGGCACGTCAACTGTGCATGGAGATGCGCGGGGCGGAAAGTGCCGGCACCGTTGAAACGCTGGCGGTGCGTGGCGGCTTTGACGTCGCGCTGCTCACCCGGTGAAGCTCGAGGCGGTCCGGTACGCGCCGGAAGGCGCGGCCCTCGTCGATGGGCTCGACCTCGAATTCGAGATGGGCGCGATCACGGCGATCGTCGGGCGGTCGGGCTGCGGAAAAAGTACGCTCCTGCGTCTGGTTGCGGGGCTCCGCCCGCTCGACGGCGGGAAGATTTCTGGCGTACCTCGACGCAAATCATTTGTGTTTCAGGACGCCGCACTCCTGCCGTGGCTCAACCTGCGGGCTAACGTCGCAATACCGGGAACGTTCGGACCCATCGGTGACATTGACGTTGCCTTGGCGAAAGTCGGCCTGACGGAGCACGCCGGCAAGCTCCCGAGCGCGTTGAGCGGGGGCCAGCGAATGCGGGCCTCGCTCGCCCGAGCGCTGGTCGCTCAGCCCGAACTTGTCTTGCTCGACGAGGCGTTCGCCGCGCTCGACAGCATGACGCGACGCAGCGTCCAGCAGGCCTTCCTGGCCCTGCAGGCAAGCGAGAAGTGGACGGTGATCCTCGTCACCCACGAGTTGGACGATGCGGTGCTGCTCGCCGACCGAGTGGTGGCCGTGGACGGGCCGCCGCTCAGGGTTCTCCTCGACCTTCCGGTACCATTGGCGCGGCCGCGCCGTGTGCATGACGCTGTGGCGGCCGCCTTGGCGTCGAGGCTCGAGACTGCGCTCGCGGGAGACCGGCCGTGAAACTCTCCGGGTTCCTGTCCCTGGCGATAGGCGTCGTTGCCTGGTGGGTGGTCGCGCGGCACGTCGGCCCGCTGCTGCTGCCGACGCCGATGGCCGTGCTCCGCGTGATGATCCTTGAACGACCTCGCTTGCTCGACGCCACCGGACACACAGCGTTGGCGGCGCTGGGCGGCCTGGTCGTCGCAAGCATATTTGCGTTGGCCGCCGCCGTCGCCGCGTGGTGGAGTGCGCCGCTGCGCCTCGCGTTGACGCCGTACACCGTGCTCGTGCAAATTGTGCCCATCGCCGCCATCGCACCGTTGCTGGTGGTGTGGCTCGGATACGGCCTCGCCGTCGCGGCATCGACCGCCGCTATCGCTTCATTCTACCCAATTTATTCTGCCGCGGTGACGGGACTGGCGGCGCCCACGCAGGATCTGGTCGACCTATTCCGCCTCTACGGCGCGCGTCGCCATCAGGAGTTGTGGCGCCTTCGCCTTCCCGCATCGCTTCCATCGTTGTTCTCGGGGCTTCGATCGGCGGGCGGACTGGCCGTAATCGGCGCCATCGTCGGAGAATTCGTGGGCTCGAACGGCATTCCGCCGACGCTCGGTCAGATCGTCGTCTATTCGGCACGCTCGGCGCGGCTCGATTTGTGCTTCGCCGCGGTGGGTGCCGCCGGGCTGCTCGCGCTCACCTCCCTGACGACGATTCGGTTCTTGGAACGTCGCGCCATCGGCAGGTGGTACGGCACGTGAGAGGGTGTTGGCACCCGCTGATCAGCACCCGCACACGCAGATCGACTGGTGGCGCAAAACGCGCGATTCGCCAGCGGCATTGACGATCGTCGTATCTCCCCAGAAGTCGAACACCAGCTCGGGAACACCATCCCCGTCGACATCCGTCACGTCCGCCACGGCGGCCTCATCGTCGCGCATGACGTCGATGACCGCTGCACCACCCCCATCGGGAAGCAGGAGAATCGCCCGTGTGAAGAAGTCCTCTCCCCCGCAGTAATTGGCGCCTTCCCCGCTCCACGTTCGCGCGTCCACGACCGCCCAGCGGCGCCGTCCAAGCGTGTAGGCCTTGACGTCTACGGAATCGCCGACGGTGGTCGCGTCTGCTACCGCCCGCGCAGCCGCATCCTCCTTTGCCTTCGACCAAACCGGAAGACTGCCGAGCACCTCCGCCGCGCGCATCGACCACGCGACGTCGTTGTCCACGTCGAAATCCACGGTGCCCGGCACCGTTCGCCCCCACGGCACGGCGAGGTCAGCGTCCACGGGCTGATCGCACGACAGGCGCGCCCAAATCGCGGGCCCGCCGCACGACGGCGCCGTCGGGTCCGAAATCCGTTCGCCCTCGTCATTCACGTAGGCGTCTACATACTCCTCTGCCCCGGCCGCGTACCCAACGACACGGCATCTCGCCGCGCCGATCCGCCATTCACTGCCGACCGGTCTGGAGGAATCCGCGTCGTCTGTCGGCGCAACCCAGGTGTCCGGACCGACGCCCGCGTGCGTCCACTCGCCGGAGGCCGATGCGAAGCCATCGCCAACAAGGTAGGTGTTGCCTACAACTTCGATCACCGCGGCCACGGACTCGAACCCACCGGACACCGGCGGTCGTGCCCAGTGCAGACAACCGGTCAGCACGAGGAGTGTCCAGCGCATCCCCGCATCGTAGCCTACCGGTGGCGATGGTATGAGGCAGCATGCTGCTCCCCCTCGTCCTTGCCTGTGCGACGCCGGCTCCGGAGGTTGAGGTGCGCGATCATGCAACCGTTGTCCGCGTTGCCCTGAATTGGTATCCGGAGCCGGAATTCGGAGGGTTCTACGATGCCCTTTTGACGAAATCCTACCGCGATGCCGGCCTCGACGTGCAGATCATTCCGGGCGGTCCCGGCGTTCCCGTTCTTGAAATGTTGGCGGCGAACAAGGTTGACGTGGCGATTTCTGGCGCAGACGATCTCTTGCTACGACGCGCCAAGGGGCTTGCTGCCGTCGCGATTCTCGCCGGTTTTCAGGACAGCCCCGTTGGCCTGATGGTGCACGCCGGCGGGCCGACGCGCTTCGAAGACGTCACCGGGAGCGTAGCCATCGAGCCGGGGTCGCCATTCCAGCAATTCTTGTGGAAGAAGTACGGGTGGGATGGAAAGGTGGCGATGGTGCCGACCTCCGGCTCGGTTGGGGCGTTCGCAGCCGATCCATCGCTGATTCAGCAGGCTTACATCACCAGCGAACCATGCGTTGCCGAGGCGAAGAATGTGGCCGTCACCTTCATTCCCGCGCGCGACGCGGGGTGGAATCCCTACGCATCCCTCGCCGTCGTCCGAGAGGTGGACGCCGCCGTGCCGTGGGTCGCCGCGTTTAAGGCGGCGTCGATGTCCGGATGGAAGCACTACAACGCGGACCCGACCGTCGCGAACGCGGAGATCGCGCGTCTCAATCCCGACTTGCCATTGGACCGGATGGCGTGCATCGTCGCAAGGCAACGCCCGTACGTTGAGGGGAAGGATGGGATCGGCGTGATGACGCAAACACGTTGGGACGAGCTGGCTGTGGCCTTCGCAACGGTGGGAACCGTCGTCACGGCGCAAGGCGCGTGGCAGTAGGTTCCCGGGGTGGGCGGACGAGATCGGCAGGCCAGCGCACACGAAGCGGCCCCGATCGCCCGTCAGGAGGATCTGCAAACCCGGTACCGCACGTAGATTTCCTGCCCGACCACATTGAAATTCGCAAGTTCTAACCTGGGCGCATCCACGAATGCAAAGCCGCCGCCGTCTACAAGCGACGGCGCGCCCTTCCCACCAAGAACCAATGGGCAAACCGTCACAAACAACTCGTCCACCACGCCGGCCGCTAGAAATTGCGCGAGAAGGTCGCCGCCGCATTCCAGCAGGAGCGTCTGTACACCGCGCGCGGCAAGATCGGCGAGCACCGTGGGGATGTCCAGCGCCCCCGAAAAGAAGAGCGGACGCACGCGGGCGTCTCCAAAAAATCGCGGCGCATCGCCGGGCGAAGGGGCCGGAGAGCGCGTCACCACCACGTTCCACCATTGACGACCCGCAATCTCCGGGGCCTCGCAGTCGAAGAATGCCTCACGACGAAGCGTCGTAAGCGAAAGCTCATCCGGAACAAGGGGCAACGGCCAATTGCGAAACGTCTGGCCTCCGACCAGCACCGCGTCCGCGCGCGCCCGCAGCACGCTCATGTAGCGCCGGTCCGTGGGCGAGCCGATGGCAACGTGATCGTAGCCGGCGGTGGCGATCCGGCCGTCGAGCGAAATCGCGGTGTTGGAGATCACGCGCACTACTCCCCCGCAAAATCCTCACGCGTTCGCCAGCATTCGACCGCGACGCTCCCGACGTTCGGCATATCGAACGGAGATTTCGTCACTCGGACGCGCACGCGCGTGACGGGAAATTTCGTGATGAGCAATCGCGCGACATCCTCGGCGAGCGCCTCGATGAGCCGGTATTCCTTGTCGGCGATCAACGCGACCATCGCCAAGTTCGCCTCGTAGTAATCCACGAGGTCGCGAGCGCGGTCGGCGCGGGCGGCGGCTCGCCACTCCGTTTCCGCCTCCCAGTCAATCACCACCCGCTGTCGGATATGGCGTTCGTACTCGTGAAAGCCGATCCGGCAATCAAAAGAGAAGCCGGTTCCGTGCACCCTGTCGGTCATGGAAACGCCTTATCGCAGCCGCCGATCAGCGACGATCAGACGACGATGGGAAGCTGCGTCAACGCCCACGTCGCGCCGCCAGCCAGCGCCAGCGCCAGCACGTCTTCACACACGCTGATCACGGTGTTCCCGAGGCCGCCGGTGGACGCCGTCGTGCCTACGCGAAAAGCCGCTTTGGTGAAGTGCGTCCCGCCGGCAATGACGCCACCCGTCGCGATGCCCGCCACAGCGTGAACCACCGGATTCTGTCCTTGCATCAACGCAACCGCCGCCAACGAGCCCGCCAGCGGCTTGAGCACAACGTGCAGAACGTCGAAGGCGTGGTCGAGCACCGGGACCTTGTCCGCACAGATCTCGATGGCAATCGCGGCGCCGAACGTGCCAATTGCCAACGGCGAACCCATCCAATGCATCGACGTGCCGAGGTCGATCCAGCCGAGGCCCTGCGCACACGCCAGCGCAAACGGCACGAGGAAAGCACGCAGACCGGTCGCAAGGGAGAGGACAAGACCAAGGCCGATGCAGGAGAGGGCGAGTTGCAGATCCATTCGAGACACTCCGTGACAGAGAGGAAACGCGCAGAGGCGTGGCGGTATTCACATGCCATGAAGATCGTCGGACCCGCGCGTTGACGCCGCGGTTTTCCGATGGCACCTTGCGGTCTGGCGGAGTTCCGATGCGCGTTTTGGTCTGTTACCCCCCGATCGAGTCGGCCAAGGGCAGTCCGATGCTCACGCAAAATCGGCAATTTCAATGGTTCACCGAGCCGAGTTATCTCTATCCGTGCATCCCTGCGTCGGCGGCGACGTTGCTCCGCAGCATGGGCCACGACGTCGCGTGGGTCGATTGCATCGCCGAACAGAAGGGCTGGCCGCAGTTCACCCGGCTGGTTCAGGATTTCCAGCCCGATTTAATCGCAATGGAGACGAAATCGCCGGTGGTTCGCACCCATTGGAAGATCGTCGAGCGCCTCAAGGCCATGATTCCCGGCGTAAAGTGTGTACTGTTCGGAGACCACATCTCCGGAAATCCGGCGGAGACGCTGGAGGAATCGCAAACCGACTTCTGCATCACGGGCGGGGACTACGATTTTTCGCTCCGTGCCATCGTCAATCACCTCGACAAGGGCGATCCGCTCGAGAGCGGAATCTGGTACCGGGATGGAGATGAGGTAAAAAACAGCGGTGCGTACAAGCAGATTCACTCTTTGGAGTCCCTACCGTTCTGGGACCGTGATCTGACGAATGCGCATCTGTATTTCGAGAAGTGGAAGTATCGACTGCCGTTTATGTGGACGATGGCGGGTCGCGACTGTCCGTATGGAAAATGCACGTTCTGTTCGTGGACGGTGACGTACCCAAAGTTTTCGGTTGTTCCTCCGGAAAGGCTCGCCGATGAAATGGAGATGCTCATCCAGAGGCATGGCGCCAAAAACATCTTCGACGACACCGGCGCGCTGCCGACCGGGAACTGGCTCAATCGTTTGACCACCGAGATGATCGACCGGAAAATCAACGAGAAAATCGTCTTCGACTGCAACTTCCGCTTCGACTACTTCAACGAGAAGAACGTCCACCAGATGAAAAAAGCAGGTTTTCGAAAGCTTATTCTCGGTATCGAAAGCGCAAGTGAGCGCACGATCGACATCCTGGACAAGTCGCTTACCCGCGAACAGATCGTCGAGGGCTGCAAGATGGCGTCGATGGCCGGCCTGCAGCCCCACCTCACGATGATGGTTGGCTACCCCTGGGAAACCAAGGAAGACGCCCTTGAAACGCTGCGGCTCGCCAAATACCTGCTCCATGAGGGCTACGCGCACCACCTCCAAGCCACGGTCGTCATGCCCTACCCGGGCACGCCCCTCTTTCACCTCTGCCAGCAAATGGGATGGATCCGCTTCGACGAGAAGGAATACGATCGATACGACATGACCGAGCCGGCGTGCGTCCTGACGGACATGGACCAGGAAGAGGTCGTACAGATGGCGGGGCAGTTCTACAAACTCTACGTCCACCCGAAGTTTCTGGCGCACCAGCTCCGGAATCTACGCTCGCTCGACGACCTCGACTACATGCGTCGCGGGGTGACGGCGATCTGGGGGCACATCAAGGATTTTGCGGCGATCCGCGGAGACGCGGGGATCTCCGCGAAATAATCGCGTTGCGCGCCCCCACGCGCCGACGTTCATTACGTTCCGTAATTGTGAAGTATTGGACAATCGGTCATGGGCGACTATGGAGATCACGCCCGGTGACGGATGCTGCTCTCCACGACCCTCGCTTGCGTATCGATGGACGGTACGGGTGACTCTCTCGGGGTGGAAGACGGCAGCGACACCAACGAAACCACCGACGCAGTGCACCAAACGACGGGTTCCCTGCGCCTTCCCGACATCGCCAGCAGAAATATCGTGGTGTTGCATGTTGACACGATGCGTGCAGACCACCTCGTCGTCTATGGATACGCGCGCAACACGCTTCCGCGTCTTTCCGCCCGGCCCTGGCTTGCGGTGGACGGCGCGGTCGCGGCCAGCTCGTGGACGCTGCCGTCCACAACCTCGTTCTTCACCGGGCTCGACATTCGCCACCATGACGTTCGCTACGTCGATCAGGGCACGCCAAACAAATGGTTGACGGACACGACGTTTGCCAGCCGCATGGGCGACGCCGGGTACGCAACCGCGGTGTTCACAGGCAACGTGAACGTGTCGGTGCAGACCCGCATCACCGTCGGGTTCGACACCGAATTCAGTTACGGAAAAAGTCCGACTCGCGACAGAATCAATTCTGTGGATTTGGCCGACAATGCGCTCCGATTCGTGGACGCGCTCGCGGAAGACACGCCGTTCATGCTGCACCTCCAGCCGACGGACCTGCACTCGCCCCTCGCGCCGCCGGCGGCGTACGCTGGCACCTTCACCGACGAAGTTCCGTTCCACGCCGAGGGTTCTTCGGCGGAAGGTCAAGAGAATGAAATTCGCAGTCTGCTTCTTCAGGCGACCGATCCAGCCGCCCGTCAGCACATCGTGGACGCGCTCAACGGCGTCTATGACGAATCCATGCTGGGTCTCGATCAAGGCCTCGAAAGTTTGATCGCAGGGCTCGACAAACGCGGACTGCTCGCCGATACACTCGTGATCCTCACCGCCGACCACGGCGAGGAACTCGATGACGCCCACGACGCCACCCTCGGACACGGTGGCAACTTACGGGAGGCAACCACCCGAATTCCGCTGTTGATCCTGACCCCGGACCTTGCGCCGGGCGTCGTCACGTGTCGAATGCGTAACTATGACATCTGGCCGACCATTTTCTCGGCCGCTGGCCTCGACATGCCATCGGGGCTCGACGGTGTGGATCTGGCGCTCGGATGTCCGGAATCCGCGTCATCTTCACTGTGGGACATGAGCGGCAAGCTCATGGTGGTCGCGACGAATGGCGCTCGCTCGAAGCTGCAAGCGGAGTGCCCCGCCGGCGGCACCCGACGGGGCACCAACCTCGATGGCGCGTACAATCCCAGCGAGGACGGGGACGCCCGCACAATCTTCGATCCCGACGCGATGGAGGCGGCAATCGCGAGCCATATCTCCGCCATTGAGGCTGATAATGGTGGATCATGGCGTCACAACGAGTAGTCGGAATTTGGGCAACCGCTCCGCGACTGCGCGGGCGCGGGCGCGGGCGCGGTCAGACGTCGTTGTCCCACACCACAAAATCCAGCGCGCCAGTTCCATCCGGAAGCTCGCCGACCAGCGCAAACGGCGGGCGCAGCCGGCCGCTTTCCAATGTTGCGACCAGCGCGCGGGCCGTCCACCCGTAGAGTCGTGATCCGTCGGAACGCTCGCTGATGCCTACGCGCACGCCGCGGCCGACGCGGCCGGGTCCATGGTGGATCGCAAGGTAGGCAATCGCATGTGCGTCGATGAGCACGCGCGCAACCCGACGCGCGTCCCGCCCGTACCACTGCGCCTCGGTCAGTGGCGACCGAAAAGTGATCCATTCATCGACGTGATGCCCCATCGCACGGAGAACGCGATCCACGAATGTCCCCCATCCGGCGAGTGCGTCCGCCGCCAACCAGCCATCCCGCTCCACCATCCAGTCGGGGAGGGCACCGGCATGGAGCACAACGCGACAGGGTCCAGACGACGCCCGCACGTCGTCCGCGAGCCGAGACAACTCGGCGTCGTCATACACGCCACGCTCAGGCTCGATTCGCGCCCACGAGAGTTCTGTGCTCATTCCTCGCCCCGCCATCGCGCGCCCCGTTACCTGCGCCTATCGGGAGCGGCCATGGCGCGACAGGTCGGTATTCTAACCGGGGGCGGCGATGCACCGGGGCTCAACGCGGTGCTCCGCGCGGTCATCAAGTATGGCGTCGGGAAGAAAGGCTGGCGCCTCGTCGGGATCGAGGACTCCTTCAACGGGTTGTTGTCACGACGTCTCCGCGTGCGGGAACTCACGCCGCGTCACTGCGGCGGCCTGCTCTCCCGCGGAGGTACAGTCCTAGGGACGACGAACCACGGAGACCCGTTTGCATGGGAAGACACCGAGGGAACGCCGACGGATCGGGCGTCTCAGGTGCGCGCGGCGGTTGAGGCGTTGCGTCTGGAAGGCCTCATCGTGATCGGCGGGGATGGCACGCAGCGCATCGCGCACCGCCTGATGTCGGAGCACGGGATTCGCGTGATCGGCGTCCCCAAGACCATCGACAACGACCTTGGCGCTACCGATCAGACCTTTGGCTTTCAGAGCGCTGTGGACTGCGTTTCGGACGCGCTGGACCGCCTTCACACGACCGCGGAAAGCCATGATCGCTGCCTCGTTTTGGAGGTCATGGGACGCGATGCGGGGTTCATCGCGCTGCACGGGGGAATCGCCGGTGGCGCCGACGTCATTCTCATCCCGGAGATTCCCTACGACCCGGCGCGGATCGCCGCCAAGTTGGAGGAACGGCGGCGTCGGGGCCGGCCGTTCAGCCTGATCGTCGTGGCGGAATCCGCGCGGCCTATCGGAGGCGAGCGCAAGATTGGCCGCGCTGGATCCGTCGTACTTGAGGTGCTTCGCAGAGAAATCCCGAACCTGGATGCACGACTCACCGTGCTCGGCCACCTCCAGCGCGGCGGCAGCCCCGTCGCCGTGGACCGCGTGCTCGCCACGCGTTTCGGCGTTGCAACCGTCGATTTGGTGGAGGATGGCCGGTGGGGCGATCTCGTCTGCCTGCGGAACGGCAATGTGCTCGGGGTGCCGCTGGCCGAGGCCGTGGCCCGCAACCGGACCGTTGATCTTGACGGAGAGTTGGTACGCGTAGCGCGGGCGGTGGGCGTCGAATTGGGCGGGTGAACCGCCGCGATGTCACGTCACCCGCGTCACGTCACGCAGGTCCGGTCACTGGGGCGGGGTTTTGAAGGCGTAGCCGACGCGAGCGGCGTGGCCTTCCAACGAGGCGATGTAGGTCATGGCCTCTGCCGTCGGATCAGCTGCGTAAGCGGCACGGGCGAGCGCAAGCGCCTGATCGAGATTACCACTTTTCTCAGCCTCGACGGCGCTATTCAGCATCTCGTGCGCGGTGCCGGGCTCGGGGTCACGGTACAGCCGGCGGCTGATGGTCTCTGGGAGCGGAACGATCTTGTCGGCGAGTTGCCAGCCGAGATCGCGATCTACCGCCACCTGGATTTCGAGGGGCTGGGTCGTGTCATCCACCTGACTGTCCAGCCACGGACCACGAATTGTGCGTTCGGCATCTACGTCGAGCGTAACCGTTGCAGTGTTTTTTCCGATCACCAGCATCTGTGCCCTGCCGATGCCCTGACGTGTATAACGACGCCGCTCGACGACAAGATCCTTGTACCGAAGGCCGAGATCGTTGGTTTCAACCTCGAACCACGTCCACACCTGCCCCTCACAGGCCGTGACCACCAGCTTCTGCTCGGAGGTCGGGGTCACCGTGACGCCGGGGCGGGCTCGAAGCGCGTCTACCAAACGCTGCGCCACTTCCTTGCACCGCACGTCATCCACGAGCACCGCAAGTTGCAAATCGGGCAGGTTCACCGCAGCCACGGGCTGGACCTGCCAGGACACCTGATGGGCGCACGCTGCGATGATCAGTAGGACCATACCGATAGTGTCGGATGCGCCAGCCCCGCACGCAAGCGATTTCGGGCGTACCTACCGTGCGGCGAACACCCGCTCCTGCACAAAGCGCGCCTGGCGGACGTACCAGACAGGGTCGCACAGGGCGCGTACGGCGTCTGCACCAAGCAGCCCGCCTACCTGTTCGTCGTCTGCCAACAGATCTGGCAATGCGATTCCGTCCGCCCAGGTGCGCATCGCACTTCGTTGCACCCGCGCGTAAGCCTCTTCACGAGAACAGCCGGCTTCTACGAGTGCGATGAGCACACGCTGGCTGTAGAACAAGCCCCCGGATCGATCCATGTTGCGCGTCATGTGCTCGGGATACACCACCAGCCCGTCCACGAGCGCGCGGAGACGCACCAACATGAAATGCAGCGTCACGGTTGCGTCGGGACCGATCACACGCTCGACGGAGGAGTGCGAGATGTCGCGTTCGTGCCAGAGCGGCACATCTTCCACGGCCGCCTGCGCGTAGCCGCGCATCAGCCGCGCGAGCCCGGTCAAGTTCTCCGCCAGGATCGGGTTGCGCTTGTGCGGCATGGCGCTGGATCCCTTCTGTCCGGGCGTGAACGGCTCCTCAGCCTCCAGTACTTCCGTGCGCTGAAGGTGCCTTATTTCGACGGCGATTTTCTCGATGCTCGTCGCAATCAGAGAAAGCACGGTGAAGTAGAACGCGTGCCTGTCTCGCTGGATGATCTGGCTGGAGGCGGGGGCGGGGCTGAGCCCGAGCGCCGCACAAACAAACGCCTCCACGTCGGGATGCACGTGCGCAAACGTGCCCACCGCTCCACTGATCTTCCCCACGGAAATGTCTGCAATCGCGTGATCCAGCCGCTCCCTTCCGCGCCGAAGCTCGTCCCACAGGATCGCCAACTTCCAGCCGAACGTGACCGGCTCCGCGTGAATGCCGTGGCTTCGGCCGATGCACAAGGTGTCGACGTGCTCCCGCGCGCGGCGCTCCAGCGCATCCAACACTTCACCCAGGGCGACCCGGATCAAGCCGCCGGCCTCCTTTAATTGCACGGCAAATGCGGTGTCGAGCACGTCGGAGGACGTCATTCCCTTGTGCAAGTGCCGTCCGGGCTCACCAATGTGTTCGTTCACATTGGTGAGAAACGCGATCACATCGTGCTTCAGCGTGCGTTCCAGCTCATCGATGCGCGGGATGTCAAACGCAGCACGCTCCCGACAAACAGCGCTCGTTCCGACCGGCACCTCCCCACGGCGCTCCATGGCCTCGCACGCCAGAAGTTCGACCTCCAGCATGATCTGGAGGCGCCGCTCCGCCGTCCAAATCGCGGCGAGTTCAGGACGGGAGTATCGAGCGATCATTCGGGGCTCCGGGCGCGCCCACCTACCACGACCCCCCAGCCGGCGGCGACCCCCTGGACGACGGC
This sequence comes from Klebsiella pneumoniae, assembly GCA_945861635.1. Lineage (GTDB taxonomy): Bacteria > Myxococcota_A > UBA796 > UBA796 > SXON01 > CAMAWH01. The sequence continues at coordinate 84,928 of CAMAWH010000009.1, read as the reverse complement.
TACCAGGCCGACGCGGTGACTCGGACCGGGGCGAGGGCAGCGTGCTGCAGCGCAACGTGCACGTGGACGCGGTCCGCAGCTCCGGCGGCCTTCAGCGCGCCCCTTGCCGCCATCATCGCCTTGGCGGGAGTGTTGTTTTCTTCTGACAGGTGCGCCAGGACGAGGTGACGGAGCTTTTCTCCCAGCGACTCGGTGAGTAGCCGCGCGGCCTGCACGTTGGAGAGATGCCCATGGGAGCCGCGGATGCGCTGCTTCAGGTGCCACGGGTACGGCCCATCCATCAGCATGTCCTCGTCGTGGTTGAATTCGAGGATCGCAATGTCACACTCGCGAAGATGGCGGCTGACAAGGTTGGTTTGCTTGCCGAGGTCGGTGATGACTGCGGCGGTCACGTCTCCGACGCGAACCCGAAAGGCGCACGGCTCCACCGTGTCATGCGGCACCGGAATGGGCTCAATCTGTAGATGTTTGAGCTTGAAGCTCTCACCCGCGCCGATGTGCTCGATGCCCTCGGGCACCGAGGTCGGGTGAATGGCACCCGCCGTTCCGCGGGTCATGAAAAACGGAACTGGCTTGCCGCGCTTGGCGAGCGCACGCGAGAGAACGCGCGCTGCACCAACATGATCACCGTGCTCGTGCGTGATGAGGACCGCGTCGATAGGCATGTCCGACAGGCCCGTCGCCTCGATGCGCTCAAGAATCCGCTTCGTACTGAGCCCGCAGTCGATCAACACGCCGGCATGCTTGTCCCCAATCCACGTGCAGTTGCCTGCGGAGCCCGACGACAGCGCGACGACCGTAACTTCGCGCGTGAACAGGCTCATGGCCGGTAATTAGCACGCTGAGGCACACCCGTCCATGCCGATCATGCCGCTACCATCGCGATCGCAACGCAAATTCTCCAAGGAGAAATATGTTGCGACCGTCAACGCCCTGTGGCATCTGTCCTTCCGTGCCCGAACTCGTCATGCAACTCACCGTCGCCGTGGTTCTCGGAATCGGCTTGCTTGGCCTCAGTCGATAGGCGTGCGGCGCTGGCGATGCGGTTAAACACCCGCCGTGCCCGTCCGCCCCTCCGACCCGTTGCTCTCCCTGCTCCGTGACACCGCGCGCAAGAAGGGTCACACTACGGCAGGATTGTCCGCTCAGATCGGCGTAGAACGAGCGGCGCTGAAAAAGGCCCTCGCGGGAGAAGTCGATCTGACGGTCGACCAATTCATCTTGATCGCGCAGGCGCTGGAGCTCTCCCCGACGGAGGTTGGGCTCCCCGAAGACACCCCGGTGACGCCCGCCGACGACTGGGCGCCGGATCCGCTCGGCAATTTGGCACGGCAAGCGCTGCGCGTCGGATTTGGGCTGGGCGTGGACCTGTTCTGCACGTTTGACGCCACGCAATTGCGGACGAGCGGCGTGCCGGAAAATGTACTCTCGCGGTTTCCCGAGCAGCTCCCGATCCGGCTGGAGGCGAAGTATCACCGCCACAACAAACCGGAATTCGGGGAGCGCGAGTTCTCCTGCACGCTTTCGTTTGACCGACTGTATACCTGCACCTTTCCTTGGTCCGCGCTGAAACAGGTGACGTTCCACATGCCGGAAGAGGACGCGCTGCCGCCTCAGCCGCCGCCGCCGCCCGAGCCAAAGGGGAAGCCCGGTTTCCACCTGCGAGTTGTCAAGTAGTGGTCCCTGCCCTGTTTCTGCTTGGCCTGAACGAGGGGATAGCGGTACCATCGCGGCACCGGACGGCCGAAACGCGTCCTGAACTTCCTGCGTTGCTGGCTGAGGATGCGCGCATCGTCGCAAGCGTTGGCGTGACGACGGTGCGCGGGCACACGGCGAGCTTCCCCGGGGGTTCATTTTTCGCAATGCAGGCTGGCGGAAACGCGCAAACGGACGTGGACCTGTGGGTGCACGCCCTCCAGAACGCCAAAATGGAGCCGGTACTCATGGTCTCCCCATGGCCCGGAAACGCCACGGCGAAGTTCACCGCTCAGTACGTCCCCACGGATCTTCCGGCGTACGCCGCCTATGTTCGCGACATTGTGGAGCGATACGACGGGGATGGTGCCAAGGACATGCCAGGGCTCCTCGCTCCGGTCCGGTACTTTGAGGTCGACAATGAGCCCGATCTCAAAAACTCCATGCGCCCACGCGATGACGACGGGAGCGCGGTCGCGCCTGAGAACTTCTGCACGCCATCGCAATATGCGCAGGTCCTAATTGCTTCATCCGTGGCGATTCACACGGCGAGCGCGGAGGCGCGCGTCCTCAACGGCGGCTTCTTTCGCCCCGGCGCGCCCGCCGGCCGGGCGTACATGGACGCCGTTTTCGCGATTGCCGGCGTACGCGACGCAGTGGACGTCCTTTCGTTGCATACCTACGCGCAGGATGCCGGTGAGACGTTGGAGCGTGCCATCGCGAACGGTCGCGCCGCCGCGCCCGGGAAGCCGATCTGGATCACAGAAACAAGCGTGAGGGCCGACGGTGACGAGGCGCTGCAGGCCCATCGGATGGTCGCCATCGTGGCTCGCGCGGCCGCAGCGGGCGCGTCACGACTCTACTGGCACACGCTCATCGATCCACCGACGTGGGTGAAAGGAAGAACGGCATTCGGCACGAACTCGCTGTTTCGTGCGAACCGACCGGGGCAGCCGATCACGGAAAAGCCCATCGGCGCAGCCTTCCGCGCGCTCAACCGCCATCTCGCCGCGGACGATCTCACCGGGGCGATGGCCGATGGTGCCGGTGCCGTTCGCCTGAAAAGCGGTGCAATTTTGCTCTACGAGGGCACGCGCGTGGCGACGCACGGTGGCGAGTCTCTGAGCACCCGCACGAAGATCGCCGACGGGGCCACGGCCAGCGCGCCGGCGTGGCTGCTGCCGTGAGCCGACCGGCGACGTAGCAAATCGCGACGAATTCGTGACACCGCGGGACAGCCGGAGGCCGACCCCGCGCGTAGATTCTGTGCATGCGCTTCACCGCAAACCCCCTCGTGCTCGCCGTTGCGCTCGGATTGCTTGGTCCGGTCGTGCTGGAAGACGACGGGGACGCTGCGGGTGCGGAAGCGCGCGGTGCGCTCGACCCGACCCCGGAGGATCTCGACGAGGTCGCCGGGGCGGGCGACGCCCCGTACGACGCCTCCCCGTCTGGCGCCCCCGCGGCGGACGCAGGACAGTAGGCCGGCTACCGGCGCGCGCGATAGGCGTTCGAGGAGGCCGCATGCTGCTTCTTCTCGGGTGCGCGCAAACCAACGTGATGGGCGATTGGCGCGTGGTTCTTGACGCGGGCTCGCTCACCGTCGCGTGGCAGGACGACGTCCGCATCAGGGATCTCCGCTTCGGCATCGGTGAGGGGGACGAGGCGATCGATTTCAACGTGGGCGCGTACAAGATCTCCAGCGGGGAGAGCACGTTCGACGTCCCGACGATCAGCGGCGAAGGCTTTTCGTTCGACCTCGGCGATGGACAAGGTACCGTGACATTCTCACGGGGTCCGAGCAATGGCCTCCTGACGACGATTTCAGGCGGAGGAAACCGCGTCCGATTCGACGCCGCATGCACCGGAAACGATCACATTGTGGGCGGCGGCGAGCATGCGTTTGACGTCGACCACGTCGGCGAAGCCTTTGACCTCTGGGTCAGCGAGCCAGGCGTCGGCAAGGTGGACAGTGAGGAACCCACCGCCGACTGGTTCCTGACGGGCACGCGCCACGCATCCAGCTACCCCGATCCGTTCTTTCTTCGCCCGGAACCTCTGGGCATCGTGGCGCTGACGAACGCGCGCGTTTCGGTGGACCTGTGCACGGACGATCGGTGGACGCTCGACACGTGGCAGGGAGAGTCTGCCTTTCTGCTGCTCGGCGGCATCGAACCCATCGACATCGTCCGCGCCCACGCGACGCTGAAAGGGCCGCCAGCCATCGCGCCCGACTGGGCCCTCGCTCCGTGGAACGATGCCGTCCACGGGCAGGAGCGCGTGCGAACCGTCGCAAGCGAACTCCGAACCGCAGGCGCGCCGTCCTCCGTCATCTGGACGGAGGATTGGAAGGGGGGAGAGGAGAGCAGCGTCGGCTACCGCATCCTGTCGGAATGGGATGTGGATCGAACGCTCTATCCGGATGCGGAATCGGTGGATGGCGAGTTGGAAGCCGCCGGTTTCAAATGGTTTGCCTATTTCTCTCCGTTCCTTGTGAACACGACGCGCACGTGGAAGGAGGCCTCACAGTTCGCAATTACCGACGACGAAGGCGCACCGTACTTGTTCACCGGGGTCACCTTCGAACCGACGACGGTGCTCGACCTCACGCGCGCGGACGCCATTGCGTGGGCGGCGGGCAAGATGAACGCCGCGGTTGACGTCGGATTCGATGGGTGGATGGCGGACTATGCGGAGTGGTTGCCGACCGACGCACACCTCGACGGTGCCGACGCGCTCGACGCCCACAACGCGTACCCCGGGTGGTGGCAAGCCGTGAGCGCCGACGTTCTCGCCGATCACGACGCGGCGTTTTTCACTCGCAGCGGCTGGACGGGTTCGCCCTCCGTTGCGCCGATTCACTGGCCCGGCGATCAACGGACGTCCTTCGATGCCGACGATGGGCTGCCCTCGGTGGTGTCGCTGTTTCTTGGAGGTTCCATCGCGGGTATTCCGCTGACGGGCAGTGACATCGCCGGTTACCAGTCCATCGGAAACGCGCCTTCCACCAAGGAATTATGGTTTCGCTGGTGTGCTCTGGGCGCATTCTCGCCGGTGATGCGGACGCACCACGGCGCGTTTGCGGCGGACAACTGGCAATTTGACAGCGACGCGGAAACATTGGCGTTCTACGCGGAAATGGGGCAGGAGCACGTACGCTTGTTCCCCTACCTTCGAGGGTTACTCGCGGAGGCGGAGCGAATCGGCACCCCCCTTGTGCGGCCCATTTTCCTGCATTATCCGTCCGCCCGATGGGGCCGAACGGACGCGTATCTGCTCGGCCCCAGCATTCTCGTGGCGCCGGTGCTGACCGCGGGCATCGATACACTTGCCGTCGACTTGCCGTCGGAAACACGATGGTGGGACTGGTGGACCGGCGCCGAAACCGAGTCATCGACCGTATCATCGCCACTCGGAAGTATTCCCGTCTTTGCGACGGATGGGGCCGTCATTCCCCTGTTCGCCACGGCACCGGATTCATTGGTTCCGGGGCCGCTGGCGGGAGTGCGAACGCTCTCGGACGTCGATGCAGAGCGCATTGTCCGCGTCTACGGCGGCGCCGGCGCGTTCACCGAGGCTGACGGCACCGTGTACCTCGCGACGGGCCGCGCGAGCGCAAACTCGGAAGCCACCGAGCAGTTCGCGAGCGGGCGGATCGCAGCCGGCGGCATCACGCTCGACGTTTCAGGGACGACCACCCGAACCTACACACTCCGCGTCATGCGCTGACGATTCGCGCGAGAATCTCGAACGCGCCATCAGAGTGCCGCATCGACTTCCGCCGCAGTATCGACAAACAGGGCGTCAAGCGCATCCCCAAGCAAGGTGATCCCCACGATCAGTCCCGTACCCAGGAGTACGCACATGATGCCGTACTCGATCGCGGTGGCGCCGGACTCCTCCCCAACGCGCTTCCACATACGGCCTCCACGCATCAGGCTACCCGTTTCGGCGCGTCTCGTCACGCCTTTAGTGCGTGCGCGAACGCATCCGTCACCTCGACGAGCGCCGCCAGGATGCCGGGCTCGAATGCGCTGTGGCCCGCGTCCGGAATGATGCGCAGCTCCGACTCCGGCCACGCCTGGTGCAAATCCCATGCAGATGCCATCGGACAGACCACGTCGTACCGGCCCTGAATGATCGCACCGGGAATGCCGTGAAGGCGATGCGCGTCCACGAGCAGCTGGTCCTTGCGCGGAAAGAAGCCCCGATGGATGAAATAGTGGCATTCAATACGGGCGAAAGCCTCGGCAAAGGAATCCTCCCCGTACTTCCGCGCCAACTCCTCGACATTGACCAGCTTGCTTGTCCGCGCCTCCCAAATGCTCCACGCCTTTGCCGCGGCAAGGCGCACCGCGTCATCTTCTGAGGTCAGACGCCGATAGTAGGCGCCGACCATGTCGTGCCTCTCGTCCGGAGGGATGGGCGCCAGGTAGTCCTGCCAGTAGTCCGGAAAGAGCCAGGAGCAACCGCCCTGATAGAACCAGTCAATTTCTTTTTCGCGCAACAGGAAGATGCCCCGCAGGACCAGCGCCAGACAGCGCGCCGGATGCTGTTCGGCGTAGGCAACGGCCAGCGTAGAACCCCAGCTTCCCCCGAAAACCAGCCAGCGATCCACGCCGAGCATGGCGCGGATACGCTCGAGGTCGTCCACGAGGTCTGGGGTCGTGTTTTCGCGAAGCTCGGCGTACGGCATCGATTTCCCGCAACCGCGCTGGTCATACAGGATGATCCGGTAGTGCTCCGGATCGAAGAATCGGCGATGTGCCGCCTCCGTTCCGCCACCGGGCCCTCCATGCACGAAAACAGCGGGAATGCCGTTTGGATTTCCAGATTCCTCCCAATAGAGCGTGTGAATCTGACTAACAACGAGCATGCCGACTCGGTACGGCTCAATGTCGGGATGGAGGCTCATGGCGGGGTACTCGGAAGTTCGAAGGTGGGAAACAACGCGGAGGAAGGCGACCACGCACCGACGCGCGTCGGTCGGTTCACCAGGGCGGATAGCTGCGCAAGGTAGCGCGGGCGGGGCCAACTCTCCGCACCAAAGCGTTCAAGATGTTCGGTGTGGACCTGCGAGTCAAAGAGCGCAATCCCCTGCACCGTCATCCATCGAGCAAGCGTGACGAAAGCCACCTTGCTGGCGTCGGGAGCATCGGCGAACATGCTCTCGCCAAAATACATGTCGCCAAGGGAGATTCCGTACAGGCCGCCGACCAGCGCGCCGCCCAACCACGCCTCCGCGGAATGCGCGACGCCGGCGTGATGCAAGTCCGTGTATGCCGCCTGCATATCGCGCGTGATCCACGTCCCACGCTGTCCCGGCCGCCGTTTTCGAGCACACCGCGCGATGACCTCGGCAAAGGCCGTGTCGAAGCGAACCTCATAGTCACCGCGCCGAATGATCTTCTCCAGGGAACGCGAAACGTGCAGATGCTGCGGTACAAGCACGAATCGGGGGTCGGGCGAGTGCCACCAGATCGGCTCGCCCTCGCTGTACCAAGGGAAGATGCCCGCTCGGTAGGCCGCGAGCAAACGCACGCGCCGAAGGTCGCCGCCGACCGCAATCAATCCCGACTCCGCCAACGCGGGGTCCGGGAAAATCGGAGCGTCGATCAGTCGGTAGACCGGCACGACCACAAGCTCGGGAGCGTGTCCCCGTCGATGTCGGTTGCGTAGTCCGACAGAAACGGGGCCAGTGTGCCGACAATCGCGGCCGTTGCGGAGAACGCAGCCCCCAGGGGGGCCACCCACGGCTCACCGAGCGCGCGCTGATACGCGACGCGAGCCAGCGAAACCACGGCCTCCTCCATCGGCCACCCGACAACGGACCCAAACGGATCCGCCGGTATGGCATCGAAATAGGCCCGAAACTGCGACGTCGGCGCCAGAATCGAGCGCAGTCCGTGGGCGTCGGCGAGCGCCGCCTGCAACCGAAGGCAAGAATGTTCGCGCCAGTCAAGCTCGGCATCGAGCGCGAAGCCCCAATCCCGCTCGTAGCGGGTGTCGTGCCCATTGGTGATCCAGTGGCAGAGTTCGTGGAGAATCATCTGCGCGGCCGAATCGTCCGGGTCCAGCGACTCCCGTGGGCCCAATTCGAGGAGCCCGGTACCGTCGGTCATCGAGAAGATGGCAGGGTTGCGACGAATTCGCAGGCCGAGGCGCACGGCCGTGGCGTACCAAACGACGTCCACAGGGTCCTGATAGCGGGCTCGAATCGGGCGCACATAGACGTCGAACACGCGTCGGCCTAACATGCCGCGATGACGGCCACCGGACGGGCAGGGTTGCGAATCGAGGGGCGCCGCGGCGGCCTTCTGGAGACGATTCACCCCGTTTCCGCCGTGCTCTGCGAAGGGGCACACGTGCGTTGGCACGTGGGCGAGGACGTGGCGAGCTGCTGGCGGAGCGCGTGCAAGGCCATGCAGCTCACGACGTCGCTCGAAGCGTTGGATGCCGATGTCGCCAGCTTCGCGGATGAAGATCTGGCGATCGGCGCCGCTTCGCACTCCGGGCAACCCGCGCACGTGGAGCGCGTCCGAGCATTGCTGGATCGCTTCGGCCTCGCGGAAGGTCAACTTCGGTGTGGATCGCATTGGCCCATGCACGAACCGAGCGCCCATGCATTGCCCACGATTACGGCCGTGCACAACAACTGCTCCGGGAAGCACACGTTCATGCTCGCCGCCTCGGTCGCGCGGGGGTGGGAGCAGGATTATCGTCCGCTTGCGCATCCGTTGCAGCAGCGGAACCTGACGCGACTCACGGAGTGGGGCGGCGTGGTGCCGGCCGTGGCCACGGACGGCTGCGGTGTACCGACGTTCCATGCGCCGCTTTCCTCCCAGGCGCGCGCTTTTGCGCGGCTTGCGTGTGAAATGCAACAGCCGACGAGCGTCGCCGGGCGCATCGGATGGGCGATGCAACGTGCGCCCTTCTGGATGAGCGGAGACGGGCGGCTGGACCGCGCCGTCGTCGAGCAGGCGAGCGAACCCGTTGCCGTCAAGATCGGCGCGGAAGGGCTATTTTGCATCGCGATGCCCACGCGCTCCTGGGGGCTTGCGGTGAAGGTGCACAGCGGCAATAGCGACATCCTGGCGGTCGCCGTAAAAGCCGTGTTGGAGGAAGTAGCACCTGGCGTCTTGACGGGGGAGTGGTCGTGGGGGAGTGTGCGGAACGTGGTCGGGGCCGTCGTGGGCGATCGGGTGGCGGTTTGGTAGGGCAGGAGGCGCACTTGGCGGGGGCACATGCCGCCGTTTACCCCTCCACCGACTTCAGATAGGCAGCTACGTCATCGTAGAGCCCAGCCTGGTTCGCGTAACTGACGTACCGGCGGGCAGTATCCAGCCACTCCGTAGTCGTCGGTTTGACGCGATCCAACGAGGCGAGAACGTCGGATTGCGTGATCGGGCGGAGGTGTCCGGTCTTCAGCGCCTCGGTCAGCGCGCGCTCGGCGGCCACCTCCGCCAGGTGGGTAAGGTCGGCGCCGCTGAATCGCACCGTCCGCCGCGCAATGCTCCCGAAATCTACGCCTTCGACCGGTCGATCCCGAAACGCCAGGCGCAGAACGGCCTCTCGACCGATCGTGTCCGGCGGCGGCACAAATACGACGCGATCAAACCGGCCCGGGCGTCGCAACGCGGGATCGACATCCCACGGTGCATTCGTCGCGCCGAGCACAAGTACCTGCTCGTTTGCGGCACCCACACCATCCATCTCAGCCAACAATTGATTCACCATTCGCCGGCCCGGGCCGTGCCGAATCTGGTGCCGCGCGGCGCCGATGGCTTCCACTTCGTCAAAGAACAGGATGGTTGGTGCTTCCGCGCGAGCACGCTCGAACAATTGATGCAGGCGTTTCTCACTCTCGCCGAGCCACATGTCCAGCACTTGCTGTATTTCAACCGCTATAAAGCTGGCACCGCACTCTCCCGCCGCTGCCCGCGCGAGGTGCGTCTTGCCACAACCCGGCGGGCCGTACAGCAGGACGCCGCCGCCGACCTTCTTGCCGTACGCCTTGAACAGGTCGGGACGCTGCAGCGGATAGACGATATCCATCCGGAGGCGCTCCTTCAGGACATCGAGACCGCCTACGTCAGCGAAGGCAATCGTCGGACGCGCCCTTACGACGGCTTCCGGCGACGCCGGCGCCCGGTGGCGTTCGGCAACGCCGGGCACCGCCCCCGTCGGTGCGGCGGAGGGCACCTCCGTGGCAGTGCGCAGCGCTCGGTCCAGATCGAGATCGCGCAAGGACGGTTCGACCCGCATGACCTGGTCGTAGGCCAGCCGGGCTTCGTCCCGACGGCCAGCGCGCAGCGCGGCCCGGGCCAACTCGCGGAGGTCCTCCGGATCGAGTTGGTCACGAACCGGGAACCACAGGTCCACGGCCGCCGCGTCGTCGTGCGCGGCAATCGCCGCCTCCCCGCCTCCGAGGCGCGCATCCTCACGATCCGGGGCGCGCTGGAGCACCCCGCGGTATTCGAGGAGCGCGTCAACCGGCCGGTTCGCGTCGAGGAGCGTGCGGGCGAGCAAAACACGTAGCGGCACGTTTTCAGGCGAGAGGGCGAGCGCCTCACGCAGCGACATCACAGCGTCCATGCGCTCTTTCCCCAGATTCGGGCGGCTGGACCCGCAGCGGAAAGCGCCAGTAGCACCAACGCAGCCGAAGGCAGTTGCGAAACGACGCCGATCCCGACCGCCGCGAGGGCTGCGCTGACCCAGACCGGCACCCGCATTGCGGCGCGGACGGGCGCCAATGCAGGATGCCCGAGCACAATCGTGCGCGCCAAGGTTGGATCCCGTAGTTTCGGGTCGGCGCCGAGCGCGTCGAGCCAAGCCGAGCGAGCGGCGGGAAGATCGTCGCGAGCGAGGCGCGCACGTGCCAGACCGCGAAGCGCCTCCGCGCCATACGGAGCCGCGCGCACGGCATCCGTGAAGGCAGCCTCCGCATCCGCGACCCGCCCACAGCGCAGCGCATGGAACCCGTACACCGTGTGCGCTTCCGCGTCCGATGGCGCGAGCATTCGCGCCGCCCCGAGCTCGCGCTCGGCCTCCTCGTCCAGATGCAGTCCCTCCGCAAGCACCCCGGTCAGGGCATGGTAAGCCGCCACCTCCGGGCGCAGTGCCACCGCTTCTCGGGCGAACCCGAGCGCCTCCCGGTGACGACGCTGGCCGAGCAAGGTGGTGGCCAGGTCGGCCAGGAGACCCGGCTCTCCCGGCGCGAGTTGCAGCGCCGCACGAAAGCTGGCCTCCGCGTCGAAGACTCTCCCAGCGGCACGGAGCGCCCGGCCTCGCAGCCGGAGAAACTCCGGCGTCGGGCTGTCACGCTCCGGAAGGGACGCGGCGAGCGCCACAGCGTCATCCGCCCGGCCCATCGCCAACAGCGCCTCCACCTTGCGCGCTTCCGGCGTCATGCTCTACTCGACATCACCGGCGGCCCCGGGTTCACGCAAAGTGTAGCCGGCGGGCGGCAACCTGCGTCGCAAACTCGCGGTGAATCAGCGCGCGGCCGCAGGTCATCGACGACGGGGGCGCGGCGGACGGGGAGGCGGCGGCTCAGCATGGAGAGGATCATCCGGCCAATAGTGCCTCGGGTAGCGCCGCTGAAGTTCGCTTCGAATGCCCGGCCAATGCCGAAGCCAGAATCCGGCGAGATCGCGCGTGACCTGGACGGGCCGTTGGTTCGGCGCGAGCAGGTGCAGCACCAACGGACCACCCGCAATCGACGGACCCTGCGCGAGCCCGAAGAATTCCTGCATTCGCGCCGACACATACGGCTGATCCGCATCGTAGCTTACCGGCGCCCGCGGTCGTCCCGGCAGCGCAACCCACTCTGGCGCGAGGCGGTCGACAAGCGCCATGTCCACGCTCAACACGTCGCGCGCCGCGGCGAGAAGGGAGACGGAGGCGAGGTCCTTGAGCGATCGAGAGCCGCCACAGCCAGCCCGCACGAGCGTTTCCGCCCGGACGTCGGGAAGATCCACGCCGGCCCGGCGCAAATACGCCGAGCGCGCAAGCCATTCGACCGCTCGCTCGGCATCTGAAAAGTGGCGAATTTCCGCGCTGGCGGCAAGAAGATCGGCAACCAGGACAGGATCGCCGGGCCCAGACGAGGACTCCAGCACAAGCGCACCGACGCGGAGTTCCTCGACGACCTCCACTCGCTCGCCCGTCCAGCGCATCTCACTCACGACGTCGGCGCGCTCCACCAGCCAGTCCACAGGCACCGTCGTGACCGCGCGCGCGCTCACCTTGCCGCCGATGCGTTCTGCGTCCGGCACGAGCACGAAACCGTCCCGGCCGGGTTCGACGAGCGCACTACCGCCTTCCGCCAGGCGAATTCGTCCGCCATCCCTGAAGCCGACTCGATCCGGAAAACCGGCGAGCAGGGCGCGAGTGAGCACGTCCGCCACGCTAGCGTCGCGACGCGCGACGGCGCCGACATCGCGGAACGGAACCTGGGCCGCGACAGCGCGTTCGAGCTGTCGCGCATCCGGACCGTCGCCGGCGCCGGAAAGCGCCTCCGCGACGGGGTCGATTTCCCCGCGACGACCGCCAATCAGCGTGACCATTCGCGCCGCGGCACGCGCCGCTCCCCATACGGCGGCCTCTACCAGCACCCTCGCCAGACGCGGCGCGACGGGAATACCCCGCATCCGCTCGCCAATTGGCGTGAGGCCAGAATCATCGAGCGCTCCCAAACGCCGGTTGAGCGCCACCGCGGCTGCCCACGCGCCAGGGGGCGGCGGGTCCATCCACTCCAGTTCGACCCCGCCAAGCGCGAGGACCAACGCCGTCAGATCGCTGCGATGAATTTCCGGAACGAGCGCGGCCGGACGTGCGTCGTGATCTGCGCGCGTGTAGAGCCGAAGGCATCGGCCAGGCGCGAGGCGGCCCGCGCGACCCGCGCGCTGTGCTGCATTGGCCCGCGCGATCGGGTGGAGTTCCAGCGTGCTCAACCCTGACCAGGGGTCATGCCCGGGGATGCGAGCCAAACCGACATCGATCACCGTTTCGATGCCTTCCACCGTGAGCGATGTTTCCGCAACATTGGTCGCAAGCACGATTCGCCGCATACGCCCGCCTCCGCGGAGCGCGCGGTCCTGAAGGTCACCGTCAAGCTCGCCGTGAAGCCAGTGGACGTCGAAATCGCCGAGCTTCGCGCTGCACCGCTCAATTTCGCCCCGGCCCGGAAGGAAAACCAGCGTGTCGCCCGCCGTGGCCCGGACGGCTGCGTTCACGCGCTCCTCCAACGCCCGTTCGTCGCGACGCTCAACATAGGTGACCTCCACAGGAAAAAGCACGCCCGTGGACCGAATCCGGGGGCACCTGAGCCAACCGGCGATCCGCTCGCCATCGAGCGTTGCGCTCATCACCACCAGTTTCAGCTCCGGACGCTTTTGGCGCAGCATTCGCGCCCACGCCAACGCAACGTCGGAATGGATGGATCGCTCGTGGAACTCGTCCAACACGATGGCGTCGATGCCATCGAAGTCGTCGAGCCGCCGCGTAAGCAGTGCCTCCGTCACGTAAAGCACGCGGGTATTCGGCCCGTATTTTCGGTCAAAGCGCATTGCGTAGCCAATGCTTTCTCCGACTCGTTCTCCGCGTTCACTTGCGACGCGGTGCGCCGCCGCCCTGGCCGCGATGCGCCGCGGTTCGAGCACCCACACCTGGCCTCCGACCATCGACGCCAGCGCCGGCGGCACGCGCGTCGTTTTCCCAGATCCGGGGGGCGCTTCGACAACCGCCGCTCCTCGCTCGGCAAGCGCCGCGAGCAGCTCAGGCAGGATCGAATCGACAGGGAGCGGAATCACGTCCGCGGGCTATCCCATGCGGGGTGCCGTCCGCCGCCTCACACAACCGCCAAGCGGGCGCAGATCGGCGCCACCGGCTAAGTCCGCGGCGATGGACAATGCGACCCTCGCCGCGATCAAGGAATACCTGGACGTGGCCGGCCCTACTCTGGCGTTCATGCTGCTTTGCTCCGTGGTGGTCGTCGCCCTGGCGTTGGAGCGGTCGGTCGCCATCCTCCGTGCTCGATGGGCCCTCCGAAAACTCGACGATCGCGTCCTGGAAGCAGCGCGAACCGGCAACTTTGAGGAAGCGCGCCGCCGGTGTGACGCAGTGTCGTCGCCTTGGCGGGACGTTTTTTCCGGCGCGCTCGATCGCGCGCTGGGTCGGGTAAAGGGTGAAGCGTCCATGTCCATGGCGCGGGAACAGAAACGCGCCATCGGGGGGTTGAGGTCGGGAGTGTGGATACTCGGCACAGCGGGGGCGCTGATGCCGTTTGTGGGACTACTCGGGACGGTCGTCGGCGTCATGGCCAGCTTCAAAGCGATGGGTACCTCCGGGCAAGGCGGCTTTTCGGTCGTGAGCGCGGGAATCTCCGAGGCGCTCATCGCGACGGCCGCAGGGCTGTTCGTTGCCATCGAGGCCGTGGTCCTCTTCAATATATTACAGAACGTGATCGCCGGCGTCGCCCGCGATCTGGCGTTGCTCGTCGATGAAATGAACGAGATCGTCCACACCCGGAGGTCCGATGCAGGGTCCTCCGCAGGATAGCGGCGGAGACGAAGAAGCCCCGATCTTCGCCGAAATCAACGTGACGCCGCTGACGGACGTCTTCATCGTCCTGCTCATCATCTTCATGGTGGTGTCGAGCTCGATGGTCGAGGCCGAGAAGGAGGCTGCGAAAGCCAAAAACCTGCTCAGCGAAAAGGCGCTTTCGGTGCAGACGCCCGAGGGAACGGGAGATAGCGCGCTGGTGCCGAAGGACATCGTGGTGTCCGTGCTCCCCGATGGTACCGTCTTCCTTGAGGGTGACACGTTTCCCGTCGAGCAGCTTACGACGAAGTTGTTAGCGGTTCCGAAGGGTCAAACGGGCACACGCATTGTCGTGCGGGGCGACGAGCAGGCGCAGTACAAGTTGGTTTGGCAGGTGATTCGAAAGGCACAGGCAGCTGGCTTTCAGGACGTCGCGTTGGCGAGTCGTTCAAGCGGGAAGTAGTCGGCGCTCGCGGCGAGGATCAGGAGCGGACGCACCCCGAGCGCGTGGATGGTTCCGACGTGGTAGTAGTAGGCGACGCCCGCGTGAAGCGGCTTGCCTGCGAGCGCGTCGAGGATGCTGGCGCCGGAAACGCCATCGGCGAGCCAACGCGCGACCGAAACATCCGCTTCGATTTCCGGAAGTCGCTCGGTGAGGACACGGCCGTGCGGGCACCAGTCCACGGGGGCGCGGCGGCTTGCAACGTAGGCGGCAGCGAGGTGATCGAGGGTCAGGCTCGGCGTGCCGCACAGGAACGTGACCAACTCGGCCCACTCCCGACGCAAGTAATATCCGACCCCGCCGTGTCGCTCTCGCTCGTCACGAATCGCCGCCCCCAACAGAATCTCGACGTGATGGGCGTCGTCCAATGCATCCAACTCGGACAACGCACGCTCCACATCGCCGCACGCCAGCGCAATGCGCAGGCGGATGCCCGCCTGACCGGCACGATCCATCCCCGACTGCTATCCTACCGGGCATGTCCGCCGCCGATGATGTCGCCGAGACGCTCGTCTCGGGCCTGCGCGCCCAGCTGCCCCCGGCGGGCTTTCGCCTGGATGGAATCGAGGTCCATCTTGGCGAAGAGGTCGATCTGACGGCCACCGAATTGCGGGACGCCCTTGAGCGGGCGCTGCCAGGCGTCACGATCGAGATCACGCCCATCGGATCCGCGCTGAAATGCCTCGATTGCGGCGCCGAGTACCCTTCAGACGAGCATCCGTGCCCGGTGTGTGGTTCCCCGAACGCCGCCATGATCCATGGCAACGAGCTGACGATCGCCCGAGCGTGGGGGGAATCCGACGCCGCGCCGGGATAAACCCTCCGCCCTCGGAGGCCCGATGAGCCTGAAAAGTGACGCACTCGACTACCACAGCGAAGGACGTCCCGGAAAAATCGAGATTATTCCAACGAAAGCGCTGGCCACACAGCGAGACCTGTCCTTGGCCTACACCCCTGGCGTGGCCGAACCATGCCTCGCGATCCATCGGAATCCGGACGATGCGTACCTGTACACGGCCAAGGGAAACCTCGTGGCCGTCGTCACCAACGGAACCGCCGTGCTCGGTCTTGGCAATATCGGCCCACTTGCTGGCAAACCCGTCATGGAGGGCAAGTCCAATCTGTTCAAGAAGTTCGCCGACATTGACTCGATCGACATCGAACTCGACGCGCGCACCCCGGCAGAGGTCATTGCCGCCGTCAAGGCCATCGCGCCAACGTTCGGTGGCATCAACCTGGAGGACATCAAATCTCCGGATTGCTTCTTTATTGAACAGGAACTGCAAAAGATCCTCGACATCCCGGTCTTTCACGACGATCAGCACGGCACGGCCATCATCGCGACGGCCGGCCTGCTCAACGCTGTCGAGCTGACCGAACGATCGCTCGGCAGCATCAAGGTCGTTTTCAGCGGCGCGGGCGCGGCTGCCATCGCGACGGCACTATTGTTCGTCTCGCTCGGCGTCGAGCGAAAAAACATCTTCCTCTGCGACTCGGAAGGGCTCGTCTTCAATGGACGAAAGGAGCACACGTTCCCCGAGAAAATGAGCTTTGCGCAGGGAACCCAGCCCGCCAAGCTCGCCGAGGTGCTCGTCGATGCCGACGTCTTCGTCGGCCTGTCCGTCGGCGGTGTGCTGAAGCCGGAAATGCTCAGCGCGATGAAGCCGCGCCCCATCGTTTTTGCGATGGCGAATCCTGACCCGGAGATCAGCTACAACGACGCGAAAGCAGCCGTTCCGGACTCGATTATCGCGACTGGCCGGAGCGATTTCCCGAATCAGGTCAACAACGTCCTCGGCTTCCCGTTCCTTTTCCGGGGGGCCCTCGACACGCGGGCGCGTGCCATCAACGAAGCCATGAAGGTGGCGGCCGTGCGGGCACTCGCGGAACTCGCCAAGCAGGACGTTCCGGATAGCGTACTCGCCGCATATAACCTTGAGCATCTTCACTTCGGGCCGGACTACATCATCCCCAAGCCCTTCGACCCGCGCGTGCTCCTCTGGGTTGCGCCCGCCGTGGCGAAGGCCGCTGCGGACTCCGGAGTCGCTCGATTTCCCATCACGGACTACGGCGCCTATCGCGAACGTTTGGAGCGGATGCTGGAGAAGTCGAAGGAGCTGATCCGCCCGATGATGAACCGGGCTCAAAAAAATCCCCGTCGCATAGTCTTTCCGGACGGGCCGAACCCGCGCATCCTCCGCGCCGCGCAAATCCTCGTGGATGAGGGCATCTGCAAGCCAATCCTCATCGGGGAGGAGTGGAAGATCCTGAACCGCGCTGAGCAAGCCAAGATCTCGCTCGCGGGCATCGAGATTCACGAAATCCGCGAGGACGAACGGTTTGAGCGGTACACCGAGCGCCTGTGGGAAACACGCCAGCGAAAGGGAACAACACAGCAGGCGGCCCGCCAAACGCTAAGGAAGCCCGTCGTGTATGCGTCCATGATGGTCAGCTGCGGAGACGCGGACGGCCTCGTCGGTGGATTGACCACGCCCTACGCCAAGACTGCGCGACCCGCCCTCCAGATCATCGGCAAGGACCCGGCGGTGAGCATCGTCAGCGGCGTATACCTGATGATCTTTAAGACGCGTAGCTTGTTCCTCGGGGATTGTACCGTCAACATCCTGCCGCAGGCCGAGGACCTCGCGCAGATCGCGATGAATACCGCGCGCCTTTCTCAGTCGTTCGGGTTCACACCACGCGTTGCGATGCTCTCGTACTCGGACTTCGGCGAACACCGCGACAATCCGGAGGTAACGAAGATCGCCGCCGCGATAAAGATCGTGAAGGCCAAATGGCCGGATCTGGTCATCGACGGCGAGATGCAGGCCGACACGGCCGTCAACGCCGAGCTGGCTGGAAACGACTTCCCGTTCTCCGCGATTCAGGGAGACGCAAACGTGCTGATCTTCCCCGGCCTGGCCAGTGGAAATATCGCCTACAAACTCCTCCGCGAGCTCGGGGGCGGCACCGCTGTAGGGCCCGTTCTGGTCGGCACCCGCAAGGCCGTCAACGTGCTCGCCCTCGGTGCCACCGTCGCTGACATCGTCTCCATCGCCGCCATCACCGTCAATCAGGCGCTCGACATCGAAGCGCAGAAGGCCCGCTCCCATGCCTGATCCCCGTATTTCCTCCATTGTTTCCCGAGTAGGAGACGCCGCTACCGTCGCGTGGGCGCATGACGGTACCGGCGACGTTGTTTCCCTCGCCGACCCGGAGCTGGCGATCGCTGCGGCCGCCGAATTGGGCAACGTCGTGGCACTGCAATCCGTCGTTGCGCCCAAATCTTTGCGCAAGGCCGCAGCGGCCGCGCTGCATCGGCTGAAGTCGCGCGGCGTCAAGGTAGAAGACAGGGCCCCGGTGCGGGCATTCACCCTCGCCGCGGAGGCCGTGGACGTTCCACCCCGCGCGTGGCTTGGCGCTCCCGACGCAGACGGCAACATCGCGCTCGTTCTGACGGCTACGGACCTCGAAGGGAGCTGTGTAGCAGAGGTGCGACTCGGAATTCCGAACCCGCACATGGAGCACGGACATGCGAGCCGCGGGGAAGTTCGAGAGCTCTGGCGGCGCCTCGCTGCCGACGCTGGTTTGAAGGAGGTTCCCTTTTCTCTCGGGCTGAATCTCGCCGATGCGGCGGTTTCGGGCAGCCACGACCATGGATGGAAGCACTTCATGGAGAAAATCAGCGCGACGCAGCTGACGACGGCACGCGGTCTCGACCGTCTGCAGTTCGGGGGCGCGGAGGTCGAGGAAGCGGTGGGTGACCGCCTGCTTTGCCTTCCGCACGCGCTGATCAATGCCGGCGTCACCGCGGAACAGTTGCGAACAACGCCCGAGGGCGATGACAGTTGGATCGCCGACGGCGCGAACGCGGCGCTCCATGATGGCAACCGTGCGGATTTCCTGGCGGCCGCGCGCATGGCGGAGCTGGCGTTGCGGGTGCACGGGAGAGTGGTGGCTGCCAATGATGCAGCCGCACTCGCCGAGAAGATCGCGGCTGGAGCTGCGGGAAGCGAGCTTTTCGCCGTCCGCACCGCAGTGACGAGGGCGACCATGTACGAGATTTTCCGACGCGCTCAGCAGGAAGGCGCGCCGGGCGACATCGCCGAGTAGCCGTCTCCGAGTAGGCGTCTGGCCGACCGGCCCATGCGCCTCAGTACGAAATCGTGCCTCGGCCCAGCGCTAGTTCGAGCCCGCGCACCGCGTGCGCGGCGTCCCCGACGACGTCGAGGTAGGCCTGCTCGTCCGCCTTCCGCAGCTCCGGCAGGTGGTCGAACACATTGGCCTTCTGCAGCGCCGAAACCGTCAGCGCCAGATTTTGCGCCGCGCCTTCCAGCGTCGCGGCCTGCGCATCATCGGCTGTGTAGAATCCGAGGGCTTGCAACTTCGACATGGTTTCAAGAAAGTGTCCGAGAAACTTCATTCTTTGTACAAGCAGCGTCACCTGAAATTTCTTGTTCTTCGCCAGTGCGGCGTCATAGATGCGCAGCTCGATAGGTAGACGATAAAACAGAAGGGGAACCTGAAGTTCCACGGCCTTCCGATCCTCGGGATGGCCGTAGCCCCGCGCTACCGCATACGTAGCCCCCTGAACCAAATGCGCCCCGCCGCACGTGTAGCTGAAAAGCGATTGGCCGGAGCGCTCGAACGACGCTCCCGCTCGCATCGCGTCGAACATGAATTTGCTCTCCTGATGCATGACGGCCACCAGGAAATGTGTAAGTTCATCCATGTCCATCCGCGTGCCATCCGCCGCCGTCCACATCAGTGGGCCCGGAGGGGCCCACGCGGCCAGTGCCTGAACGCCCCACGGCATGTCATTCGGCGCGTCGTAGCTTGACTTGTTCGAAGCGGGCACGAGAAAGGTCTTGAGCAGCGTGTACCGATACAGGTCGGCAACCGTGACCGAGCCACCACCGGCCGAGAACAAAGTGTCGGGCGAAAGTCCTGCTTCGGCGACGTTTTTCAGGATCAGGTCCGTGTGCGGCTCGACGCGGATGTCGCCGCGCACACGGGGGAAGCCGATAAGCGTGAGCGTTCCGATCGTTCGCGGCTCGGAGTAGGACGCGAACAGGTGGGCGATGGCGGGACGCCCATCGGAAAGGCGGAATTCGGCGCCCCGGGCGAGAACACCATGCGCGACGGCCCACGGGTTGTCCGGATCGGCGGCAAAACCCTCAATCACGGGAGCCAGCGTCGTGAGGGTAACATCGTATGCAGGCAGAGAGGAGATTGGCCGCGACACCTTCGCGGCGCGAGTGGGCGCGAGCGGATGCAGGTCGCGGATGTTGTCGGCCGACCAATTGGCGGCGGTCGGCGGGCCGGGCGGCGGTACATCCAAGAGGGGCACCGGCGCCGCGACCGGCGCTAGCGGCTCCTCTCCCGTACAGCCCGCGAGGAACATCACGGCAAACGCGAAGCCCGCCGCCCTCACTTCTTCCCCTTCCTTTCTTCCGCCTCCGCTTTTTCCGCCTCCACCGCGTCGGTGTGGAGTTGCAATACATCGATCGGTACGATGCGATCGCGGTCGGTCAACAACACCTGACCCTGCCGGACCGCAAACCTCGGGTGTACCAGCTCGACCTCGCTAACTTCCTGCTTCCAATCCAGCTTTCCCGGCTTCTTGAACTTCAACGCCATCCCCTTGTCGGTGAGCGCCCACATGGAGCCTTTCTCGTCGAAGGTCAAGTCGCAGTCCTCGAAGCCCTCGCCCAGAATTCGTTCGTCGATCACGGTACCGTACCGAAATCCATCTGGATTGTAGGCGATAACGTTGTGCCCGAACATCATATACAGGCGACTGTCCGGGCCCACCTCAACGGCGTTCGGCGTGCCGTCCTTCACCTCCCACCGCCCCAACTCCTCCGACTTGGTATCAAAAACCACGGCGTCGTTGCCGAGAAAAACGAGGATGCGCTTCTGTTTCGGCAGGTACGCGAGGTAGCCTTCCCCACCCACGTGCGGCTGCACCTGATCGTCCACTCGCACGCTCCACCCGATCAGCACGCGGCCTTCGGCGTCCCAGATTTGCAACTTGCCGAGCGCGTCGAGCGTAATGAATTGGTCTCCATCTTTGCCGGGAATCACCTCGATGTCGATCGGGTTGGTGAACGTTCCGCTGTCCGCACCCGCACCACTACCGGCCGCGTACCACTTCCGATTATCTCCGTACCATGCCTGGGAAACATCCTTCGGGGCGCCCCACTGTACATCGCTGATGCCGTTGGGATTGAATCGCTGGATCCGGTTGTTCCCGGTGTCCGCGATCCAGGCGTTGCCGTCCGTGTCGATTTCGATGGCCAACGGCTCGTCGAACGACTGGAGCGCACCGACCTCAAAGCCGCGCTCTCCCCACGCCTTGATGTTGCGACGCCCGCCACCACTTAAATCCTGCCATGCGTAAAAATAATCGATGACGTCGCGAATCTCGCGTTGCTGTTTACCGATCGCGCGCAGGGCCGCCATTTCCAGCCCGGGGATGCCGTTGGGATCGCGCAACTTGCGAATGGCCTTCATGGCCATGTCGTCAGGAACGATGGCGGCCGCGCGGTACCCCGCAGGAACCAAGGACGTCACACGCTTGCGGAGGAATTCCGGACCATCGCCGGCCGCCGCCATCAGGAATTGCAAGGACGGAAAATCGTCGGGATCCTCTTTGTGCGTGGTGTAGGCGGCGAGCGTGTCTTCATCGTACTTCTGGGCGTATCGCTGCCCCTCTTTTCCCGTGCGCCACGTCTCGACCTTCTCCACGGCCCTTGCGCGTTCTCCGTCGGAAAAGTTCACCGCGACTTCGGCGATGAACAAATCGGCGAAAACCATACCTTCAAATACGTCATCTACCTGAATCCGTACCTTCTTGCCGGTGACGTCGACCGCCACATCCAACCGCTGCAACTCGTCCTGTAGACGAACCGGCTCGCCCTGCTGGACACCATCCACGAGAACCTTGATCAACTTTGGCCGACCGTATTCCCTGTACGACTTGGCGCCCTCGGTCAGGTTGCCCGGCCAGATGGAAACGGAGTCGAGCTTGGTCGCCGTGCCGAGGTCGATCTCCACCCAGCTCCCGACGCCGGGGCCCATCTCTCCCTCTCCCCAGCCTTCGGCCAGCAAGCCGTCGAATGCGGCGTCCGCGGGGTGCGCGACGCCCGCAGGATCCTTCAGTAAGGAGGACGCCGTGAAAGCACCGGCAAACGCGAAGGAGACAGGGAGAAGAAACATGCAGAGACTCCGACGGATGCTGCTAGCAGGGGGGGAGCGCACGCGCCAAAGGTGCGCGGGGTTTGGGACATATTTTTGTCAGTGGCAACGTTACACGGGGCCCATGCTGCTCTTCCCGCTGCTCGCGTCAGCGCTCGCACAGGCCGCGCCCATCCAGGCGGACTTGCATGTAGACACGCCTACGCAAATGGTTAGGAAGCACCTTGGCCTTGATGCGCCGGGGCTGGAAAGCGGCCTCCCCGCGATGCGCGCGGGCGGGACCAACGTGGCAATGATGGTGCTCTGGCCGACGCGAGATGGAGATTGGGCGGCACAGGTCGAGACACTATTCGCCAGGGTCGAGGCGGAGGATAAGCGCCTCGATGGCGTCACGCTCGTTCGCTCGCCCGCACAGGCGGTGCTCGCCGCCGCGTCAGGCCGCGTCGGCCTCGTCGTATCGCTCGAGGGCGCGCACGGCATCGACAAGGGGGGCCTGCCCGCGCTGCGGGCGCTCCACGCACGCGGGCTCGCGGCCCTCGGGCTTACCTGGAGTTTTTCCAATCGTTTCGCCGGTAGTTCGGGGGATGGGGGCGGCGGACTCACGGACGACGGTCGCGCCTTGATCGCCGAGGCGAATCGCCTCGGAATCGTCGTGGATGTGTCCCACGCGAGCCAGAGATCCACGCTGGAGGCGTGCGCAGCGTCCAGAGCACCGGTCATCGCCTCGCACTCGAACGTATTCGCCCTTTCGGGCCACGCGCGAAACCTCCACGATGACGAGATCGACTGCATCGCCAGGTCGGGAGGCGTGATCGGCCTCAACTTTCACGACAGCTTCGTCGGCAAGCCAGCCACAATCGCGAAGGTCGCCGACCACGCCGATTATCTGAAGCGGCGCGGCGGAATCGGCGTTGTCGCGCTTGGAAGCGACTTCGATGGGCTTATCCATCCCGCCGACGGGTTGGGGGATGCATCGAAACTCCCTGCGTTGTGGGCGGAACTTCGCCGTCGCGGGTGGTCGGAGGTCGAGATTGACTGCGCGCAGGGAGCCAATTTCCTCCGGGCGTGGAACCGCGTAATCAGCGCCGCGACGCCCGAGTGAAGGCGCGCAACGCTACGCTTCGCTGAGGTTCTTCCCGAGCTCAAGCCGTTGCTGGACCGGCTCGAAATTCCTCGGATCCCAGTGAAGCCGGCAGCGCGCCTCGTACGCGTCGGTTTCGCCGACGAGGAAGCGTGCGTCGCGATTGACGACGCGCTGGGATCGATCCGCGGGATTGCCGCAGACGACACAAATAGCAAGGTTTTTCGTAATATATTCGGCAATCGCCAACAAGTGTGGCATCGGTTCGAAGGGGCGCCCGAGGTAATCTGTGTCCAACCCGGCAACGATCACTCGCTTGCCCTCATTCGCAAGCTTTTCGGCGATGTTCGGCAGCTCGGGCCCGAGGAACTGCCCCTCGTCGATGCCGACCACCATGGCGTCACCCACCAGCGGCACAAGATCCTCGGCCTTGCCAATCTGGAAGGAACGAAGCCGCATTCCCGAGTGCGAGCCTACGCTGTCGTCACTGTACCGCGCGTCCACACCGGGCTTGAACACGACGACGGGCTGCCGCGCGTATTGCGCACGGCGGATCCGACGGATCAGCTCCTCCGTCTTGCCGCTGAACATGCAGCCGACGATCACCTCTATCCAACCGGTATTTTGGGGCATCAGGTGCAGATTCAACCGAGCCTCACCGTCGATGGCAACGCATCGTACCACTGCATGAGCGGCGGCTCGTGGGCCACCGCGGCGAACGCCTGAACACCGAGCGCGTCGGCCGCCAGGCACTCCCTCGCCCACGGGTTCAGGTAGGCGCGAACCGAGATTTCGGCTGGCCGCCGCGGATTCCGGTCGACGAGCAGGACGGCGCTGACACCACAATAGAGCGGGTCACGGAACGCGCAAACGCTGCCCCCGCCGCCAAACTGCCAGTTCATCGGACCTTCCCCAGAAACCGTTCGCGTTGCGCGACCGTAGAGAAAATCGCGGACGTAGCCCGGGTTGAGCGCCCACGGCTGATCCGAAACGCACGCGAGGACAAGCGGCGTGTCCCGGGCGGTAGACGATTGGTGGCGGTCCATCTCCCGAACGGCCCGAGGCTCCAGCACCTCCAACGCCCGATGTGCGTGGAAAGGACCGAGCGTGAGCACGAGCGGCGACTGGCGCGGCTTCGCCTTTTCTCCCGTCAGACAGAATTCAAGGGACACATGGGTGTCTTCGTACGACGCGTAGCGCCCTTCCCATTGCCCGCTTTGTACCTGCTGCAACCACATCTCGATAGCGCGCCGGATCGGCTCGGGGTCGAAGTCATGCGGGAGCCATCGCCGAATGTGAACCGCAAAGCGCTGGCGAGACGCGACGCGAGCCAAGGCATCGACGAGGCGTTGCCGCGTCCCCTCGTCACCGCCAGGGCGCGTCTGGTGCAGGAACGCCAGCACGGAGAGCGTGAACGCCGGGCCGCCGCCTCGGCGCATTTCCAAGCGGGGACCGGAGCCTTCCAACGCGGTCAACCGCCATCCGGCACCGTGGAGGGCGGTCAGCGTAGCCACCTCGGCAAATCCCTGAAAAAACCTTCGATTGTCCAATGACGAGAGCAAGTCACGTGCGCGATCGGCGAGCGGATGACCGAGGCGGGCTACGGCACCCTCAATCGCCGAGCGAGCGATTTTGCCGTCGGCTGCGCACATCTGCTTCAGATAGCAGTGTTGGGCGCCGGGAAGGCGCTCCATGTCCGCGACCAACCGATCGGGGAACACCGTCATTCGGGCGGAGCTTGCAAAGCAGCGGCGGCTAACCCGTCAGGCCTCGCGTGTCCGGCAAAAAGGGTCAGAATGCGCCGGCATCGCCTGGTTGCACACCGACGGAGTACGCCTCGATTCCAACGACGACGCCTGTGGCGACATCGATCCCGAGAGGCTGCCAAAGCGTCGCGATCTCGCCGGGGCAAATCTCAAAATACTCGGGCTCGGATGTCCCATGCCAAACCTGAATCCGTGCCGCCGCCGCGGCAAGCGCGGGGTTGCTTTTGTCCGATCGGTTGGACATGTCAAACGCGGAAATTCGAATTTCTCCGATGCCCGGTTGATCATGGATCTCCGCCGTTTCCCCTCCCGGACTCGTGGTTGCGAAGGTCATCAACTCCGCCTCGTACCCACCGTCCGCCGCCGCCTTGTCGGGGTGGGTCGGCTCCTGCGTCCAAACGTGGTACTGCCCATTCCCGCTCGACCCTGCCTGCCCGCCCTTGAGCGGCGCACTCACGTGAAGATCAAGGTCTGCCGGGCTGTTCCACCCAAGCGTCGCCCGCATCTGGCCGTCCGCCAGCGGGCCGGAGACCCACCCATCGGCAGTCGTGCCTTCCTCCGTTAGCAGCGCACCGAATCGGGCGGCCCCAAACGTGTTTCCCGCAGCGACGGTCACGGTGTACATTCCGGGCGGCGACGCCGAAAACGTCCACCCGCCAGCGGGGTCGGTCACGGCCTCGCCCGCAATCGGATCGGCGTCCCCCGCATTTGCGCCCCGTCGGAAAGTCAGCGCAAGCTGCGACACGGGCGTGATCAAAATCGCGTCACGCACCGTGCCAACCGCGGTGCCGCGATCCGATTCGGCTGCGAGCACGATTGCGGGCAGGCGACGGACATCCGACTGCCAGGTTGACTGGGGACCCGAATTCAGGGTCGTGGCGCGGGAACCTGGCAAGTTCACGCTGAACGTCGCGCGCCCCTCCGCGTACCCGCTGGCGTAGACCAACGCGGCGAGGCGATTCCCCGTCTCCGTTTCGGTTGCCACCGGCCACACCCACGCCCCGTCTGCGTCGGTTGTGGCGGTGCCGACATGTTCGCCGGCAAGCGTCGCAAGCGCGACCTCGGCGTCGGGGATCGGGTCTCCTGTCCCGTCCACAACCCGACCGTCAAGCGCGACGATCCACGCCGATGCCCCGACGGGCACGCACGCCAGCAACGCGAGCAAAATGGAGGTCACCGGTTCCACTCGCGCGTGCGGCGAGAGCACACCCAACCCACCAACATGCCGACGACGGCAGTCGCCGGGAACCGCCGGTTGTTCGCGGCAGCGCACCCGCAATCCCGCGGCGGAACCTCGCCAGCTCGAGCCGCGCCAGCGCCGAAGGTGTTGTCCAGACCTTCGTCTCCGAGGTCGCGCGCGCCCTTCATGATCCACTCCTTGATCGCCGCCGGATCGGCCTGGCCGTTCGCCTGCACCCACAGCGCGGCCAGCCCGGCCACGTGCGGTGCCGACGCGCTGGAACCCGCGAACCCGTTCGGCCCGTAGGTCGCCGTTGACACGGCGGTGGGCGCGACGACATCGGGCTTCGTTCGCCCATCGTTCGTCGGCCCGCGACTGGAGTACTCGGCAATGGCATCGTCCTGCATACTGTACGCGCCAACCGTGATGGCGTCGAAATTATCGCCCGGAAGCGTGAGGTCCTCCGTGTCCGTCCACCCGCCCCGCTCCAACCCGCCGAAACAGTAGAGATAGCCCCGCAAGTCCGTCAGATCCGCGGCGTTCGGGTCAAGCACGCGCACGGCCACTTCCGCCGAACAACCGCTCGCCGAGACCTCCTCAAAGGGGTAGTCCGATCCTGCCTGGGTGGATTCCGAGCGGCCACACTCCGAACCATCCTCATTCAACAGGACGAGATCGAGATCCTGCTTCGCTTCCCCGAACGGCTCCGACCACCGGAAACTGACGTGCGGAAACCCAGACGGTGAACTGCAAAGCACGTCGACCATTCCCGCGATCGACACGACGCCATCGGACGCCTCTGCCAGCGCCCCGACGCGGTATTTGTCATTCTCGTTTCCAGCGGCCGCCACGTAAATCACATCATTGGCGACCGCCTGATCGACATAGGACGTCGGTGCGCTCGACCCATCCGCGTGCCAAACATTGTCGAAGCCAACCGAGCCGTTGATGACGTCGACGTCGTTGTCCAGCATCGCCTGTAGGGCTTGCCCATATTCCACGTCCGTCGAGAACGACGCGACGAAGAGTTCGGCGGACGGAGCAAAATCGTGGATCACCTCGGCCACGGCGACGCCATGGGCGCTGCCGCCGGTGGACCCCTGAAAGCGGTCCTCATCGACAGCAGGACCCAATTCTTCCGCTACGTCCTCCCAACCGGCGAACCCGACGTCGATGATGCCTACCTTCACGCCCGTTCCGTCGATACCGGCCGCGCGCCAATCGACCGTCATCACCTCGTCGTATCCCTCTGTGGTGATCGATTTTGCGCGTGCACGGAACGGAAATCGCACGGCGACCACTCCGGGAAGCGAGGCGGCATCCGCCAGATCACCGTAAGGGATGAAGGCCTGAACGTGCGAGGGAATGGACGCCTCAACACGCCAACCTGCGCGCGGAGGGAGAGCGTCGATGCCGTCCAACACGACGGTCACGCCAACCGCGTCGGGGAGGTCCGGACGCCGCGCGCGCAGCACGTCGATCTCCCCGAGAATGGCGCTGCGCCACGCGACTCTCAACGGACCTGAGAGACGACGGCCGGCCGCGTTTTCCGGCCACGACGCCGCCCACACTGCCGCCGCGAGCACTATCACTTGGGTTGGCCGAGGAAAGGAGCCCGAACGGCGATCACGTTGGTTTGGTCGGCGAGAGCACACAGCTCAAGGCCGCCCACCGTGCCTTGTCGCGACCGACCCGCGCGTGCCGACTCAACCCAACTTGGGGGCATGATGATTTCGCCACGGTGATCAACAACAACCGCGACGACCGCCATGCTTGTCGTCGCCGCGCGTAGCGGGCCTTGCACACGTGCGCAATCCGCGGCCGGAGCCCTCCCGGGGGGGGCCGAATGTACGCACGCAAAAACCGTTGCCAGCAGCATCGCCCCACTGTAGCAAGGGGCGCATGCAGCCGCTCCCGCCGAGTTTCTATGACCGCGACGCGCTCGACGTCGCGTACGATCTGGTCGGCTGCGAGATCGCCCACGCCGGCGTGCGGGTGCGCATCGCAGAGGTCGAAGCCTACCGATTCCCGGGTGACACGGCGAATCACGCGCGCGCGGGCAGGACCGCCCGAAACTCGCCGATGTGGGGGCCACCCGGCCGTGCCTACATTTACCTGTGCTACGGAATGCACCGCATGCTCAACCTCGTCACGGGAGCCGACGGTCAGCCCGCCGCCGTGCTGATCCGAGGTGCAGAGCCCATCGACGGATGGCACACGATCCGCTCACGACGGGGCGTGGACGGGCCCGCCGCGATGAACGGGCCCGGCAAGGTCGGCGCTGCGCTGGGGATCGCCGTGGCCCAGTCAGGATCGGCGCTGGACGCTGAACTGGCCGTATTCCCTCGGACCTGCCGACCCAGGATGGTCGCCGGTGCCCGAATCGGAATCGACTATGCAACGCAGGAAGATCGCGATGCGCCCTGGCGTGTCGCCCTGGCCGAGAGCGCGTGGGTTGGGCATCGGCGCCAGCTTTTTCCTATCGCGCCGCGATGATGTAATCCTGGCCCCACCGAATCTCTCCTTGCGAGAGCGCGCGGCTGCGCAGTTCCTCGATGTGGGCGGCCAATTCTTCCGCGACGCGGGGTTCACGAAACAACCGAAGTTTTCGGATTGCGACGTCCAACTGCCCGTTCACAAACCGCGGGCCGACGAGGTTGGGAACGCGTACAACATCGTGGACGGAAAAACCCGCCGCCTGCAGCCATCGCACCACCAATTCGCAAGGGTACTCGCGATACATCCGATGCCCGGCGAGCAAAATACAGGCATCGCGGACGCGACACACTTCGTCAAGCACACTGCCATCGCGCAGCGGAGGTTCGAGCCCGACGACGTACACGCCCCCCCGGCAGTGTGGGCGAATTCGGGGCAGAAAATCGTATTGGAAATACGGCGCGTGGCCGTCGATTGCGCCGATTACGTAGTCGATAAGCACCGTGTCGAAGGATTCTCCGTGCAAAAAAGTCGGATCGCTCCATTGCCCGAAGGCGAGCCGCGCCTCCGGCGCCGCCTCTCGCAACCCAGCTGTGCGCCAATCCTCGACCGTTACCGCGGTAATTGACCGCGTTGGCTGCGTTGCCAGCCACGCAAGCGAGTGGGCCCCGGTTCCAGCGTCCAGCACGTCTCCCCACGGGGTCCGGCCCTGACGCCGCGAAATCCAATCGAAGAGCGAATCCGCGCGCGCGACCACTACTCCACCCGCACCGCACGTTTCTTACCGACCCAAACGATGCTCGGTCCCGTCACGACGACGTCCCATGCGCCGACTTTTTCGTCCCCAATGCGCACGCCGCCGTTGTCGATGAATCGCCGGGCCTCTCCTTTGGAGGCCGCGAGTCCGCTTTCCACGAGTACATCGGTAATTGCCCGTGGAAACGCCGTCCGGAGCGTGGGAATGTTGTCTTCCAACTTCGCCGCGAGGCGGCCGTGAACGATTGCCGTCGCTTCGTCGGCAAGCACCTTTTTGGCGGCGCGAACATCTCCGTGTTCGAGGCTGTCAATCTCCTCAATGGGTAGGAAAGTGAACAGCCGGAGAAAGCGTCCGACGTCCGCATCCTCACAATTGTACCAATATTGCCGGTAGTCGAACGGCGAGAGCTTGCCCGCGTCGAGCCAAACGGCGCCGGCGGCCGTCTTTCCCATCTTTGCACCGCTTGCGGTCGTGAGGAGCGGCGTCGTAAGTGCGAATGCATTTCCATGCGCGACGCGCCGAATCAACGAAAGGCCGTGGACGATGTTGTACCACTGGTCTCCGCCGCCGACCTGCAGCGTGCAGTTGTGCCGTCGGTAGAGTTCCAGGAAATCGTAACTCTGTAGAAGCACGTAGTTGAATTCGATGAACGAGAGGCCCTGTTCGCGGTCGAGCCGCAGCTTGACCCCCTCGGCCGCCACCATCTCGTTCACGGAAAAGTACCGACCAATGTCGCGAAGAAATCCGATGTAGTTCAGCTGCAGCAACCAGTCCGCGTTGTCAACCATCCGGCCCATGCAGAATCGCGCGATTTGCGCGGCAATCGCCGCCTTGTTCGCCTCAAGTCGAGCGTCATCGAGCAGCTCCCGCGTGGCGTCCTTGCCGCTCGGATCGCCGACCTTCGCCGTTCCTCCGCCCACAACCGCAATGGCGTCGTGCCCTGCGCGTCCGAGATGCGCCATGACCATCAGCTGGACGAGGTGCCCCACATGCAGCGAATCGCCGGTCGGGTCGAAGCCGATATAGAAGGTGCGAGGGGAGGAATCGAGGTGTTCCCGCAGCCCCGCCTCGTCGCTGCATTGGTGGAAGAAACCGCGTGCTCGCAGCGTGTCGACAACGCTCACGCGCGCCTCCGCCGCCACAGCAGGCCCACCAGTCCCAACCAACTGAGGACAACGGTTGTGCCGCGTGCGTTGTTGCCGGACGTGACACCGCATTCGCAGTCAGGCTTGGGGGCTGCACCCTTGGGCGGACCGATTTGCGCGGCCAACGGCGTTTCGTAGTTGCCGGTGTTCTGGGGATCGTGGTGGATGCTCGCCCATTGGACCTTTTGGTCGGCAGGACCCTGCGACGTCCACGCAAACACCTTGCCCTCACGGGTGGACGCGACGACGTCCACGTAGCCGTCTCCGTCGATATCGCCGACGGCCGGGCTGCCGAGCACCCAACCACCGGTAAACTTGGGCCAGCCCTTCGCCAGGTTACCCGCGGCGTCCCACGCATACAGCATGTAGCCTGCGCTCCCGTAGATGGCCTCGGCTTTGCCGTCCCCCGTCAGATCGGCGACAGCGGGGGCGAGCAGAAACTGCAAATCCTCGACCTGGCGCGGCCAACCGGGCAGCATTTCACCCGTCTTTCCGTCCCACGCGGCGCCGACGTTTTGATAGTCGTTGGCGGTGAAAAGCGGCAACGAAATCAGGTACAAAGTGCCTGCGCCGCCGATCAGGAACTCCGGCACGCCATCTCCCGTCATATCGCCAAACGACGGATTGTTCGTCATCGTGACGAAGCTCGGCTCCGTCGTATTGTTATCCACCCCGTAGTTCGACGAGAAATAGGAAATATCGAGGGCGAGGGTACCGTCCGCCTTCAGGATGTCCGAGTTGCCCAACATGACCGGGCTCGAAATTTCCAACGTGCCATCGCCATCGAGGTCCGCAAACGCCATCGACGCCGGATGTCCCTCGCCCACGATCGGAAGGAGGCCTGCGCGATTCACCAGGCCGCTCTCCGCGACCGGCCAACCTGGCAACGCGACGCCGGTACGCGCGTCGAAGATCCAACTGATGGAGTCGCGATCGTCGTCAACGGTTTCATTGTTGCCGAGGCCGAGGTCGGGATCGCCGTCGCCATCGACATCGCCGATGGCGGCGGTGGTAATAATACGTGTTCCAACATCACATTCCGCGCATACGTCAATGGGGTACGGACCCCAGTCCGCACCGGCTTGGTCGAACACGTACAGGCGTTCATCCATCGCCGCCGCCACGATTTCCATCGAGCCGTCACCATCGAGATCGTACAGGGAGGGCCCCGCCGCAAACCCGTTGTCCCATGTGTCCTCACCGCCAAACTCTTCCGGCTCTCTCCCCAGGATCTCTGCCGGGAAACCATCCACCAACGAGCCATCGGCGTGCCATGCGTAGACGAACCCGGCTCCCGTCGCAGCGACGACTTCAGGCGAGCCATCGCCATCGAGATCGCCAACGGCCACCGTTCCAACCATGCCATCGGCCAGCTGCCCTACGACCGATTCACCAGGTTGGCCAAGGTGAAAATGCGGCGTGATCGCCGTGGTCACCGGCCAGCCGGCCAGTTCGCTGCCATCCCCCGTATACGCATGGACGCGACCGCCGCCCGTGCCGATGATGATCTCGAACACGTCATCCCCATCGAGATCCGCCAGGATGGGAGAGGACTCTCCCGATTCACCCATGTCCAGGGGAAAGTTGGCAAGCATGCCCGGGTCACGATGCACGAAAAAGGTCTTACGGAAACTTCCGACCACGCCGGCGTCATCGGTAGCGCGAATACGTACGGTCACCGCGGGGGCGTTGACGCGGTCCAGGCGCTGGACGATGTTCTCCTCACGATCCGGCTCGGGAATGGAGGCTTCTGGCAACGAGGTCAAATCGAGCGTCGCCAGAGTGCCATCGATGCGGCTGGACGCATGCCCGCTTCCGAGTTCGGTCCACTTGCTCGGATTGTTCCCGGTGCCGTACTCAACGATCCAATCGAAGCCCGTCGAGCGGTCCGCTGCAATATAGCCGGTGATATCAAGCTTTCCGCCACTATCGTCGAACGTGTCGAACCACCCGGGCGACCGAATGTCCATGGCCGGCGGAATTTCCCCATTCGCGACGGCCTCCACGGCCTTTCCGGCGTCGATACGACCATATCCGAAGAAGGGATCCCATCCTTCGCTCGACGGGTACGTATGCGCCTCGTCAGTTTCGGCGGCGGAAAGGTGGATGTCGGTGGCCGAGCGCGTGATGATCTGCCAGACCTCATCCGCCGTCAACTCAAGGCCGCGATCCTTGGCAATAGACTTCACGAGACCGATGACTCCCGTCGTGATCGCCGTCGCACCGGTTGCGCAGGCCGGGGAATCGGCGGACAAATCCACGCGATCCCCGAAGTTGTTGCAATTGAAAAAATTCAGGTAGGTGTACGCCCCGTGATCTTCGTTGTCGACGTCGGGATGGATGGAATGCACGTAGAGAAAACCGTCGTACATGGCGGGTTGGTTGTGGTGATACGCGTTTTCATCGCCCGCGGCACCTGACAAACCGACGTTATGCGCCCGCGCATAGGCCGCCGCATCCCGCGCAAATTCGGGCCCGGTCAGCGCGCCGATCGACAGATTGATGGCGGCCGCACCCATATCTGTTGCGTAGAGGATCGCCATGCCCGCGCGCGAACCGTCCGTGACGAACGTGTCCCCAACCCGGATCGGCAGGACGCCGCAATTCGGGCACACGCCGATATCGCCGTCGCCATCTCCGCCTTCCGCCGCCATGTCCTCGATCACGCCTGAGCCGTGCGTGCCGAAGTCGTCGGCGTACTCGTGCCAGGCGTCGTTGTCATCGGCAAAGAAATCCCAACCCGCGATATCGTCGGTGAACCCGTTGTTGTCGTCATCCACGCTGTCCGAAAACGTGTAGATGAGGTCCGATGGATCCAGACGCCCGTCCGCTGCGTCGCGACCGGAAGCAATGCTGACGCGCGCGTCCTGCACGTAGTCCTGGATGTTGACAAGCCCGTTGCCGTCGAGGTCGTAGCTCGTGGCCGCCGACCCGTCGGCGTACTGCGGAAGCGGTAACTCCGCCGCGTTAAGAACGATCTTGTTGACGTAGCTCCCCTCGTTC
This sequence comes from Klebsiella pneumoniae, assembly GCA_945861635.1. GTDB lineage: Bacteria > Myxococcota_A > UBA796 > UBA796 > SXON01 > CAMAWH01. The sequence continues at coordinate 51,623 of CAMAWH010000009.1, read as the reverse complement.
CAGTCGAAACCCGAGTCGAGGACGGCGAGCACGACGTCGAACCGACCCGTCGTAAGCCGCCACGCCCGGTCGGAGTGATTTCCGCTCCCCATCTCCAACTCTTCCGGTCGGATGGAATTCCGCGACCCCTCCGGGATGTAGCTGATGTGCCACCATCGGCGATTCAAGTCGTTCGGGCAAACCTCGTCCACATCCGGTTCTCCGCACGCGGGAAACGTCGGTAGCGGGAGTTCAGCGAGGGCGTGACTGGCGAAAAGGAGGAGTAGCATGCGGCGACGAGCATATCGCCGCGACCGTACGTTCGCCGGTGGATTGCGTGGACCGTTGCGCCAGCGCCCGGAGAGCCGTAGGCTGGAGCGCCATGCGGATTCACCTCGCCCAACGCTTTCCGTGCACTCCACAGCGCTATTGGGAGGTGACCCGTGGCGCTGCGTTTGAAGACGCCATCCGTGCGGAGGCGAACGTGGACTTTGAGGTCGAGACTCGTGAAGAGCGCGGGTCCGTCACCTTTGAGCGGGTCCGCGTCTCACCGCGCCGGGAGATGACCGCCATCGCCCAAAGGGCGCTTGGAATGAAGCGACTGGTCTACGCACAAGAGACAGAAGCGGACAACGCCACGCTGACGACGGTCTGGCGGGTGTTCCCCGCGGTGATGGCCGAGCGCGTGCGGTGCGCGGGTACTGCGCGCGTTGTCGCGGTGGACGGCGGCTGTGAGCGCACCATCGAGGGCGAAATCGCCGTCGCCATTCCGCTCGTGGGGGGCCTGATCGAGTCGCAGATCATTTCGACATTGCAGCGCGCCTACGAGCAAGCTGCCGACGTGATCCTACGCTTCCTGAACGCTCCGATTACTTGACGGCGACAGCCTCGGCGGTCGGCGGCGGCGTCCATGCGAACCAACCGTCTCCTTCGGCCGGGGCCTCTGCTAATACGGCGCCCGCTTTCACGATGGCCGAACGTCCCGCAAAGCCGACGCCGTCCTCCTCTCCCCAGCGATCAGCGGCGAGCAGCGTTCCGTTCCATCCGCGCAACTGGCCCGCCCAGTACTTGTGAATATCGGTGCCGTCATCGACCCAGTTTGTGGGGAAGCAGACGAGGTCCGGCTTGGAACGCCGAAGATGGGTGATGAAACGCGGATCGTTGATGTCCATGCAGATTCCCACAGTCGCCGTGCCCCAGGGCGTCGTAAAGCTGGGGTACGGAAGATCGCCGGGATTCGCCCAAGTATGGTCGTCAATGTAGAGCAATCGCTTCCGGTATAGCGCCTCCGGCTTGCCGTCTGGATTGATGACGAGCGCCGCGTTGAACAGGCGCCCCTCGAAGTCTTCGACGAAGCCGACGACAATCCACGCGCCGTACTCCTTGGCGAGCGGACCGAACGTGCGAAAAGTAGGCCCCCGCGGCAGCTCCGCCATCGGTCGAATCACTTCCGGATTTGGAAATCGGTAGCCGGTAGCAGCCATTTCGGGGAGAACGACCAGCTTCGCCCCGCCGCGGAGCGCGTCCGTGGCGAGGGCGGTCAGGGCCTGCAGGTTGGCATTCCGAGCGCCCCGGCGGGGCTTGAACTGGACAACGGCGAGCATCCGAGCGAATGTAACTCGTAGTTGAGCGCGCAACGGGATAGCGCCGGTGCGCTACCGGAGTGTCTCGATGCGGATGGTGTACGCCCCCCTCCTCCTCGCTGTGGGCTGCGGCAGCGACTACGATCTGAACAAGGGCGCCGGTCACGACGGCACAACGGACGACGAAAACGATTCGGGGCCGCTCACCGATACGGACGTCAGCGATATTTGCCCGAGTCTGGAGGGTGAGCCGCACGACGTTGCGCTCAACACCGAGTGTGATGTCGACCTTCAGACAGGGTCGTTTACGCCGGTTATCGAATTTGACTTCGGCAACAGTTCGTTTTGCGGCCCCCCAGCCATCGGCCAGATCGTAGACAGCAACGGCAGCGGTGCAATCGACGACGACGACATGCCCGCAATCGTCGTCTATCAAGGTGGAACGCAAGGCTCGCAGTCAGGCAAAGTCGTCGCAGTCAAGGGCGATAATAGCGGCATCTATTGGCAATCTGCCACGGGGATGGGCCAGGACGGCGGGTTCGCCATCGGAGACCTGAACGACGATGGTTGGCCGGAGGTTATTGCTGCTGGAAACAGCACAGTCCACGCCCTCGACGGCCAGGATGGATCGACGCTCTGGACCTCGCCATCCATCGGACGCGCGCTGGATCCCATGGGGTACAGCTATCCGTCGATCGCGGACATGAACGGAGACGGACACCCCGAAATCACCGTTGGAAACGCTATTCTTTCCGGCAAGGACGGGTCCCTGAAGGGGATGGGAAGAGAGGGGATCGGCGCTGCGCCCTACGGCGGTAGCGGCGCGAGCATGTACGGAGCCATGTCCGTGCCCATCGACCTCGACGGTGACGGGGAAATGGAATTGGTCACGGGGAACGCCGCCTACAGCATCGATGGCTCGGTAAAGTGGAAGAACAGCAAACTGGACGGGCTGGTCGCCGTCGCGGATTTTGACGGGGACGGAGAAGGCGAAATCGTGAAAACGAGCGGCATTTACGTCACGGCGATGGACTCCGATGGTACGGAACTCTGGACCAAGACCTACTCCGGCAATCTGGGTGCCCCGTCCATCGACGACCTCGACAACGACGGCGAACCCGACATCGTGTTCGCCGCGCAGAACTACCTGATCGCGCTGAATTGGGCGGGCAAGGAGAAGTGGAAGGCCAGGATCAGTGACCAATCCGGTGCTGCAGGCCCCGTGTTCTTCGACTTTGAGTTGGACGGGTATCCGGAAGTGCTTTTCGGCGACGAAACGTCGATTCAATTCTTCTCCGGGCTAGACGGAAGCGTCAAATTCCGATCAACCGACCACAAAAGTTACACCATCCTCGAAACCCCGGTCGTTGCGGACGTTGACAATGACGGCGAGGTGGAGATCGTGCTCGGCCACTGCGGAGACGGATACTCGAATTTCACGTCGTTTTCCGTCTACGGAGACGCGAATCACAGCTGGCCGCAGGGCCGGAAGATCTGGAACCAACACGCGTACACGATCACCAATGTCGGCGATCAAGGCTCCATCCCAACGGGCGCGGCCAACAACTGGCCGGAGTACAATTCGTTCCGCTCCGGGGACGCCGGCCGCCCGCCCGGAGAATACGTCGACCTTCAGGCGGAAATCTTCGACATATGCGAGGATGAATGCGGGGATGGGAGTGTCGCTATCGGCGCGTGGGTGCTCAACGCCGGCAATCTGGATGCGCCATCGGGGATTGCCGTGAGCCTGCGGAAAGGGTCGAAAGGACCCATTCTGGCAACGCAATACACTACATCCGAGATAAAGTCGGGCGAGACGGGCGAAATGCTGGTCTTTGAGCTCGCGGCGGCGGATCTGGACGACAAGGAGCCGGTCATCGAGGCCGATTACGACGAGGATGGCGTCGGCGCGGTCTTCGAATGCGACGAATCGAACAACCAGTTCAGCCACGGAGACGGTGTCTGCGAGTAGCGCGTTGACCTGAACATACACTCAGGTTAGGCGCCGGCCATGTCCGATGTCATCGCCATCCGAGGCGCGCGAGAACACAATCTGAAGGGGGTCGACCTCGACCTTCCGCGGGAGCGCTTCGTCGTCATCACGGGCGTGTCCGGCAGCGGCAAGTCCTCTTTAGCGTTCGACACACTGTATCAGGAGGGGCAACGCCGCTTCATGGAGAGTCTGTCGCCGTATGCGCGTCAGTTCCTCGGCGCGATGGAAAAGCCCAAGGTCGACTCCATTACCGGGCTCTCCCCAACACTCTGCATCGATCAGAAGACGGTCAACCGCAATCCGCGTTCGACGGTCGGCACGGTGACCGAGATTCAGGATCATCTACGCCTGCTTTATGCCCGCCTCGGCACGCCGCACTGCCCGCTGTGCAATCGAGCCATCGCGCGCCGGTCTCCGAGCGACATCGCGGACATGATCCTCCGGGATTCGCTGGGTGAAAAGCTCCATGTGCTCGCGCCGGTCGTGCGGGACCGGAAAGGCGAGTATCGCAAGGAACTCTCGGACTGGAACCACGACGGCTGGGTGCGCGCGCGGATCGACGGGGCAGTCGTGCGCCTGGACCAGGATCGGACGCTGGCGCGGTACGAGAAGCATACGATCGAACTCGTCGTCGACCGCGTCAACGCAACGCTGTCGGAGCGCTCCAGGATCGTGGAAGCCATCGAACGGGCGGTGAAGCTCACGAGCGGGCTCGTCAGCATCCTCGCAGAAGGGGCCTACTCGCTGCACGCGGTAGACCGCGCATGCCCGGAGCACGGCATATCGATTCCGGAGATGGAACCCCGATTTTTTTCGTTCAATGCCCCACAGGGCGCCTGCTCCACGTGTCTGGGTCTCGGTCAGATCGTGCGAGACAAGGCTGGTAATGTCTACCCGGCACCCTGGGACGCCGATCCGACGCGCCGGACGACGTGTCCCGATTGCCAGGGGAAACGTCTCAACGCCATCGCGTTGGCCGTCGACTTTCGTGGGCAGACGCTCGCCGCCGTGACGAGCATGACCGTGGAGGACGCCAAGGCATTTTTCGACGGCGTGACGCTTTCCGGAAGCGACAAGGTCGTGGGGGAAGGCGTCGTGCGTGAGTTGCGCGATCGGCTCCACTTTTTGGAAAACGTCGGGCTCGGCTACCTCGCGCTTGATCGGGCAGCCAACACCTTGTCGGGCGGCGAAGCCCAACGAATTCGCCTCGCATCCTGTGTGGGAAGCGGACTGCAAGGCGTGACCTACGTGCTGGACGAACCCTCCATCGGCCTTCACCCGCGCGACAACCGTCGCCTGCTGGAAGCGCTGCTGCGTCTCCGCGACGGCGGAAACAGCGTCGTCGTGGTCGAGCACGACCGGGAAACGATGGAGATCGCTGATCACATCGTCGACATCGGTCCGGGAGCCGGTCGTTTCGGAGGAGAAATCGTTGGGCAGGGCTCCCCTCGCCGTTTCGCGCGCGGAACCTCTCCCACCGCACGCTTCCTCCGCGATCAAGACACGATTCCCCTCCCCGCGCAGCGTCGAACGGGGAGCGGTGATCGGCTCATCGTGACCGCCGCACGCACGCACAATCTCAAGAACATTACCGTCGCAATTCCGCTTGGAACCCTGACCGTTTTTACCGGCGTGAGTGGCTCCGGAAAGAGCACGCTCCTGTTCGACGTTCTGGAACCGGGCCTCAAACGCGCGTTGGCGGGAGGCGAGCCCTCGCCGGCGGCCGCTTTGCTTTCGGGCGTGCATTTCATCGACAAGGTCATCGAGATCGACCAGCAGCCCATCGGACGAACGCCGCGCTCAAACCCGGCAACGTACAGCGGCGCGTTCGACCTGATCCGCGACCTGTTTGCCGAGCTGCCCGAAAGCAAGGCGCGGGGCTACAAAAAGGGGCGTTTCAGCTTCAATGTGAAGGGCGGACGGTGCGAGGCGTGTGACGGGGCCGGAATCAAGACGATCGAGATGAGCTTCCTCGCAGATGTCGAGGTTCCATGCGAACGGTGTGAGGGGCGCCGCTTCAACGCTGAAACGTTGGAGATTGTGTGGCGCGGGCGGTCGATCGCCGAGGTGCTCGCCATGACCGTCGATGACGCCGCGGACTTTTTTTCTAAACATCGAATTCTCCACCGCATGCTCGCCACCATGCAGCAGGTCGGCCTGGGCTACGTGCACCTCGGGCAGCCCGCCAGCACGTTGTCCGGCGGCGAGGCGCAACGCCTCAAGCTCACGACGGAACTGCAGCGGCCTGCCACCGGCCACACGCTGTATTTGCTCGACGAGCCCACGACGGGCCTGCACTTTCAGGACGTTCGAACCCTCATCGGGGCCCTGCAGGCCCTGGTGGATGCGGGGAACACCGTCCTCGTCATCGAGCACAATACGGACCTGATCAAGATCGCCGATCACCTCGTTGAACTCGGCCCGGAGGGCGGCGTCCGGGGCGGTCAGGTCCTCGCTGCAGGAACGCCCGAGGCCATTGCCGCAACCGATACTCCGACGGGCCGGGTGCTCGCGGAAATGCGTCAATTCGGTGGAAAACCCGCGTTGTTCGCCAGTGAGCGCCCGCCGCCGCGGTACACGCCCGCACACGGCGGAGACATCGTCGTAACCGGCGCTCGCATGCACAACCTGCGTGGCGTCGATGTGCGGATTCCGAAGGGAAAGATGACGGTCATCACCGGGGTGAGCGGCTCCGGGAAAACCACGCTCGCCTTCGACACGATTTTTGCCGAAGGACAACGCCGGTATGTGGAATGCCTGTCCACCTACGCGCGACGGTTCCTCGGTCGGCTGGAACGCGCGCCCGTGGACAGCGTCACAGGTCTCGCGCCCGCGATTGCGATTGACCAGAAAGCAAGCGGTCAATCCCCGCGATCGACCGTTGCGACCGTCACCGAGATCCACGACCACTTTCGCCTCCTGTGGGCGCACATCGGTGTACCGCACTGCCCGAAATGCGGAGAGGCCGTGCGACCGATGGGTCCGACCGTCGCGGCCGAGCACCTTCTGCGTCACGGCAAAGGAAGGTTGATCGCGCGTTTGGACGGCATCCAAAAAGCGTCCGTGTTGATCGAACAAGGCTTCGCGCGCGGTTGGGTGCGCGGGCGGGAGGTTCCGCTGGCCGACGTGGCGTCGGTGGACACGCTGGTGATCGATCGATTCGACCCCGCAGAGGATCGGGCGCGGACGACAGAATCCGTCACGTTAGCGTACAAAGTTGGCAACGGCCACGCGCGTTTCATCCCCGTGACCGGCGGAGAAGTGGCGCTTTCCGAGCGGGCGGAGTGCGCCGAACATGGCCGCGTGGTTTCGGACCACCTGACGCCGCGCCACTTCAGCTTCAATCATTACCTCGGCGCTTGCCCAGGGTGTGAGGGGCTCGGGCGAAAGCGGTTGCGGCAACCGTGGTGGAAAAAGGAGGGCGACACGCTGCTTGCCGACCTGAAACCCGGCGAGATCTGCCCGACATGCAAGGGTGGACGCCTGAAAGCGGAGTTACTTGCGGTACAAGTTGGCGGCTACGGCATTCATGAAGTCGGTCGGCTGACCGTTGCGGAAGCAGCGGTGTTCTTTGCGACACTTCCGCTTCTGGGTTCCGACGTGCTCATCGCCGAGCAGCCGCTCGACGAGATCCGGAAGCGTCTCGCCTTTCTTCTGAACGTTGGACTCGGCTACCTCACCCTCGAGCGCGGTGGCGGAACCCTTTCGGGCGGCGAAAGCCAACGAATTCGTCTGGCTTCCCAACTCGGCAGCGGGCTGGTCGGGTGCATCTATGTCCTCGATGAACCGACTGTCGGCCTACATCCTCGCGATACAGCGATGTTGATGGACACCATTGAGCAACTCCGCACGCTGGGAAACACCATTGTCATGGTGGAACACGAGCCCGACGTGATGCGACGCGCCGATCACGTCATCGACCTTGGACCCGGCGCGGGAGAGGAGGGCGGCAGGGTCATGGCGCAGGGGAGACCCGGCGAGCTGGGTCCCGCCTCGCTCACCGGGGCCTTCCTGCGCGGAGAACGTGTGATTGCGGTGCCGACGGAAAGGCGCCCACCGGGAGACGTGATCCACGTCCGAAACGCGCGCCTCAACAATCTGCGTGGGCTCGACGTCAACATTCCCACGGGAGTATTCACGTGTGTGACCGGCGTTAGCGGTTCCGGAAAAAGTACGCTGATCATGGATATACTCGTCGGCAGGCTCGCCGGAAAAACCGTGCCCGCGGACGTTGAGATTCCCGGTACGTGGACGCACGCGGTCATCGATCAGGCGCCCATCGGACGCTCGCCGCGCTCCACCCCGGCGACGTACGCGGGGGTGATGGACCCGATCCGGGCACTCTACGCCGAGACAAACCTGGCCAAAGAGCGGGGTTACGGCATCGGACGCTTCTCCTACAACGCAGGCGAAGGCGCATGCGCACACTGCGGCGGTCACGGGCAAGAGCTGATTGAAATGCACTTTCTGTCCAACGTATGGATCCGGTGCGAACACTGTCAGGGGCGGCGATACGCACGCGAGACGCTCGACGTACGATGGAAGGGGCTCTCCATCGCCGACGTGCTTGAATTGCGGGTGGATGCCTGTCTGGAAGCGTTCAGCGCCATCCGAAAGATCGCCCGCCCGCTTCAGGCACTCGCAGACGTCGGCCTCGGCTACCTTCGGCTTGGCCAGTCCGCGACCGAATTGAGCGGAGGCGAGGCGCAACGCATCAAGCTCGCGTGCGGACTGACAGACAAGAATAGCCGATGCATCTATGTTCTCGACGAACCGACAACGGGGCTGCACCTCGCGGATGTCGAACGGCTGCTCGGCGTTCTCGATCGCCTCGTGGAAGCCGGCAACACCGTCATCGTCGTCGAACACCACCTCGACGTGGTCCGATACGCGGACCACATCATCGACCTCGGCCCCGAAGCAGGAGAGGGCGGAGGGCGCGTGGTTGCCAGCGGCACCCCAGAGGAATTGGCGGAGTCCGACACTCACACCGGTCGCGCGCTCGCGGCGCGGCTGTAGGGCAACCCCTCGCCGGTGCCCGGCGGTTCAGGCCACACGCGCTAGCGAATGCGAACCATGCACTCCGCAGGCACGATCTGCTCGCCGTCGTGTGGTCGCAACCGCCAATAGGCGTGCTCCACGACAACCTCACAGCCCTTCTCATACAGCAGGTTCTTCATCCGTTCGAGGGCCCGCCCCGGCATGACCTCGTAGACCGAAAAGATGCCGGCCTTCTTCTCATCGAGCCCTTCCGCGGCGGCGATGAATTTCTCCACTTCATCGCTTGGTCCGCGTCCTCGGAACCCGGTGACCGGGGTTCCAACAACGACACCATGGTAGTCCGCCAGGTCGGGAATTTCACCACCGATCTCGAATAAATCCACGAGAAACGCGCGCGATTCAAGCATCGAACGCAGTCTTGGCACGACCGCACTGCAATGCCCGCGGGCGTTGTCGGTGGCGAGCAGGATGCGGCGCGGGGTGAAGGGCACGAGGCCGCCAAAGGTAGTCGAGGGTAAAGGGTCGGTCAACCGTCTTGACTGCGCTCGAAAGCGCCGGTATTCGGCGTGGGTATCGCGGAAGGTTCCATGTCCCGTTGGATGGTCAATGTGCGCGGCCAGCAGTTTTCGGCCAGCAATATGGAGGAGCTCCGAAAGCTCGCCAAAAAGGGCATGCTGTCCGGGGGGGATATCGTTCAGCCTCCGGGGGCGAGCGAGTGGCTGTACGCCATGGAGGTGCCGGAGTTGAAGGGCAGCCTTGCAGCGCACCATGAATATGATGATCTGCCCAGTGCGGCGGCGGGCCTTTCACCAACGGTGAAGGCCGTTGCGGCCCTCGTTATGGCGGGCGTCGCCGTAGTCGCATGGACGTACGCCATCAGCCTGTCGAACAACATCCCGAAGCCCGAGGATCTTGAGCTCATCGGCGGTTCGAAGGGCATGACGTACTCCGAGGTCCTCGTCACTGCGGATGGCGCCTCGCTTCACGCCGACGCGAGCGAATCGAGCCCGGCGGTCGGTCCACTCGAAAAGAACGGTACGGCTGACCTCCTCGCCAAACGCGGCGACTACTACAAGCTTCGCGCCGATGGGAAGGAGGGCTACAGCAAAGTTGACACCGTAATTCCTGCGTATTTCTTCGCCGATGAGGCCACGAAGCTCGACTACGACCCGATCTACAACCCCGACCGCTACGTTTACGTCACGAACAGCTCCTGGATGCTCCTCCCGGACGCCGCGAAAAAGAACACGACTGTCTTTCAGTTCATGGTGCAGAACGATTCCAAGTTCCCGATGACCGACATCCGGATGCTTGCCGCGATCAAGAATGATCAGGGCGTCGAACTGGAGAAAAAGGAGATCGCGGTCGCAGGCATCATTCCACCGCAGCGCTCCGTGATGGTCGGCTCGCTTGCGCCGGCGCGTGGTCAGGGCCCCGAGGGCCGCGTCATGTTCAGCTCCATGTACGACGAACTGATCCTCACCGAGCCAGAGGCGGCGGAGCGCTGGACGGACGGCGTGGAAGTCAAGCTTGAAGCGGCCACCTGGAACGGCGCCACCATCACACTGCTTGAGGTCCGCGCCATCCCGCCGGACGAAATGCCGACCAAGAAATAGCCGCGCCGACGTGGCGAAGCCGACGGAGCGACAACGCAGGGCCGCGTCAAGGCACCGTTACCAGGACAGGTTGAACCACAGACTCGGCGCCCACGCCGTGTAGGGGTAGCCCCAACCGTCAGGGTAGTGGTCGCAGTACGCGTCGTCTCCACCGCACCAATTGGCGCCGAAACCGAAGTCGATCTCGGGCAAGTTCAGGCCCATGTCCTCGATGGCGATATCGAATTCGATGGTGTTCGCGTCGGGAAATGAAAACGTCGGATCTGCCAGCTTCAGGAATCCGAAGCTCGAATCGTAGCCGCGCATGTACACGACGCCGGACTGGAGCACGATGTTGTAGAAATCGTAGTCCCCCGCCGGGCTCGAACCCCACATCTCGACGAACAACCGGGAGGCGTCGAACGCCGTGGCGGATTCGAGCCGGATCTGCAGGACGTCGTCCTTGACCCGGTAGTACCCGGTCGTGAAATCGAAGTCGCCGCTGACAACGTCACGCACCGGATCGTCACGGGTGGCAAGGGCATTCCACGGCGGTTCGGAGAGCGCGATCCGGACGGACGCCTCGTAGGTGCGCACACTGTCCGAGAGGGTGAGGACGAGATCGAGCGCGTCGCCCGCCGAACCGGAGGTCGCGGTCACGTCAACGTCACGCGCCGTGCGACTCGAACCGGCGGAGAGCGTGCTGAAACTCGCGACGCTTGGGTCGATGTCGGCCGACGCGACGCTCGACCCGGCGAGGCTCAGGACCCCCGTCACGACGCCTACGCACGACTCATCCCCCGTGTTCGACACTTGCACGTCAATCTGCGCGTGCTCCCCGGGGTCCAAGAGTCCATCCCCACCGTCGTCATCGATGGTGATCCGGGTGACCTTCAGCACCGGGAAGGGCACGTCGAAAGCCAACGGCACCGTCCAGCTTTCTGCGCCGTCATCCAGGACAAGGTCAAACGAGATGGCAGAGGAGTCCGTATGGGTGCCCGCGACGTCAAATGCGAAACCGCTTGCGATGATTCCGACATCTGACCGATCAAGGACGCCGAGGTCGATGGGTCCGGCGTCCGTGACCGTCACGTCGGCATGCGACGTCGTCAGGGTGGCCAGCACCGCCCCGGCAGTCAACGCACCGTCGTTGCGAATGTTTGCATTGATTGAAATGCCCGTCGTACCGGGATCAATCGACGATGGAGACGACGTTGCGGACAGTAGCGTCAGCACCGGCGGGTCGGGAACGTAGATGTACGACGCGGTGCCGGGAAACACCGGGTAGATGAATTCCGACGGATAGCTCGTGCCGTCGAAATCCAATGTGAAATCTCCGAACTGACCGCCGTTTTCCGCCGTTACCCGCACCCACCAGCGCGCGTCTCCGGGCCCTGGCGGCAGCAGGTCGTACTGATCCGTGATGTCAACGTCGAGCGATATTGCGGTGCTAGCAACGGCACTATATACGCTTGTCGACCACGTCGGCGCGGCCTCGTCGCCAACGCCGAGTACGATCTCTACCGTGCCCGTGGCGTCAGGCTCAAACTCGATATGGGCCATGCTGGCGCTGCCCACGAGAACGTTTTCCGCCACCGTCCATGCACCGTCGGCGGCGGTGACATCGATGGTGACCGGGTAGTAGCGGTTGTCGGCGGCGTCCACGGCGACGGTCGCTGCAAAGACGGCATCGGCGCTCGCACCCGCGCCCACGCCGCCCACATCCACCGATTCGGCGGCCAACGTCACACCGTTCGTGCCCAGAGTCACAACCACCGCGACATCCAACGCGTCCACGCCCGAAGTGTTCTGGACCGTCACGGTCAGTTCGCCGCCGCCCCCCGGCGCAAGTGCGCTCTGCCCGAGTGAAATCGCCAGAGACGATGCCAGCGGCGAAACCGATACGTCATCGATGTACCAGTCATCAGCGTTTGACCCTCGATACCGCCAAGCAAGGTACACGGTGGGCTCACCGACCCAGGCGCTCAAGTCGTAGATGGCAGACTTTGCCCATTCTCCGTCCGGGGCACCGGGCAGCACCTCTGCGACCGCAACGAAACCCCCGTCGTCCGGATTCCGTGACGTGGTCGAAACGTAAAGTCCATGGTCGACCGCGGCGATGTTCACGCCAAGCTCGAACCACGTGACCTGAGCGTCAGGCGTCGCGGACAGGTCGATGGCCGGCGATAGCAGCCAATCGTCGATGGCATCGATGCCATCGGCACCGCGAAAGTGGTAGACAGCCCCGGCACCTGCGTGCTCGTGCGCCGATGTCAGCGTCCAATCAACGTCGCGAAAGCCAAGGCTCGCATTCGCCCACGCGAGATCGCGAAGCGACGATTCGTCCGGATCAACCTCGAAGTCCTCCGAAAATGGAAAGGGACGACCCTCCACGACCACGTCCACCAGATACGGCCCGCGCGTTGCGGTCGCCGGGAGGTAGCTAACGGCGGACGCCTCCGCCGAATCCCGGGCTTTGAAATAGTACTCCACGCCCGGGGCAACGACGTCGGTCCCGCCGAGGCTGACGGACCAGACATCGCCCTCTCCCTCGGTCATCGGCTCGTGCACCCAATCGTCAATTCCGGACGGGCGGTGAAACAGCTCCACGGACGCCACGCCGTCGGGGTCGGACGCGGTGACCGTGAAGTCCAGCGTCGCGGACTCCACCGCCGCCGACGGGGCGGTGTGTGCCAGATCGGGGCCGACGAGTGAGGCAACGCCGGAATCGGCCGGCGGCGCCGCAGTACACGATAGGAAGAAAATGATGGACAAAGCTACTTCCCGTAGAGGCTGCAGTCGGTGTAGCACTGGTGCGAAACGACCACGCCATTGTCGGTGAACGGGTAACACTGAAAGCCGTTGGGGCAGTCGGTGGCGTCAACACACGTCGGGGCGCAGAATCCGCCATAGCAGAGGTTTCCGTTGCCGCCGCAGTCTCCCACGTCGTTGCACTCCTGGCAGAAATAGCCGCCAGCTTCGTAACATTCCCCGGAGGGACTGCAGAACTCGCCGAAGCCGCAGTCTAACCGGCCGTCGGTGCACGTCTGCGGTGCACACGCATGGCTGTTCGGATCACACGTGTCCCCGAACTTGCAGTCCGTGTCGAGCTCACAACCCTCCGCGCACGTGCGATCGGCGCTGCAGTACTGCTCGATGCCGCACTGGTCCGACGTCGAGCAGGACTGGACCACGCACAGATTTTCAACGCAGACGGCGCCGAAATCGCACGGCGTTTTTTCCGAGCATTCCGACTTCGTCCTCGGCGCGCAAGCGATCACAAGTACGGGAAGAATAAGGAATATTCGCATCAAATCGTACCGCTCTTGATCTTGTATTGCACACGAATATACTGCTGACTCTCCGGTACCTGTGCGTACTCGAAGACAATGGAATTGCGCTCTTCGCTGTACGTGAAGTCGGTGTCGAGCGTCAGATCGCGCACCATGGACGACGTGTCCGCAGTATCATATATGCTCACGGCGAGCGTCTCCAGCTTCGGCACGCGGGAGAGCTCAAACTCGGCGAGCAAGCCGGAGAGTGTCAGCCCCAACTTCGCGACGATGGGGGAGAAATCATCGTCACAAATCGAATCGCTGAGGCCATCCGTCTTCTCGATGGCGTCGATGTAGCGATGTCCGTACGCCGCGTCGCCGTTCCGCGAACTGCACGAGGAATCGCCTTTGAACTCAGGAGGTTTATCGCCGACGACCCCAGAGATATTCATGATCGCGTGGTCGCGATACGCCGCCTCGCCTTTCACGTCCGCAAACGCCCTTAAGTAGACATCCACGGGATCGGGTGAGCTGTCTTCTTCATCGGAGACGATGAGGATGCTCAAATTCGCATCCTCACGCAAGAACCCCGCATTGTCGGTGGTGATGAGGGGATCGGTGATCGCCAGACGTGCCGCCTCCAAGCCCATTTCGATGCCCGACCCACCCACCCCTTGCGCAACCATCTCGGCGAAGATCTCGGCAGGATTTTCCGTAGCACCGCTTAGAATCTTTACATTGTCGTTCATCGTGATGGCGTCTCCAACCTCGATATCTACGCCAATCCCGCCGTTCAGCGCGACGTCGGCCGACCGTCCAAACGTGAGCGAGGCACCCGCAGCAACCGTCGTGCCGTCGGGAACGACGAACGCATTCCTGCCGCCATCGGCAACCGACCACCCCGAAATATCCGTGTCTTCCGCGCCAATATTCGAAATTTCGAACCATTCGCCGAGTTGATCCGACACGTCATCGGCATCCGCGAGAAACTCCGTGACGATGACCGACCCATGGCGAGCGTCCGCGCCCGGTCCCGGGGTTTCGAGGTTGCACGTCGGGTTGACCGCGCCCGGTGATCCGTCCGCGACGCCACACCAATGTGCGTGTTTGTCATTGGACACCACGGAATTCCAACTTGCGTCCAGCGCGTACACCAAACCCGGCGCAACCGCCCAATCCTCATCGTAGGCAACACTATCTCTCTCGACACCGTCGGCGTCAATCAGCACCAGTTCGTCGTCACCTCCGATCAATCGCCCTGAGAAGTGAGGTTGAGCAACGTCCGTTGTCGTCACACCGAGCTGCCAGTCAACGTCCGCCTCGGTGAAGTACGTGATGAAGCTGTCGAAGTTTTCCGCCAGATTCGCCTGCTCCTCGACCATGGAGCAGGAGTTGTCGACCACGAGAAGCAAATCTACGGTGTTCACGCGGACTTGCTGAAAGAAATCCTCCTGATTGAGCTGCGTGAAAATATTGTCCGAACATCCCCCGAGTCCCAGGGGGGCAAGCAACAGGACCCGAAGAAAACCGCTACCCACCGCTGACCTCCGCGCTAGCCGCGCCCGCGCCGGCTTCCATCCCGGCAATGCCGTGAAGAAGCAGGTTTTGCGCGATGGCACCGTTCTGCACGATCCAGTGGAACGTCGTGACGACGACCTGTCCATGACCCTCGGCCCATCGAACCATGAGCGGCGACTTTTCCACCGTTGCGTAGTCTTCCGTGTCGGACGGTTGATATTCGACCGTGCCGGACACAAGCACGTCCACGTCCTTTCCAACCGACTCCATGACGGCCCACGCGGTGTAGTTGTACTGTAGAGAAATGCTCGTTCCGAGCGCTTCCTGAAGCGTTTTATCCTTCACGTCCGCCAGAACCTCACCCGCACGCCCCAACTGGGCCGAGTCCACAGCCGCGTCATCGCCCACCCATTCAAGCCGATCGGGAAAACACGCTTCGACGAGATCATACGCCCAGTCACTGACGACCAACGTGCCGCCGTGGTCCACGAAACTGCACACGTTTTTCATGGCGTAGTCGTCCGCGAGTATTTGATCGTCCGCCTCAAGCGTGTAGTTGTAGACAACCGCATTCAGTCCGCGCGTTCCGGAGTTGACGAACACGGCGTTGTACTTGTTGATCTCCTTTTTCCCCTGACCATCGGCCGCGGTGAGCAGCGACTCCACCGTACTCCCCTCGTCGTCCGATTGGGCCGGAGCATCGCCGGCGTCCCATGTGGCGTGGTCGATATAGCCGTTGAACGAGGCATTTCCAATGCCGAGCGCCAGCATCGGCTGGGCGACATTGTCGAAATCTCCGTTCACGACGGCAATCGCGTCGAGCGAAATCTCCGCGAACTTCTGATCGAGGCAGGACGCCAGGAGCCAAATCATCATTCCAGCACCACAGACCCAGAAATGGAGACGGTGGATGAGCTTTGATTCGTTTGGATGGTACTCCACGAGAACCCAAACTGTGGGCCCTCGATGTAGCTTAGGGCCGTAAACGTCGCCGGGCCGGCCTTGAGCGCCCCCAACTCGGCGGGCGTGTAGGTGTGCTCTCCATCATCCCACGGGAGCGACCCGGCGTAGCCCTGAGCCCCCTCGGGAGCGACCAACTGACCGGAAATAGACGTGTAGAAAATCGCGTCCGGATAGGTCTGAGCCGGGGTCCATGTATAGACCAGATCTTCCGCGCGGCTGTGCGTGTAGTTGTTCCACCAACCGGGAACCAGCAATGAGAAGTCCGCCGGTACCGTCGGTTGTACGCCGATGAGCAGTTCCTCTCCGATGCCGCCATCCTCCCCCTCGGTGTGCAGATCGTAGGCCTGATCGAAGCAGTAGTCCGCCAACGTAAGATCGGCCGTGTAGTAGATCATTCCCGTGGCACCGTCGACCTGACGATCGAGCGTCACGATGTTGCACGCCGACTCGAACCAAACGTGCTCGCCCGCGCCCACGGTCGTATTGGCGGGACAATCGGCCGATCCACCCGTTGAGTACGTCTGCCAGTAGCCGTTCGCGTCGTACGGCATCGGACCGCCGCCGCAGGACGGATCCTGCGAGCAATCCGAATCGTTGCAATCGGTGAAGGCATCGCGATCATTGTCGAGTCCGTCGGTGCAGTTTGCCTCGGGATCCGGCGGGCACGGCGGGTCGAGCGGCAAGTAGAACAGGGCGCCGCCCGATACGTACTCGGAGATGGCCCCTGTGGCATTGTCAATGCTACGGCCAACGTCGAACCACAGCGAGATGCCGACCTGCGACAGGTCCAACTCGCCGGCGTTGACAAGAAAGGCGTCCTCGATAAACGCGCCTTCGTCATCGGTCGTGACCAAAACATCGCGAAAACCAAGCTCCGCGGCATTGGAAACCGTCATCGTTCCGTAGAGGTTTTCCGCGTCGAGCACGGTCATCGTTTCTACCGTGATGTCGCCTTTTTCATCGCCGCTTTGCCAGAACGAAAGCTCGGTATCGCCGTCTTTGAAATGGGTGCCATCGCCCACGACGGTGTAGCTGACCGTACTGCCCTGCGAGACTTCCGAGGGGTCGAAGCTCGCCGTCAACGCGACGCGATCGACCTGAAAGCCTCCGTACATGGTCGCCACATCGGGCCCCGTGTCAACCGCGACGTCTCGCAGGCCGGGACTCGCGCTCTCGGCCACTGTCACCGTTGCAACCATGTAGTTGTCGGAAAAGACTTCCACGGCGGTGACATCGAGCCCATCTCCGAAGTTTGCCCACGTCGCTCCGCCCTTCCACTCCGTGTTTTGGCCGACGAACTCGACCTGTACGCTCTCGCCGATGCGGGCGCGATTCGGTGTCAGCGAAAAGGAGTCGTCTACGATGGTAAGCGCGCCGCCAATTGTGAAATTGCCGTCGTGAGTGGTCAAATGCGCGTCCTGGGAGCCCAGCGGCGCGGCGGGGTCGACCGTCAAATTGGCCGCCGCGGTCCAGCCATCCAGAACGGTCAGACTGTTCACGGTCACGCCGTCCCCAAGCACAAGATCGTTACTTTCGAAGTCGAAGATCGACGTTCCAGATGTCACGCGCGCGTCGAATTGCGTGCCTCGGCCGGCCTCCGGAGGCCAGAACGCAAGTCCTTCCTGGCCAAGTTCGTCCGTTGCTTTCGTGGCGGTGGTAGCGGTACAGCCCGCAAGCATGGCGATCACAAAAAGGGCAAGCATGGTCACTCCGGGCATGAGAGCGCCGGGATTATAGCGCCATCCCGCGCGCGCCGGTGAGCGATCGTGCGATTCTACGCTACCCCGCAAGCGAGCGAATGGACTCACTCGCCCAGTTCAGCAGTGCCGACGGCATTACGCCGAACACGACCATCGCCGCGCATGCCAGCGCAACCGCGACGGCAGCGCGCCGGTCGAGGCGCAGATCGGGGTGCCCCTCGCGCATGTACATGTACAACATGGGACGAAGATAGTAGTAAACCCCAATCGCGGCCGCAAGCGCGCCGACGATGGCCAGTCCGAGATTACCGGCGCCAATCGTCGCAGCAAACAGGTAGAACTTGCCGACGAATCCCATGGTGGGGGGAATTCCGGCAAGCGAGAGCAGGCAGATGGACAACCCCGCCGCAAGCCACGGGTTGGACTTGCCGAGACCGGCGAGACGCGAAATGTCGGTGGCGTCCTGACCGTCCGCCGTCATCAAGGACAGGACTGCGAATGCTCCCGCGTTCATGAACGTGTACGCGAGCATGTAGAAGGGCAACGCGGCCAGCGCATCGTTGCCGTGATCGGCGGACACGCCGGGGAGGCCGCTCGCCAACGCCATCAACATGTAGCCGGCGTGGGCGATTGAGGAGTACGCCAGCATTCGTTTCAAATCATTTTGGACCAATGCTCCGATATTGCCCACCAGCATCGTTGCCGCGGACATCCAACACAGCACGCTGGACCATTCGGCACCGTTCTCCCCCATCGCGCCAAGGACGACTCGGCCAAACGCCGCAAAGCTCGCTGCCTTTACTCCGCTGGCCATGAGCGCGCTCACCGCGGTCGGCGCCCCCTGGTAGACGTCGGGAACCCACATGTGGAACGGCACGCCTCCTACCTTGAAGGCAAAGCCAACCACCAGCAGCACGCCGCCCACCGCCAGGACGGTGTCGCCGCCGACCCCCTGCGCCAGCCGGGTCGAAAGGACGGACAAGTTCGTTGTGCCAACCGCGCCGTAAATGAGCGAAATGCCGTACAGCATCAGGCCGGATGAAAATGCGCCGAGAATGAAGTATTTGAAGCCCGCCTCCACGCTCCGCGCATCCCCGCGCTTGAGGGCGCACAGCACGTACATGGCGATCGACATCACCTCCAACGCGATGAACACCATCATCAGATCGTTTGCGAACCCCATGAACATCATTCCGGTGATGCCGAAGATCACCAGCGCGTAGTATTCGCCAACCCGAACACCGATTCGGTCGAGGTAACTCTCGGAGATCAGAAGCGAGAAGAGCCCCGCCGTCAGTACGATGACTTCAAAAAAGACACCGTACGCATCAATACGAAGCATTCCGGAAAATGCGTCCTGCGGAACGCCATCTGCGCCCTGCGTTGTCAACGCCAGCGCAAGTGCGCCCAGCAGCGTGGTGGTGCTGACGAACCAGAACAGGTTCTTGCCGAGCGGACGCAGGATCGCGGCCATGACCATGAGCACGATGCCGGCGAAGCTGGTCCAGATCATCGGGCTGACGAGGATCAACGAGTCGCCAAGCTGCGGGGGCACAATCGGCGGCATCAGTGGCTCCGCTCGGGCGTCGAGGAATCGGCCCGGACCCAGCCCGGCACGTTGCCCATGGATGCATAGGGAGACCCGTCGTAATGCTCCCCCATTCGGGACAGGAAGATCTCGACGGACGGATTGATGCGATCCAGGAAAATCTGCGGGAAAATACCCATGACAAACGCCAGCACCACCAAGGGCGCCATGTAGGCGATCTCCCGGGCGTTCACGTCCGCGAGGTTTGCATTCGCTTGGTTCTGCAATGGTCCGAACATCATGCGCTGGAACACCCAGAGCATGTACACGGCGCCGAAGATGACGCCGGTGCTTGCGATGACCGTCGGAACGGGCGCGTACTGGAAAGCGCCGAGGAGAATAAGGAATTCGCCCACGAATCCGTTGAGGCCGGGGAGCCCGATCGAGCTGAACGTGATGACCATGAACAGGAAGGCGAACACGGGTACTACCTTGGACAAGCCGCCATAATCCGCGATTTTCCGAGTGTGCCGCCGCTCATACAGCATGCCAACGAGGAGAAACAGAGCGCCGGTGGAGACGCCATGACTGAGCATCTGGTAGATGCTGCCGCTCACGCCGGGCGCGTTGAACGCGAACAATCCGAGCATGACGTATCCAAGGTGGCTCACCGAACTATAGGCAACCAGCTTCTTCACGTCGTCCTGCACCATGGCCACCAACGCGCCGTAGACGATTCCAATGACCGCGAGTCCGATGAGGGCGGGGCCGAAAGCGATTGCCGCGTCCGGAAAGAGCGGCATCGCAAAGCGATAGAAGCCGTAGGTGCCCATCTTGAGCATTACGCCCGCCAGAACGACGGACCCGCCGGTTGGCGCCTCGACGTGAGCATCGGGCAGCCACGTGTGCAGCGGAAACATCGGCACCTTGATGGCAAAGGCAAGAGCAAAGCAGGCGAACATCCACCCCTGCGCGTGCGGCGATAGCGTGACGGTGAGCAAATCCGGAAGGTCGGTGCTCCATCCACCCGTCTGATCATGGTATGCTTGATAAACGGCGATGAACGCCACCAACATCAACAGCGAGCCCACGACGGTGTAGATAAAGAACTTGACCGCAGCGTAGATCCTTCGCTCCCCGCCCCAAACACCGATGAGGAAGTACATCGGTATCAGCACGAGTTCCCAAAAGGTGTAAAAGACGAACGTGTCGAGCGCCGTGAACGTGCCGATCATCGCGCCTTCGAGTGCGAGCATCAAGGCGAGGTAGCCGCGGTGCCCCGTCGCGACGCCGGTAAACGCGCTGAGCACGATGATCGGGGTCAGGATCGTCGTCAGGAGAATCAAGAGCAGCGAGACGCCATCGATGCCGAGATGCCAGGTGACGCCGAAGGCCGGGATCCAGGCGCAGCGCTCCTCGAATTGGTAGGCCGGACCCGCCGGATCGTATCCAAACCAAAGCGGAACCGACGCCAGAAACGTCGCGAGCGCAACGGCCAACGCCGCCGGCTTGGCGACGCGAACCGGGAGCGCGGCAACGAGCAGTGCCCCCGCGATGGGAAGGAGTGTGACGATGGAAAGCAGCGGCATCCGTTCAACCCAACGCGTAGACGGTGACGAGGAGAGCGGCGCCCATCGCGATGGACAACGCGTAGGCCTGAACCCGGCCAGAAACGAGGCGACCGTGCATGCGGCTGAGGATCTGCGCCACGGACGCGGCACCATTGACGACGCCGTCAATGATCTGTGCGTCGACGACCGCCCACAAGACCTGCCGCGACCCCACGAAAATCGGGGTCAACAGGGCGGCGCCGTATAGCTCATCGATGTACCACTTGTTCAACGAGCCCTTGTAGAAGATCGGCATCTTCGCAGCGATTTCCGACGGCTTCGAGGAGGGCCGGCCGTAGAAGGTCCACGCCAGACCGACCGAAGCAGCAACGCCCGCGAGCGTGAGGATCATCAAGGGGAATTCGAGAGGGTTTCCTTCTGGAAATGCGACGTGCGCGTGCTCAAATACCGGATCGAGGAAGTGGTGCAGGACCCCCGCGGAGGGCGCCCAATGCGGCAAATTCAACAGACCACCGAAGACCGACAGCACGGCGAGCACCATCAGCGGAAACGTGAGCACAAGCGGCGATTCGTGCGGCGTGTGCCCGCCATGACCGTGCGGCGCCGCAGGTGCGCCGTGCCCCTTTTCGTCATGACCGTCCGCGGCATGCCCGTGTCCGTGCACGCCAGCACCGCCGCGATACGCACCCGCGAACGTCATGAACATGAGCCGGCTCATGTAGAACGCCGTGAGGAGCGCCGTTCCCGTCGCAAGCGCCCATAGCACCTTCGGCATCCGGTGCCCCAAGGGGAGCCCGTCGAATACCGGCGTGATGAACGTCAGCCAAAGAATCTCATCCTTCGAGAAGAAACCGGAGAATCCTGGAAAGCCGATGATGGCCAGGTAGCCCATGGCGAAACACGCGAACGTGACCTTCATGTGCTTGGCCAGGCCGCCCATCTTCCGCATGTCCTGCTCGTGGTGCAGCGCGTGAATGATGCTGCCGGCGGCAAGGAACATGAGCGCTTTGAAGAACGCATGGGTCAGAACGTGGAAGAAGCCGGCGGTGAATGCGCCAACGCCAACGCCAAGAAACATGAATCCCAGCTGGGAAACCGTGGAATACGCGAGCACCTTCTTGATGTCCGTCTGCGTGATCGCGATGGTCGCTGCGAAAAAGGCGGTCAACGCGCCCACCGTCGCGATGGTCGCCATGGCTGCCGGCGCCAGTACGAACAGGAACGACAGACGGCAGATCATGTAGATGCCGGACGTCACCATCGTGGCGGCATGGATGAGCGCCGACACGGGCGTCGGACCCGCCATCGCGTCGGGAAGCCAAACGAAGAGTGGGATCTGGGCGCTCTTTCCTGTTGCCCCACCGAAGAACAACAAACACACTGTCGTGACGATGCAGCCACCAATTCCGCCGACCAACTCCGGGTGGGCGGCGATCACCTCCTCCAACGCATGAAAGTTGAGTGTCGCGTGCTCGCCGAGGCTCCAGAACAGCAGGAACAACCCCGTGACGAAGGAGAAGTCACCGATCCGGTTCGTGACGAACGCCTTCTTTCCGGCCGCCGCATAGTCGGCGTTCTCGAACCAGAAGCCGATCAGCAGGTACGAGCAGAGGCCGACACCCTCCCAACCGACGAACATCAGCAGGAAATTGTCTGCCATCACCAGCAGTAGCATCGCGAAAATGAACAGGTTCAAATATGTGAAAAACCTCCACGTCGACCGCTCATCCGCGGGGTCGTCCATGTACCCGATGGCGTACAGATGAATGAGAAAGCCGACGCCAGTGACCACACACATCATGGTCGCGCTGAGCGGGTCTGCGCGGAGGCCGACATCCGCCGTGAGCGGCCCGACCTGCATCCAGGTCCACAACGTGACCTGGATCGGTTCGGCCCCGCCGACGAGCTGCGCCGTAACCATGAACGAAAGGACCGCGGCCAAGCCCACCATCGCGGTAGCGATGCCACCCGCGACCACGCGCGAAGCGCGTCGATTGATCACACCGTTGAGCACGGCCCCGATCAGCGGAAGGGCTGGAATTAGCTGCAACATCCCTACCCCCGCATCCGGTCGAGGTCGTCAAGATTCACGGTGACACGGTTGCGAAAGAGCAGGATGACGAGCGCCAAGCCCACCGCCGCCTCCGCCGCGGCCACGGCCATCACGAACACGGCAAACACATGCCCATCCAGACTCGCGTGCTGTCGAGCAAAGCCGACGAACGAGAGGTTGACGCCGTTCAGCATGAGCTCGATGGACATGAAAACAATCAGGGCATTACGACGAGTGAGGACGCCTGCGACGCCCGTCGTGAAAAGCACCGCGCTCACGGCAAGCACCGTTTCAACAGGAACACCTTCCATCAAATCTCCCGCTTGGCGAGCACGACCGCCCCGACCATTCCAACCGTGAGCAAGAGCGAAACCACTTCGAACGGCAGGATGTACGGACCGGCAAACAACACCGTTCCAATCGATGCGATCGTGCCGAAACCCTCCGGCAGCGTGGCCGAAGGCGTATGAACGACTCCATCCAACATCGCCAGGGAGCCGATGCCAAACAACCCCGCCGCGGCGACGCCCCACAGCGCGCGACCCGGAAGGCCGTCAATGGCCGGCGGACCGCTTTCGCGCATGTTGAGCAGCATGATCACAAAGATGAAAAGCACCATGATCGCGCCCGCATACACAAGCAGCTGAATGACGGCCACGAAGTGCGCATCCAGCAGCACGTAGTCGGCGGCCAAAAAGAAAAAACACACGACAAGCGAAAGCGCGCTTCCGATGGCGTTGCGCTGAACGACCACGGAGATGCCTGCCAGCATGGCGGCCAGGGAGAAGAAGTGAAAGAGGACTGCTTCAGTCATCGGTGCAGTACCCTGCGGGTGCGCGGTTTACGACGCCGGAGTGCCGGTGTCAATCAGGGGAAAAGGGAGATTCAGAGGACGCGGGGCTCGTCCTGCGTGTAGCCGGCAGGCGCTTCTCCCGGTTTGGCGCGGTACACGTCTTCCGCCTCGGGTTTCAGTCCGTCCATGAGGTTCACCATGTACGACTTGTTATGAATCATGTCTTGGCGGGTGAAAGCGTTGATTTCGTAGATCCTGGTGTCCATTCGGATGGCGTCCTTCGGGCACGCTTCCACGCAGAAACCGCAGTAGATGCAGCGAAGCATGTCGATGTCGAACTCGACGGGGAACTTCTCGGCAGGATCGTTCGGGTCCTCGCCAGCGATGATGGTGATGCACTTTGCGGGGCAGATGGTCGGGCAGCACATGCACGCCACGCATTTCACCTTGCCATCGGGACGCACGAGCAGCCGGTGGGCGCCCCGATAGCGCGCTGCCATGGGCTTGCGCACGTCCGGGTACTCGATGGTGCGGAAATCCTGCTTGAACAGGTTCTTCACGATGTGGGACATCGTGAGCGCCATGCCCTTGACCACCTCGACCAGGTAGACGGATTCTGGCAACGAGAGCTTTTTCTTTGGGGGCGGGAGGGCCATCGTCTCTCCTACGCCAACAGCTGGTGCTTGACGATGATCCACGTCGCAACGGCGAATACGTTCACCAGTGCGACGGGAAGCATGTAGCGCCACCCGAGGTTCATGAGTTGGTCGTAGCGGAAACGGGGCACCGTCCACCGCACCCAGATGAATATCCAGCAGCCAATCAGCACTTTCACTGCGAGCGCCGTGATTTGCGCGATCAGGGCAACAAGATCAGGACCGAAGATGGTTGCGTTTTCAATGAATCCGAAGGTCAGGACGTTCATGGACAATGTGCTGGCAACGCCCATCAGTCCGGCGAACGCGATTCCGGCGTGGACAGCGGCGGCACCGGGCCACACCGCAAGCGCCCAGAACGCCGGCTCGCGCTGGCGCGGATCGTCCACTGGAATCGCCTTGTAGAAGGGGCGATCTCGCCGCCTCCAAGCGATCGCGGCGAAGGTCAGGAAGAGCGGAACCGCACCCCCCGCGGCCACCAGCACCCAGTCTGCATGGTCGCGCAAGGTCTCTCCGTCCAGAAAGGGAACATTATACCCGCCGAAAAACAATGTCGCCGTTACCGCGCTCGCGACGATCATGTTCGCGTACTCGGCCATGAAAAAGAGGGCGAATCGAAGCGAGCTGTACTCGGTGTGATACCCAGCAACCAATTCCGCTTCACCCTCCGGCAGATCGAAGGGTGTACGGTTCGTTTCAGCAAACGCGCTGACCCAAAAGAGGATGAAGGCGATGAAGCCGAAGATCGAAAAGATGTTCCAGTTCAGCGCCGGGATCTGAAAGAAGTACAGGTCCAGCGGCAACGACTGTTGACGCGCGATTTCGGTCAGCGAAACGCTGCCGGCGTTTAAAAATATGACGACCGCAGAAAGCCCCATCGCCAGCTCGTAGCTGACCATTTGCGCGCTGGACCGTAGGCCACCGAGCAGGCTGAACTTGTTGTTCGACGACCAGCCGGCGAGCATGACCCCGTACACGCCGAGCGACGTCAGCGCGAGAACGAACAAAAGCCCGCCATCGATGGTTGAAACTTGGAGATCGTACCCGAGGAACGTATCCCCGAACGGAACGACGATGAACGTCGTCAGCGCAATCGTCATCGCAACGACCGGCGCCAGCGCCCAGTAAAAGCCCTCGACGTGCCCCGGAATGATGTCTTCCTTCGTGATGAGTTTGACGACGTCGTTGAGCGTATGCACGAGACCGGCGGCCCGAATTTCTATCCAGGGCTTGAACAGCGGTGTGGTACCGGCGAAGAACCGGCCGGGAATCCTGGGCAGGTCCATCGGGTGGGGGAGCGGCAACGGAGCGCGGTTCGGCCCCGGTCGGTCCTGAATGTACGAAGCGCCCTTTCTTTCTCCCCAGATGAGCAGCGGAACGATGTTCATCACGAATGCGACGGCGAAAACGCACCGTGCGATAACGACGAGCAGCGTCACCGTGTCGTCGGTGTCGAACGGCCAAAAGGATAGAATAAAATCCATCATTTGGCCTCTGCCGCCGGCGATGCGACCACGGGCACGGCCGCCGGGATCGGCGCGAGCTGCATGCCGCCGCTCCCCAGCCCCTTGAAATCCATTCCTTTCATGCGCGGAATCGCCCTTGCCATCGCCATGAACGTTGCCGCGGGCATGCTCGTCCCCGGGGCGGCACCGAGTTTGGCGCCTAGTTTGTCCAGTACTTGATAGGCCGGCGTCGCGTCGCCCATCGGGTTCACGGCGCGACGCACGCGCTGCACTCGGCCCGACTTGTTGGTATAGCTTCCGTCCTGCTCGACGCTGTGCGCCACCGCGACCAGGATCGTGGCGTTCGTCGCCGTGGAACTGCGCCATGAAGACAGCACGACGAGTGGGGGCAGCACGGCTCCCGCCAAACGCGAGACGATGTCATCCTCCAAGACCACCAACAGGCTGAGGTCCGGCGCGGCGGCCACCAACGCCTCGTTGCCGCCCACGCCACCGACGTGTTGGGCAATCAGCGCGACGCCGAGCGTGTTCGGGTTCTTGTCGGCATCGAGAAGCAGGTCGTCCGACGCGGCGATGGACCCCGCATCGTTCCCGGCCACGCAGAACACCCGCGCACCGGGCAGGTTGGCCTTCACGACGTTTGCGAGCGCCCAATTCGCCTCGTTCGTCGCCTGGGCGCCGAAAACGACACCCACCTTTGCTCCGCCGACCCCGCGAATTCGCCGAGCAATCTCCGTGAGCGCCGCGTCCAAGGTCGCCTTCTGGCCGTCTATTGTGGAATGGAGCACACGCTGCATGCCGGCAGCGTCGGCGTGGCGAGCCCGGCCGGGGTCGCACATCCAGCTTTTGTTCACGGCGTCATTCCGTCGCGGAAGGTAGCGAAACACCGAGCCTTCCTGATGACAAACCGTGATGTTGCACCCCGTGGCGCAGCCGGTGCACACGCTATCGCTCTCCTTCAGGTACCAGACGCGGCGTTGGAAGCGGAAATCCTTGCTCGTGAGCGCGCCGACGGGGCAAATATCGGCGAGATTTCCCTGATAATTGTGCGTCAGCTTTTCGCCTGGAAACATGCCGATTTCCGTATGATCGCCGCGATTCATCAGCCGCAATTCGCCGGTTCCCGTCACCTCATCCCCAAAGCGTACGCAGCGACTGCACTGCACGCAGCGCTCGGCGTCGAGCACAATGTGCTCTCCGATGTCCTGACGTTTGTGTTTCGAAACCTTGTTTTCCACACCGCGGCTATCGTACGCGCCGTGGTCCATATAGTAGTCCTGAAGCCGGCATTCCCCAGATTGGTCACAGATCGGGCAATCAAGGGGGTGATTGACGAGCAGAAACTCCATGACGGACTTCCGGACGGCCTTCACCTTTTCCGTTTCCGTGCGAACGACAAGCCCTTCGCGAGCCGTCATGTTGCACGCAATCTCAAGCACCGGCCCCCGCGGCGTATCCGTCTCGCACATGCACATGCGGCAATTGCCGGCGATGGAAAGGTGCGGGTGGTAGCAGTAGTGGGGAATATCCACGCCGGCGAGCCTCGCCGCCTCGATGACGTTGGTACCCGCCGGGACGTCGAGTTCGACATCGTTGATCGTTACCCTGGGCATCACGCCGCTCCGGAGGTGCGCGCACGCGGCTGCACGCGATCGAGGAATTCACTGCGGAATTTGGTCAGGAAGCTCTGCACCGGCATCGCCGCGGAGGCACCGAAGAAACAAATGGTCTTCGAATGAATATTGTCCGCCAATTCCCGGAGGGTCGTCAGGTCCGCTTCGTTCGCATCACCGTCTCGCACCCGGCAGAGGATCTGGTGCATCCACCCGCAGCCCTCTCGGCACGGCGTGCACTGACCGCAGCTCTCATGTGCGTAGAAGCGGAGCAGGTTCGTCAACGCGGCGACGAGATCCGTCGTGTCGTCCATCACGATAAATCCACCCGACCCCAGGTACGTTCCCGCTACGGACTGCATGGATTCGTAGTCGAGGGTGGCGGAATAGGCCTCGGCCGGCGTCATCACCGGAACGGACGAACCCCCCGGAATCAACGCCTTCAACGTGCGCCCGGGCAGCAATCCGCCGCACTCGTTCTCGATAAAATCCTTGACCGGGTAGCCGAGCGCAACTTCGAATACGCCGGGCGTGCGAATGTGACCGGACGCAGAGAACAGCTTCGTTCCAGGCGACTTTTCCGTACCGATCGCCTTGTAGGCAGCAGCGCCATTTTCGATGATCCACGGCACGGCAGCCAACGTTTCCACGTTGTTGACGACGGTTGGCGCGTGCCAAGCACCTTCCACCGCCGGAAAGGGCGGCTTGAGCTTCGGCTGCCCCTTTTCTCCTTCCAAAGAGGAAATAAGCGCAGTTTCCTCACCGCAAATGTAAGCCCCCGCCCCAACGTGCACGTGGAGGTCGTGGTCGAACCCCGAACCACCGATATTCGTGCCGAGGAGGCCAGCCGCGTACGCCTCCGCCACGGCCTCGTCGAGCCGACGGGCGATAAACCGGAATTCGCCCCGAATATAGATATACGAAGTACGCGATCCGATCGCGTGGGCGGCAATGATCATGCCTTCGATCAGCAGGTGGGGATCGTGCCACATGCAGTAGCGATCCTTGAACGTACCGGGCTCGCTTTCATCGGCGTTGCAGAGGAGGTAAACGGGCTTACCGCCGCGCCTCTCTATCGGCGGCACAAACGACCATTTCAATCCCGTCGGAAAGCCCGCCCCGCCCCGTCCGCGCAGCCCCGAATCCTTGACGACCTGTGTGACAGCACCCGGGGGCATTTTCAGTGCCTTCTCCAGACGCGAATACACGCCGCGCGCCCGCGCAACCGGAAGGGTATGCGAGCCGGGAACGCCCCAGTTCGCGCTCAGGATACGGGGAAAGTCCATTGGTCCACCTCAGGCCGCAATCCGGTGGGCTGGCCCGCCCGGAGGGAAGCGATGATCTCATCGACGACGGCAGGGGTCAGCCGCTCATAGAAATGCTCGTTGATCTGTGCCATCGGCGCGGATCCGCAGGCGGCGAGGCATTCGACACGCACAACGGAGAACATGCCGTCGGCCGAATTGCCCGAAGCGTCGCAAGCCAACACCTGACGCACGTGTTCAATGATGGCGTCAGCACCTACAATCGCGCAGGACAGCGTGTGGCAGACCTGTATCAGATACTTTCCCGTCGGGGCCTTCTTGAACATGGTGTAGAACGTCGCAACCGCGTGAACATGGCTCGGGGGGAGATCTAGCGTTTTCGCAACGAGCCGCATGACGTCGAGATCAATCCACTCAAAGGTGTCCTGGGCCAGCCAGAGAACCGGCATAATCGCCGCCTTCTTCGTGGGATACTTCGGCAAGATCTTTGCCAACTCCGCCAACTGCGGGGCGGCCCATTCCACCGGACCGCGCGACGGATGGGAAACGGGGTGCGCGCTCATCGGTCCAACTCCCCGGCGATGACGTTGATCGAACCAAGCGCCGCCACCGCGTCCGCAATCATCTGCCCCTTGATCATCTTCGGAAATGTCGAGTAGTTCGCGAAGCACGGGGGGCGAATACGGGCGCGCCAGGCCATCGGCCCGCCGTCACTGACGATGTAGAAGCCGATCTCGCCGTTGCCCCCTTCTGTCGCCGAGTAAATCTCGCCCTTCGGAGGTTGGATGCCGTGCATGATCAATTTGAAATGGTTGATCAGGCCCTCCATGGTGTTGTACACCTTGTCCTTCTCCGGCAGGGCCACGAGATGGTCCTCCACCATCGTCGGTCCACCGGGAATGGACGCAACGGCCTGCTCGATGATCCGCACGCTTTGGTACATTTCCTGAAAGCGCACGATCGTCCGGTCGTACGTGTCCCCGCCCGTAGCGACGGGCACCTCGAAATCATACTTTTCGTAGCCCCAATACGGCTGCGCCTTGCGCAGGTCGAGCGGGATGCCCGTCGCGCGGAGGCATGGGCCGGTGACCGCATGTGAAATCGCCATTTCCTGCGAAATCACACCCACGCCGATGGTGCGATCCATGAAAATGCGGTTCCGCTCCACAAGGGCCTGCACATCACCCACCGCCTCCTTCATCTCGCCAAGAACGCGGATCAGCTTCGCGAACCAGCCGTCGGGTGCGTCCTGGCTGACCCCGCCGATGCGCGGGTAGTTGACCATCATCCTGGCGCCGGTCAATTCCTCGAACAGATCGTAGATTTTTTCACGGTAGTTGTACATGTACCAGAAATTGGTCAGCGCGCCGATATCCACGAGGTTTGTGCCGATGCAGACACAGTGATCGATAATCCTGGACATCTCGCTCGTGATGACGCGCAAGGCCTGCGCACGCACGGGGATCTCAATACCAAGCAGCGTTTCGCACGCGTGACACCATGCGTTCGAATTATGCACGGGGCCCATGTAGTTGAGCCGCTCTGCATACGGGATCACCAGTTGGTAGAAGCAATTTTCCGATTGCTTTTCGTAGCCGCGATGTAAATAGCCAATCTCACATCCGGCGTTCACGATCGTTTCGCCGTCCAACTGAACCTGAATGCGGAGCGTGCCGTGCGTCGCGGGGTGCGACGGCCCGATATTCAGCGTCAACAGCTCCGTCGGAATGGGCTGAACGTGAGTTCCGTCGTGGATCATGCCCACTCCACCTTTTCGCAAAGGACGTTTTCGCTGGGTTGGGTGAGCTTCTGGCGGCGCGTGATGGGGTAGTCCTTTCGCAGCGCATGCCCGACGAATTCGTCGTGACATAGAATTCGCCGAAGGTTCGGGTGCCCGTCGAAATGCACGCCGAACAAGTCCCACACCTCACGCTCCATCCAGTTTGCGATGGCCCACAGGTCCCAAACCGATGGCACCGCCACCGAGTCATCCGCCACGGCAACCTTTACCCGAAATCGGTGGTTCAGCGCGAGGGAATACATCTGATAGACGACCTCGAAGCGCCATTCCCGGTCGTCATCCCCGGGGTAGTCCAGATAGTCGACGCCGGCCACATCCATCAGGATGTCGAACTGCAGCGCGGGATCGTCTCTGAGAAACGTCAGCAACTCGCGAATGCTGCCGGGACGGACCGTGACGGCGTACTGGCCCCGGAAATTATAGCTCCGCACAACGGCCGCGCCGAACCGGGCATGGACACGAGCGGAAATATCGGACTCGTTCATGGCCGCTCCTACCGCCAACTCGCGGCTTTTTCCGTGCCGATTTTTTCCATGATCTTCACGACCGCGCCGATGACGTTTTCGGGGCGCGGCGGACAGCCGGCAACGTACACGTCCACCGGAATCAACTCGTCAATGCCCTGCACCACCGAGTAGTTGTCGTAGAAACCGCCCGACGACGCACACGCCCCCATGGAAATTACCCACTTTGGTTCTGGCATCTGGTCGTAAATCTGCTTCAATACCGGCGCCATCTTCTGCGTAACGGTGCCCATCACGAGCAGGAGGTCTGCCTGGCGCGGCGAGAATCGAACCAATTCGGCACCGAATCGAGACACGTCGAAACGGCCCGACACCACGCCCATGAACTCGATGGCGCAACACGCGGTTCCAAACGGGAGCGGCCACAACGAGTAGGCCCGCCCCCAATTGATGACTTCATCGAGCCGCGTTGCGAGAAACGGGACGGGAACCTGCGACTCTAGTCCCATTCGAACGCTCCGCGTTTGAGGCAGTAAAACCAGCCGGCGAACAGCACACCGAGGAACAGCGTCATTTCGGCGAGGAGGTACACCGCGGCACCCGATTCGACGAACGACCGGAACACGACCGCCCACGGAAACAGGAAGACCGCCTCGAGGTCGAAGAGGATGAAGAGCACGGCGACGAGGTAGAACTTTACGCTGAATCGCTGATGCGCGGGCGCGATGGAGGGCATTCCACATTCGTACAACGCCGTCTTTGTCGGTGTTGGGCGATGCGGGCCGAAGTACTTGCTCATCGCGACGAAGGCCAGACTGAAGATCACCGCGATCGTGAGCGAGAGGAGCACCGGCAGGTACGGATCGTTCACGGGACTGCCTCGAAGGCGCGCGTTCTATCACCGGTGGTGACGCCATTCAAGGTGCGCGATGCGCCCCGGCGACTGAGTTGTCGTGCTTATCGTGTTAGCTCGCCGGCGATGCGGATCATGGGGTTGGACGAAGCGGGTCGCGGTTGCGTGATCGGACCGCTTTTTGTGGGGGGGTTCGTCACGGACGATGGCGCGCCGCTGAAGGCCGCCGGTGCGGCGGACTCAAAGACCCTGTCCCAGGCACGAAGGCTCGCGGCCAAGGCCCGACTGGCACCACTCGGTACGGGCGTGACCGTGGCCATCTCCTGTGCCCAGATCGACGCCGGGAACGTCAACGCGTTGGAGGAAGCTGCATTTATCGATCTGGTGCGGTCCCATCGACCCGATTTCGTGTACCTCGACGCGCCCGTTCATCCGCGGGGCATACCCGCGCTCCGGGCACGTCTGATCGCCGCCACGGGCGTCTCGGAGTGGATCGTCGAGCCCAAGGCGGACGTGAATTACCCGGTGGTCGGCGCCGCGAGCATCTACGCAAAGCTTGCTCGTGAGGCTGAACTGGAGCGAATCGCCGCCGAGGTTGCCGCCGCGGGTCACGGTCCCCTCGGCAGCGGCTACCCCTCCGATCCCGAAACCCGACGGTACATCCTCCGCCTTCTCGCCATGCCCCCTCCCCTGCCCTCGCACGTGCGGGCGCGATGGGGAACGCTGCAGCGGCTCGGCCAGCAGTCGCTCTTTTAGTGGGCTATGCTCGCCGGCCTCGGAGACAGCATGCTCCTCCTGCTCTCGATCATTGCGTGCACGGGTTCCAACGGCGGGGGCGGAGCAGATGACTCCGCGGATAGTGGGGATTCCGGCACCGGACAAGCGGACACCGGACCCGCCATGCTCTCGCTGCAATTCAAGATGGATTCGGACTACATCCCCGCGATGGCGGACAACGGGGAAACGCCGGTAGGACTGTTCCGCGGCTCGATCTTCGCGGAGGATCAATCGACCGATATCGGACCGATCGATGGCGCCGTTTCGCTCGTAGACTTTGACGTCCAGATCGATCTGACTCCGGACGGGGGCCCGACTGACGTCGCGTGGACATCCGAGCCGCTCGATCCGCAAATCCTTTGGGTGCTCGGCTGTCTGGACGCCGACAATAACGACTGCGAAAAGGGGGATCCGATCACCCTCCCTCCCGAAAACAAGCTTCGCCTCGAAGCGGGGGGGACTAACTTCATCGTTCAGATGGGCATGTTGCGGCCATGATATTTTTCCTGCTCGCGTGCGAAACGGACGTTGCTCCAAAGGCAACGGAAGCGCCCGAGTACGACGTGGACATGCGTCTGAATGTCGGGGATTGGACCGAACCTGCGGCAGGAGAGGTCTTCTTCGGTCCGGACGTCGTGATTCCCGCCGGCGGGGACGTGATGTATTGCCTCGTCGGCACCTACACGGGAACGGATCAGGGCGTCCACACGCTCACGACGTACCAGGCGGCGTCAGGCCACCACCTCGTGCTCATGGGCACCACCGCGACGGCTGTGGACTACGCCGACGGAGAGATTTTTGACTGCACGACGACCGCGCAGTTGAACATGAGCAATTTGGAGCCGATCGTCCTCGCAACGACCGGCTACACAGGCGGCGCCAAGTTGGAGAATGAGATCACCATTCCGGAGGGAATGGCGGTCAAACTGGACGCCGGGCAGCGCTGGGTCATGCAGGCCCACTACCTGAACACCAGCACCGAATCCATCCGCGTTCGCGACGTCGCCGTGCTCGAGTACGTGCCGCCGGAGAATGTGACGACGTGGGCAGCTCCGTTCGTCCTGAACAACGCCGGATTCTCCATTCCCGCCGGTACGGATGGCTATACCGAAGCATTCGACTGTACCTTCGGCGGCGGGTCCGCGGACCACGAGGAAATCCCCGACACCGGCTGGTACGCGCTGTACCTGAATTCGCACATGCACGAGTGGGGGAAGGCGTTCCAGCTCACCCGCACCCGCGGCGCCGTCGCTGACAAGGTGATCGACATCCCCGCCTGGAACCCTTATTTTCGGGACGCGCCGCCGACCACCATCTACGCGCCGGACACCTTCGACATCGCGCCGGGCGACACCTTCCGAACGTCCTGCACCTGGTTCAACGATACCGATACGCCCATCGAATTTCCCGACGAAATGTGCGACTCGGTTGGCCTCGTTTATCCCCAACGCACGCCCGTCATCTGCGACGCGGAGTAATCCATGCTTCTCCTACTTTTGGCCTGCGGACCCACCCGCACTGACAGCGGCGAAGGCGCCGCCAGCGACGCGCCGATCGACGCGCGCCTCAACAACGACGACGTTGCCCCCACCCTGGACGGCGGGGAGTTCTGGGCGGGCCCCGACGTCATCGTCGAGGCGCTGGACGAAATACAATATTGTGCGTTTGGCACCTATACCGGTCCGGATATTGGCATCCATTCGTTCCAATCCTTTCAGGCGGAGGTCGGGCACCACCTCATCCTTCTGGGGACGAACGCATCGACGGTCGACTATCCAGATGGGGCCGTGGTTGACTGCACGAAAACGAACCAGATGATGACGACGTTTGAACCCCTGATCAACGCGGAACCCACCGGTGCAGGAAGCTCGTTCATCGAGTTGCCGGAAGGCATGGCCGTCAAACTCAAGAATGGCCAGCGTTGGGTCGTCCAGGCCCATTACCTGAACACCACAGCAAACCGGTACCGCGTTCAGGACGTCATGAACATCGGTTTCATGCCGCTGGAGGAGGTCACCACCTCTGCCGCTGCTTTTGCGCTAACGCAGGTGGACCTGTCGTTGCCCGCCGGCCAGGCCACCCACCTCGATTTCGACTGCTCGTTCGACACCGACTATACGGTGCTGTATCTGACGGGGCATATGCACGAATTCGGAAAGGTATTTTCCTTTGCGAAGGATGGAACGGAGGTGTACACGATCGAGAAATGGGAAGCCTCCTACCGCGACCAGCCGCCGCTCCTGAAATTCGCAGACGGTGAGTTCACGTTTCCCGCGCAATCCGTGCTGAACACGTCGTGCGATTGGTTCAACGACTCCGATGAGGATCTCGAATTCCCTGCAGAAATGTGTGCGACCTATGGCATGCTCTATCCCAGCCTCACGCCCGTCGTTTGTTCGGATTAACCATGATTATCCTCGTTCTTTTCGCGTGCGACGGCGGCGACTCCACGCCGACGGATTCGGCCGCCCTGCAGCCGACATTGACGAATGTTCAGGCGGAGGTATTCGACCTTTCCTGCACGTTTTCGACCTGCCACGGCGCCAGCGGATCGGCCGGTGAACTCGACCTGACGCCCGGGCAGTCCTACGGCGAAATGGTGAATGTTGCCGCGGTCGGTCCATTGGAGTTGGACACGGCGAGCACGGAGTTGCTCGTGATCCCCGGCGACCTGGAAAACAGCTACCTGATGAAGAAACTCCGGGGGGACGATGGCATCTACAAGAAGCGCATGCCATCGAGCGGCGGCGGCTTGGACGCGGAGCGTATGAAATTGGTAGAGGACTGGGTGTTGGCAGGCGCCCTCGACAACTGACGTCGGCGAGGCAGAAAATGCCGTATGCTTGGCCGATGATCTTCCTCCTCGCCGCCTGCATCGCGCATCCGACCATCGTGGACAAATCCGATAGTGGCGCCGGAGACGGCGCATCGGACGCCGACGGAGACGGCTTCGGTGCGGACGACTGTGATGACGCCGATGGCAGCGTGAATCCGGACGCCATCGAGATCTGCAATGGTCTGGACGATGACTGTGACGGTGTCATCGACGAGGACCTCCAGACGACGACGTTTTCGGACGCGGATGGCGATGGTTTCGGCGATGCGACCACCCCACACGACGCGTGCGAGGGCGCGGAGGGCCGCGTCACGAACAACGAAGATTGCGACGATCTCAACGCAGACGTGTCGCCTGCCGGTACCGAAGTATGCAATGAATTCGATGATAATTGTGACGGAGCCATCGACGAGGGCGTGACGAACGCGTTCTACGCGGACGCTGACGCGGACGCCTATGGGGATGCCGCCGGCATCGTGTCTGCCTGTTCGATGCCCGAGGGCTATGTCGCCGATGACACCGACTGCGACGACGCCAACGCCACGGCGAATCCGGCCGGTTCCGAGGTATGCGACCTCGCCGACAATGACTGCGATGGCGCGGTGGATGAGGGCGTGACCCGGATCTGGTATGTCGACCTCGACGGCGACAGTTTTGGCGTGCCCGACAGCGTTCAGGACGCCTGTGCGCAGCCCACCGGGTACGCCGCTTCGGCCGACGACTGCGACGACGCCGATGCCAGCATCAACCCAGACGCCATCGAAGTCTGCGATGGTGTCGATCAAGACTGCGACACGATGGTCGACGACGGCTTCGACAGTGACGGTGACACCACGCCGGACTGCGCTGACGAGGAACGATGCGACGGGTTCGACAACGACGGAGACGGACTCGTGGACGAGGCCGACGCCGTTGACGCGACGACCTGGGCGATCGACTACGACGGCGACGGTTTTGGCTCCGGGCGATATACGATCACGCAATGCGACGCACCATCCGGCTACGTCGCGAACACCGAGGACTGCGACGATACGGACGCGAGTATCAACCCCGGTGCGGCCGAGTCCTGCAACGGCGCGGATGACGATTGTGACGGCGCGGCCGACGACGGACTCACCGTTTCGACGTGGTACATCGACAGGGACGGCGACCTCTACGGTGATGCTGCCACCGCGCTGACGGACTGCGCTGCTCCCGTCGGCTACGTGGTCGCGGACGGCGATTGTGACGACCTGGACAACACGGTTCACCCCGCCGCGAGCGAGTCCTGCAACGGCCTCGACGACGATTGTGACGGGACGACGGACAATGGACTCGGGGTCACCACATGGTACGCCGACGCCGATTCCGACACCTTCGGGAATGCGTCGGTTTCTACCTCCGATTGCGCCGCGCCGGCGGGCTACGTCGCGACGGACGGCGACTGCGACGACTCCGACGCCAGTGTGCAAGTCTGCACCAGCTGCCTCGACGTGCTCGACGCCGGGAGCAGCGTCGGGGATGGCGTCTACAGCATCGATCCCTGCGGTACGGGAGCCGCCGACTACTACTGCGACATGACGACGGATGGCGGCGGCTGGACCGTGGCCGGATGGCAGGCCTCGAACGGCACGCAACCGCTGGGCGTCAGTGATTGGGGTACCGTCGGGAGCGGGGATTGGTCCACGGACCTGGCATGTGTACCTTACGACGAAATCATGGTCTCCAACGAGACCTACGCCCTCCGCTACCGCGACACATACAGCGCTTCCACGTTCTCCGAAACCGCCGGCGAGTTCACGATCGGCGCCTCCACGGACGCGTTCGTACAGGGCTGGTACGGGCCGGGCACGCTGACGATGGCGTGTGTGAATTTCAACGCAACCTATGGCGCCCCGGCGTACGGTTGTGACAACGATTGGGCGGGGGGACAGCAGGGCCATGTGACGGATTATGCTGGAGAATTCTGCTCCGGGGGCCGCCTCGATAGCAGCTGGGCCTGGAGCACGGGGACGGGGTGTTTGTACCGCGGCGATGCCTACACCTGGAGTTGGGCACTGCGGTAGGCAAGGTGTGCGACACTCCCCGCCCATGGATCGTCTCGCCCTGAAGATCATCGCTGGCCTCGCCGTCGGCACGTTGCTCGCAGCCGTTCTCGGACCGGCTGCAATGGGCTTCCGCTGGCTGGCGGAGCCCGTGGGGACGATCTTCCTTCGGCTCCTCCTGTCGCTGGTCCTGCCGCTGGCGGTGTCCGCGCTCGTTCTGGCCGTCGCCGAACTTCAGCCCGGCTCGCTGGCAGGGACAGGCGGGCGGTTGCTGAGCCTGACCCTCGGGTTGACGGGAATCGCGGTCGGCATCGGCGTCGGGCTCGTCCAGCTGGTCCGCCCGGGAGACGGTATCGACCGCACCACGCTGCCAGCCGGCGGTGCCGTGACGCCCGCCACGGGTGACGCCGTTTCCGCCGTGATGGACCTGTTCCCGCAAAATCCGTTCAAGGCCGCGGCCGACGGGAACATGGTTGCCCTGCTCGTCTTCGCCGTGCTGGTTGGGCTCGCCTTGCGCGCGACGGCAACGCCGCCTGCAGACCGCCTTCGCGAGGTCATTCAGGGCGTGTTTGACGTCTGCGCCCGCGGCGTGGCCATGGTGATGCAACTCGCCCCGCTCGGCGTGGCCGGGATGGCGTACATGGCCGTGGCCAAGGGCGGTCTGGATGCGCTTTTCCCGGTGGGACGCTTCGCGCTTGTTGCCGTCGGCGCGCTCGCGGTTCAGATGCTTGTCGTCTACCCCCTGGCGCTGTACCTTTTGGCACGGGCCGATCCCCGAGCCTTTTTTCGCGGTGTTCGTCCTGCGCTCACCGTTGCGTTCGCCACCGCGTCGAGCGCGGCCACGCTCCCGACGACGCTCCGCGTGGCGGACGAGGCCCTACGCATCCCCCGCGAGACGGCGCGCTTCATTCTTACCGTGGGCGCGAGCGCCAACCAGAACGGCACGGCGCTGTACGAAGGCGTCGCCATTCTCTTCATCTGCCAACTCTACGGCGTCGATCTGTCACTGGGCCAGCAAGCGCTCGTGGTCGGCGTTTCCGTGCTTGCCGGCGTCGGCACCGCAGGCGTGCCCGCGGCGTCAATTCCCGTGATCGCGGCCGTGGTGGGCGTGTTCGGGGTGCCCCCCGAGGCCGTTGGCGTCCTCGTGGGCGTGGACCGACTGCTGGACATGTGCCGGACCAGCGTCAACGTCGTCGGGGACCTCGTTATCGCCCGGATCGTCGGTGGCGAGCGGAGCGCAGAGGCGACGGAGACGTAAGCCGTCAACGCGCCCGGGCGTCGGCCCGCCCGTTACCGCCTCCGGCTCTCTTCCACCCCCATCCGGGCCAGCGCATCGGCGCGTTCGTTCTCCACGATCCCGACGTGACCGGCCACCCACTCCACGCGCAGACGTTTCCACGGCCTCAGTGCCGCTTTGATGCCCGCAATCAACTCCACGTTCGCTTTCGCCTTCCACCCCTTGGTCAAGACGCCAAGCGCGTACTGCGAGTCGGTGAATACGACGATTTCCGTTTCTTTCGCTGTGCCTTCCTCGACAAGAACCTCTACCGCAAGCGCGATTGCCGTCAGCTCGCCGGTGTTGTTGGTCCCCATGCCGAGCGCGCGATGGCGCTCGACCCGGCGGCCATCCGCGAATTTGACGACCGCGCCGCTTCCCGCGGGCCCCGGATTCCCGGTACATGCGCCGTCCGTGAACGCGACCACGGCCTCCGTCGAAAGCGCCGCCAACCTTGATTTCGCATCGCTGGCGGCGGCGGCGGCCTGGCCCGCAGTGCGCGTGCCGGCGGACCCGAAGCCACTCCCCTTCCCTGCCCGCGCCTGCCCCTGCGTCCCCGCCACGGCACCCGGCGCATCGGCCGCCACCCCATCTGGCAGCTCCGTCACGGCGCCAAATCCAGATACTGCCGTGGATGAAGCTCGATAGACCTTCGCTCCGGCGGCTGGCGAGTAGCGGATCGGCCGGCGACCCGCCGTGACGCCCGGCCGGCCATCCGACTCCACCAAGGCCCACACCTCCGCGCCGTTGAAATGCGCCTTCACCCACGGCATCCTTACGCTCCTACCCGGTGACTCTGACCGGTCGATTGTGTCAGCTCATACAAACTATGGTTGTAGCAGCCGGCCGCGCAGCCACCTGCCCACAACTGCTCTCGATGAACCTGCACCGCCGGCGAGTACCACAGGTCCCGCAACGGTGTAGAAAATACGTTACCGACCGTAAGACCCTCGCCCCCCCATACGCAGCACGGAAGCAGATCTCCGGTGTAGGTGACGCCGTACTGATCGACGAGTCCGAGGCAGCGCACCTTTCCGATATCGCCCGCGTGGTAACGCAACGCTTCCGCATAGTAATGCGCCTTGCGAGCCACCTCGTCGTCACTTGCAGCGATGGTTTCCACCGCATCCAACCACGTGGCGCGTTCGGCGGGGGTGCGGAGATATTGATCCACCGCGTCGTTTACGGGCCAGAAATCGAAACGCGCACCGGCCGCCCGCACATGCCGCCACGTCCGAACCAACTCGCCAACGTTATCCCGGGTCACGACGAAATAGACGGCAGTATCGATCTTCCCGCCATGAATGGTTCGAATCAGCGCTTTCCACGTTCGCGCGTGCGCGCCCACCTGCCCCCGTATCTTATCGTGGGTTTCCGGCTCGCCATCGATCGAGAAGGACAAACTCGCGACGCCGGCCGAAACCAGATCATCGTAATGCCGGTCCACCAGCGTGCCATTGGTCGTAATGTTGACGGCCATGCCCCGCGCGCGCGCGGCCGACACGATCTGGAGCAACCCGGGATGAAGTAGCGGTTCTCCGCCGGTAAGTACGACGGTTTTGGTGCCGATGGCCGCAGCATCGTCCATCAGCGCCGCGACCCGGGCTACCGGCATGTGTACGTGCCCATCCCACAGGTCGCAGAACGAACACCGCAAGTTGCACCCGCGGTTTATCAAAAGCAGCATCGTCAGCGGCTTGGAGGGTACACGCGGCGGCAGATGGGCCTCCACGGAAGGGCGCGGGACGAAATCCGTCACCTCCCCCGCGTGCACGCGGCGGTAGGTCGCCGTGACATCCCGCCAATCGCGGCTGGCGGCGTACCGCCGCCCGGCGCGGCCGAGCGCACCCCTACGAGCGCCGTCACGCAGCACTTCGGTGACCACCTCGGCGAAGCGCTCCCCCTCGACAAGCAACAATTCTTCGCCGTGGCGGACGTTCAGCCCCTCGGCACCCAGCGGGGTCGAAACGACCGGTTTGCCCGCCGCAAAATATTCCAACAACTTCAGCCGCGTGCCGCCGCCGGCAAAAAGCGGGCAGATACAAAGGTCCGCGCCCTGGATGTGCGCGGGCAGATCGTCTACTGGACCGGTAAACACCAAGCGATCGGTGGCATAGGCCGACGGTGGCGACATTCCCGCGCATACGACGCTCACGTCCGAGGCCAACGCGGGAAGCAAACGCTCGGCAATAAACCGCACCGCCTCCGTATTCGGCGCGTAATGCAGGGTTCCATGAAAAAATAATACCGGTCCCGGACCCAATCCGTACCGCACGCGCAGGTCCACCGCCGAACCGCCGAAGGTAGTCAGGGATACCCCATGTGGAATCACGGAGATCCGCTCCACGCCATCTCCCTGGAGGCGCGCCCGATCCTCCTCCGACACGGCAATCACCCCATCGATCGCCCGAAGCAGGCCCACCTCTATCGCCCGAATTCGGCCAATCGCACCCGACGAAAGCCCGGCCATCTGGCGCAAGCGATCATGTTCGACGTTGTGTTCGACGGCGATGGCACGGCCTCCCAGAACGCGCGACGCAATCAACGCCGGCGCCGCATACCCCGGGAATTCGGCCTGAAAAACGTCGATCCGCTCCCGTAGGCCGACGTACACCGCGCGCGCCCACCACGCAGCGTCCAAAAGTGGTCGGTAGAGAAAGAACTCCTCCTCTGGGTAGCCGATTCGACGAAGCCAGCGTTCGACGCGACCTTGATCGCGCAGGATCGGCCACTCCTCCAACGCGCGAAAACGAGCGCCGAAGCGAACCGCGCCCCACACGGCCACGCCGTTTTCGCATCGAACGCGCCAGTATGCGTCGCGGTCTTCGGTGA
This sequence comes from Klebsiella pneumoniae, assembly GCA_945861635.1. GTDB lineage: Bacteria > Myxococcota_A > UBA796 > UBA796 > SXON01 > CAMAWH01. The sequence goes on along the minus strand of CAMAWH010000009.1, from coordinate 10,208 downwards.
CGACGACAACATGATCTCCGGCCATGACCAACGCATCGACAGTGCGAACGATTTTCACCGCCGCGCCGTGGACGGTCGGTACCAGGTCTCCACGGGTCAGGACGGCGACGCGCACGACGCCGCCCTTATCGCCCGGTTAGCCTCTCGGCGTGCAGGACGCGCTCGCTCGGTACATGGTTCTCGGTGGCCCCGTTCCGGAGGGGCTGCGTGCCGCGCTCACGGGTGTGATCGACCTCGTGCCCGAGGGCGCTTCGAACGACGGAGAGATCGACGGCGTTTTGATCTACGCCAAACAGGAATCTTTGGCGGTTTTTCGGAAGTTCCGTCGTGCAGGCGGCGCCTTGGCGATCTTCGCCCTTTCGGAGGGGCCCGTTGACCTCAACGCGCGTCTTCAGTGGATTCGGTACGGTGCCGACGATCTACTCGATCCTGCCACGGCCGCGGAGACATTGACGCGCAAGTTGCAGTCGCCGGCCACCCACTCCGCCGACATCGCGGAACAAACGACGCGAGGAATGTATCTGGACCGCTATCTGCGCGGGCTTCATCGCTATTTAGGAGCTCGTAACGAGATTCTCGGCACCCTAGGGGAAGGCGGCCTGACCCGCTACCTCGACACCGCCTTCCTGCGGGATCAGGTGCTTCGCGCGGACGACAACGATCAACCCGCGGACGCGTTCGGTCAACGCCGGGGTGGCCTCCGTGAAATGTTGCGTTGGCCCATGCAAATCATCGAGCCGACGTCCAACACGGGCGAGGTTCTGAACATCGGCGCGGATGGCATGAGCATTTCGCTGGCGCACGCGCCACCCGAACGCATGCGCATGGCCCTCGAAGCAGGCAACGTAGCGGCCACCCTCGATGTGGATGTCCGCTGGCAACGCCGCGTTGCGCGTGACCGGTGGGAGGTCGGCGCGCTGATTACCGCGATCCAGATCGTACGCGGCGGGTAGCGGGTCGGGCGGTTACGTGCCGCCGCCTCGGAGCAAACATGGGCCAGCTACTTCAGGATCGCGTTGTCCTCATCACAGGTGCTGGCAACGGTATCGGCCGTTCGCATGCACTCGCCTGTGCGCGTGAAGGCGCCCGCATCGTCGTAAACGACCTCGGCGGTAGTCGCGACGGAACCGGGGCGGATACCTCTGCCGCGCAAAAGGTCGTCGACGAGATCAAGGCGCTGGGGGGTGACGCGGTCGCCAACACGGACAGCGTGACGGATCCCGCAGGGTGCGCGCGCATGGTGGATGCAGCCGTCGCCATGTGGGGACGTCTGGATGTCGTGGTGAACAACGCCGGCATCTTGCGTGACAAGACCTTCCTCAAGTTGACGGAGGACGAGTGGGATCTTGTCGTTGCAGTGCACCTTCGCGGCACGATGAACGTGTGCCGAGCGGCGATTCCCGTGATGCAGAAACAGGGCGGCGCCATCATCAACACGACCTCGTATTCGGGCCTGATCGGGAACTTCGGACAGAGCAATTACGCGGCCGCGAAGGCGGGCGTGTACGGCCTGACCCGGGTGCTGTCCATGGAGCAGCGCAAGGCCGGAATCACCGCCAACTGTCTGGCTCCCATCGCCAAAACACGCATGACCACCGAAATTGCAATGGTCGAAGAAGAGTGGACGCCGGAGCAGATCTCACCCATCGTCGTATTCCTTGCCTCAGACCTGGGGAAGAACGTTACGGGTCAGGTCTTCGGCGTGCAGGGGCAACGCATCCACCTGTACGAGGTCAAGGTGAACGACGGCGTCGAAAAGGCCGGGTCGGAGCTTTGGACCGCGGAGGAAATCGCGGCGAAACTCGGTGACATCACGGCGTGGGAAAAGGCAGCACCCGTCGCAAGCGCACCGAGCAAGGACGAGGGTCCAAACCCTGTCCGCGTCGCGTTCAGCTTCGCACCGGCGGCGTTCAAAGCCTCGGTTGCTGGTGACTTTCGCGCCCGCATTCACTTCGCGATCAAGGATGGTCCGTCGCAAACGCTGGTGGTCGGTGAAGGCAAAGCGTCCGTTGAAGACGGACTCACAGGTTCTCCCGATTGCACCGTTAAAAGTGACAGCGAAACGATCGTCGGCATCTTCAGCCAGACCATCGACCCGCAAAAGGCGTTCATGAAGGGCAAAATCACGGCGGACAACATGGGCGTGCTCATGAAATTCGCCATGTACTTTGACTTCTCCGCCGGGAAAGCCGCGGCAGGCGGCGGTTCGACGCCCACGGCGGATGCCGCTCCCGCCGAGAAAAAATCCTACCCGATCGGAAAAACGTATGAGGGCGGGGCACGTTTCGCGCGGCCCGACGATGCGCGGGCGTACGCCGCGGCCACCAACGACACCTCGCGCGCCTACACAGGCGCCGACGCGATTTGCCCGCCGATGTTCCACGTCAATTTGTTCAAGGATCTGCTGTTCTCCATTGCGACGGATCCGGACCTCGCACTCGATCTCCTTCGCTTGCTCCACGGGGAGCACGACGCCACCTTTCACCGCCCGATCAAGCCGTGGGATCTCGTGCAATTGCGCGGGCGGCTGGAATCGGTGGAGGAGAAATCGTCAGGCCTGCTCGTCACGTCGAGGCTCTTCGGGTACGTCGATGGGGTGCTCTCGGTCGAGGTTCGTACTGCCTACTTCATTCGCGGACAGAAAAAGGGGGAAAAGGGTGCGCCGGCGCCCGAACCCGCGCCTCGTGCAGCGGACTACTGCGACTCCATCGTCGTGAGCGCCGATCAATCGCTGCGGTACGCGGCGGCTTCGCTGGACGACAATCCGATCCATACCGACGCGTCCACCGCCGCGGCCGCCGGCCTGCCCGGCGTCATTCTTCAGGGCCTGTGCACGATGGCGATGACCGGCGCGGCGTTCGTCAAGAATGCGGCCGGCGGCGATGCCTCGCGGCTTGCCCGCCTCGGCGTCCGATTTGCGCGTCCGGTGCTCAACGGCGTGACCTTGACGACGAGCGGTTGGCAGGAGTCCGACGGCACGTGGTCGTTTGAGACGCGTGACGAGCAAGGTACCGTCGTGATCTCCAACGGCACCGCCTCGCTCCGGTAGCGTGGACCGTACCGGCGATTTTTCGTGGGCTGCGGGTCGGGCGGGCAGCGTACGTCGGTCGCGGACGGCCAACGGTAGTCTGCGGTCATGCTGACGCGCTCTGGCCTGCACCACGCGCTCGCCGTGGCCACCGGGGACGTCGAACCAGGCCGCACTCCGGAGGCATTGCGGAGTTCTGTCGCTCGCGCAGGCGACGCCCCGCCCGACCTCAGCCCCGTGCGCGGCCGCACCATGCTCGCGTGGGACGACGAGGCAGTCCTCTGGGACGCGCTGGATGTCGTCACCGGGGAGCGCACGTTGGCGCTGGTCGGCCCACGATCGCGGTTGGCGGCCGTCGTCAAGGACTCCCCTCTTCCCGCCGTGCTTGTCGAAGGTCCCACCCCCTACGCCCGCTACGCCCCGTTTGGCTGCCTGCTCGCCGATCTGCTCCCCGTGGAGCCCGACCCGATCTTCGCGGCGGAGATCGCCGCCGCAGTGCTTCGCACGGCACACCTCTCACCGGCCACGCTGGCTCCGGAGGTGCTCGCCCTCCGCGACGGACGGTGGGCTCTGGCATGGACAGGGGACACCGGCCCCGGTGACGCCCGCGCACTCCTGGACACGCTCGACCCGGAGGGAACGCTGGCCTCCGCTCACCGCGATCACGCGGCATACAGCGCCTCCCTTGCGACGATTCTCACCGGTGAGCGGCACGCCGTCGTCGCCCGCCTTCGACGCCTCGGTCGCCGCGATCACCGCGCGCGACTCGCCCCGCTCGCCCGTCGCCTCGCGCTGACGTTGGCGCCGCCGATCGCCGCCGGCGATGCCGACGGTCTGCGCGTCGTAAGCGATGGTGTGACGGTAACGTTGGGTGCCGGCGCGCTCGCGTGGAGCGCGGAGACGGGGCTCGACCCCCGTGTCAGCCGGGCCATTCTTCGCCGGGCAACCACGGCTGCGGACCCGACGCTCGCCCCCCTGCTTCGCTGGCTCTCCGCCGCATCCCGATTGCGCGTGGACCGTGCGCTGTTGGCGTTGGCTTCTACTGCTTGATCCCGAGTAGATAGGCGCGCGAGCAGTCGGCTCCCCCCACGGATTCAACGACCAATTCGTACTCGCCGCCGTCGTCCTGCAGCGAAGTATCGCCGAAGGAAAGTGTGAGCGTGCCGGATCCGAAGACCTGATCCATTTGGCCTGTGGACAATCCGCCGTTCGACGCCAGCCGGTTGAGCGTGAAACGATAATTCGCTTCCGTCGGGATGTTCGAAAGCGTTGCGGTGATGGTGAAAAAATCGAAGGTGTCATCGATCTTCGTGAACGAAAATCGGTCGATGTCGTCGTCGTTCACCAAAACCGCCGTCACCGCGATGTCCGGCTCGTCGTCAATGCTGCCCAGGTCCGCTGCCGTCGTATCATTCGGCTCGTAGGCATCTCCTGTTGATGCGTCCTCATCGAGGTCCCCGTCACAGTCGTCGTCCACTCCGTTGCACGAATCCGCAGCCCCGGGGTGCCGATCGGCGTCCGTGTCGTCGCAATCGCCATCATTCTCCGACGTGCCATCGCCGTCGTCATCGCGCTCGAACGGGTTGCCCGTGTCGGCGTCGGCATCGGCATCGGCATCGGCATCGGCATCGGCATCGGCATCGGCGGCCGCGGAATCGGCGGCGCTATCCAATCCAACAACCTTGGTCGCCGCGGCAAAGTCGCAGGCGAGAAGAAGCGCGGCAAGCATTCCGCCATCATACGCTGCCTGCGATGCCACTCGCCGCGCTGCTGATCATCCTCGCCGCATGCGGCATGGTTCAGGACTGGCGGGAAACCTGGCTCGCGCTGGTCACGGTGCCGGCCGTGCTGTGGGGCCCCGGGCGCGGCTGGGCTGTGCGCCTGGGAGCGGTCGGATGGCGTCGTGAATTTGATGCGTGCTGGATCGCAGCGATCCTCGCCATCGCGAGCCTGTTCATCGCCCGGATGACCGGAACGGGCGGCGCCGGGGTCTTGGCGGGCTCGCTCACGTGGAGCGCTCTTGGCGCGGCGCGTGTGCGCCCAACCCGCGCGGTTGCCGAGCGGGGCAGCTGGGTGCCGCTCGTCGGCATGGCAGCGCTGCTGGCAACGGCCTGGGCGTGGCGGGGCGACATCGCCCGACCGCTCGACCGATACTGGTGGTTCGCCGCCGTGGAAAATGGGATGGATGAAACGGCGGTCGCGCCGACGCCGGGCTTTGGTTGGGCGACTACGGAGAACTTCGCCGACGACGGAGCCACCGCGCTCAAGTTGACGCCGAAGCAGGCGGATCCGTACCTGCTGGGCCCAAACCGTGGCGACATCCTGTTCGTATTGCGCGGCCCTGTCGGCGCGACACTAAAAATTGACCGGCGCACCATCCGCGTGGACGCCAGCCCCGTCGAGTCGGTTTCGGAAGGAAAAGTCAGACGTTACCTGGATCGTGGCGTGGTCAGCACGATATTTTCCCGGCAGCTCGATGGCGGAGAGCGGTTGGACCTCGTCCTTTCGCACCCGGAGGCAAGCGTCGTCTACGTGCTCGCGAGGCCCGACGCGGTGTGGTCGCTCGACGGCGCCGGAGAGCTGAAATTCGCCCATTACTTCCAGCTCCTCAACATGGTCGAGCAGATCGATTGGGCGCGGAATCGCTGGGTGACCGACGTCCAGCCACCGCTGTGGACGCCCATACTCGGCGCGGCGGTGGCCGTCACGGGAGGAGATCTTCCCACGGCGAACATCCTGTTTTTCGCCGTACTCCTGCTCGGGGTCCTCGCCGGCGTTCGCTTTCTCAACGCGCACGCACCGGACGCCCCGGCGCTCGCGTGGCTGCTCCCGGTGGCGGCGGCGGTCGTACACGCGAAGCTCATGCTCAGCCCGGCCAGCGCGGCGATGCCGGACACGCTCTACAGCGTCGCAATTGTGGCGGCGTTGGCAGGGCCCGTCGTGGGCTTCGGCTTGGCGGCGCAATTGGCGCGATACCCCGGGGGCGCGGTCGTGCTGGTCGGCGCAATCCTGGCCGGCAAGCCGCGCACCGCCGTGATGCTCTGCGCTGTGATCGTCCTCGCCGCCCTCGCGTTCGCCGCGGGCGGTGCGCTCAGCGGATCCCTCCCCGGCTGGCTGAACACGGTGGCATGGGAAGGCGGACCGGAGCATTGGCATGGAAACTATTCAGCATCCGACCTGCTTTCTCGCGTGCCCGAATTCTATCGTACATGGGTGATCTACGCCGGCGGTGCACCCCTCCTCGCGGCGCTCGCGTGGCCGCGCGGCACCCGGATCGCGCTCGGCGCCGCGCTCGTCTACTCGGTCCTCCTCTGCACCATCGATCACTCGCCCACCCACTACTTTCTACCGCTCCTGCACCTGTCCACGCTTGCGCTTGCATGTACCTCGGCGACGTTCAGGAATCCGCTGATGCGCCACGGACTGCCGCTCGCTGGACTTGCCGGGTTATCCACATTTTACCTGCACGGTAGTATTCATTGAAGATACCGGAATTACCTACATTATTGTGAAATCTGCAATGGGTTGTACCGGTTGGGCATTGACTTCTCGCCACGTTTTACACAATGTTATCCACAATCCAATTCGAGGAAATGTGGGTAGACTGTCGGCATGACCAACGCGACACCTGAGACCCCTCAACTTCCCGATGCGCCAAAGGGCCTACTGTCGGAATTCTGGTACTTCATCAAGCACGAGAAGATCTGGTGGATGACGCCGATTGTCGTCGTGCTCGTCGCCATGATCGGGTTCATCCTGTTCGCCGAAGCAAGCCCGGTATTGCCGTTTATCTACGCGCTCTGATCGGGGCGAACCCCCCCGTGCCGGCCTGCGACTAAGGGCTCCACACCGCTAAAATTGTCGCCCCGCCTCCTCCATCGTCATCGGCTTGCCGCTTCGTTTCACCCAGTGCGAGGCGGCCTTCGGGTCGGCCGGCGCGCGGTCCAGGATGGGTTGCCCCGTGGCCTTGAAGTACAAGCTCACCGGGCCCAACCCCACGACGTAGGCCACCGCCATCAACACCGCATTTTGCACCGTGATGATGCCGCGTGCAAAGGCGCCCCAGCCGATCCACATCACCTTGAACAGTTCGAGCATGGCGACAAGTCTGGACAGTCGGCGGCGTGACGTCAAGCCGGGCGCGTGCTAACGGTCGCGCTCGGCGCCGTCCGGAGTTCTGCTTGACCCTGCTTGCCCTCGCGCTTTCTCCGTTCGCCCACGCCACCGAACTCACGTGGGAGGGCTACTACCGTGGCCGCGCGCGGATTTTCGACTCGCTCTCGCTTTCGGATACCAATTCGAACGCCGAAGGCACGAGCAACATGCTCGACCACCGTTTCCTCTTGCGCCCATCGTTCCTCATCAGTGAACACGCGGCCGTCCGCACCGAAATCGACTTCTTCCGCCTCGTGAACTGGGGGACGGAGCCGGCGACCTACTCCGACGCGGTCACGGGCGAAACGATTCCGATTGCAAATGCGGATGGGATCACGACGACGGGCTCGGGTCTTCAGGCGTTTCGCGCTTGGGGAGAGGGCTATACGCCAATCGGTCGTTTCTCCCTCGGTCGCATGCCGATGCAGTGGGGCGCCGGGATTTTGTGGAACGATGGAAACGCACCCGACGCCGAATATGGCGACACGGCGGACCGCTTCCAGTTCTCGACGCGCATCGGCCCCGTCTTCGCACTCGCGGCGTTTGACGTCCAGTATGAGGGCCTCCTCAACGCGCCCGACGACATGCAGGCCATCACGCTGGCACTCGGTTACCGCAGTGAGACAGCGGGCGTCGGCCTCCTGAACAACTACCGGTATCGTCCGGAAAAGCCGTACAATTGGCAGGCGTACACGGGAGACGTGTGGGCCTATGCGGAACTCGGCCCGGTGCGCGCCGAGTTGGAAGGCATCGGCGTCTTTGGTGGCGGCAACCTCGAAACCGGCGCCAACGACGTTCAGGTCATGGCCTTCGGCGGAATGATCAACGGTCGTTACACGCTGGATAAGTTCTCGATAGAGGCTGAGTTTGGCGCTGCGAGCGGGGACGAGGATCCGACGGACAGCGCGATTCGCACGTTCCAGTTCGATCGCGATCACAACCTGTCGCTCATGATGTTCGAAGAGCCGATGCCGACGCTGGCAGCAGCGATCGCGAACGACGCCAACGACGGGCGCAACTATGAGGCGGTTCTCACGGGGGATGGTATTTCGAACGCCATCTATTTCAGGCCGGCGGTGCACTACGGAGTACTCGATGATCTCGACGCGTCCCTCGCGTGGCTCGTGGCGACCGAGGCGCAGGGCGCGGGCGAACACGAGTCCAGCGAAGGTGGCTATGGCAACGAATTCGACCTGACCCTGAAGTACACGCCCTACCCCCACCTGGCCGTGACCGGTACCGCTGGTGTTTTTCTGCCCGGTCCGTACTATTCCAAGTACAAGGATGAGGATTTCGGTGGCGGGTTCGACAGGGCCACCTTCGGCGGGCAGTTGCTCGGCACGGTGGAGTTCTAAACCATGCGGTGGGAGGGGGTGCACACCGCGCTCGTCACTCCCTTTCGTGACGACGACGGTCTGGATGTCGCCGCCTTCCGGCTGCAGGTTCGCCGTCAGGTGGACGGCGGCGTCCAGGGTGTGGTCGTCGCCGGCACCACCGGGGAGGCACCGACGCTAGAGGACGCGGAGCGCAGCTTGCTCCTCGCCATTGCGCGAGAGGAATCCAAACAGCGTTGCGTCGTGACGATGGGCGTCGGGACGAACAGCACACGGAGGACCGTGGCGAACATCAGCCGCGCCCAACTTGAGGGTGCTGACGCGGGATTGTTGGTGCTTCCGTACTACAACAAGCCGAATCGCGCAGGCCTGCTCGCACACGTAGAGTGCTGTGCCGCGGAGGGGCTGCCGCTCATCGTGTACCATGTGCCAGGGCGCACGGGGCAGCGCGTTTCCCCCACCGATCTGGCGGCGCTTTGCAATGTTCGGGGCGTTGTAGCGTGCAAGGAAGCCACCGGAGACGTGACGTACGGACAGGACCTGATGTGCCACACGCAAGCGCCCGTGCTCTCCGGGGACGATTTCACCTGGCTGCCGTTGCTGAGCGTGGGGGGAACGGGCGTGATTTCGGTGCTCTCCAACGTGGCACCGGCCATGACGGGCGCCGTGTGGGCGGCTTGGCAGGCCGGAAAAACGGCGGAGGCCCGCCGCATCCACGCCGAACTCTACCCCGTCTGTCAGGCGCTGTTTGCCGAGGTTAATCCAGTACCCGTCAAGGCTGCGCTTGCGATGATGGGGCTCGGTTCGGCGCGGTGCCGCCTGCCATTGGCGGCTGGAACTTGGCCCGCCGGCGTTGCGCTGGACGGACTGTCGTGAGAATCGGCGTGAGCGGCGCGTCCGGGCGCATGGGCACGTTGGTTGTTGCCGAGATTGCGGCAGCGTCGGACCTCACGCTCGCGTGGGCCGCAGGGCGAGCGTTGCCCGACGACATCGATGCCGATGTGATCATCGACTTCTCCGTGCCTGACGCGTTGCGACACCTGCTCGCGGTCGCGCGGTGCCCTGTCGTGAGCGGCACAACGGGGGCGGTGATCGATTCCGCGCCGGTCGCTTTTTTGCAGGCGGCGAATTTTTCCCTGGGGATCGCCGTTCTTGCCAGGCTGGCCGCGCAGGCACGAGCGGCACTTCCCGGGTATGACGCCGAGATCGTCGAATTACACCATCATGGTAAACGCGACGCACCCAGCGGAACAGCGTTGCGCCTCGTTGAAGCGCTTGGCGGCGGGGACATCGCGAATGGTCGCACCGGGCCCCGGCACCCCGGGGAAATCGGGATCCACGCGGTTCGCGGCGGAGACATCGTTGGGGAGCACACGGTGTACCTTTGCGGCCCGGGGGAGAGAATCCAGCTCGGCCACATTGCAACGCGTCGCGGCGTTTTCGCCGCGGGTGCCGTGCGCTGTGCCCGGTGGCTCGTTGGCAAACCTGTCGGGCGCTACACCATCGAAGACGTCCTAGGTCGACATCCCGCCGGGCTGATGTGAAAAACGAAAAGGGCCCCCCAACCGCGAACGGTTGGGAGACCCTTTTGTAACACCGAGGACACGCCCGAGGGCGACTCCCCTTCAGAGGGTTGAGCATCGCGCGCCGCATCCGAAGATGCTTCGCAGCGAGTAGTACCGATCACCGCA
>CAMAWH010000008.1 GCA_945861635.1 Klebsiella pneumoniae | reverse complement strand
TCCCCACCAGAAGGCACATTACCTACGCGTTACTCACCCGTCCGCCGCTGACAGCTTGCGCTGCCCGCTCGACTTGCATGTGTTAGGCCCGCCGCTAGCGTTCGCTCTGAGCCAGGATCAAACTCTCCAGTTTAATAATCCTGTGTTCGATGGCGCTGGCTAAAGCACCACGAACGAAACTCTATTGAACATACAATCACTGCTACCAATTTTTCAAAGATCGCCAGGGATTCGGTCCGCCGAAGCGGGTCTGGTCCCGAGCCCGCGCTGTTATCGTACGGCCATCTGGGCGTCAAGAAGATTCTCCTGAGCGCCCGCCGTCCGGGTCCAGCGAGGAGCACGCCCCTTACGAGATCGCGAGGTCCGCGTCAAGGCTGGGAGGTCACTCCTCGGCGTCGAGCCCGTCTTCGCAGCCGCTGTCCGCCGCGTCGGCATCGCCATCGTCGTCGTTGTCGACACCGTCGTTACACGCACCCTCTCCGTCCCCGAGTTCTTCCGGCCCGCCGCCGCAGTCCGGATCGGTGTCATCGGACCAGCCGTCATCGTCATCGTCGAGGCAGTTGTGGCACGCGTCTTCGGTCGGATTCGTCCAGTCGAACAGCCCGAAATCGCCCGTCGTGTATGAAAATACCACGTCGCCCTTGTGACCGCGTAGGGCGTACTCGGTGACACGCTCAAATGCGATGACAAAGTAGCCGGCGTTCGGGTCATACTCCCCGAGTCCGAACTGGCCACCTCCCGGCGGGTTCGTGGACGGGAACTGGTAGAGCACCGACGCCGGCACGGCTATGGACGAACGCTTCGTGGACTTGTCGTACTCATGCTCGTCGGGCACCGTGATGGTCGCCCGCGTGGGCTGGCCGATGGGTCCAAACCACCCCACCGAAATCGCCGTCAGCGTCATGCGCACGTACGTCCGCACGGCCAGTACATCGCCGTCGGGAACCGTCGTCGAGTCCTTCGGCGCACGTTCCCACTCGAACCGAAACGCCACGTCATCGAGTTTCTCGCCGTTTCCGTCATCATCGAAGCAATGAGTGGGCGCGCTGAACGCGCTCCATCCCTGACCAGCAGCTGCTTCCTCACCCGCGACGTCCGCGAAACCCTCCGTATTGTAGATGACGAGGTTGGGCGGCAGTTTGATTTCGACGGCATTCAAACCCGCACCGGTCGCGTTGAATTCGACTGTGACCGGATCAAGCGTGTCGTTACGCCCCCCCTTTCCGTCGGCAAAGAAATCCGCGATGAGCGGCCAGTCCGGCCCATACGTGTAGGTCGGCACGCCGTCGATGGGCAGCCGTTGGCAGAAGTCCAACGTGTCACGACGGTAGGCGTTCTTGCACGTGTCCTCGCCCACGATCTCCGCGGGAACAGAGGCGTCCTGATAGGTATAGGCGTCGTCAAAACCGTCGACGCCTCCACCGTACCGGTACACCGCCGTGGAGTCCAGGTCGGCGCAATACTCAACGCCCTTCCCCGATAGCGCGGCATTTGTCAAGTAGACATCCCCAAGCGAAACACGCAGATTGTCGATGCCGAACGCAAAAGCACCGTCCACATTGCGCTGAACCGCCCATTCATCCGTACCCAGGTCCGCGGCCCCGCCGGTGAGCCACCAGCCGATGTTCGGCGAGTGGAGCCGAGGATAGGCGAACTCTAACAGTTCGGCCCGACCGTCAAGCCCCGAAGTGCCGATGTAGCTGATCGACAAACACGCACTGCTATAGCGGTCGGACAGCCCACCCAGGCAACTCTCCCAATAGTTATTGACCTGAACGTAGCCGACTTCATTGCGTTCGCCGTCCTGATCTCCGCCTTCCCCGGCGCCGACATCAAGGTCGTAACGATATCCGGTAGGCACGTTCGAATATCCGCCACGCGTTCCGACGCGCACGCGCGCGTCGCCGCCGGACATCGAACCGGGGGGCACGCGCACCTCGATCGAACCGTCGGACACGGCAAGGATTTCCGCCGAATGATCGCCGAATTGAACAAGCACCGCGTCCGCGCCGTCACCGAACCCCGAGCCACTGATCGTAGCCGTTCCGCCACCGATATTGCCCGACTCGGAGGATGGAGAAATCGACGCGGCTACCGGTGCAGCACCACCCGAGTAGTACGGAATGGGCTCCGATGTCGGCAGGCCGCACCCCGAAAATGCAAGAATCAGGACGGTATTGGTCATGGTGGTCATTCCGCCTCCAACCAGAAACGGCCGATATCGATCGCCCGGCTCGCAACCTTGATCGGGCTGATGTCCAGACGATTGCCGTATGCGTCCATCGCCGGTGGAACGCCAGCATCCACCTCGACCGAGCGACCGAAATAGAAGACGACGCCCTCCGCACGGTGTGCGCGAGCATACTCCAACGCGTCTTGCACAATGCTGTCGGTCAGCACGAACTCGCCGTCGTCCGTGAGACGGCAGGAAACCTCTGCAGTATTGTGATTGGGATCGCCCCGTAGTGAGGGAATCAGGTTCCCCGATCCATCGAGGAAATCGTCATCCAAATCCCATTCGGACGCACCCTCACACGCGGTCGGCGAACGGCGGCCGTCCGGCATGTCAAAATCCGATGGCAGGGACTTGTCTTTCTTGGCGAGCGCCCAGGCACTTTTCGCCTTCTTGGGCGGGGAAACACTTACGAACTCCTCGGCAAACGAGGGATCGTTGCGGTCGATCGGGCCCAGGAAACGCACGCTCAGCGTTACGGCCTGATCGGGATTCGACCCCGGATGCCAACGAAAAATCACCTTGCCGTCGTCCGTGTCCCAAGGGCCGGTGTAGATCTGCCCGACCGTCGCCGCACTCGTCGGGTACGGAATTGCGGCGCATTCATCCGGATTCTGGGGTCGCCCCCCTTCCTCCGGCGAGGCGAAGGTCAAACAGGTCGCCTGCACACCGGCGTCCACCTCCCGGCCCCACTCATCGTACCGGGAGCCGTTCCACTCCAATTGCACGGCTCCGGGCGAGTCGGGAAGGCGAATCTTGGTCTCTCCGCCAGCAGCGGCGCTGGACGGCAGCGGCAAGGAAGCCAACGGAGCCCGGTCGGGTGCAAATCCGCCCGGAAATCGGAACGTCAACTCCGTGCCGAATGGGAAGTTGTTCGCATGGACCAAGGTCTCGGTCATCTTTTCCGGCTTGTTCGTGTCCCCGGCCACGAGCGCGTAGACCGGCTCCGGATTCCAGTAGTCAAAGCTGCTGTAGTAGACGAACGAGTCCTGCCGATTGCCGGGATATTCGCTCGGGAGACGGTTCATTGTGAACGACGCGTTTCCGTCGGCATCCACGAATCGCATCGCGCTGCCCACATCGACCGTTTTGAACGATCCGATCGGCCCTGACGCCTCGAACGTCGTATAGCAGGTGTCGTCGATTTCCGGAGGCACGGCGGTGACGCCGCCCAGGCTGTCAGCCGTCGTGAGGCGATCCGAAAACAGGTACGAAAACCCGTACACAGCGGCATAGGGCGGCGCGAAGCCGGCGAAATTCGGTCCAATCTCCGAGTAGGACGCGAGTTGCATCATGGCGAGGGAGAGACCGGCGCCGGCAAAGTTCACCCACGAATACTCCACGACGCCGCCGTATGGCTGCGGCGACGGCCCGATTTCCTCGGGGTCGTACCCAACACCCACGAGTTTGGCGTCCGAGGCCGTATAGTCCGGTGCACAGGAGAGAAGGAGCAGGCTGATCAACATCTCACCACCCCGTGCCAAGGCCAACGTAGAACCGGAAGCCGGCCTTCTCCGTCTCGTTGGAAAGTTCATCACCTGCGACGCTGTTCGTAGTGTCCGAAATGTCGTCGCCGTTGACGTCGTTGTATCCGTTGATTTCGTTGAAACCGTAGCTGACGCGAAAGAAGCTGTTCCAACCAAAGCTGCTGATCAGCGTGGAGCTGACTCGAAGTTCGGCGCCCGCGTCATAGAGGAGGTAGTTTCCGTTCTTGTGCGCCTTGTCGACAAAGGGAATCTCCCGCTCAATCTTCGAGGGATCATTCGCGATGCGTTCGCCGTACTCGTTGCGGTAGAATTCTCCTGTCCCCTCCGGGATTTTGTATGACCAGAGGTTTCCGGCCGTGCCCATGACTTGCGCCGTGATGTCGTAGATGTAGAATGGCCCAATCCGCTTGTTCAATTCGCGACGAATGGGGAATCGATAGGCGACGTTGATCATGGCCATGGTCTCACCGGAAAGGCTGAACGCCGGATATCCCGCAAAGAGCGTATTGGGCCGCAGCGAGTTGGACCCCGTGTACGACGGGTGCTGGCCGCCCGCGCGCATTTCGTCGTTGTAATCGACGTTCCGATCGATGGCGCCGGCCTGAACGTCGATTTGAATCGTGTGTCGATTATCGTTTGCCTTGGTGAGCAGTTCTCCCCAGCGAGGCACAGGAATTTGCTCCGTCCAGCGCCCCTCGATCCGATTGTACTCGTACTTGTCCAGGATTTCGCCGTCGTCAACGACGCGCCCGCCGGTAGCCGCGTAGACAACGTCACTGAAGGCATGCGCGAACGTCAGGTCAACCGTACGGCCGCCGCGCGGATTCGCGCTGCTGGAATACGAACCCAGGGAGGAGAAGGATTGATTCACCTCGAAATCCAGATCGAGCTTGTACGGCTGCCAATCGGAGTCGGACGCACCGCGAAACCCGATGTCGCGGCCGAGCGCAAATACCCCGGTGCGCCATTTGCTGTTCCACGGATAATCCACGCCAAGCGCGGCAAAATTGTAGTACTGCTGGTTCTTGATTTCGTAGGCGCTCTGGTCACCGGTGGTCTCCGGATTTCCATCATCGTCCACGAGGTAGCCCTGCGTGTACTTGAATTCACCGTGGAACGCGGTAACGAAAATATTCGGGTACCACCCCTGATATTGGTACGACCCGCGCGCGTACCAGTCGGAGCCGAGCATGACGTCCGCAACGACGGTGTGGTCCTCGACGTAGTCCTGAACCATGAACTGGCCACCGGCCTGAAGCGACACGTCGTCACGGGCGTTGCTCTGGACGTTGATGATCGGCACGCCATACGGGGCCATGAGCGGAAACTTGTATTTTACCGGCTCAAGCGACGAAAGATCTTCCCGAAATTCGTAGGACGCCTTCACGGCGGTAGCGTCGGCCCTCACGTTGAAGTCCGCCGTCACGTCCTTGTTCGCGAAGTCAGCCGCCGGTACGCCGTACACCTTCCACCCGTGCGCCGTGTAGGCGCTGTACACGAGATTGCCGGCGGGCGTCACCGCCGGTGCCTCAGCGCCGCCAATGACGTTGGTGACTTGCGTCACGGTCTTGGCCACCGGGTCCATGCGGTAGATATTGAAAATCCCCGTCCGATCCGACGAGAAGTAAATCGTGCCGTCGGCCGCCCAGTAGGGATCCTGATCTTCCCAACGGTCCCACGTCAGCGCTTGAACATTCCCGCCATCCGCGGAATCCATTACGTAGAGATCTTGCTGGAAGTTGCGGAACAACGCAACAACGAGCTTCGATCCATCCGGCGACCAGTCCAACCGCTGGATCCACGTGCCGTCGTCGAAGTGGGTCAGGTATTTCTTGTCGGAGCCATCCAGGTTGATCGCAACGACGTTGAGGACGCCGTCCGTGTATTCGACGTAGGCGATCCGCTTTCCGTCCGGGCCGGCCGCTGGATCCGTACCGCGCAAGGTGTTGGGAATCGCGTGCGCGCCTGCCGGCAGGCACGGCGCCTCGACGCCGGCGACGTTGCACGGCTTCGTACCCTCGAAGCTCAACTTTCCTGTTTTCTCCTCCTTGAGTTCGATGGGGTAGTACCAGATCTGCTTCCAATCGTACCCGTCCGACTCCCACCGAAAGCCGGTCAGCCTAGCGCGAGCGTCGTCGCGCAGGTGCTCGTGGCCGGTGACGACAACCGCATCTTGGCCTGGGACGAAGTCCCAGGAGTGCATGAAGCCCGCGCCGGTCGGGGCCTGAACGCCTCGATACGTATTGGCATCGCCAACGCCCGAATCCGTCGTGTAGGAGCCTGTGAACGCGGAGATCGACGATTCCGGAAGCGGTGAAAGCTCGATGGTCGCCAGGTTGTTGACGCCGAACCACCGCCCGTCATCGGACCACCGCGGAACGATCTGCCAGCGCTCGGTTCCCTCCTTGGCTTTTTCCCTCTCGATACGAGCAATGTCCTTTCCCGTCATTCCCCACTTGCGCTTCCAGCGCAAATCATTGAACGCATCGCGATCGTCAGGATCGGCATATTCCCAATCACGCTTGCCGAAGGTCAGCAGCCGACCTGCAACCTCGCCCTCGGCTTTGACGGATGCATACTGGTCATTGTATTTCTTGGTAATATACACAAGCCAATCGTTGTACAGCGTCTCGGCCGGAACTCCGGTCACCTCCTCGACGACAACGTTCCAATCGAGCCGGAAGCCTTTGGCGTTCTGCAGTGCGAATTTATTGTACGTCTCATTTCCGAAACGTTGACGCAGGTAAAGACCGAAGCTGTATCCCTGCTGGTAGCCGCGCTCTCCGTCACCCCAGCGGAACGACTGTTGGTTGGTCTGCCATTCGTCGTACGTCAGCAAACGGTCCTCCAGCACCGTCGTGCGGATGTGCATGTCGCGGCTCGACGTCCACCAATTGTAGCCTGCTTGATCCGACCAATACTCCGCCCCACCCTCCGTCCAATAGAAGGGCTCGTCATTCCCGAATACCGCCTGCCCACCCGTGGCAGTGTTGTTCACGCCCTCGGCGTACAAGCCGCCAACGACAATCGCCGGTACACCCTCCGCAAAGGTGCCGTTGGCTTTCAGGGACACGACGTGGGCAAACTCGTGCACGAGCACGTCCGGCAGCCAATCCATCCGACCGCGCTGGCGATAGAAATCGCCGCCGGGATTCGCCGACACCTCGATCCAATCCCATTGCGGAACCGTGAAACCCTCCAACTCGTCGCCCTGGTTGAGGATGACGATGTGGACGCGTTCCTTGAGGTAATAATTGAATTCCGCGCACATCCGGGGCCACATTTCCTCCGCAACCTTGGACGCCTTCTGGGCCGTCCATTTTGCGGTCAGGTAATGGGCATTGTTTTCTTTGGTACGGCTCTGCGGGTAGTGGACGACGAAGTGTTCGCTTTCGATGGAGTACCAGTCCAAATCGGGATGGTTGTGATCGAATACATTTTTTGCCAGCGCAGGGGCCGGGGCGAGAAGGGCGATGGAAAGGAAAAGGGAGCGCAACATGTCAGTA
The DNA here is from genome assembly GCA_945861635.1 of Klebsiella pneumoniae. GTDB lineage: Bacteria > Myxococcota_A > UBA796 > UBA796 > SXON01 > CAMAWH01. The sequence continues at coordinate 125,790 of CAMAWH010000008.1, read as the reverse complement.
CCGCAGCTCCACGGTCGTGCTGTAGGTGACGCCGCGGGTCGGCGTCAAATCTTCGAGCGGAAAGAAATTCAAATCTTCGCCGCGCACGGGCACGCTCACGCCTGCGTGGACGTCGAACCCGCGCGTCACGTTGGCAATCAAACCGCCACCCGCGTCGAGCGACCAACCGTCCGACCCCGGAATGGGATCGAGATTCTCGTTCCAATTCAGGCCTCCGCTCGTTGTTCCGACCGAAGCCACGAACCGGCGCCGCACAATCGCATCACCGACCACTGCGATCGGACCCAGCTGCACAAGTGGTGAGAACTCTCCATGCAGTTCATGGCCCGGCTGGAAACGACCGGAGAATTGGTACTCGGTCACCTCTACTACAAATTGGGAAACACCCGAAAACCTGTACACGAAACCGACCGAGCCGGTCAATGCCACCGGTCCGATTTGCTGCTTCGCGCGCAGATCAAGGGAGATGTCCGGCGTTCCCGTGCTCATCGGGAACCGGGTGACCGTGTTCGGGCCACCGATATAATTCCCGGGCGCCTCGTTTCCGGCGGGGGCCTTGTAGGCCAGATCGGTCACGACACTGGTCGTGGAAGCGTCGTGGTGGTACCACTCGAGGGTCCACCCAAAGCGGGGCTCGCCCAGACCGAAATCGGCGATGTCCGTGCCCTTGACCTCGTTTCCCAGATGCACGTAATGAAACGGCACCGAAACCCAAAGGTCGGCCCTTCGGCTGATTCCGTAGCGCAGGTCGGCGCGTTCGGTGGTGTAGACCCACCGCGCATCACGCCAAGCCACGGGCGCGCCCTCCGCTGACCACGCGCCACCTTCCGGCAGGATGCCGAAAAGTTGGCGACCACCCGTACGTTTGTACTCGAAGTCCAGTCCGAGTTCGAGCCACCCCTTGCCGAGGACAAGCGGACGCTCCACCTCGAGCGCCGATAGCGGCGCGCGCATGGTACGGACCTGCAAACCAGCAGCATGTGCCGGTTGGAGGGAGGAAATCAAGAAGGGGAGCATGAACAACGCGCACCTCGGGGCCGGACGCGAAAGCCCGCCATAGAACACGGGGATCCCCACCGTGTCAAGGTGCTTCGCGCGTCGAATCTTGCAGAAGGCGTGGACGTCGCATACAAGCCGCGCCCTCCACTCGCGGTGCACACGTGCGAACCGGCCTCGTCCTGATGATCGCGCTGCCGGTTCAGGCCTGCCTCCCGACCGCGGTGGACGGCGGCGCGCCAGACGTTTCCGGACACGACGTTCGGTTGACTCTGCTGCATACCTCGGACATTCACAGCCGACTTTTCGAATACGAATTCGATCCCTCGTTCACAGACAACAGCCTCGGCCTGGAGGATGAGATTGGGCCCTACGGCGGAATCGCGGAGATGGCGTACCTTCTGAAGCGGGAGCGTCGGAAATCTGGCCGCGTGCTGCACTTCGACAGTGGGGATTCGTTTCAGGGGGCGGTCGTCTTCAACCAATTCAGCGGCGAGGCGGAATTCCGTACGCTGAGCGCGGCCGGCCTCGACGCCGCCGTGCTCGCCAACCATGAATTCGACAAGGGTGCGGCAAATCTCGCCGACCAGATCGGCGCGTGGGCCGGATTCCCCATTCTTGCGGCCAATTACAAATTCGAGGATTCGGATCTTCCGTACGCAACAGCGTTGGAAGACGTGGTTGACCGCACCGCAATGTTCGACGTTGACGGGCTTCGAGTGGGGGTGATCGGCCTCGCCAATCTTTCCTCGTTGAACTCGATTTATGACGAATCCAATTCGATGGGCGTGCGGGTCATCGAAATCGGCGAGGCCATCCCAAAGGAGGCGGCGCTGCTGCGCGCTGAGGGCGCCAACATCATCGTTGCCGTGAGCCACATGGGGTTGGAGAACGACCTCGCCATCGCACGCGATTTTCCAGACGTCGACGTGATCTTGGGAGGACACAACCATATCGCCCTCGATCCGTCGATCGTCGTGACCAACGAAGTCACGGGAAGGCGGATCGTGGTCTGTCACTCTGGCGCATTCGCCAAATTTATTGGCCGCCTCGACCTCGTCATCCGTGACGATGAGGTCCTTTCGCATGACTACCACTTGTTTCCCGTGGACAGCACGGTTCCGCGGGACCCGGAGGTGGAATCCATTCTCAATGAATACCGGGAACAAATCGACTACGACCTTAAGCTCGACCAAGTCATCGGCTACGCAGAAAGTGAGCTTACCCGTTACGGATCGACGGGGGGTGACAGCATGCTTGGCAACCTTGCCTCCGAAGCCATGCGTTTTTACCCCGGTGTCGAAACCGAAATCGCGTTGTCCAACACCCTGGGCATCCGCTCGGATATTCCACCCGGAAATATTACGCTCGACGTCCTGTACAATGCGATGCCGTTCGACAACACGGTGACGACGATGTTCCTCTCCGGGAGAGAGGTGCAGGAGCTGCTCGACTACGTTTCCTACCGCTCGTCGGAGCGCGGGTGCAACTCTCAGGCGCAGGTAGCCGGGATTCGTTTTTCCATGGATTGTACGGCGCAAGTTGCCAAAGACATCGTGATCAACGGCGCGGCGCTTGACCCCGACGGGACATACGAATTGGCCACAAACAATTATATCGCCCACGGCGGATCCGGCTTCGAGGTGCTCAAGCGCAACACGACGCAGATCGATACGGGCATCTCCATACGCGATGTCGTGAAACAGGCGATATCCAACGCCGGCACGCTTCCTCAGGCGAAGATCGCCCAGGAAGACGGCCGGATTCAACCGGTATATTGATGGTCTGGACGCTCCTGATGGCATGTGCGGGGGGTTCATCCGGCACACGGGTGGAGCCAACGTTCCTCGACGTTAAGCTCGGTGCCGTCGAAACCGGAACGGCCGCCGATCCTCTGCCCTTCTCCGCCGCGGCTACGCCCGTTCCACTTTCCGTTCGCGCGCTCGATGCAAGCGGCGAAGCGTTCGCCCATACCGGGCCGCTCGCGGTCACCGTTCGCCCAGGTCATATCGTCGGAACTCCGTCCATCGACATGGTCGACGGGCAGTGGGAGGGAACCGTCAATGTCGCCGCGCCGTTTGGCCCGACACGCCTCTGGGCGAGCGACGAGGACACCACGGACGGACGGACGGCCGCGTGGTCAAGCGGCGTGAGCGGTCCGCTAACGTATGCGCTCCCGACGATCCGCGAGATGCAGACCACACTGGACCACGAAACCAACAACCTCGCAGGCGAGTACGCTGAGATTCGCGTCGGCGATCGGCAAGCCGTCGTGACTGCGCTGGACGCCGCCGGATTCTGGATCACGGACATTGCCGATCCCCCCGGCAGCTTCGGTGGATTGTTCGTGTACACATTTTCGAAGCCGCCGGACGAAATTGTCCTCGGTGCACGCCTCACATCGCTCACGGGAATCAATCAGGAATATCTGGCGTCAACCCAGTTCTCGTTCCCAACCCTGACGGTGGCCGCGGGCGAGTCCTTCGCCGTACCCGATGCTGTGGTTCTGGATGCGGCGACGGCGTGCGACGACCTGGCGATGGAAGCGCTTGAAGCAAGTAGGGTGCGCGCGGAAAACGCCATGGTTCCGGCTACATTCCTTCCGGACTCCGAGGATTTCGCGGACTTTGAGGCGTACGGACAGTGGCCGCTCCAAATCGGGACGTGCACGGTGTACGTCGAGTCCGGCACGACGGTGCCATCCTGGTACCCGCCCGACCACGCCGGGGCGGTTCTGGCGCATGTCGAAGGCATGCTCAAGGAAGTGTACGGCAAGTGGATCTTCGTGGTCCTCACTGCCGAAGGTATTGATGGCGCGCCAGGCGGTCCGGTGCCCGTGTCCCGCAACCAATCGAGGTCGCCATGATCTTTTTGATCCTCTCTGCGGCCGCTTTCGCTGGCGATTTCGTCGATGTCTGGGTCACCACGGCGTTTGAGGATAACAATCTTCTCGCCGGACCTGATGAATACAGCCCGGCGCCCAACTTTGTGACGCGGGGCAACAATACGTTTTTCGAAAACTACGAATCCCGATATTCGGACGACATTTCCCAGTCCCATCTGGTGCTTTACCGGAGGGACAACGGCTTCGGTGCCGGTGTGTTCACCGAGGCGGCGTTCGTCCTCCGCTTCGAGCCGTTTCTGAATCCCGACCTTTCCAAACCCGGCGTAAATGTAGCCGATGACGGAAGCTACGTCCGGATTGGCAAGACGTTCGCGGGCCGGGATGACCACACGCTTTCGCTCACCGGATATGCGGTGGACGCCAACCGATTTCGACTTGGCTACAGCTACGATATCACGTGGGGGGGGCGGGACATCTACGCGTTTGACCCGTCCGCGGCGCCGGGCGCCCGTGTTCAATATCAGAACGGCCCCCACTACGCCTATGTTGGCGCAAAGACGGCCGTCGGCGATTACACCGATCCCGAAACGGGACTGACCAACAATCAGGCCTACTATGGCGCCCTGGCTGGCGGAGGTACTGAAATCGGGAAGCATCTTCGTATGGAATTGGGAACGGGTACCTTTCAACAAGGGCAGTTGACCAACGTCGGGGACGTCACGAGTCCGCTCTACAACGCGCCGATCAACGCCGCCGGAGTCAGCGGGCAGGTATCGGTGCGAACGAATCCGGACCTGGACTACGTCGTGTCAAACGAACTGAAACTGTATCGAAATGCCCCCGATTTCGTACGCGACACCTACATCAGTCACCGTCAACTCGACGGCTGGGGACTGCTGGTGCAGGCCGAGGGGAACCTGCTCTTTCACAACCTGATCGATCCGGAAAAGGTGGACGCCACGACCGTGGAACGAGCATTTGCTGCCGACGCGCAGGCGACGTTTGTGGCGGGGACAAATGAAATTCAAGCCGACTTCGTGTACAAAGACTTGTCTTACATCATTTTCAACATCCCCGGCATCACCAGCGGGTATGCGCTCAATCCGAGCATGGAAACGACCGCCCAGTACTATTTCCGGGGACGCGCCGCGCACTATTTCCCGAAAGCGCACCTGACACCCAGCATCGGCGTGGGTTGGATGCGGCCAGCCACGTACAGTACCGGCGGGTTTACCTACGTCCAATATAGCGAGCGGGACAAGGCGCATGTACCGGACGGACAAGAGGCGACGGCAATCTTGTCCAGCGTAGCCGGACTTCAATGGGATCTTTCGAAGTCCATGGTTGCCGTCGGCGAGGTGCTGTACACCCTGGATAACAATCTGTCCGATTTCGTGGCCGACGATGGTCAGACGGGAACCAACGTACCGGCCGCCGACAACGTGCGAAATCGCTTGGGCTTCAACCTGATGGTGCGCGCTCGGTTCTAGTTCTGGCGGCGCGTCAACGCCGCACGCCGAGCCCCCGGAAACTCTCGGTATTTCGCACGCGGCGGCTCACGTGAATGTCGGCAAAGCCGCCTTCGGCGTACCAGCGTTCGATCTCCTCTCCAGGAAAATATCCGGTAACCGGGATCCGCAGCCGGTCGTAGACATCCGCGACGACAACGTCGAAGGGCCATTGGTGGTGGTCGTGTACGGGGAGGTGCGACAGGATTCCGCCTACCACCGGCACAGGCCCCAACCAGCGGTACGGGGTGTGGGAGAACACGCGCAAACCCGATGAAATTCCGCGGCTGACGAGGTGAAGCTGATCGGCCGACATTTGCGCCGTAGCGCCGCGAAGCGCGCCGGAGACGATTCGTGTGAGCCCCTGTCGGGGGCCATACGCCCAAATGGACAGGCGCCCTCCGGGTCGTACCAGTTCCGTCAGAATGCCGAATGTTGCGCGCGCGTTTTCCAGGTGATGGAGAACGCCAAAGCTATATACAAGGTCGAAAATATTCCGACGCAGCGGCGGCCGCGTAATATCCCCCTGAATGACGTGCGCGCGGACGTTGGATCGCAGGTTCTGGTACGCAGACGCCACCGCCTCGGACGACGAGTCGAGCGCAACAACGTCGGCCCCATACCGCGCGGCGAAAAACGCGTGGCGCCCGAAGCCGGCCCCCGCATCGAGAACAAGCCGCCCCGTGAAATCGGCCGGCACCAAAGGGGCCGCGATATCCAGGAAATTCGCCTCGTACTGGGGAACGGCCTCGGCGAATTCCGTCCAGCGGTGACCGGTGCCGGGACCGGATGCGACACCCACCGGCAACATGCGGGGCACGCCCCCGGCGATCGCGTACTGCGCGCTACAGCCGCGGCAAGTCAGCGTGCCTTCGATCACCTCCGTCACGGAACGCGATCCACGCCCGGCAACATCTTCATCGGCGCGCCAATGCCCATGGAATGCAGCACGTTCTTCCGAAACCGAGTCGGAAAGTACGAGATCACCTTCCCCGCACGCAGGACAGGCCAGCCAGTCAAGGACGCAGAGTTTCATAGACAGCCGCTAATCAACGCGCCTCCGCCGGGCCATTGACGCCACCTCCGCGTAGACCGCCATGAGCGCGGCAAACTCGTCCCGCGCGGAATGGCCACGTTCGGCCCACCCGCGCGACAAGCGGGCGAGCGCCGCGTCGGGCCGAATTGGATCGCCGATGGCCCGGTCACCGGACGGGGAAAGGATAGCTCCGGGCGGCAGAACGGCGTGCGCAATCGTGCTGACGACGACGCTGCCGCGGGCCGCCGCCGCGACAATGCTTTCCGGGTCGTCGGCGTCGGAGGCACCCGCGTAAAAAGTGTCCGCTGGAAGCCCATCATCATCGACGCCCGGCTCGACGACGGCGATGCGCCCGAGCGGCACGAACGCGGACCAGGCGCGAGCCAAATGTTGCGACGGGACGAGCAGCCGCCCTACGCCGTGCCAGGCCAGCCCGGGCGGGCCAGGCCGCTCCGTTGGCGTCCAAACGATCGCTCGGACGCGACACAAGCGTGCATGCAAAAGCAGCGGGGGCAACTCCGCGATCGTGGTGAACGCGTGCACAACGTCCGCGCGCCAGAACGGGGCTGAACCGCACAACTCCTTTCGGATTCGCCGCACCCGGGGCAGGTCAGGTGGGCCGGCGATGGCGATTCGGAGCGGCATGCGCGGCGCCGGCTACATATCCGACGAGTAGCGCAATCCGGGCTTTCGGTTCCCGAGCGTCGGTGATAACCGGCCCCACCACGGTACGCGGTTCGCGGCGCGGCGAGGAGGCCCCTGAAATGAAGTCTGTTCAAACTCTCGATCGCGTGGTCATTCGCTTCGCAGGCGACTCAGGCGACGGCATGCAAGTTGTCGGAAGCCAGTTCACGAGCACGACCGCGCTCGTGGGCAACGACCTCTCGACATTCCCGGATTTTCCGGCCGAGATTCGGGCGCCCGCGGGAACACTTGCGGGCGTTTCCGGATTCCAACTTCACTTCGCCTCGTTCGACATCCACACCCCTGGAGACGCGCCTGAGGTGCTCGTCGCGATGAATCCAGCCGCGTTGAAAGCGAATCTCGCCGACTTGAAGAAGGGAGGGCTGATCATTCTCAATCAGGAGAAGTTCGTCACGCGCGAGTTCGAAAAGGCGGGAATCACCTCGAACCCCTTGGAGGATGGCTCCCTGAGCGAGTTCCAGGTGGTCCGCGTCGACATGGCGCGCCTCACCAAAATCGCCGTGGAGGGGCTTGGGCTGGGCACCAAGGAGGTCGACCGATGCAAGAATTTCTTCGCGCTCGGCATGACGTACTGGCTCTACACCCGCCCGATGGAGCCGACCGAGAAATGGATCGAGGCCCGATTCAAGGATCCCTACAAGGACGCGAATCTACGCAGTCTGCGCGCGGGTTTCAACTACGCGGAAACCGTAGAGCTGTTTACGTCCCAATTCACGGTGCCGCGGGCGCCTCAGGAACAGGGCACCTACCGCAACATCATGGGAAATCAAGCCGTCGCCCTCGGGCTGGTGGTCGGCGCGAACAAGGCTGGGCTCTCGCTGTTCCTCGGCAGCTACCCCATCACCCCTGCGTCAGATATTCTTCATCAGCTTTCGGCGTACAAATCCTACGGCGTGTACACCTTTCAGGCGGAGGACGAAATCGCAGCGATCACCTCCGCCATCGGCGCCGCGTTCGGCGGAAGCCTTGGTTTGACGACGACGTCCGGTCCGGGAATGGCACTGAAAACGGAAGCGATCGGGCTCGCGGTCATGACCGAACTTCCCCTCATTATTATCAACGTTCAACGCGGGGGTCCGTCCACCGGTCTCCCAACGAAAACGGAGCAATCGGACCTGCTTCAGGCCGTCTACGGCCGGAACGGCGAGACGCCGGTGCCCGTCATCGCAGCGGCCACGCCCAGCGATTGCTTTGCCATGGCGCTCGAAGCCGTGCGTATTGCCACAACGTATATGACCCCGGTGATCCTGCTGAGTGACGGATATCTTGCCAACGGCTCGGAACCCTGGAAAATCCCGGATCTTTCGCTAATCCCTGAGATGAAGGTCACTTTTCACACGGAAGTCGAAGGGTTTTTGCCCTACGGCCGAAATCCGGAAACGCTGGCGCGGCCGTGGGTCCGCCCGGGAACGCCGGGGCTGGAGCACCGCATTGGCGGGCTTGAGAAGGCGGATGGCACGGGCGCCGTCTCCTACGACGCCGCGAACCACGAACACATGGTACGCACGCGGGCCGCGAAGGTGGCGGGAATCAAGGTACCGGATCTGGAGGTTTTTGGTGATCCGGATGAGTTGCTGATCGTCGGCTGGGGCTCAACCTACGGCCCGATTCGGGTAGCCGTCGACCAAGCCCGGCGTCAGGGAATCAGCGTCGCGCACACGCATTTCCGGCACCTGAACCCTCTTCCCGCCAATACCGACGCGGTCCTACGCAGTTTCCGACGGGTTATCGTGCCGGAAATGAACCTCGGTCAGTTGGTACGTATTCTTCGCGAGCGCACGCTCATCGACTGCGTATCGTTGCCGAAGGTGCAGGGGCACGCATTCAAGGTCAGCGAGATCCTCGACGCGATTCTCCATTCCCAACTCGGAGAGGCTGCCAAATGAGCGCCGACATTCGTTCCTATACCAAAAAAGATTTCATGTCCGACCAAATCATCCGCTGGTGTCCTGGCTGTGGTGATTACGCGGTCCTCGCGCAAGCGCAGACTGTGTTTGCGGAGCTCGGAATTCCTCGTGAAAATTTCGCGATTATCAGCGGAATCGGCTGTTCGAGTCGGTTTCCCTACTACATCAATGCCTACGGATTTCACACCATCCATGGCCGCGCATTTGCAGTCGCCACCGGTCTGAAAATGTCCCGGCCCGAGTTGTCCGTTTGGATCGCCACGGGAGACGGTGACGCGCTTTCGATTGGCGGCAATCACACCGCTCACATTCTTCGCCGCAACGTCGACGTCCAAATTCTGCTGTTCAACAATCGCATCTATGGCCTCACCAAAGGGCAGTATTCGCCGACTTCGGAGACGGGCAAGAAGACCAAGTCAACGCCACTGGGAAGCATCGATCATCCCTTCCAACCGGCGGCGTTTGCGTTGGGTTGCGATGCGTCGTTCTTTGCGCGTACCGTCGATATCTTCACCAAGGACCAGCGCGATGTTCTTCGCGCGGCCCACGAGCATCGTGGCACTTCCTTCGTCGAGATTTACCAGAACTGCAATATCTTCAACGACGGCGCCTGGGACCAACTGACCGAAAAATCCATTCGTGACGAGCGGTGCATGTTTCTGGAGAACGGAAAACCGATGCTCTTCTCCGGAGGAACGAAGGGAATCCGGCTCGACGGAATCCGCCCACGCGTCGTCGAGTTGGGTGCCGGCCTCACCGCTGACGATTGCCTCGTACACGACGAGGCTGACCCGTTCCTTGCTGCCATTCTCGCGCGCATGGATTATCCCGAGTTTCCGGTGCCGATGGGCGTCCTCCACCGTCGCGCGCGCCCAACCTACGACCAAATGGCGAACGACCAGATCGCCGCCGCGCGCGCCAAGGGTGTCGGCGACCTCCAGAAGCTTGTTGCCGGCAGCGAAACATGGAAGATCGACTAAAGCCGCTTTCTTCGCTCACCCGTGAAGAAGCCACTCGGATCACCGGCATTCTCACGGACATCGACGACACCGTGACCCTTCACGGGCGCATCGTCCCAGAGGCGTTCGAAGCGATGGCGCGCGCGAAGACGGCGGGCCTTGCCGTGATTCCGGTCACGGGTCGGCCCGCCGGATGGGTGGACCACATCGCACGGATGTGGCCGGTAGACGGCGTGGTTGGAGAAAATGGCGGGCTGTGGTTCTACATGGCCGGGGGGGTCCTGGAGCGTCGTTTCCTGCAAGCGGCGCCGGTCCGCGAGATGAATCGGATGCGCTTGCTGGCCATTCGCAACGCCGTGCTCGCGGAAGTGCCGGGCTGCGCTATCGCCAGCGACCAACCCTATCGAGAGTTGGACCTCGCGGTAGATTTCTGCGAGGACGTTGCTGCTCTAGGCGAGTCTGCGATCGATCAAATTGTCCGTATTTTCGAACGTTTTGGGGCAACATCCAAGGTGTCCAGCATTCACGTCAACGGTTGGTACGGAGATTTCGACAAGCTGACCGGATTTTCCGAGCTCGCAACGGCGCTCGGCGCTTCCCCGGAGGCGGACGACTGGGCCTACGTCGGCGACTCGGCGAATGACGCACCGATGTTCGCACACTTTCCGTTGTCCGTCGGTGTCGCCAACGTCGATCGTTTCCTTCCGCGCATCCCGGTGTGGCCGAAATACCGAACCGCCGGAGAAGGCGGTGTTGGGTTTGCGCAGTTCGTGAATACCTTGCTCTCGCTCCGGAGTTGACCATGTCCGATTTGTCGTCCCGCCATTGCGTATCGTGTGAGGGTGGCGTCCCCAAGCTTGCCCCCGAGCGCGTCCGCGTGCTCCTCGGCGAGGTCGTCGGGTGGACGCTCACCGAGGGTGACACCGCGCTCTCCCGCACGTTTTCCTTTCGCGACTACTGGCAAACGATGGCGTTTGTCAACGCGATTGCGTGGATCGCCCACAGCGAGGATCACCACCCCGACCTTTCCGTTCATTACAACCGATGCGTTGTCCGATGGAATACGCACGCCGTCGGTGGCCTCACGGAAAATGATTTCATTTGCGCGGCCAAGGTCGATGAGCTTTTGAATCGGATCTAGGAAATCGCGTCAGAGCGACCACGGCACCGGCTCGCCCGCCTCGAGAGCGCGGAGAGCTTTCGCAACGCCCGAAGCGATGGCGGCACCAAGCCCCGGATGCCAACCTGCCGCGTGTGGAGTGACGAGTATAGCAGGATCAACAAATGATTTCAACGCCGCCGGCTCCAACGGAAAAACGTCCAGAGCCAGCCCGCCGAGGTGCCCGCGGCGAACGGCGGCCGCAGCCGCTTCGACGTCAACCAGCCGCCCCCGGGCCGTGTTGACGAGTACTGCGCCCGGTCGCAGGCGGGCAATCTCCGCGGCACCGATCATTCCCTCGTTCTCCCGGTGAAGCGAGCAGTGTAGCGTGAGCACGTCGACGTCCGTCGGGACGGGGTCTCCGCGGCGGCAGGCGACGACATCGGCGCCAAGAGCGTCGAGCACGGCGCACATGCGATTTCCGATGACGCCAATGCCAACGACCCCGACCCGCCCGAGCCGGACCGCCCGGTAGGCTCCGAGACGCGGGCGATCCCATCGATCATCCGCCGCTGCCGCCTGAAATGCGCCGAGACGACGGGTGAGGGAAAGGATCATCCCCAGCGCCGTTTCGACCACGGCATCCCGACGCGCCAGGGGCAAGCGCGCGCACCGGATGCCGGCGGCGCGAAGGCCATCCACGTCCAGGTTGTCGAAGCCGGAGGTCGTCGTCATCACCAACCGAGCGCGCGGCACATCACTCGCGACGACCCGACGAATGGACGGCACCACGACGACCTCGGCCTCCGCCGGATTGTCCACCATGGTGGCGCCGAGGCCCGCGAGATCATCGCCCTCGTACTCGGCGCGGCCCCATCGGCAGAGGGTCAGCGCCACTCGCCTTCCAAATCGGCCGAGCGGACGGAAATGCTGCTCATCTGCCCCCCTAACCCCTGCCTGCCAAAAAATGTCCGCCCCTGATTTTCACCCCCTGTCGCGCCTCGCGCCGCCGCTTTAGTGGGCGGGATGGCCAAACCACGCAATGTCTTCGTCTGCCAGAGTTGCGCGGCATCAAGCCAAAGTTGGCTCGGCCGATGCCCGGCGTGCGGGGCTTGGAATTCGCTGGTCGAAGCGGTGTCGGGCGGAGCCGGCGCCGCCCGTCTGGGGCCGCGCGCACCGAGCAAGGCGAGGCCGATCACCTCCGTCGGCGCTGGAGATGGCGGAGAGGTCCGAATCCGCGTTGGAATCGGGGAGTTCGACCGGGTGCTCGGCGGCGGGCTCGTCACGGGCTCGCTGACGTTGCTCGGGGGCGACCCCGGGGTGGGAAAATCGACGCTGATGCTCCACGCCATGCAGGCATTTGCGGCCCGCGGCGTCCGCGTCTTGTACGTCAGCGCGGAAGAGTCCGCCCGTCAGGTCCGGCTCCGCGCCGAGCGCCTCGGCGTCGCAAGTGATGAACTGTACCTTCTCGCCGATACGAGCGTCGATGCCTTACTGACAGCGGTGGATGAGGTGGCGCCGAGGGTGCTGGTGATCGACTCGATCCAAACAATTCACAATCCCCAGTTGGACGGTATTCCGGGGTCGATCTCGCAGGTGCGCGATATTGCCGCAAAGGCGATGATCATCGCAAAGGGCAGGGATATTGCCACGTTTCTGATTGGGCACGTCACGAAGGACGGGTCTCTGGCCGGGCCGCGCGCGCTGGAGCACCTCGTCGATACCGTGCTGTACGCCGAGGGGGATGGCTCGACGGCACTGCGAGTCTTGCGGGCCACAAAGAATCGGTTTGGATCGACCGGGGAAATCGGTCTCTTCGAGATGCGAGAGGACGGAATGGTCGAGGTGCCAGACGCGTCTGCACGCCTCCTGTCGGAGCGCGCAACCGACGCCGCCGGAACCGCAGTAACGTGCACGATGGTGGGATCTCGACCGCTGCTCGTGGAGGTGCAAGCCCTCGTTGGGCGCGCAACCGCCGGAAACCCTGCACGCACCACGGTCGGCGTCGACCGCGGCCGACTCGCGATGTTGCTGGCCGTCCTCGCCCGAGCCGGTCTGGACCTGGGCGATCGAGACGTGTTCGTCAGCGTCGCCGGCGGGATGCGGGTCGAAGAGCCTGCTGCGGATCTCGCTATCACGCTCGCGCTGTGGTCCTCCGCGATGGGGGTGCCGCTGCCAGCCAACGCGCTCGCGTTCGGGGAAGTGGGTCTGGTGGGTGAGGTTCGAGGCGTGGGCATGCCCGGCGCGCGGATGAAGGAAGCGGAGCGCCACGGGTTGTGCCGGGGTTGGGTTCCGGCCAGCGCGGCCAGAGAGGCAACGCGAATGACGTTGACCGGCGTCCGTTCCGTCAAGGAGGTGCTCAGTGCGTTGCGGCAGTGATGCGCGGCCAACGCCGAACTACCCCCAGATCGAACGCAAACGCCCGGAATGACGTGGCGCGCTCGGTACGGACGCCGGGAGCAAAGCACGCGCCGGGGGCTGCTCCGGTGTAGAGCGCACCGTCGTGAGCGGAACATCAAGCGGAACGAAGCGCTCGATGGCTGAATGCACCCGTACAATCGCCTCATTGGGAATCACGGTGACCCGATCACGAATGCTTCGCAGCGTGACGTTTCCGCCATCCGCCGGCGCCGCCCATCGCGGGACCGATCCGCCCCTCGGACCAGCGGAACAATCCAGTGTCTGTCCCGACGGGGTCACCGTCCGGATGATGAGGCGCTCGTCTGCACTTGCCTTCCATCGTAAGGCAATCCCACCGTTGGCATCCCGGGTCACCGAGAGAACCTCGGGAATGCCACCAAATCGCAACGCACCGGCCGCGGCCACCACGGTGCCATCGATCCGCACAAGTCGAACGTCTCCCACGGCCCACCCCGGATCACCGACCCGCCGCGGTCCCGTGCTGGCGTACGCATCTCCAATCCATCGTAACGACGTCGGGACCGGCGTCCCGAGATCGACGCGAGCAAGCGTATGTTGGGAGCTGGCCTGGACACGCACGGGAACACAGCGACCCGTCCCGCCTTGGTCGGCGCCGGGGCCGTCCGTCCCAACCGTCGCGACGTCCGTCCACCCGCTCACCAGTCCACCACCGTCGATATGCGCCACGACATCGATATCCACGACGTCACCGGCCCGCGGATACAGTTGTTCCGTGCCGACGTTGTCCGTCGACCCGATACACGCGGCGAGGGTCAAGAACGGCAACATCACGCTCCGTGGGACACACCCAGCGTGCCCTGACATCCCTGTCGGACGCAACTACTGCGACTTGAGTTCGAGCTGAGGGTCGCGGGGGCTTGCGCAAGCGCCCATCGCCGGCATAGTGAATGATCATTCATTCAGCCGTTGGAGAGCCCTTGAGCGCGACCGAGTACACCATCGATCTTCGTGACATCCGATTCTGCCTCTTTGAGCAATTGAACATTGTCGAACAGTTGAAATCCGTGCCGCGATACGCGGATTTTGACCTTGAAACCTATGAAATGATGCTGCAGACGGCGCACGACCTCTCCACCCAGGTCATTGCGCCCGTGAACAAGATCGGCGATCGGGTCGGCTGCAAACTCGACAAGGAGGGCAATGTGACGACGCCGCCCGGCTTCAAGGAGGCGTACACGGCGCTCGCGCAATCCGGGCTCATCGGCGCGAGCATGAGTCCGGACGTGGGGGGGGCCGGGCTGCCGCACATTGTTGACGTCGCGATGCACGAAATGCTCTCCGGCGCGGCCACGGCGTTCAACATGTACGCCGGACTGACCCGCGCGGCTGCCAATCTCCTCGTCAGTGACGAGGTTCCCGCCTGGATTCGCTCCATCGCCACGCCGAAGATGGTTGCCGGAGAATGGGGCGGAACGATGTGCTTGACGGAAGCCGGCGCCGGCACAGCGATCGGCGACAACCGGTGCCGCGCCCGGCGCACAGAACAGGAGGGTGTCTACCACCTGACCGGCGAAAAGATGTTCATCTCCGCCGGGGATCAAGATCTCACGGCGAATATCATCCACATCGTTCTCGCGCGCGCTCCCGACGCGCCCCCAGGAACGCGAGGTCTGTCGATCTTCGTGGTCCCGAAATTCCTCTTCGACGAGGCGGGAAACCTCGGACGCCGAAACGACGCCAAGGTCGTGGGTATCGAGCACAAGATGGGAATCAACGGATCGGCCACCTGCGTTCTCGCGCTCGGCAGCACCAGCACCTGTGTCGGCTACCGTCTGGGCGCCGAAGGCCAGGGCCTGGAACTCATGTTCCGAATGATGAACGAGGCGCGCATCGGCGTCGGAATTCAGGCGATCGGCGTCGCGTCGGCGGCGTGGATGAACGCCCGAAGCTACGCCAAGGAACGCGTTCAGGGCTCGCTCGTCGAGCACATGCGCGAAGCGGACCCGCCGCGCGTTGCCATCGTCGAGCACCCGGACGTGCGGCGAATGCTGATGACGATGAAGGTGTACGTGGAAACCATGCGGTCGTTGGTGTACTCGGTGGCGAATCGTTTGGACCGCGCGTCGCATGGTGCCGAAGAGGAGCGGGAGTACCTCCTTGGGCTGGTCGAGTTGATGACGCCGATAGTGAAGGCACATTGCTCCGACATCGGCTTCGAAGTGTGCCGCCTTGCTGTGCAGACCTATGGCGGGTACGGGTACATCGGCGAATACCCCGTGGAACAGCACCTGCGCGACGCAAAAATCAGCTCGATCTACGAAGGCACGAACGGCATCCAAGCCATGGACCTGCTCGGTCGGAAAATGCGCAAAGGGTCCGGCGCGTTGTTCATGCAGTGGCTCAACGAGTGCAATCTCGAGTTGGAGCGCGCGCGCAGTACCCGAAAAATGGACGATGAGGTAGCAGGACTCGAGCGAGCCCGAGATCAACTCGGTCAAACCGCCATGCACCTCGGGGCGTTGGGAATGCAAGGAAATGTCCGGGGCGCCATGCTCCAGGCAACTCCGTTCCTTGAGCAATTCGGCATCGTCGTGCTCGGCTTGCACGCCATCTGGCAGGCCCGCGTTTCGCTGGAATTGCTGGAAAAATCTCCATCGGCGGCGGACACCAAGTTCTACAATGGAAAGGTTGCGAACGCTCGATTCTACGTCCGTAACTTGCTCCCGAAGGCCACTGCGCTCGCCAAGGGAATTCAGACCGCGGATGAATCCTGCCTCGCAGAGGGGTTGTTCGAGTAGGCGCCGAGCGCGTCGAAGTACGCCGCGCTACAATCGTCACGGGAACGTCATGGCCGCACCAGCACCGCTCCGCTTTCTGGCGCAGAGCTTCAAGAACGCCGGGACCGTCGGTGCCGTTTGGCCGAGTGGCAAAGGTTTGTCGCGCGCAATGGTGGCGCCGATTTTCTCCCATCACAACGGGCCGCTCCGAATCCTTGAGGTGGGCGCCGGCGTTGGCCCGTTCACGGCCGAATTGGTAGAACGCCTGCTGCCGGGTGATCTCCTCGACGTCGTCGAACTCAACCCCGACTTTTGCGCGGTCCTCCGGACTCGGTTCCTGGGTTTTCCGATTGAACCATCGGTCCACGAGGTCAGCATTCTCGACTTCGAACCCGGTGTCCGCTACCACCACGTCCTGAGCGGCCTGCCGCTGGCGAACTTCCCCGCGGACGTGGTGCAGTCCATCTACAACCGCATGTTCGACCTCCTTGAGCCAAACGGGACGCTGATCATGTTCCAACACGTGCTCGGCCGGCAGGTGCTCCGAGCCTTCGGCGCGCCGAGCCAGCGTGACCGTGCACGGCGAATCATGGAGATCGAGGAGCGCCTGAGTCCGCTGATGATCGACAAGACGACCATCATGCTGAACATGCCGCCCGCACAAGTGATCGTGCGCAGGCGGCCGCATCTGATCGAGAAGAAGTCCGCATAATTCGGGATTCGAGGTACCCCGAGCGCGGACTACCGGCCCGGAATGACGTACACGGCGCCACCACCAGACGCGACCGTGTCGGCACCCGTCGCACCCGCGATCAGGTCGTCGATACCGTCATCGTCGGCGTCTCCGCCGCCCGCGAGCCCGGTACCCAGCGCATCGCCGGCTGCGGCCCCGTAGATCGTCGCCTCCGCGTTGGCGCTCGTCCACGCGCCGGAACCGGCAGAGGCATCGAACAGGAATAGCGCGCCGGCGTTGCTCCCGATTGTGTCGTCTCCGCTGGCGCCGATCACCAATTCGTCCATGCCGTCGTCATCCAGATCGGCATTGAGTGCGATGGAGTTGGCGAATGCGCCCGCCGTGCCGCTTACGGTCAGGCTCGCGCTTGCGGTGGTCATGCTGCCAGCGATGGAAGAACCGTCGAGGAAAATGTACGCGGCGCCGAGGGTTGCCGAGGTGAACGCGATGTCCAGCGTACCGTCCCCGTCCAGATCGCCGGGGTCGGGCAGCGAATCGCCGCCGAGGCCGGCCGATGCGGTCGAAGCAACCACCCGTGCCTCCATCGCGTCGTCCGCCGTGTCGTCCCATGCCAAGCTTGCATTTCCGGTGAACAGGTAGATGGCGCCGGCGCCCGAGGCCCCGCTGTCTTCTCCCGATGCCCCGGCAAGAATGTCGGCAAGACCATCGCCGTCGACGTCCGCCGCGACCACCGAAACCCCCAGGTAATCGCTGGAGTTTTCGCCAGCGATCTCGTCATCCGCGTCACCGAGGTCGTATGAACCGCTGAACGAGCCACCGCTGAACACGGCGATATTCCCGTGGTAGTACGAGTAGTAGCTGGAGCCGTCGGAATCGTACGGACAGCCCGTCACGATGTCATCCGAGCCGTCACCATCGACATCCGCCGCCGCGATGAACCGCATGCCGTCGTAGTCGGAGTCACCGGTGAAGTAGGCACGGTAGGTCGTAGAAACCGTTATCGAACCCGCCAAAGCGCTGCCGCCGGCCTCGAGGTACGCGCGGCCATAGCCGCCGTAGTACGTCGACGAGTACCCATCGACCAGCAAGTCAGCGTCACCGTCCCCATCGAGGTCTTTCATCGGGCCTACGACCGAATTCAGGATGTAGGCTGAGGAACCGCCGGCGAGTTGGGCGGTGTCGTAATCGGTGATGGAACCGTCCGCGGCGGCCGCCGTGGCGCCCGCGACCACCCAAGCATAGCCGTATCCCGACGATGGAGTGACGGCGACCACGTCATCCACACCATCTCCGGTGAGGTCGCCGCCGAGGGACAAGCCATTTCGCGTACCGATGCCGATCGAGGCGGTTGCGCCGTACAGCGCGCCGGATGCTGCGTCGGAGATCGAAATATCGTCCACAGAACCGTCACAATCGTTGTCGACGCCATCCCATACCTCGGTTTCGCGCGCGCCAGCGCTCGCGTCGGTGTCGTCACAATCATCGTCATAGGCCACGCCGTCCACGTCTTGGTCGTAGTCATCCGCGCCGTCGCAATTCGTGTCCACGCCGTCGTACCAGACGTCCGTAGCGCCCGGGTTTATGGTGGCGTTTGTGTCATCACAATCCTCGGCAAGGCGGTAGCCGTCGACGTCCTGATCATCGTCACTGCCGTCACAGTTTTCGTCTTCACCGTTGTACCAGATTTCAACCATGCCGGGGTTCACGGCTGCATTCGTGTCGTCACAGTCGGTATCGACAGTCACGCCGTCCGCGTCTTGATCGTGGTCGTTGGCGCCATCGCAATTCTGGTCAACGCCGTCGTACCAGGTCTCCGTGGCGCCAGTGTGAATGGCGGCGTCTGCGTCATTGCAGTCGTCCGCCAGCGCGTGGCCGTCTCCGTCCTGATCGTAGTCGTCACCGCCCGCGCAGTCGGAATCAACGCCGTCGTACCAGACCTCCTCGGCGTCGGGGTTGGTTGCGGCGTCTCCGTCATTGCAATCCCGCCCGCCGGTTTCGTCACTCCCGAAGCCGTCTCCGTCTCCATCGATCTGAACCCAGGCCGAGACGGGTACCACGACGCGACCGGTGCCCGTAGAGTCCGTGATCGTGAGATCGGCCGCGTGATTCCCCCAATCCGACGGCGTGAGCGTCAGCGTCAGGGTCGCCGCGGTACCGGGGTTCGGGGCTGTCGCGGAAAAGGCAGTCGTGTACTCCGCGGCCGTGGCCGCGTTCACCGTGGCGACGAGGGCCACCGCCCCATCCCCGACGTTCTCGATGGTGACGGCCATGCTCGCCGCGCTGCCGACGAACACCGTGTCGAAGCTCAGACTGTTCGGCGAAACCGAGATTTGCCCAGAAACAACGCCGCCGGTATCCGTGTCCGAATCCGTATCCGCATCCGTGTCACCCTCCCCACTCCCTGTGTCATCCTTGACGGTTACGCCTTCGGAACGGCAGGCCAGAAGCAAGGAAGGCAGAAGCAGCAGAAGGAGTCGCATGAGTTCTCGGAACTAACCCCGCGATGCCCGACTCCAGCGAGACGGATCACGAAAGTTATTCGAACGCCTGAATCCCCGTGATCCAACGCCCGAGAATGAGGTTGTGGATGTCGTGGGTGCCCTCGTAGGTGCGCACCGATTCCAGATTCGCCATGTGGCGCATGACTGGGTACTCGTCAAGGATTCCATTCGCGCCGTGAATATCACGTGCAACGCGGGCAATCTCCAACGCGATGTCGACGTTGTTCATCTTCGCGAGGGAAACGTGCTCCGGGATCATCGTCCCGTTGTCCTTCATGCGGCCGAGTTGGAGCGCCAGAAGCTGACCCTTCGTGATCTCGCGCAGCATCCATGCCAGCTTGTTCTGAACAAGCTGAAAGGAGGCGATCGGCTTCCCGAACTGGATTCGCGAAAGGCTGTATTCACGAGCCGAGTGGTAACAAGCCATGGCCGCGCCGAGCGCTCCCCATGCGATCCCGAAGCGGGCATTGTTGAGACATGAAAATGGGCCTTTCAGGCCATGAACATGCGGAAGGATCCGGTCCTTGGGAATCCGGCAGTCCAAGAAGACCAGCTCGCTCGTGACCGACGCTTTCAGCGAGTGCTTGCCGTGCATTTCAGGAGCCGAAAATCCAGGATCTCCTTTCTCTACGATGAAGCCGCGGATCACGCCGTCAAGCTTCGCCCACACCACGGCCAGATCCGCGATCGTGCCGTTCGTAATCCACATCTTCGCGCCGTTGAGGACGTAGCTGTCTCCGTCATCCACGGCCTTCGTCATCATCCCGCCGGGATTGGAGCCGAAGTCCGGCTCGGTCAGTCCGAAGCAGCCGATGAATTCCCCGGCCGCCATCTTCGGCAGGTACTTCTGCTTCTGCTCCTCCGTGCCGTGCTTCCAGATCGGAAACATGACCAGCGAACCCTGTACGCTCGCAAAGGAGCGAATGCCCGAGTCCCCGCGTTCCAACTCCTGACAAACGAGACCATAGGCGACGTTGGACATTCCGCCACACCCATACCCGTGCAAATTCACACCGAGCAACCCCATCTCTCCCATCTGCCGAACGAGGTGATGCGGGAACGTTCCCGTACGACAGTGACCCTCGATGATGGGAATGACGTTGTCGTCCACCCAGCCGCGAACCGCCTCCCGAACCTGTTTTTCATCGTCGGCAAGGAGGGAATCCAAATTGAAGAAATCGACGCCGTCAAACTTGCGCATGGCCGACTCCGGTAAGGGCGTGAAGGGACGTGGTGAACAGTTCGACGGCCAGAGTGGCTTCCTCTTCCGTCGTCGTAAGCGCAGGACAGAAACGGACCGTATTCGTCCCACACCCCAGAATGACCATTCCTGAGCGGTGAAACGCATCCATGACAAGGCGATTTCTGAGGTCGCCCGCCCGCTCTTTCGTGGGACGATCCGTGACCAACTCCACGCCGATCATCAGCCCGCGGCCGCGGATCTGCCCGACGTTCGGATGGCTGCCGACGGTTGCCTGGAACATCGCCAACATCCGCTCGCCAACAACCGCGCTGTTCTCGATCAAGGATTCTTCCAGAAGATCGAGGGTGGCGTGCGCCGCTGCACATGCGACGGGATTCCCGCCAAACGTGCTTGCGTGCGCCCCCGGCTTCCACTTCATCACGTCTTCACTCGCCAGCGTTGCGGATAAGGGGAGACCCGAGGCGATTCCTTTCGCGAGCGAGATGATGTCAGGTTTTACGCCGGTATGTTCGAACGCGAACATCTTGCCGGTGCGGCCCATTCCGCTCTGCACCTCGTCGAACACGAGGAGAATTCCGTGTGCATCCGCGAGCGCACGCAATCGCGGCAGGAAGTCCGCCGGAGGGATGATGTACCCACCCTCTCCCTGAATCGGCTCCACGAATATCGCCGCAACATCGTCGGCCGGCAGGATCGTCCGGAACATCCGCTCGATGCTCTCCATCGCGATGTCCGTGGCCGCCGCACCGTGGCGGTACGGATCCGGAAACGTCGCGTGGAACACCGGCAGGAAGGGACCGAAGCCCTCTCGCTGCCGAACCTTGGACGAGGTCAACGACAGGGCGCCCATCGTCCGGCCATGGAACGAATCATAGAAGGCGATAAAGCTCTTCCGGCCAGTGCAATACCGCGCCAACTTGAGCGCAGCTTCGTTCGCTTCAGCCCCGGAGTTTCCAAAGTACACGCGGCACTTATCCCCGCGGACCGGCTGCATCGCGGTAAGGCGCGTCGCGAGGCGCGATTGCACGGGATAGTAGAAGTCCGTTCCGCTCATATGGATGAGTTTTCCGGCCTGTTCTGTGATGGCGGCGACGACGCGAGGGTGGCAGTGCCCCGTCGAAGTGACGGCGATTCCGGCTGACATATCCAGAAATTCGTTACCATCCGAATCGGTGATCCAGACGCCGTGACCCCGCTCCGCCACCAGTGGATGGTCACGAGTATACGAGGGCGAAACGGCGCCATCACTGCGCTTCAAAATGTCCGCCGCGACCGGTCCGGGAATCTCGGTGCGGAGGATGGGGCGGCGAGACACGGCAACCTCCGGCGTCGGGCGCGGCGTCTATCTGACTCGCGGCGTTGCGGCCAGACGGGCCACCGCTAGAGCGTGATGTAATACTCGGTGGTCTGCGCCAGGTTTCCGGACGCGTCTCTGCTCTCGATGGTGAAGGTGTACGTCAACCCCTTCTGGCCATTGAACGAGAGAGAATGCGATGTCACCAACGTCGCGTCCCCACGGGGTCCGTACTCGGCGAAGTTCAGGTAGCTGTCCGCCGGCTCGTTCGTCACCCACTGAATCGTAAACTTCAGCGACTGGGTGTACCCGGTAACGCCCGAAATCGCCGGCGCCGTCTTGTCCGCGGCTCCGGCATCGCCTGCGCTACTTCCGGAGCCACTTCCTGAACTTCCACCCGAAACACCGGAGCTGCTGCCGGAGCTGCCGGACGATCCTCCGCGCGCCAGCGCGACGGCCGCGCCGACATCCAGACTGCCGTAGCCGTAGCTCGTGTCGTACCCCTTGAAACCGCCGTCGCGCGCAGAACTTTGTAGGATCTGTGCCACTTTTACCGGATCCGTCACGCCCTGGGCGATCACCAGCGCCGCAGCAGCCGCGACGTGCGGCGCCGCCATCGACGTCCCCTCCCAAAAAGTGTACGTCCATGAACCATTTTCAGTCGTTTCCTGCAAGATTCCGTCGCCGTAGCCATCGCCGTTCACGTCGGCGCCCATGTCGCCACCCGGGGCGACTAGATCAAGCCCCGCGCCGGTGTTCGAATACCCTGCTCGAACGCCGTCGTACCCCGTCGCGCCGACCGCGATCACCGTGCCGTACGCCGCCGGATAGCCGACGTTCGACGCATACTCATTACCAGACGCGGCGACGACGGTCACGCCGTTGCTGTGCGCGTACGCGCAGGCCTGCTCCAGCGTGCGCGACGGATACGCCGAACCCAGCGACATGTTGATGACACTCGCGCCCTCATCCGTCGCGTAAACCATGCCGTTTGCAATCGCCGCGATATCGCCCGTACCATCGTCTCCCATGACCTTCACCGGGAGAATCGACACGCCCGGAGCAACGCCGGCCACCCCGATTCCGTTGTTGGTTTTCTGTCCGATCGTGCCCGCAACAAATGTTCCATGGCCGTTTCCGTCCGCAGGCGACGAGTCCCCGTTGTAGAAATCGTATCCCCCGAGCAAATTGGCGATGCCGTCGGGGCCGCCCGCCTTCACGCCGGTGTCGAGCACAGCAACCTTGACCCCGGCACCGGTGCCGTAGGTCCAGGCGTTCGAAACACCGATGTCCGCCAGATTCCACTGGTAGCCCACGTAGGGGTCGGCGGCGTTGGCGCGGACGAGCAGGTTGGGCTCGGCGAATTCCACACGATGATCCTCACTGAGCTTCTCGATGACGCTCCGAACGGTCTTGCCATCGGGAATGAAAACGCGGCGAACACGAATGCCATCGATGCGCTCCGCTTCTTCCAAATTGTTCTCGTCATCCAGATGCATCTCGTCCACGTCGTCGCCGCGAACACGCAGCAGCAGTTCGCCGTCCATGTAGGGCACGGTATCGGTGAGCTCCGGGGCCAGAGGCTCGACAGCGCACGCGACGAAGAACAGCAGCATGGACGAACTCCGCAGGGGCGCGCGGGGGGAGAGCAAGGGACATGCCAACGGGCCTGCGGCACGAATTCCTCCGCGCTGGGACATGCAGGCCCCACTTTCGCCGACGAAAGGGTGAGGCATGCCTGACCCGGATAGGTCGGGGGCATGGTGATCATCGACGGCGAGCCCCGGGAGTCGCTCCCCGTCGATGACCTGGCGCTCGCGGCTGGGTACGCCGTGTTCGAGACCATGCGCACCTACGGGCGGCAGGCGTTTCGCGTGGATGAGCACCTCGATCGCCTGGAGGACAGTGCGCGTTTTTGCCGCGTCTTGATCCCGGATCGGAGCGCGCTGCGTGCGGAAATCGGGCGGGCGATTGACGCGATTCCGACAGAATCCCGCGTAAACGTCACCCTGACCGGAAGCGGCAGGCGGATCGTGCGGTCACGAGTATTGGACACGACCTGGGTCGGCCGTGAAATGCGCGTCGTGACGCGCGCGTGGACGCCGCCGCCGTGGCTCCCCGGATGGGTCAAACACACCAGCCGCCTGCCGTGGTGGCTGGCGGCTGGCGAGGCCGACGAGGCGCTCTGGGTTGCACCGGAGGGGGTCTGGACGGAGTGCACGCAATCCAATGTCTTCGTCGTGAGGGATGGCGTGCTGTGGACGCCGCCGGACGATGGCCGCATCCTCCGAGGCGTGACGCGCACTGCGATGATCGCGGCCGCAGGCCACGTTGGAATCGAGGTAAGAGCAGCACCCGTGCACGTCGGCCCTACCGATGAATTTTGGCTGGCGAGCACGCTCAAGGAGCTCGCCCCGGTGGTCGAGATCGACGGGATTCGGGCGTCGGGCGGTGGCCCCGTCGGCGAGGCGGTGCGCGCGGAGTTCCGCCGGGCGGCCGCCGATTGGCGCGCCGAGGCTAACTCCCGGGGATCTTCGGCCTGACTTCCTCTTCCGTGTAGCCCGCGGGAACGGTGAGGCCGTGCTCGTACACACAGCCGTTCTCGACGAGCTTACCCTCCAACGTTGCCTCGATGAGCGTGGGGTGTGCGCCACCCGGCGTGACCGCCCCACCGATCTCGCGCAGCTGGAGTTGCTTGCCTTCCATAACCCATATTCCCGCGAATCCGACCATGCCTGACCACATGCATTGCGTGTCTTTCGGACAGGGGGAGACGAGGTCGATGCCCGCGTATTCCTGATGGGCCTCGATGTGGATGTTCCTGGCGTACCCTCGTCCTCCGCAAGCGGTGCTCGTCCAATCTCCCACGATGTACACGCCGCCGGCGGGTCCGAGGAGCGTGGCTACGCTCGCGCCATCCAAGGGCGTGGGCGGAGGCGGAGGCGGTTGGGCGGCGCACGACAGCACCGCTGCCAAAAAATAAAGAACGACGACGATCACTGCTCACTCGGGATCGTAAACGGAACCCACCCCGCCCCCGAAACCGTCCCTTGCCAGCCCCCCCCGTCCGAGGCGAACACACTGCCGGTGCCTTCATCGAGGTGGAACAGCGCGAGCGTGTCGTCATCGTCATCGTAGGCCGCATCGGGCACGGTGAAATCGTCGTCGTAGCGGCGGACCGAGGACACCCGGAGTTCGTCGATCAGACCCTCCCATCCCTCCGTGGCGTCGTCATTGCACCCGATCTGCATTTCGTCGGAAATGTCCTCCGCAAGGAACGCCTGAGCGTTGCCGACGGCGGCGCCATCGATGAAGAGTACCGCCGTGCCCTCTCCGCCCGCGTACGTCGCGGCAATGTGGTGCGCCACGCCGTCCAGCACGCTCATCGAATAGCTCGCACCGCCGTCATCCCCGACGTGGAAATAGAGTGTACCCGTCGGATCTTCCACCAATACAAACGCGCCCTCCCATGCGACGATGGGATGAACACGCTCTCCCGTCGCGCTGCCTCGAATCCAGAGATCGAGCGTGTAGTCGGTCGGGACCAGCGCCCCGGCCGTATCCACGCGCGCACAGTGTGGAGCGCCGTCAAACGAAAGCGCGAACGCGCCGGTGGGGTCCGGCGTACACGCGAGAAGGAGAGCGAGCAGGGCCATGCCGCGCAGGATACCCCAACGGGCGGAGGAACGCGCATGCGCACGGGTCTGGAGGTGCTGGTCAGTGACATCGAACGCCTACGGGGAAAGCGGATTGGCGTCGCGTGCAACCACACCGCCGTCGATAAAAATGGCGATCACCTCCTGGACATTCTGGCCGCGCGCGGCATTCCGATACGACGAATTTTCGCCCCCGAACACGGTCTGCATGCGACGGCGCAAGACATGATTGCGTGGGACGGACAGGACGACCGAATCGCGGTCGTTTCCCTGTACGGAACCGCCGCCGAATCGCTGCGCCCACGGCGGGAATTACTCGCCGATCTGGACATCGTGTTGTTCGACATTGCCGATGTTGGGGCGCGCTACTACACCTACCAGGCGACGCTCGGGTACATCATGGAGGCAAGCGTCGGCACGGGATGCCGAATTATCGTTCTCGATCGCCCGAACCCCATCGATGGGGCCACCGTCGAAGGGAACGTCGTCGAGCCCGGATTCGAGAGTTTCGTGAGCGCCTACCCGTTGGCCGTCCGACATGGCATGACGATGGGCGAACTCGCTACCTTCTTCCGCGATGATTTGGGGATCGATGCCATCATCGAGGTCGCGCGCTGCGAGGGCTGGGAACGCCACCAGTACCTCGATGATACCGATGTTCCCTGGGTTTACCCATCCCCGAACATGCCGACGCTTGAGACCGCCATCCTCTACCCGGGCATGTGCCTGATCGAAGGCACGAACCTGTCCGAAGGTCGCGGCACGACGCGGCCCTTTCACCTCGTCGGCGCACCGTTTCTCGACGCCGTCGCGTTCACGCGCTTGTGCCGGGTGGGGGCGGCGGACGCGGGCCTTTCCGGCGCAGCCTTTCGCCCGGCGACCTTTGAACCGCGATTCCAAAAGTTTGCAGGTCAAACCTGTCACGGCGTCGAGATCACGGTCACCGCGCGTCACGCGCTGGAGAGCTTTCTGCTCGGGTTGGTTGTGATCGAAGCGGCATTGCGAGCCGCTCCTCGCGATTTCGCGTGGCGGACCGAAACGTATGAGTTCGTCGATCATCCCATCGCGATCGACCTTTTGTGCGGGAACATGGAAGCGCGCGTCGGGCTGGAATCGCGCATCCAACCGCGGGAGTTGCTCACTGGATGGGCAACTCCGCTGGCCCAGTGGGAGGAGCGTCGGCAGGCCTGCCTATTGTATCGATAGAATGGATCGTTGCACCGGGCGGAACGACGACGCTGAACGCGGTTTCCGGTGGCGCGCCCGTTTGCCAGTCCGAGTAGTCAACGGACGCGCTCGCGTGCAGCGCAGGCAGGTCGATGTCGAGGTGCGACGGGAAGGTTCCTGGGGTGAAGCGTGCGGAAAGGGCGGGCACGCCACGTGCGTCAACGACATCGATTCGGGCAAGGTGGCCGCTGCCATCGTCAAGCACGGCCCTTACGACGGAACCATCGGGACGCGTCCATGTTGGTACCGGCTCCATCGTGGTGGGAGGCCCCAGGTCCGGCAAGCGCCCGAGGAGCAGCAGAACCACAGCGTCCACGCCCGCAGCGCCGCCCGTCCATCGTCGGACTGCGGCTTCGGCGTCGTCTCCGACGTAAGCGGTGTGCTTACCAAGGATGTACGCCGTGACCCGCTCCCCATCACAGGCCGCGACGAGTTGCACGGGTCCGATCGGACCGCGCAACTCGACGCGAAATCGATTGGGAGCCGAATATATTCCCGTGCCAAGTGCAGATAGTACGCCGTCTGCCGTCTCGATTCGGATCGTGAAGCGCGCGATCTGTGGAGGCGGCGGCGCCTCCGAGCGCGCCCGGCTCAGCTGGACGACCGGGTCGGTTTGTATGGGGGGGTGCAGGTGTTTCGGCCCACACGCGATGAGAAGCACGAGGAACATCGCTCCGTGATAGCCCGGTGATGAGCGCGTTACCTGATCCCCCATGGGGCGACGTCTGGCTGCGCTGGCCATGGGGGGCGTACTCGCGCTGGGCCTGGTCCTCGGTGCGGAAGCGATTCTGCGCCGGCGCGAAGCGGTCGTTCAGCTGCTACCCCACGAACGAGGCCGGCTTTACGGTGTGTGGCCTGGAACGCACGGGACCAACAGTCACGGCTTCCATGATCGCGAGTGGCCCGGCGCCAAAGAAAAGGGGGAGCGGCGGATCGTCGTCGTCGGAGACTCGATGACGTGGGGCACGGGCACGGCGGAGGACGCGTGGACACGGATTGCGGAGGATGGCCTTGGGGAAGGTTGGCGCGTGCTCAACCTTTCGACCTACGGCTACGACGCCGCGCAGGAGCGGGCGACGTTGCGCGCAACCGGCACGTTCGAGGCCGACCTGGTTGTCGTTGCGGCCTACCAGAACGACCTGATACCGACCCGCACCGTCGAGTTGCGCGGTTGGCCGATTTTTGTTGGCGAACGCGGAGGATGGTTTCCGACGGCGCGACGTCACTCTGCCGTTGTCCGCGCGCTGGAAGGCGCTGTCGAGCATCGCCGAGGCAGCGAGCGTGAGGATGCGGATGCGTTCGCGGAAGCACTGCGAGGGATCGCAAACGATATTGCTCCAACCCAGGTCTTCGCGTGGGTGATCCCTCCCCACGCGCTCGCCGGTGGCAACGATGCGTGCATTGCCGTCGCGCCGGTGGGCGCCTGCGAGCGGGCGATTCGACGCACCCGGCAAATCATCGGCATTGCGGAATCGTTGAAAATCCCCCACGTCGAGGTTTTGACGATGCTTCGGAAGCGCGGTGCGGAGACATTCTTCGAAACCGCCGAGGACTGGGAACATCCGAACGCGGACGGGCGGAGGGCGATCGGAGAGGCGTTCGCGAGTGTCATCCGCGCCTCCGAACTGGCGCGCCCCGACGGCGACAACGCGCCGTGAACCTCAGCCGCCGCATCCGCTGGTTCGCCCGCAGGTTGACGACAAGACGGGTTCGCGTGCTCGACGATTGCGGGCAGGACACGCCGGGCCACCAATACCGGGATCGCTCCTTTGCAGGCGGCGAAGTGAGCCCCGATCAGGCCGCCGTGGACAATGCGATCGCCGCATGGCTGACGCCGGAACACCGCGTGCTTCACGTCGGAGTCGGCGCGTCGTCTCTCGCGCGGCGCTATGCGGTTCGCACGGCGAGCATCGACGGCATCACGGTACTCGCCGACGAAGTCGCGGCCGCCACTGCGCTTGCGCTGCCCGGATATCGCGTGTGGATCGCGAACAAATACGGCGTGGGAGGACGTGCCCTGAGTGGTCCCTACGACGTAATTGCCGAGAACAACCCTGGCAGTTTCGCGTGCTGTCGCCGGCACCATCAGGCATGGCTGGACACCTTGGCGCGCCTGCTAGCGCCGGGC
This sequence comes from Klebsiella pneumoniae, assembly GCA_945861635.1. Lineage (GTDB taxonomy): Bacteria > Myxococcota_A > UBA796 > UBA796 > SXON01 > CAMAWH01. The sequence goes on along the minus strand of CAMAWH010000008.1, from coordinate 96,872 downwards.
GGATGCGTCGTCACGCACGTTCGCGGGGCGCGCTTTTGCGAACCCGGCGGCATTGCCATGTCGTACCGCACGTTTCGGCAAGAAGGACGGCGTCGCGGCCTCACCGTGCATCGCTACCCGTCGGGTGTTTGGACCTGGACGCGAGCCGACCGTTAGTTTGCGCCGACCACCAGGGCATAGGCCGCATCGCGCTGCTCGGCATACCGTTTCATCAACGGACCGTAACGGAGCGCTTCTTGCCAGATCGCGGCGGCCCTAAGCGCCTCTCCTCCTTCAAGTTCGAGCCGCGCGAGCGCGTCCAGCAGGCGGTCGTCGGCGGGCGAACGGTCCACGGCACCCCGTACCAGCCCAAGGAGTTCGCGGGGGACGGCCGCGCCTTGCGTGCGTGTGGCATCAACGAGCATGAGCGTAGCGTCGGGATGTCCGGGGGCGCGGGCAAGCTGACGATTTGCCAGCATGAGCCGCCCCGCGGCGTCTACCGGCTCCATCCCCAGTTCGCGCCGAATCGACCACTCCAACGCCCACCCCGCGGCGGAGGGTGCATCCGATAGCATCGCAAGCGCCGCCGTCCCGTCTCCCGTCCCTGCCAGCACCCGCGCTCGTTCCACGGCCTGTTCTGTTGCGTTCATCGGCAGGCGGTTCACCGCCGCCAGCGCCGCTACCGCGTCGTGATCGGCCGTGCACACGCGCACTTCCGCCAGGAGCAGGGTAACGGAGTCTGGGAGGGGAATCAGGGCACTTTCCACGACGCGGCGCGCCTCCGCGGTCCGCCCGAGCGCGAGGAGAAGCTGGGCCTGCAGCGCAATCGCCTCCGTCCGCAGCGGACCATTTTTTGGAATTCTCAGTGTGCCAAGTGCTTCATTGACTCGCCCGGCCTTCGCGAGAACGCGCGCCCGGTGCACGGCGATGTCTCCCGCCGGAGGCGTGCGCCGCGCCGCCAGATCGAGGGCGCGAAACGCCCCGGCAACGTCCCCCTGGTCCGACCGCTGCTCGGCCAGCCAGACCGCCACCTGCGCGTCACGCCCCCCCTGCAGGGAATCCAGCGCCGCAAGAGCGGCCTCGCCGCGGACGGGGTCCTCTGCCTCACGTGCAAGGTGCCAGGCACGTAAAACGACGTCCTCGCTGGCCGGAAGTAGCCGATGCAGGGACTCCAGGCGCACCAGTGCGGTCCGAAAGCGCTTCGCCCGGCGTGCCGACGTGACGTACTCGTCCAACAGCCGCGCGTCGTCAGGGCCGGAATCGAGGGCAAGCCCAAGATCATCCACGGCACCTGCATCATCGCCGGTGCGCGCCCGTGCCTCCCCACGCTCGCGCAATGCCGCCCCATCGTCCAGTGGCCGCATCGCCCAGCGCGCAACGACGGCGCCCGCGTCCGGCGCCGCTCGAGCGAGCAGAAGGTGAACCAGAAGTGCCCACGCGCCGTCGTCCGCACCCTGGGCAATCGCCGCTCGTAGCGACGCCTCCGCCGCCTGCCGATCGCCGGCCGCTGCCAGGATGTGGCCCACGCGACCGGACGCCGCGCCGAGCGAAGGGGCGAGCGTGACCGCCGCCCGCGCGTGCGCAAGTTCACCAGCCTGATCCTGCTCCGCCGCCGCGCAGTCCGCACGCGCTAGCGCAATCCACGCCGAGCCCGGATCGTGCAGCGCGGCAACATCAAGCGCCGCCTTTGCCGCAGGAAGATCCCCCGAAGCCAGCTCCATCCGTGCGACAAGAAACTGGTACCGTGCGCGCGACGCCGTCACGACGGGCGCGTGGCCCGCCGTTGTCGGCGAGGCCGGCGTCACGATGAGCGCGGACGGCGGAACGCAGCCCGGCGTAAAAATGAATCCCCCCAGAAGAATGCCGATCATCGGGACAACCGGTCGACTTCGGTGCCGGTCCACCCGTCAAATCCCGCGGGCCCAGAGCGCGGCGGCGGCACGCCGAATCGGCCACACCGCCGAGAAGATGCACAGGGCAGAGGCCCACGCGAGCGGTAGAATCGCCCAGTAGGGCGAGAAGCGTCCCCAGAACATCAGGTACGCAGCCACGATAAACAGGGCGAGCACAGAAAACACGAGCACCTGGGCGACAACCATGAAAAACACCGCCGCCGGTCCCGACGCGGCGCGTGCTGCGTTGTCGGCACGGAAATCCGGCCAGTACGCACCCATACCCGACGCAATGCCGGAGATTCCGATCGCGAGCAGGAACGTGACACCAGCCTCCAGCGCCAGGATCAGCGGGCGGGCATCGAGCAACCATCCGCTTCCAACCGTCACGATTTCGCCGACTACCAGCATCGGAACGATGCCGAAAGCGGCCTTGGCGCGCAGCACGGTGACGGGGTCTACGGGCGCGCCGCGCACAATCCACCACGCGTGTCCCTCACGACTGACCGCCGTGAACTGAAAGCGCGCCGCAATCGCGGCCATTACGAAGCCGCCCATGCCGAGATTCAAGAACGTGATGCTCTCCCGCACGCTGCGCATCGCCTCACCGGAGAACGTCGCAACCGGCAGCGAGTTGATGCTGACAAGGTAGATCGCGCACAGCCCCGCGAGGAGAAATACCTGCGACCATTGTGCAGGATCGCGCACGAAAACGCGCAACTCCTTCCCGGCGATGGCGCGCCACGACGGCGGCAAAACCCGCACGATTCGGTCGAACCAACCCGACCGGTAAAACCGCGGCGCGCGCGCCTCTTGCGCGCGCGCCCACCCTTGATCGAATCCCCGCGACGTTGCCCAGCGGGCCACGGCCGTAGACGCGAGCGTTCCCGTGGCCAGAAGCAGCGCTTCCTTCCACGGGAAGGGCGTCCCCAGCAGCGTCGCGTTCATCACAGCACTCGCCCATCGAGGGGGGAACAGGACCGGGGCCGGAATCTGAATGGCGGCGATGTACGCGCCCAACGACTGGAAGGCTTGAGCGTCGACCAAGCGCTCCGGGCGCAAGGTGCGGAACAGCACGAACAACGCCGCGAGCATCACGACGCTCAACAGCACCATCAACTCCCGCGTGCGACGCGCGGGGAATACGTTCACCAGCAATGTTGCCAGCACGACACCAAAGTTGGTCGCCATCAGGAGCAACGCTGGAATCGTAATAGCGGCGACGAGGTAATACACCGCGTCCGCGTGAATCACGATGCCGTACGCCAGAAAAACCGGCACCCCGAACAATCCCATCATCCAACTCGATTGGATCAAGGTATCGGTCAACCGGGCGAAATGAAACGTCGGCCGCGAAACCGGCAGACCGAGAACCAGTTCGAGGTCATCACTAAGGAAGAACGTGGATAGTGCCGTGATCACGTTGGAAAAGGAAAGCATCACGAACAAGCTGGCGAGGAGCATTTCGAGCAGCTTTCGAGCCAGAAACGGGCCGAAGCCCTCGACCTCGTAGAACTTCTGAACAAGGAAGAGCATCGTGCCGAAGAGGCCCGCCCAAAACAATGCGCCAACGATGAGAAAGCCGATGTAGAGCCCTTTTCGATCGCCCCGCGAGAACGTGTTGCGCAGGCCGGTAGGGCCCGGCGACAGCAGCACGCGAAGCGCACCGACCGAGACAATATCCGACACTATTTTCCGCCGTTGTTCGGATCGTCCGTGGGCGCCCGCCAAGCGTCGCCCTCTTCTGACCGCGCCTTGGCGACGGTCGATCGTACATACGCGCGCAGGAGCGCGTTACGTTGCGCACCTCCGAAAAGAAGCCGTAGATCTTCATAGAGCTGTGGATCCTTGACCAGCAACCCAAGCGTCCCTTCTCCTGCATTCACGGAATCCGTCATGGCCTGCAGGTTCGACATCGTGCCGTGTAGTTCCTCGACGAGCTTGGCCTGATCGGGATCGTAGAGCAGCGAGTGCGCGAGGCTGTCTTTCGTTTTGATGTCGTCCACCAATCCGCCCATGTCGGCCGCCAACTCGTTCAGGCTCGCGGTCAACTTTTCGCCATCTTCGCCATAAATCACGGCGTGGGCGAGCCCATTCCCATCTCTTACCTCCATCGTGATGTCCGAAACATCACCGGTGATTCCTTCGACGTTGGCGAGAATTGCATCCACTTTTCGACCGGCCTGTTTGTCGTAAAACAGGACGTGCAAAATGCCTTCCCCGTTTTTGGCTTCGTCCAACATGGCTTCGAGATGCTCCAAACTGTCCCCGACGGCGCCATTCTTTGCCTGCGATTCGGGACCGAGCAACAAATCGACCTTGTGCGAAATGTTCGCGGCGTTGTCAACAATGGCCGTGGCCCGATCGGCATAAGAAACGAAGTCAAGCGGCTCCGACGAGCCGATGGAATCCATGTCCTTGAGGACACGCTTCTCACTCGACCCGACGGACAGGCTCACGAACATGTCTCCGAGCACGCCAACGGACGAGATTCCCGCAACAGAATCTTCGGTGATTCGCTCCTGATACTCGGACTTGATCGACAGCTGGACGTGCACGTTCTTTCCATCCGCGTCGGCCACGAGGATCACCTTCGACACCTCGCCCACATCGATACCTGCAAGGCGGACGACGGCGCCCGCCTTCAGGCCCTTCACGTCGGCATAGCTGGTCTGCAACGTGTAGCGGCGGGCCAGCATGTCTGTGCCGCCGCCCAGGATGAACGTGGCGATCGTTACGATGGCCACGAAGACCACCACGAAACAGCCGACCTTGAGCTCCTGGATCGGGTTGCGTTCCACCTGCCTCCTTTACGTCATTTCACGGGGATCGGCATCATTTCGTCGCCATCGATCGCGCAGAAGACGACATGACCGCCGCCGATGAGGAACTGCTGCGGGTCCAGGACGAAGCCCGCGGGTAGCGCTGCCGCGAGTCGTTCCGCCTGCTCCCAGCGTTTCCGCGCGTGCTTGGAATCGTACATTTCGAGCGTTGCGACCGTGTCCGTCCGCACGTCACGGGTGACACAGCGCAGGGTCCGCACCTCCGGACAGCACGCGAACGTGGATTCGCGCGTCGACAGGAACGGCCCATCCAACGCAACGATATCGACCATCGTCGCCCGTTCGCCAGCGTCTGTGCACCATCCTTCTCCCTCGGGCAGCTCTTCCGTCCACAACGCCTTGTCCCCCATGGCGCTTCCGTCCGTCGGCGCGCCGGCTACCCACCATAGCGATTCGACCTCGACCCTACAGCGGTGGCCGTCGTTCCCCTCGTCCTCCACGGCGGCGAATCGCCGGGCAGCAGCGCCGGGAACGGCGTCGTGCGGCGGCGTATGCACGCACCCCCAGAGTGCCCCACATACCGGCCCCATTCGCCAAAACGACCGCATCAAATCGACCAGTCGAGATCCTCTGGCACGGCGAGCCCAAGCGTGGCGGGATCCGGCCATCGCAACCCGCAAGCGCGGACAGCGCCGCGAACGTCCTCCACAAAGTCACGCATGACCTCTCCGCTGTCTCGCTTTTTCAAACCGACGCCGATCGCGTACGCGTTTCCTTCTCCACCCGGGCGACCGAACGAGAGCATGCCGTAACGAAACCACTTCTCAAAAAGAGCTTGTTTGACATCATCGTACCCACCGGTAGCGGCGAGATCGACCACGATCCGCTCGCCAAGACTCTGGTGCCCGCGTTCCTCCGCGATGATTTTTCGGATCGTTTCGCGATAGGGGGCAAAGGTCGCCGATTCGTATTCCTGCAACTGCCAGAATCCGCCGCGATCGTACAGAAACTGCGCCATCGCCAGTTCGAACCAACTCTCCGCGAACTCAAGGGGCTTTTCCCCCAGCCGAGCGTACACCCACGGCTCCACGCTCTCCCCTGCGAAATCCTCGTACATCCGTGCGACGACCTCGTAGTGCTCCATTTCCTCCCGAATGTGCCACGTCATGAACTTCAACCACTTCAGTTCAGGAACGAATTTCAGTCCGTGTCCAAACATCTGCGCGGCCGCAAGCTCCCGGTAGGCTTGCGATTTCATCATCTGGTCGAGGGTCGCGACATAGCGGGCGGGCATGTCGGCGCGTGTGGAGTATTCGGTCATCGGACTCCGCGTAACCGAGCGAGGAGTTCATCGACCATGCGAAGCGTCATTCCCCAGATCAATGCGTCGTCGAGTCGAATGCACGGCAGAACCAAATCCCGGTCGCGAAAACGATAGGGGAACGTTCCGCGGCCCTCTCCAGACAGCAAACGCTCGAGCGCGATGGGGTGCACGCCCGCTACCTCATCGCTCATCACAAACGAGGGCCACCTCACGACGTGAAAGACGAACGGAAAGACACCGAGGCCGCCATCCGGGTCCCTCACTGGCGAAACCTGGCAATCGAGGGCTCCCACGCACGCCGCTTCGCGAAGATCGAGGCCCACTTCCTCCATCGTTTCCCGCTCCGCCGTGGCCTGGATCGAACCATCCCGCGGGTCGCGGCGGCCGCCCGGAAAGGCAAAGTGGCCGCTCCACAGGTCACTCTCCCGTTCCGCGCGGCGAATGAAGAGGACGCTACCGTCGTGACCAATCGTGACCGCCACCGCCGCGACTTTGTCGATGCCGTCGGGCACGGTGGGCACGGACGCGAGCCGCAGGCGGGACAGGTTGGACACCCTGACCATCTACCGTGGATCGTGGTACGGGGCGCGCGATGAACGACGGTCTCGACATCAACCTGCGCTCCGATCTTCCTGAAGGGGGGGAAGGAACCGGCCCTGCGCGCTCTCCTGCGCGTCGCGTCGCGGAGTGGCTGTGGGATGTGGTGGCGAGCTGGGGTCCCGCCATCCTCATCGTGTTGGTGATCCGATCCATCGCCGTGGAGCCGTTTCAAATTCCGTCGGGGTCGATGGTGCCAACGCTGGCAATCGGGGACTTTATTCTGGTGTCCAAATTCACCTACGGGTTGCGGATTCCGTTCACGAACACCGAAATTCTGCCGTTGGGAGAGCCGGAGCGTGGCGATATTGTTGTTTTTATCTACCCGCCCACCCAGGACACGGAGGGCATCGACTACATCAAGCGCGTCGTCGGCCTCCCGGGGGATACCGTCGAGGTCAAGGACTCCATTGTGTACGTCAATGGCGTCGAACAGACGCGCGCATTCGAGAAATCGACGACGTACACGGACCAGACGTGTGAAAGTCAAGAAATGCGCCAATTTTCCGAAATGCTCGGCGGGATCAATCATCCCGTTTTGCAAGGCACGAGCTACGCCCACCGCATGAACGATTGGGGGCCACAAACGGTGCCGGTGGAAAGTTATTTCGTGATGGGAGACAATCGCGACAACTCCGCGGACAGCCGCGTTTGGGGCTGGGTTCCACGCGCGAACGTGAAGGGCAAAGCATTGTTTGTCTGGTTGTCGTTCGACGGATGCACGGGGAATATTCCAGCATTGGGGAGCCCGCGGTTGGGTCGCATCGGAACCGTCATCCACTGACCCGCGCTACATGCCCATCTGTGCGCGCATCCGCGCGGGCCAGGCCTCGATCTGGGACATCAAGTACGCGCGGTAGGCCTCAACGTCGGACACACTGTACGGGCGGCGCGGGTCCTCCAGCATGTAGTCTTGGCTGACGTCGAAGGACTCCTGCGCGAATGCCAAGACGTCCATCGCCTCGTACGCAGAAAGGGCAATCTCCGTGCGCGTTCTGAGCTCACCGACACATGCGCTGTCCGCGGAACACGCGCTGGCGAGCCGGCAATACGCCGCGTTCCACACCAGCGTTTCATCCCACGCCTCGTCCATTCCCCACGGTGAAAAATCGAAGCGGCCGCCGTCGTCGGGGTCGGCGTAGATGAACACGTCATTGGCGTGATATGGATATCCGTCCTGATTTCCGACGGCGATATTCCACGCCCAGAAATCGAGAAATTGTACCGTGTCGATCGTTGCATCCAACTCACCGAAGAAATCTCCGTCGAAACCATCCAAGGCCCGTTTCACCGCGGTCAACCGGGTCTTGTCCCCTTCGCCACTCTTCAGTACCCAACCCTGCCAACCGTTGCGCATTCCGGTATCGCCGAAGTCTCCGCCGGAGGACGCGGTGCCCCAGAGGTCCCCGGTTGCATCCCCATAGCGATGCTTGATCCACTCATCATCCATCGTTTCGATGTTCGTGTAGAGGCCGAAATCGTCCCCATTTACCGTGATGTGGGCATAGTTTGTCTTCGGAACCGTCATGCCTCCTTCTTCCCACGCGCGATAATCAATCGTTTCTTTCGCTTGCGTCACGTCGTACGTCATGTTGTTGAACGTGAGCCGCTCCATGTCCCCGAGTTTCTGATCGAGGACAAACTCATCTAATTTTATTTTAAACGACGGCTTGCAAGGCGCAGCATGCCAGCCGCAGTACTCGAACGTTTCGTACGTGCTTGAACCCTTCAGGCGCACGCCGACCTGATCAAAACGATCGCCGTTGATGAGGACGTTTCCCTCGACATATTCGCTCTCCCCTGCGCTCGACGCACTGTTCAGCTCGTCCATGGCTTCGTCGGTCAGCTCAATTTCGATCTCCTGTACGGCGCGGATGTCGTAAAAGGCGCGCCATACGTCATCGTCGTCCGGGCCCGTGTCACCCCCCGTGTCACCTCCCCCGGTGTCCTCGGCCGTGTCGCCCGGAATTTCTTCCGTCGAGTCCGTGTCCGTACCGCCCCCGACATCCCCGGAGTGATCGGGCGGGCCGGAAGGGATGGTGACGGTACAAGCTGGGAGAAGAAGAGAAAATAACATAGCGTTCAAAGCCCCACGGCAGCGCGAATTCGAAAGGGGTAGGCATCCGCACGCGCCGAGAGGGCGGCGAGGCCCGCGCGCGTCACTGCCGTAGTGTACGGTTTTCGCGGGTCGTCCGCAGCAACAGCGTCCGCGCGCACCACCGGATCAGGCACCCAGCCGGCAGACGAGGAAAGCAGGAGACCGCCAAGCGGCATCAGGAGAGCGGTCCGGGGGTCATCGGAGCATAGCCTACGTTATGGAGGGTGGGTGCGCTGGCTCCTCGCCGTCGAAATCACATCGGTCCTCGCGTTCGTTGGCGCCGCCGTTTGGATGGTGTCTGCTGTGCCGGCCGCCATTGCAACCATCGACGCGTCCGCGCTGGCCACCGGTCCGACCGCAGAAGCGTGGACCGGGATCTTCATCGAGGACCAGCACGTCGGCTACGCCGTTGCCCGCTCCGCGGCGACGGCCGACGGCGGCGTGGTCTACCATCAGGAATCGATGTTCCGCATCCAAGCCATGGGAAACGTCGAACGCATCGTGACTGCGGGCACGGCTGTAACCAATGGAAAGGGAGAGTTGGTCACCTTCGACTTCCTGCTCTCCTCCCCGGTTCGAATCATTGGCCGCGGTGAGGTCGATGGTACCGTTATCCACCTCGAATTGGATCAGGCTGGAGAGGTGCAGTCCCTCGATATTCCCATCCACGCCCCTCCCCAGCTTTCGATGACGCTGGCCGGCGTTGTGCGCGGTCGCCAACTCCACCCCGGTGATCGGTTTACGGTCGCCTACTTCGACCCCATCACCCTCTCCAACGCACCGATGGACATGATCGTTGACGCACCGGAACCCCTCGCCAACGGCGAAGTCGGGTGGTGGATCACGACGCGGTTCGGCGCCGTTGAAACGCGCAAGTTGATCGACGAGGACGGCGAAACATTGCGCGAAGAATCCGCGATGGGATTTTCCGCGGTTCGCATGACGCGGCAGGACGCGATGAAGGTGGATGCCGGCGATCCGCCCGACATGGTCGCCATGGTTGCGGTACCCGTATCCGGACTGACGGAAGGTCGGACGCGCACGCACCTGACGCTCACCGTCTCCGGCATCGATCCGGCCAAAGTCCCCAATGAGCCGCCGCTACAAACCGTCCATGGCCATACGATAACCATCTCGATTCCCTCGCTCGCCGAGCTGCCGAGCCTCCCCATAGCAGGCGAAGGGGACACCGAGGCGACACTCTCGCTTCCATCGACAAACGCCGAAATTATCGCGAAGAGTCGCGAGATTGTCGGCGATGCCGAGGACCGTCTGGAGGCCGCGCGCCGGCTCAACACGTTCGTGCATGACTACGTGCAGAAGGTGCCGACCATCGGCGTTCCAAACGGGCTGGAAGTCCTGCACTCGGCGCGGGGAGATTGCAACGAGCACACCGCGCTTTTCGTGTCGCTGGCCCGGGCGGCAGGAATCCCCGCCCGAATCGCAGCCGGACTTGTGCATAGTGACCGGTTGGGCGATGCTTTTTTCTACCACGCATGGCCGGAAGTCCGCCTCGGTGGGCCGACGGACTGGGTACCGGTGGATCCAACATTCGGGGAATTTCCGGCCGACGCCACCCACCTCAAGCTCGTGACCGGAGATCTGGACCGGCAAGTCGAGATCATGGGCGTGATGGGCCGAATCCGTCTCGACCTCGTTGAGGCGCGTTAGGCGTGCAGGCATGATCCGCGCCCGGCAGGTCGAAAAACGCTACGGCAGTTTTTGCGCCGTCCATCCAATGGATCTCGATGTCCAAGCGGGCGAGGTCTTCGGATTTCTTGGGTTGAACGGCGCGGGAAAGACGACGACGATGCGCATGTTCGGGGGTGTCCTGCCCCCGACCGGGGGGGAGATCACCATCGACGGCCTGCGGCTCGACCAGGAACCCGTCGAAGCGCGGCGGCGCATGGGCTTCATCCCGGACCGGCCCTACCTCTACGACAAGCTCACCGCACGGGAATTTCTCCGCTTCCTCGGAGAGCTCTACCTCGTGCCTGCGCGCGATCTCGGGGATCGCGTCGAGGAGATGCTGACGATTCAAGGCCTCGGCGAGCACGGTGACGCGCTGATCGAGAGCTATTCTCACGGCATGAAGCAGCGGCTCACCCTCGCGGGCGCACTGCTGCACCGGCCGCGCCTGTTGATTGTGGACGAGCCGATGGTTGGACTCGACCCCCGGGGGGCACGCCAGATCAAGGAAGTCTTCCGTCGATTTGCCGCGGAAGGTCGCACGGTATTCCTTTCGACGCACACCCTCGACGTGGCCGCGGAGGTGTGTGACCGGGTTGCGATCATCCACAAAGGACGCATCGCAGCCATCGGAACAATCGCCGAGTTGGCGACGGCAGGCGAGTCGCTGGAGGAGATTTTTCTCCGGATCACCGGCCCCGAATGAAACCGATATTCATTCTTTTGGCGGGGTTGAGTGTCACCGCCTGTATGCCCGCAAGCTACCGTATAGCGCGCTCGCTGGAAGGGAAATATACCCTCGGCGAGCCTGGGCCCGGTTGGACACGGGTAGACGCGGGCGGCGGAGACTACGCTTGGCACCACGAGGGGATGGGGTGCACCATTTACTCGGATTCCAACTGCGGGCCCCGATATCGGGAAACGCGCGTGGAGGATCTCGCCACCGAGATGGTTGTTGGAATTCGAGGTTTGACACAAGACTTCGAAGAATACCAAACCATCGCCGGCCGGGAAGGGATACTCCGGGTACACACGGGGCGCCTTGACGGTGTGCCGGTTCGAGTTGCCATCGGCGTGACCAACCGTGACGCGTGCAACTATGATTTCGTGTTGATTGCGCCGCTCGGTCAGTTGGACGACGCCATGCCGGCTTGGCACAACGCCGTCGACGGGTTTCGCGCGCGATGAATGGCATCCGTGAGCTCCTTGTCGCGCTGGGCGGCGTCACGTTGCTCTCGTGGCAATGCATCGTCGCATTTTTTCGACGACCGTTCGAATGGGAGCCGCTGGTCTACCAGATCGACCACGCCGGTATTCGGAGTTGGTCCATCACGGTCCTCACCTCCGTATTCACCGGCATGGTCATGGCGTTGCAATTCGCCAACGGACTGGAAGCATACGGCGGCAGCATGTACACCGGGAAACTCGTCAGTCTGGGAATTGTACGCGAGCTTGGCCCGACGCTCACGGCCTTGCTCGTCGGCGGACGCGTCGGCAGCGGATTTGCCGCCGAATTGGGGAGCATGACGGTCACCGAGCAAGTCGATGCCATTCGTGCGCTCGGCGCCGACCCGGTCAAGAAGCTCGTGGTGCCACGCGTGCTCGCGTGCATCATCGTCATCCCGCTGCTCACGATGTTGGCGGACGTGGTCGGTTGCCTGGGCGGAATGATTATTACGATGCGGGAAGTTGGCATCACCATGAAGTTCTTTTATTCTCAGGTGCTCGACACGCTTGGCCCGGTGGACTTGCTTCACGGTCTCGGGAAATCCATATTTTTCGGCTATATCATCGGCATCATTGGTTGTTTCGTGGGACTCCAAACCACCGGCGGAACGGAGGGCGTTGGCCAGGCAACGACCCGCGCCGTGGTCGCCACGGCCATCACGCTGTTGGTCTCCAATTACCTGCTGACCCAATTGTTCGTGGCGCTGTATGGCTGAACCGATCATCCGATTTTCTGGCGTCAAAAAGGCTTTTGGATCGAAGGTTATCTATGAGGACGCGACCCTCGATATCTTTCCGGGCGAAACGTTGACCGTCATCGGAGGTTCAGGCAGCGGAAAAAGCGTGCTCATCAAGATGCTCATCGGCCTGTTGAAGGCCGACGCAGGCAGCATCACCGCCTTCGGAGAGGAGGTGACGACGATGAATGACCGGGAGCTCCTCAAAACCCGACACCGCATCGCAATGTTGTTTCAATCCGGAGCGTTGTTCGACTCGCTCACTGTACAACAGAATATCGAATATCCGCTTCGCGAACATCGCTGGGGGACGACGGCGGAAATGAAGGATCGCGTGGCGGCGGTCCTTGAGATGGTGGGCATGCCTGGAACGGAGAAACTCAAACCAAGTGAGCTCTCGGGCGGCATGCGCAAACGTGTCGGCCTGGCCCGGGCCATTGCGTTGGAACCCGAAGTCATCCTGTACGACGAACCGACGACGGGCCTCGACCCGATCAACGTGCGCCGCATCAACGGACTCATTCTTTCGTTGCAAAAGAAATTGAATGTGACCTCGGTCGTCGTGACGCACGACATGGACAGTTGTTTCACCGTCACCGATCGCATTGCCATGCTCTACGACAAGCGCATTGCCTTCGTGGGGACGGCGGAGGAAACGGCTCAATGCGATATTCGATACGTCCGTGAATTCATCGCAGGGGGAAAAGGGACACTGGAGGAAGATATTGTGTGACGCCGTGCGTGGCCTCCCAACGATTCGTTGCCGTTGGATGGACGCGTAGGAGCGTGGGTAGGGCGAGGCGAGCTTCCTGCCCCGTGACGACGGCGATGTCGTGCGGAATGTTGTGATGCTTGGTTTCCCGCCCCACGACAAACGCGGCGTGGGCAACCAACCGAGCCGACGAGTAGTCCCGCGGCATGGGCGCGCCCACATCGACCGACGCATCCAACTCGAACCCGATGCTGTTCCGCGCGGACGCCATCGCCGCGATTCGCGTTGTTCCGGTGCCCGAAAATGGATCGAGTACGACGTCACCTTGCAGCGAATACATATTAATCAAGCGATACGGAATCTCCACGGGAAAAGCGGCGCTGCGCTTTCGGGTGGCGACGTCGATGACCTGACCCGCGCCGACCACCCCAGCCCAAAGATCCGAAAACCAGAGATTTCGCTCCTCCCAGAAATATGCAGAAATGGCGCGCCGGTCTTTCTCGTCCGTGGACGAAAACACGCGTTTTCCACCCTTGCGAAAAATCAAAATATACTCATGCTCGTACGTGACGTAGGCACCAGCAGGCAACATTCCGGAGCCCATGAACTTGTTGGGGGCGTTCGTTGGTTTGCGCCAAAGAATATCGGGCAGCGGCGTGAGTCCCAGCGCGAGGGCGGCGGTGATGACGCGCGCATGATTTGGATGCAGCGCAAACTCTCCAGCCAGCGAGCGCGTTGCGTCCCCGATATTGATGCACAGAAACCCCCCGGCCACCAGCACGCGAGCGCATTCCCGCCAGACCGCGTCGAGTTGGTCGTGCATCCGACCAAACGCAGCCGCCCCATTCCCGCGGGCAAGATGTCCGTCCACGGTCGGGTCCATCGCGGAAAAACACCCGTCCCACATCTCAATCATCGGGTAGGGCGGCGACGTGACCACAAGGTGGACGGAAGCGTCCGCAATTGCATCCATCTGGCGTGCGTCGCCAACGTGAAGCGCGTGTTCGGTTCGCATGCTTGTGCGGATATCGCGCGGCGGGGATTGCCGGTGCACGCGCGTGGCTCGACGTGGACTATGCTGCGTGCGGTGTACCCTCCGACGCTGCGACTGTGCTGGTTCCTCGGTTGGATCGTCGTGGCCGCCCTGGCCGCGTGTGGCAGTCGGCGTGAGTCCGCCGCGGGGCAGGACGGCCGGAACACCGCGGAGCCCGGCGACAGCGCCGGCCTTGATGCAGGAAAAGACTCCGGCGAACCTTCGGACTCTGGCCTGCCGACGGACTCCGGAACGGCGAGATGGCGCAGTACGCTCTACCCGGAAGAATGGACGCCGGCTTTTACGGCAGCAGACGGCCACTTCCTCCACGACTTCAGCTACGCCGGGTACCACGCCGGCGAAATTGCTCTGCCGGCGGCACCCGGCCCGCATTTCGACATCACCGTGTACGGTGCCGACGCGACAGGAATCGTGGACAGCACGGCCGCGGTGGCCGCCGCCATCGCCGCCGCATCGGCCTCGCCGCCAGCCGTCGTCGAGTTTCCAGCGGGGACGTTTCGATTGGACGGCGCGCTGGTCATCGATACCAGCGGCATCGTCCTTCACGGGCAGGGAGCTGGCGCCACGCGTGTTTATTTCACAACGCTCGCCGGCATGAGTGATGCGGCGCACATCACGTTTCGAGGCGCGCTGGTAACCGGAGCCGCGTTTCCGCTCGCGGCCGACGCGGAAGCGCGCTCGTCGGACATCCAACTCTCGCCCAACCCGGAGCTGGCGATTGGAAGCAACGTTTCGATTGGTTGGACGATTACTGATGAATTCGTTGCCGAACACGAGATGACCGGCGTCTGGTATTCGTTTCAGGGTCTGCGTCGTGAATTTTTTCGGCGGACGGTCGTCGCGGTAGATGCCGCAACCGGGCGAGTTTCTCTCGACGTTCCAACCCGCTACCCGGCAAAGGTTCGAGACGAGGCGTCGCTGAATATTTCCACCGGCTACCTGACCGAGTGCGGACTCGAAGACCTGGCCATTTCCAACGTCAACGATTGGGACACCGCGTGGATCACCACACGGAATCATGCAATTTTATTATCCGGCGTCCAGGATTGTTGGGTTCGCAATGTCGCGAGTTGGGAGTCGCCACTCTCGACAGATGGACGGGGGCGACACCTGGCGAGCGGCGGAATCAAAGTGCTCGACAGCCGCCGCGTCACCGTAGCAGACACGACTCTTGAACGACCACAACATCGGGGCGAGGGCGGCAACGGATATTTGTACGAAGTCTCGCGCTCCAATGAGATCCTGTTCCGCGACGATCACGCGACGCGGGGTCGCCACAACTTCATCCAGAATTGGGATTTCGGCACCAGCGGCTGCGTGTGGCTCCGCACCACAAGCGAGGGAGGCCGGGCGTTCACCTCTCAGGTGGACGCGGCCGGGTATTCGTCGTATTCCGAGTTTCACCACTCCCTTGCGATGGCCAACCTGATCGACGCCAGCGTCGCCACCGATGGCTGGCAAAGCGTCAATCGGCAGGGTGAAAGCTCCGGCGCGGGCCACGCGGCAACGGAGAGCGTGTGGTGGAACACGTCAGGCGGCGGGTACCTGCGCTCCCTGCAATTTGCAAATGGCTATGTCATCGGCACAACCGGAATGGGTGTGCACGTCGATCCAAGCGAAGTCGACTGGAACAACTCCGGCCAGGGGACGGCCCCCGAGGACTGGACCGAGGGGATAGACCAAGGTGGAACCCTCGAACCGGCTAGCCTTTATGAGGATCAGCTACGGCGTCGATTGGATCGGTGACCGATGCAAGTCCGATTATTTGAACCGTTGGATCCGCGCCAGAAGCCCCGGAGACACAAACTGGAGCGCGTCAAGCACACGCGCGCGCGGGGTGAGGATGGCTGTGCCCGTTCTGCGGGCCGCCGCCCCCACAATTCCGCGCGCTGCGCCGACCGCGGACATGGGCACTAATCGAGGATGATCCTCATTGAATGTGTTGTACCCGGCATTTTTGAAAAACTCTGTGCGGACGGCGGGCGGGCACACGACGACCACCGACAGTCCCGAATCTCGAAGTTCCACGCGAAGTGACTCCGACCAGCCGATCAGCGCGTGCTTCGCTGCGCAATACGCCGTGTGGCGTGCATAGCCGCGACGCCCCGCGACCGAAGCGACCTGAACGAGCACGCCGCGGCGGTCCAACAATGCCGGGAGAAATGCGCGCGCAACACGGACGGCGCCGAAAAAGTCAACGGCCATGACGTCGGCGAGAACGTCTTCTGATGTTTGTTCCCACCCCTTGAAGCAACCCACGCCCGCATTGTTCACGAGGATGTCGATCCCGCCGTACCGATCGAGAACGGCCGCCGCCACAACCTCAACGGCCCGCGCGTCCGTCACGTCGAGGGTCAGGGCGAGATCGATGTGGGCGGCCAGCATCGCGAGTCGACCCTGGTCGCGCCCCGTCCCGACGACCAACGCCCCCGCCCGCGCGAACAAACGCGCCGTTTCGAAGCCGATGCCGCGGGTCGCACCGGTGACCACGACCACCTTTCCGGCAAACGCTGGTTGCATCACAAGGTTACTAACGTGCGATGCTGCTCCTTCTCGCGCTTGCCTGCACCCTCACCGGCGCAAATCCCTGCCAGCAATACGCCGACTACATTTGTGACTGTCATGGAGATGACCCGGACTACGACTGCGCGTCGGTGCAAGACCAATATTCGACCTCTGACCCGGATTTGGAGGACGAGTGCGAGGCATCGCTGAGTGACCTGAAAAGAGAGGACGAAGCCGCCGGCAGAGAGTGCTCATCGGGGTCCGATACCGGCGACACCGCGGCGTGAACGACGACGAGAATCGGTGACGCGTGGAACTCGAGCGATCCACACGCCCGATTCTTGGCATAAACTGTCGAAGACGTCTTCGAACCCTGGAGGCAGCATGATTGGTTTTCTCCCTCTCTTTGCGGGATGCGGCAGTGTTGCCATCCTAAACGCCGAAGATCCCGCTGCCGGCATGGCCAGCGCCGTGCTCGCGCCGAAGGCCAGCAAGGCCGACTGGACCGTGGACTGCGCCGGAGGGGGCGACTTCGAGTCCATCGGGGATGCGATCGACGCGGCGGCAAGTGGAGATTGGATCGAAGTGGCCCCGTGCACGTACCAAGAGCAGATCGATTTCGGCGGCAAGGCGCTGTGGATCAGCTCGTCAGACGGTCCTGACACCACGATCATCGACGCGAACAATCGGGGATGGGTCGTTCAGGCCACCCACGGCGAAGGAGACCAGACGGCCCTCGTCGGGTTTACGCTCTCCGGCGGTTCCGGGGGGGCGGTGTACGTCGACTACGCGGCATTGCGCTTGGAGAATATCGTTCTCAAGGACATCCGTGGCGAATACGGCATCTATGCTGCGTCGGCCGATCTGGAGATCGATGGGCTCACGATGGACAACGTCACGGCCAGCTACGCCGCCATCGCCGGTGAACGCGGCGCCCTTCAGATCGTGAACTCGGAGGTCACGTGCGGGCGGGGCTACGGCGTCTATTCCGCGCACGGCTCCGCGCTCGTGGACTGGTCCACCATCGACTGTTCGGGGGGGCAAGCCACGTTTTGGAACCACACGACGGGCCGTATGCAGCGGACCACAGTGATTGGGCGCACGTACGTCCTGCACGAGGATGACCACTACGACGACGCAATCAAGATGGAAAACGTCTACCACAAGGGATCGATCGAACAGACCTATGGCACGTTCTGGTTCCGAAACTCGATGCTGGACGGCGGCACCGCAACGCTTAACACCGTGTACGAAGCGTCCATCGTCCAGGCCAGCGTGTTTCAGGGCGCGTCGTGTGCGATTTCCAGTGACGCCCTCTTTGACGTGTCGTACTCCGATTTCTCCGGGACCAGTCCCGACTGTACTGGCGTCAGCACCTGGGTAGGTAGCAACGGAAATATTGATGATGATCCTGGCTTTGTCAACGCGGCGGGAGGGGATTGGCACCTCGCGACCGGCTCCGCGCTGATCAACGCCGGCCTCGACGGTTCCGCGGATGACGTCGACGGCTCGCGGAACGACATTGGAATCTACGGGGGGCCTCGCACCCTCGATGGGGGTTGGTAATGCGCGTTCTTCCTCTCGTTCTTTCCGTCGCCGCACTCACCCTCCCCGCTTGCAATACCGCCGGTTCGCTGGTCGTGAAGGACTCGTCTATCAACGACGGGTCGGGTGACGCGGACGCCGACGCCGACGCCGATAGTGACGCGGATGCCGATGCGGACAGCGATTCGGACGCCGACGCGGACGCCGATGTTGACATTCCCCCAGACGAGGTAGTCGACTGCAACGGTGGCGGCGACTTCACGACGATCCAGGCGGCAATCGACGCATCCGTGTCCGGGGACCGCATCGGTTTGATGGCCTGCACCTATCATGAGACCATCGACTTCCTCGGCAAAAGTATCGAGGTCTACGGCATCGAAGGCTCCAGCAAAACGGAGATCGACGGTGACTATGCGGGCACGGTCGTGAACATCGAAACCGGAGAGAGCGGCTGGACCCGACTCGCCGGCGTCACGATCTCCGACGGCTACGACCCGGCCGATGGGGCCGCCATCGAAATCGAATACGCCGTGGCCGAGTTGGAAGACATCGTCGTCGATGGCAGCGGCGATGGGATGTGGCAGATCCGCTCGAACAACGGTTGGGTGGACGCGACGGACGTCACCATCAAGAACAGCACCATCGTGGCGGAAGGTGGCGCGATTGCGGCCGATGGCGGGAGCTTCACCGGCCTTCGCATCACCGCCGATTGTGGAGGAGGCACCTCCGCGATCCGGGCGCACACGGCGGTGATCATGGAAGACAGCACGTTTACCTGCGCCGGCGGCTACGGCATCCAGAATTACCACGGCGAGTTGTACCTTCGGCGCGTCCGGGCGGAAGGCGGAGTCGCGGGGGTGTACAGCTACGACGAAGAAGGCACGCCGGAGGAACCGGACAGCCCGTCGGAGCGCGTGACCATCTACAACAGTGTCCTGGTCGGCGGCCTGATCGGAGCGGACGTTCGATACGAACGCTTGGAACTGTACAACAGCGTGCTCTGGGGCAGCGATTCCGCCCTGTCCATGACGCTCAACAGTACGTCCAGCTTCGCCATCAACAGTGTGTTCATGAATGCGAGCTGTGGCATCACCGGCGATCAGGCGTTCTCCGCGACGTATTCGTCCTTCCACGGGAACACGGCAGACGGTTGCGGTGTGACCGTCTCGCCGGCCGTGTCCACCGATCCATCGTTTACCTCGTTTCCAACGGACCTTTCGCTTGCCGCCGGCAGTCCCCTGATCGACGCGGGGAGCAGCGGCGCCGCCTATGCGGACGCCGACGGCTCCAGAAACGACATCGGCGTTACCGGGGGGCCGTGGAGCGAGTAGGCGGCGGTCGCTACGCCCCCGCCCATCCGCGAACGGTGTCCAACAACGGCTGCCCGTACAGACGCCAGCGTTCCGGTCCCATGCCATGCACCGCCAACATCGCGCTGCGCGTCATCGGCCGATCCCGCGCGATCGCCTCAAGGGTTCGATTCGGCGCGACGACGTAGGCGGGCACATCGGCGGCCTTCGCCAAGCGCACGCGCACATCCCGCAACGCGTGGAGGAGCTCACTGGCAACCGGACGATCACCGAGCGCAGCGGGGCGCGCGCGAACGACCTTCTGGCCGAGCGGAAAACACATGCGAAATTCCTCGGCGGATTGCATCATCACTCCACGCCCCGTCTCGTTCAGCCGGAGAATGACGTACCGACGCTCACTTCCTTGCACACTGCGCTGGGTCTCTGCGCGGTCCAACGCACCGGCACGCACCAGTTCGGCCAGGACAGATTCCACTTCGCGCTGCGTGAACTGCGCGAGAATTCCGTAGGTCGAGAGTTTGTCGAACCCCAGTCCGATCAACGCGGGCTCGCGGCTTCCGATGAGCACGCGGGCGATCATGCTGGACGAGCAGTCATCCTTGAGCCGCGCGACGCACGAAAGCGTTTTCCGGACGATGATCTCCTCGTCCGGCTCGAGTTTCCGCGGTGCAACGCCCGGCTGCACCCCGGCGCGGCAGGCGTCACAATCCCCGCAGCGCTCCCACTCCGGCTTTTCGCCAAAGTATTCGAGTATATATTTCCGGCGACACGACGCGCGCCCGTAATCGACCATTTTCTGGAGCTTCAACAATTCCCGGGAACGGCGGACTTGCATCGCCTTCTCGTCCAACTTCAGGGGCTCGTCACGCAGGATTTCCACGCCTCCGGCGCGCTCCGGCGCAACCCAGGAAATGGCGCCGCGATCCTCAAGACCCCGTAGCGCGGCAACCACCTGCTCTCGCTCCAGATCCAATTCTTCGGCCAACCGCTCGGGCCAAACGCCGACGCCGCCTGATCCCTGCGCGATCAACCACTGATACACCCGCGCCCGCAGGCCACTGGCCTCTGCCGATCGCGCGATGACCGTCGCCAGACCAGGGCGTTCGGTAGGCGCGATTCGACGCACGTACCCTTCACGCTGGAGCACAAACAGACAACTCCCCGCAGCGCGATCCCCGGCGTCATCCGGTAAACATCGAGCCAACGCCTCGACGGTCATGAACACGGGATTTTCTCCCTTCGCACGGATCGCATCCCATACGGCGTGTACCCATTGCGCCGGCGGGTGAGAAGAATGGATGAAAAATTCTTGCGTTCGCCGATCTTCCTCTCTCCACAACAGTACGATGCGAGAGGACTTTCCATCGCGGCCGGCGCGCCCGATCTCCTGATAATAGGCCTCGATACTGCCGGGAAGGTCGTAGTGAATCACGGCCCGCACGTCATCCTTGTCGACGCCCATCCCGAACGCATTGGTCGCAACGACAGTGCGCACTTTGCCACGCATGAAGTCGTCCTGCACGCGGGTCCGTTCGTCCATTTCCAACCCACCGTGGTAGGCGGTGGCCCCTGGAATTACCCCCACAGCTCGCTCGACATTTTTTCGGGTCGCCGCATAAACAAGCGTCGTACCGGCCGCGACAATACTTGGAAGAATTTGATCCTTTTCGCGAGGCCCCTTCACCTCGATGACTTCGAGGCGAAGATTGGTACGGTCGAAGCCGAGAATAAATCGCCTGCAGTCTGGGATCCCCAACGTGTCCGCGATATCTTCCTGAACCTCCCGGGTGGCGGTGGCCGTCAATGCGATCGTCCGCGGACAGCCCAACTCACGGCGCACGGCACCAAGGCGAAGATAGTCCGGACGAAAATCGTGTCCCCACTGCGACAGACAGTGTGCTTCGTCCACCGCGAACAACCGAAGATCGACCTGTCGGATCTCCGCGATGAATCGCGGGGTGAACCGTTCCGGGGCAACGAATAGAATCTCCCATTTCCCCGCCACCACCTCCGCCATCCGCTGCCGACGTTCCTCGATGGAGAGCGAGCTGTTGATCAGCGTGGCTCGGACCCCTCTTGCTACGAGCCCATCGACCTGATCCTTCATGAGCGCGATCAGCGGGCTTACGACGATGCCAACGCCCCCAAGCGCCAGTGCCGGGAGTTGATAACACAACGACTTTCCGGCCCCCGTCGGCATCACAACGAGCGCGTCACCGGATCCAACCACGTGCTCTACGATCTCCTTCTGCCCGGCCCGAAAACCCGGATAGCCAAGCCGTTTGCGCAAAAGGTCGTCGAGGGGCGTCATGGGATCACGGGAAGGGATCGGGGGGGGCGCCAAGCGGTAAGCACGAACCCCGCATGCGGCCACCCGCCGGCGAGCATACAGCGCGCATATGCCCCTCCCTCCCATACGTGGCGAAGCCGGCGTCGCGTCTCTCGTGCCATTCGGCCTGGGCCGCCAGAAGCCGCATCACATTCTGGAATCGATTGAGGTGGCGTGGGAAAATCGAGATGCTCTGCCCTTTGCCTACCGCATCCTCACGCAGGGCGTGTGCGATGGCTGTTCCCTGGGTCCGCGCGGTCTGCGCGACGACGTGACGGATGGGTTGCACCTCTGCACGACGCGCCTGAAGCTGCTCCGCCTCAACACCATGCCGGCGTTTGACGAAGCCGCCGTCGGCGACATTGCCCAACTTCGGCGCATGAACAATCGTGAATTGCAGGCACTCGGACGGATTCCATTTCCGTTCATCCACCGATCAGGTGACCGTGGATTCCAGCGTATTTCGTGGGAGGAGGCGCTCGCCATCGCGGGCCGGGCGCTGCGAGAAACGGCACCCGAGCGGCAGGCCTGGTTTGCGACCAGCCGCGGGATCACGAATGAGGTGTACTACGCGTTCACCAAGGCGGCGCGGCTCGCGGGAACAAACAACGTTGATTTGTGTGCGCGCCTCTGCCACCAGGCAAGCGTTTCCGGCCTGAAGGCAACGATTGGCGTCGGCGCCCCGACATGCTCGCTGAAAGACATGATTGGCACGGACCTGTTGTTGTTGTGGGGAACGGATATTGCGAACAACCAACCGGTGACGATGAAATACCTCGCCCACGCCAAGGACGCGGGAACGCGGATCGTCGTCATCAATCCCGTTCGAGAAAAGGGACTCGAAAATTACTGGGTTCCGTCAATGCCGATTTCGGCAGTATTTGGCACGCGCCTGATGGACGATTTCATTCAGGTCAACGTGGGGGGCGACATCGCCGTGTGCCTCGGGGTGCTCAAGGCGCTGATCGCACGTGGGGAGGTCGACCGGGAGTGGATCGCCGGCCACGCCCTCGGGTGGGCGGACGTGGAAACGCAAGCGAACGCCGCGGATTGGTCGGAAATCGTCGCCGTCTCGGGTGTTCCGCAGACACGCATCGAGTGGCTGGCGGAATTGATCGGGCGCGCCCAAACGATGGTGAGTGTGTGGTCCATGGGCCTGACCCAACATCGTTTTGGCACGGAAAATGTCGAGGCAGTCGTCAATCTGCACCTGGCGCGCGGGGCGTTTGGGCGAGAGAAGACTGGCGTAATTCCCATTCGCGGGCATTCCGGCGTCCAGGGTGGCGGGGAATGTGGCGTTGGTCCCACGATCCTACCTGGAGGCGTGCCGACGACGGAGGAAAATATTGCTCATTTCGAGGCCGTGTGGGGCCACGCCCTCCCTCGGCACCGTGGCAAGACCACCATCCCGATGGTCGACGCGATGGCAAGGGGAAACATCGACTTTCTCTACAACCTCGGGGGAAACCTCCTGGCGGTACTACCGGAGCCTGAGAAACTGCGTTCCGCATATGCGCGCACCGCGTTTCGCATTCATCAGGATATTGTATTCAACACTTCGACGGTCATCGAGGCGGGCGAAACGATACTCGTTTTACCCGCGCAGACACGGTACGAACAGCGTGGCGGCGGCACCAGCACCTCGACCGAGCGTCGAATTCGGTTTTCGCCGGAGATTCCGGGGCACCCGCAGGTGGGAGAATGTCGTCCGGAGTGGGAGATCCCGGCCGCAGTGGCTGCGGCGGCGTTTCCTGAGAAATCGGGTGCTCTGGGCTGGGTGGACGCGGGAGATATTCGGCGGGAAATGGGTGCGGTGATTCCACTGTACGCAGGTATCGAAAACCTCGCGAAAGCGGGTGACTGGATCCAATGGGGTGGCGAACGTTTGTTTGCGGATGGCATATTTTCCACGCCGGATGGCAAGGCCCGATTTACGGTTGTGCATCCCGTGAAGATTGAGGTTCCGGAAGGGGCTTTCTACCTGACGACGCGTCGCGGAAAACAATTCAACAGCATCGTTATCAAGGACCACGACCCCGTGCAGGGCGGTCGCGGAAGGACCGATTGTTTGATGAACGCGGCCGACCTGTGCGTGCTCGGCCTGAAGTCCGGCGACCGCGCGCGGTTGCGCAACGAGACCGGCAGCATGGACGTCGTCGTGCGAGAGGAGCAGATTCGGCCCGGCGTCGTGCAGGCGTACTGGCCGGAATGCAACGTGGTCATCGGAACCCGCATCGATCCCCGCAGTGAGGAGCCGGACTACAACGCGGTCGTATGGATCGAGCGCGCGTGAAAACCCGGCGCATCGCGGTCCGGCGCGAACCCGGCGGCATGGGGAAGGATGACGTCGCGGTCGAGGAGCCACTTGAGATTCGCGTGGAAGGCATCGCAGCCGCCGTCACAATGCGGACGCCGGGTGACGACCTCGACCTCGCGGCTGGATTCCTGCTGACCGAGGGGGTGGTGGACGGATGGGACGACATCCGCGCGATGGCCGTCGTGGGCGAAAACACGGTGGACGTGCGTTTGGCCGAAGGCGTCCCGGCCGGCCGTGCGCGGTCGGCCGATCGGGCGTTCTACGCGAGCAGCTCGTGCGGAATCTGCGGGAAAGCCAGCATCGATCGCATCCGGCGGGGCGGTGCCGTGGCCGGGTGGCTTCCGTCGTCTGCCATCCTGAGCGGCTTGCCCGATGCGCTCGCGGCGATGCAGGCCGGGTTCGCGAGCAGCGGCGGCCTGCACGGCGCCGCCCTTTTCGACGTAAGCGGGACACTGTTTGACGCTCGCGAGGACGTAGGTCGGCACAATGCTGTCGACAAGACGTTTGGCGCGAGGTTGCGCGCCGACACTGGGTTTATCGGGCTGGGATTGGTCGTCTCCAGTCGCGCGGGATTCGAAATCGTCCAGAAGGCGGTTGCGGCGGGCGTCGGGTGCGTCGTCGCATTCGGCGCGCCGACGACGCTGGCGGTCGATGCGGCATTCGCCGCGGGATTGACCCTGGTTGCGTGGGCGCGCTCCGAACGCCGATCCGTCTACTCGCCGACATCACCCCCCACGCGTTAGCCGCGCCGCATGTCCACCCTCCCCGAGTATTTCCGTGGCAAGCACGTGCTCGTCACCGGCGCGTCCACCGGCATCGGCCTTTCCGCCTCGCGCCTTATCGTCGCAAATGGCGGGTCCGTCACGTTGATCGCCCGGGGGGCGGACAAACTCGCTGCAGCCGCTTCCACCCTGGGCGATCGCGCCCACATACTCGCCCTCGATGTGACGAATTCGCCGGAGGTGCGAGAGAAGCTCGCCGCCCACCTGGCCCGCCACCCGGCGGACATGCTGATCAACAACGCCGGCGCCGCGCGCCCAGGCCGGTTCGTGGAGCTTGAAGACCGGCATTTCCACGAGATGATGGACCTCAACTATTTCGGGACCGTGCACCTCTGTCGCGCGGTCGTTCCACACCTCATCGCCCGAAACGGCGGCCACATCTTGAACGTCGCATCGATGCTCGGCGTGCTCGGAATCTACGGATATTCAGCTTATGCCGCAAGTAAGTTCGCGGTCGTCGGGTTCTCGCAGTGCCTTCGCGCCGAACTGTGGCCGCACGGCGTCAAAGTCAGCGTTTGCCTGCCCCCAAACACGGATACGCCGGGGTTGATCGAAGAAAACAGGACCAAGCCCAGAGAAACCCACGCCATCGAGGGCAAGGTCAAGACGATGAGCGCCGACGCCGTAGCGGAGGCGATGTTGCAAGGCATGGCCTCCGGCACGTACGAAATCGTCCCCGGTTTCGATGGATGGTCCACGACGCTCGCCGCGCGCCTCCTCCCGGGCGTCACGAGGCTGGTTTGCGATAGCGCGCAGAAAAAAGCGGGTACGCTGTAGGCGTGCTGCTCGCCTCGCTCCTCGCGTGCACTGGAGGGTTGCCGTGGTGGCACGAGGGTTCGAGCCACGACACGTCCGCGGATACCGCCGAGGATCTCTGCATCGATGGGTGCTTCTGCGATGCAGCGGCGATCACGGTGGGCGGCACCGTGAGTCAGGAGGATGGCCGACGAATTTACGCCCCTGTCGAGGACGACAGCGCTGCTACCATGATCCACGGTCCGCAAGGCGGCTGGCATGTGCTTGCAAGCGCGCTCGCCGCGAATACCGACGACATCATCGAGATCGTCTACTCGATCACCGTCGATGAGACGGCCACGCTGGTGTCGTGGAATCGATACTACGTCCAGATGGTGCGATCAGACGAATGTTCGGCGTACTATCCTGGAATGTATGGGTACCTCGACGTGACTACGCTCGCGTCCGGAGATGCCGACACGCCGCCCGAGCTGCTCGCCGGAAAGGGGCTGACCCTCCGGATGGACGTCACGGACCAGACCGGGCGGAAAGCGACGGACGAGCTGCATGTCGTCGCGGCGCTGGATGCGGCGGACGAACCGGACTAGGCCAAAAGGAAACGCCGCCCCCCGAAGGGAGCGGCGCTGAATCGGGCGATGGCCGAGAACTACAGCTGTTGGCTGTAGAATTCGACAATAGCCTGCGGGTTGCAATCGAACGGAAGGTCCTCACGTTCGGGGCTCACGACCATCTTGCCCGCCGCGTTGGCAGGATCGAACTCGAGGTAGCCCGGACGAATCCGCGCCGCCGCAGAATCGAGTGCCGCCGCAATGAACGGCTTGGTCCTGCTCTTCGGGTGAATCGCAACGATGACGCCGGGCTTCACGGAGAAGCTCGGACGGTCGGTACGAACGCCGTCGATGGTGATGTGGCCGTGAACGACGAGCTGACGCGCCCCGGGAATCGTGGCCGCGAGGCCAAGACGCCAGATGACGTTGTCGAGTCGCGACTCGAGCAGGGTGATGAGGATGCGGCCGGTCGGACCCTTCCGACGCGACGCCTCGGCCACGTAGCGGCGGAACTGCTTTTCAAGAATACCGTAGTGGAAGCGAAGCTTCTGCTTCTCGACCAAACGTTCCTTGTAGTCTGATTGTTTGCCCTTGCGACGTGTGCCGTGCTGTCCGGGTGGGAACGGGCGATTCAGAACCGCGACGTTCGTCAATCCGGGAAGCACCACGCCCACCTGCCGGCACAATTTCAGCCGGGGTCCACGATAGCGTGCCATTTGTATGGCTCCTTGGGGTGCGAGACGAGGGAGTTCGTTACGGGGGTTCGACGAGGAAGTCGTGGGCCGTAACGACCCGCTCAGGGGGATCCCGGGCGGCCGGGCCCGCTAACCGAGTCCCGTCAGGATGCAACGTGAACGCGCTCAAGGACGCTCTCAAAACCGCCCTCGGCCCTGCCGCGGACGCCGCGGAAAAACGAACGGCACCGCCTCTGGTCGCCAGGGACGCTCCCGTCGTGAGCGAGTCGGCGCTTGATAGCTTGCCTGACCCGCTGAAAAGCGACTGGATCGCATGCATGCGGAGGCTCGGCGCGGAGGTGCCGCCGGCCGCGACGATGGGGCAATTGACCCAGCGTTCCGACCGACGATCGCGGGAGCTGAAGGACGCCGGCCGCACGCGCGAGGCGGCCGAACTTCTCAAGAATAAAGAGGACTTCATTCGGGATCGGGCGCGGCGAGCGTGGGCGCTCGTCAAAGCCCGCTTCGACGCGCTCGAGTTGTCCGACAAGGCGTATCGATCCCTCAAACAGGAGGACGCGGATCCCGAACGTATCCTCGTGAAATTGCGCGGAAACAAGGGGGATGCGCTACGGGGCGTCGGGGCGGCTCGCATCCGCGAGCTGCTGACCGCGAAATAGGCGTATACTTCTGTTCATGCGCCTCAAACCCCGTGCCTCACGCGCCGGCTTCTCGCTGATCGAAATGGCAATTACCGTGGCTGTTATCGGCGTTTTGTCCGTCCTCGGTGTCGCGATCATGCAGGATGCCGTGCCGGGATGGCGCACCCGACGAGCCGCGCTTGAATTCGCAGAACACGTCAACGGGGCGCGCATGCGGGCTGTCGCAGAGAGCGTTCAGGTTCGCATCATCCTCGACGCTTGGGATACCGATATCGACGCGTATGGAGGTCTGGACTCCGTAGGGGCGTACCGCGTGCAGAAGGGCGATGCGTCTACCGGAAGCAGCAGTTGGGACACGCTACCCGCAGACATGGACGGCTCGGACTCGCTGACCTGGGAAGGCACGATCGATTTTTCGGAGGGCTCCGAACATTCGTTGACCGGCGTCAGCCTCGACAACACGTTTGATGGCACGATCGACGGCGTCGGCGGTGAATCGAACACGCTTGTTTTTTCACCACGCGGGTGGATGCAAAATCCGGCAACCGACTTTGCCTGTGACATCGATGACGACGGCGCAGCGGACGGCTACATCTGCTTCGACTTCGTCAACAAAAAAGCGCGGGCGCACGGCCGCACCGACATGTGGCGGGTCATGGTTTCGCGCGGCGGCATCGCCCGCGTGCAGTCGCCCGAGGGTACGCCCGTCGGCGGCGCCGGCGGCACCGACGCGACATCAAGTGTAGGCGGATCACCCGTGGGATACGAAGGGGCGAGTTCGGGCAGCGAGGCGATCTGAACGGCGGATGGGGCCACCTGTTGGGGGCGGGCGTTTTCAGGGGCCTCGCTGCGCGAGTCCGCTTCCCGGACCCGACCACCGCGGACGCGGCCACGCTGTCGTCGGCGTCGGACCCGCCACGGTTTCGGCTTCGTAAAACGCCTCGATGTCTGCCAGCAGCTGCGTGAGTTCGAGGCCCTCGAATGGGCTCGGCAGCGGCACAAGTTTCTCACGCGCCTTGGCCCGCTGCCCCGCCGCGCCCCGTGGATTGCCCCGGCGCCAGTGCTCAAGACTGACCGCCATTTGAATCAACCCTTGGAGAAAAAGGCGAACATCGCCATGCGGAGTTTCGCGCCAAAGGGCCTCGATGACCTCATGGGCTTCGAAAAACGCCGTCTCCTGAAAAAGCTCGACGCCGTGCTGGTAACGGCGATCGCTCAACACGGGCGGGCCGTTTCGATCGCGGCGAGCGCGCCCGAAGCGTTGGCCCGCGCCACGTCGGAGCCGTGCGCAGCGACGCGGCGGAGCGCGGGCACGGCAGCCACACCGATTTTGATCAGCGCGTCCATCGCCGGCAGGTAGAAACCGCCGAACGCGGAGCCGTGGGTATCGTCGAGCACCGCGACGAGCGCGGAGATGGCTCGCTCATCGGCGATCTCGCCGAGCGCCCAGTAGATCGCGCTACGGACCGGAAACTGAATTCCGAGGCCGGCGCCCGGTCGGCCCTCGAAATCGTGCTTCTCGTCAGAGATGGCCGCCAGGAGCGGCGGTGTGGTCTCGCGAAGACCCACCACGCCGAGCCCCAGCGCGGCCAGCCTGCGCTGGGTGAATCCTCGCGCAGGGTCGACGTCCCGGGCCCGTAGGGCCGCGAGTAACGTGGGTATCACCAATGGATCCCCGGTTCGACCCAGCGCCAGTAATCGGGTGTGGGCGGCGCGCCGTCCGAGATCGCGCTCCGCCTCCAAAAGCAAGCGCGTATCGTCGGGGTGCTGGAGGAGGGCCAACGCCAGAATGCCTCCGGCTTCCGGCTCTACCCCCGAGGACGGGTCTGGGACGTTTGCGCAGGCGGCGAGGCGGCGCTGCCGAAGCGCAGGCCGGGGGACAACCTGCCGCACGTCGGCCGCCCCGTCTCCCAGGGTGCTCCAGAAGAGCGCGGCGAGTGGTGTCACCGCCGCCGCGGCGCCCGGCGCCCGCAGCCCACCGTCGGTCATCACGCTGCGGGCGTCGTGGCGAACCAGGGCCCCCTCCAGCGGCACCGGATCCGCCCCGCAGCGCACGGCCGCAACCGCGAACGCGAGCATCCCGGTGTCCGTGCGTTCCGCCCGCATGCCGCGCAACAAGGATTCCGCCCCGCCCGGCAACCCGAGGTTTCCGACGCACGCGGCGGCGGCCCGACGTGTGGCCGCGCGTTCCGCCGTCAGAAACGGGAGCAGGAACGGAAGCACGCCGACGTCACCTCGCTCACCAAGATGGCGAAAGCACTGGATGGAATAGGACTCCCCCCCGCGGCGGATGCCGCGCGCCAGCATGCGCGCGTCAAGGCGAAACGGGTTCCCGAGGAGTCGGCTAGGCCACACCATTCGCGATACGGTATCGCATGATCGGCGTCCCGGTGCTTTTCCACAGGTCTCCGAACGTTTCCGCACGGACGACGTTCTTTTGGCCCACCCTTCCGCTGGTTTTCCGCAGCGCGAGAGACTCATATTCCATTGGTTTTATGACCGTTTTATGCTATTTAGGTGGAGTTATCCATAGCTATTGACACGTCTACTGATAAGACAAACTTCCGGCGTAGCAGGTCAACTTTTCGACTCGATCACCGTTGACCCGAATCGGTGGGCGCGGTACCTTCTTGCCACGGACGGCTTCGCCCGCTCCGTGCCCTCCCCGCTCCTTCCTTGCAGGCTCGCGTCCCTACGGACGCGAGCTCCCGCCTTCCTCCAACCGAATTGTCCGAATCGCCAGTGTGCGGACGCAGTGGACACGTGGCACCATGCCTGTTCCCACGAGTCCTGTTCGACCTGTACTGACCACCGTCTGTTGCGCCCGCACCTGGTTTTCGGCACGTCACCTTCTTTTGTTGATCGGCACGTTCGCCGGTCTGATTGCCGTTGCAATCACGCCGTTCGCCTGGCCCATCACCGGACGCGTCGTGCTGGCGGGGCTGCGGGCCACGGCCGCAGAACCGGACTGTGCGTCGCCGGTCCGCCGCTGGTCCGGGTTGGTGCGAGGGGCATCGGCTGCGTGCGACACGTCATTGGTGCAGGGCCGCCGGACGAGGTGGATGCTGGAACGCGTCGCGCGCACACGGAGCTATCCGGCCCCGGCGCGGCTGATGGCGCTCCGGGAACTGGCGGCGTCCGGGGCGAGCACGGTTGGCGTCCGCGCTGCGCTGCTTTCCGGAACACCGAGCGACCCGGCGTTCCGGCGCGACGTGCTCGCGGTGCTGGACGGAGCGCCAGGCGGTGCGGATGCGGACGACCTGGTGCGGCGGCTCGGCCCCCATGGCATCACCGACAGCGGGTTGTTTGCCTTGTTTGCGCGCGGCGAGCCGGACACGGCCGTCGAGGTCAGCGAGGCGCTGGCGGCATTTGGCAGCCACCTCGACCCGAGAAGCCGGGCGATGGTGCTCGCTGGGCTAGGGCTGGACGCAACTGAGGTGAGGCGCGGCCGATTCCGCGGGTTCCCCGGGCAGACCACAGCTGCGTACGGTGTCGCCTGCGTCGACACCTGCGACGCCCGCATCGCAGCCCTGGCGCGCGGGTTGGCCGCCTCGCGCAACGAGTCGCCCCCGCCGCCCGCCGCTCACATTCCCGTTGCAAACGACATTCTCGACCTCGTCGTAGACGGCGATGCCGCCAACCACCTCCGCATCGAGTTCGCGCAGATAGCCGCCTGGATCAGCGAGGTTGGGGGAAGCGTACGTGTCACGCGCCTCCTGAATGCGAGCGCCCACGCCGCGCGGGACGGCGCGGCGGTTCGCGGCAGCCGGCGCGGCGACCTCCACGCCACCCTTCGCGGCGGCGGCGGCACTCCCGGAACCGCAGCGTTCGCGACGGGGATTCTCAGCGTTGCCAGCGGCATTCCAGTCCGTGTATGGCGCACGCCACAGGGCGTGGTCATCGAGGCAGAGGGCGAACTTCGGGCCGTCACGGCATGCTCAGCGCCGCGGAGAACGGACCGCCCCCCGCGGGACGCCGTGCTGCTCCATGCCGAATCCACAACCGCGCTGTTTCTGTTGGAGGCCAGCGCGGCGGCCCTTCGCCGCGGGGAACTCGCACGGGCCAACGAACTGCGCACGAAGGCAACGGCGCTTTCCGTCGCGGATCAGGACGTGCTGGCACGCGATCTTTCCTTCCTGCATGCCGATTTGCTGGCCGCCGCGGGGGAAGCGGAGCCGGCGATCCGGGCACTGAACGAGGGTGCCGCCGCCCCCGACGACATCGGGCGCACCGCATGGTGGGGGGCCGCGTACGGCCATCGAGACGTTGCCCGAACCCTGGCCCCGGCGGGCGGCGGCGACCTGATGGCCGCCGCCTTGATCCTCTCCGGGGAGCCCACCGCACCGACGGGCCCATGGTCGTCGCGCATCGCCGGAAAGCACTCCGCGCTGGAAGGTCCGTGCCGGGAACCGTTCCGCGCGTGGCCGTAACACCAGCAACGACGCTCAGAATCGTTGAAACGCCTCCGCCATGGACCGGACGCGATTCGGGTCTATCGGCGCGCCGACGTCCTCGTCGTGGTGCAGCGCCGTGCCCACGATGGCGCCGTGGGCGGCTTGCCGCCACATCAGCGCCGACGCCACGGTAACGCCGCTCCCCACCCACACCTTCGCCTCCGGAACGGCAGCGCGCACGACAGCCACGCGAGCCGCATCGGCCGGGCGACCCGTGCCCTCACCGGTCACGATGAGCACATCCGCGCCGCCCCTTCGGAAGGTGTCCGCCGCAACAGCACCGACGTCGGGCTGGCCCAGCGGAACTGCGTGTTTCACAAACACATCGGCCGCAATGCCGACGGCGCCGGCCTCCAACTCGCGACGGTAGCGAAGCGTCCGGTGCGCGTCACCTTGGATCAGCCCTTGATCCGTCACCATTGCCCCGGTGTGGATGTTGACGCGTACAAAGTGAGCCCCGCTGGCGGCGGCAGCGCCGATGGCTCCGCGCGCGTCGTTCCGCAGTAGGTTGATGCCCACACGCACCGTTGGGTGGCGCTGCCGAATTTCCGACGCAAGGATCGCAACGAACGCCACGACATGCGGATCCACGGCGCCCGACGGAAACGGAGCGTCCCCGAAATTCTCCAGGATCAGGGCGTCGGCGCCCCCCTGGACCAACGCCGCCGCATCGGCAAGCGCCCGCGCACGCGCATCGACAAACCCCGCCGTTGCGACGGGACCCGCCGGGAGCGGTCGAATGTGAACCACGCCCACAAACGCGAACGGCAATGACCGAAGGACGTGCACCCACCGCCCTTACCGCGCTGCAGGCAGGAGGGGAAGCTGCACGCGCCCATGTGGCGCAACGCGTCGTTCTCCGCGGGTCACCAGCGCGCGCATCCGCACCGCCGAGATCGGACCGACGCCCAACGCACACTCCCGCACGGCGGATTCCACGCGCGCCGCCGCGGCAAGCGGCCCGGCCGGGACGTCGATGATGTGACGCCGATTCCCGGTGTCGAGCGTCAAACGAAGCGGACCGGATGCCGACGGGGCGATCGATCGGCACAAGGCAACGATGCCTTCCACGTCCGGGAGACTCGGACCACGCCACGATGCCGACCGGGCCGAACGTGACCACGCACCGCCCCTCGTGTGGACGGACCAAACGGGCGCGCCACCGTGCGGCGCCACCGCCACTTGATTCGGTTCGAGAACCGCAACGAGCGCACGCGCCTCCGCCGCCGAACCCGCCACGGCAATGCGCGCCTCGACGCCCACCGACTGCCACAGCCGGTGCGCAATCCGTTCGGCCAGCGCGAGCGCGGCGGCCCCCCGCGCCCCCCCGGCGCGCGCCACGAACCCCGCTCCGCTTCTCGTGACGCCCGCGAGTTCAACCTCGAGGACATCGGTCATCCGCTCCCACGAATCGCCACGGGGGGGCGGCTGAATGAAGCGGACCGCAGCGCACCGTGCGGACGCCTGCGCTGCGGACATCCCGACGGCGACGCCACACGCCCGCGCGACAGGCGAAACCGCGCGCACCCACCGGTCCAGAACGACAACGGCACCGCGGCCCGCGGACGGATCCGCGCGGCGCGCCTCGGCCCATGCCACGCCCACCGGGCGAATGACGATCCAACCTCCATCCTCGGCGATCGGCCGCTCACGCGCACCGACGGCGCCGTTCGGACCTACGGGAAGGCGAACGGAGCGCACCCAGGCCGCCACGCTGCCCACGCTGGCCCAGCGAGCGGGCCCGAAGGTCGAACCGCTGCCCGCCGCCACCCAACCACCCGCAACGCCATTGGCCACCACTGCACTGCCCATGCCCTTCGGCACGATCACACAACGACCACCGGACTCGGCGGGCAGCGTCACGAGCACGTCACCTTCCGCAGGGCCGCCCGGGCCGCGCGCAAGGAAGCAGCGGCCGCCCAGTCGAGACACGTGCTCCCCAAATCCCCCCGCCGGGTGAATGGGGGTGAGACGAAAGGATGAAATCATGCGCGACCCTGGTGTGCATCTGTTCTACTGAACTTCAGCCCATCATGTGTGCCAAAAAATGTCCGCCCCTAATTATTCTCGCTCGCACGTCCGGCGGAACGAGCACCGGGCGCACGCGGCATCCCCCAGGGGAACACACGGGAAGGCTTCGCGATCTGCCTTATTTTCCAGTATATCGCTGAGTTTTTCACGCATCGCCGCGATCGACGACGCAATCAGCGAGCGCGCCGACGCGATTGCGACCGCATCCACACGATGGGTCGTTTCCGTGCCATACCGGGTGTTCACGTGCATCGCCGTGACCTGATCGTCCGGCACGCCCAATTCCTGCGTCACGTAGAGGCCATAGACCCCCAGCTGCGCCGCGATCTCCTCCATCGCATGCGCCGAACCCGTCTTCCAGTCGATAATCGTGACGCCGCCCTTTCCGTCTTCGACGAGCACATCGAGCGCCACATACACTTCCGCGTCGTCCACGCGGAACCGCTGAAGAACCTCAACCTGCCGAACGCGGGGGCCGACGGCCAGCAGTCGGCGGAAGATTCGATGCCCGAACAATACGCTCACCTGACGCTCGATCTCGGCGATTGCCGCTTCCCATTCGGCGTCGTCGACGGACTCCCCGTAGTAATGTTCGCCGAACCCGGTTCGGCGCGCCGGACGCTGCAACCACGCGCCGGACGCGGAGCCTGCGATGTCCGCCGCTGCAACGCCGCGAACGCGCGCTTTCGCTACGTCCACCGTCGGTAGAGCGCGCCCGGCAAGTGCATCCTTCAGCACACCTTCGGCCACGCTGTGCACGCGCGTGCCGATCCACATCGCCCGCGACGTCAGCTTCTTCTGCAGGTACGCGGCGCGTGTTTCGGGGGGGGCTGCCGCGTCCCATCCGCCCCACGAACCGTAGTACTGGAGCCAATACGCGCGTGGACACCCGTAAAACGCCCGCGACCGCGAGTACGACCACACCAATTCGTTCTTGAGATCGCCCACTTCCGCACCCCCGCCATCCGCGACCGCCTCTTTCCCATCGATGCGGAGCACGCTACGCACGCAGCGCCCGATGGACAAGGATCATCGCCAACCCAGCGTAACCACCGGCACGGTTGCCGCTCTACTGTTTGTCCAGCTGCTTTTTGGCGCATTTCCCGTCGTGGCGAAATTGGCGTTCCCGTCGTTTGGAGCGGGTGGAGTGAGCGTCCTCCGAATCGCCGGCGGGGCCATCTTTTTTCAGGCGTTGCGGCTGCTGCGGCG
Organism: Klebsiella pneumoniae; assembly: GCA_945861635.1. Taxonomy (GTDB): domain Bacteria; phylum Myxococcota_A; class UBA796; order UBA796; family SXON01; genus CAMAWH01. Next base: position 61,658 of record CAMAWH010000008.1, on the reverse strand, counting down.
CGAAGCCCCCGTTCCATGGCGCGAGCAACCGAAATTCGTGCTCTGCGCGGCCTTGGGAATCGCCTCGAACCAGCTGTTATTTCTGTATGGACTCGAGCGCACCAGCGCGATGCACGCCGCGCTGCTGGTCACGACGGTTCCGATTGCAACGATGGCCGCATCGGCGATCCTCGGTCGAGAACGACTTACGACACGCCGGCTTTTTGGCATGGGCGTGGCCGGGTTGGGCGCCGCCCTGCTCATCACCGGGCGGGATTTGGGCGGCACCGCCACGCTACTCGGCGACGCGATGGTGCTCGCAAACGCCGCCGTCTACGGAATCTACCTTGTTCTTTCCCGCGATATTCTCATTCGTCATGGTCCGCTGACCGCGATCGCCTGGTTCTTTACCTGGGGTCTTCCGATGGTGCTGCCGGTCGCGGGATGGCCGGCAATGGCTGGACACACGCGCGAGGAGTGGCTCGCCATCGCGTTCATCGTCGGCGGACCGACCATTGCGACGTATTGGCTCAACCTTGTGGCGCTTCGCCGCTTGCCCGCTTCGGTAGTCGCGCTATTCATCTACGTTCAACCCGTAATTACTGCCGTTCTTGCCGTTCCATTCCTCGGCGAGCGGCTCACGTTGTGGACCCTGCTCACCGGCGCGATGAGTTTCGTCGGCGTGTACGTCGCGACACGCCAGAATCCCGTTCGACCGGGAGCAACGCGGTAAAAGGGGGTGGAGCGAGGCCGCTACGACCGCTCAACAGGGAGCGGGGGCCACCGGAGAAACAGCACTCGCTCCACCCGGCAGTTAAACAACCGGCGGATCGCCCGCGGTATTCCCAACGCCTCAATCCGGAGCGGGGAGGAGGAACACGGGTTCGAGTTCGTAGTCGCCATCCACCGGCGGATCCGTGGCCTCCAACGAGGTGTCCTCTGGCGCGGCGTACCCGATGGCGATGACTTCGCCGCCGTCGATCCGAGCGAACGCACCGTACATGCCGTCGGCCTCGTCCTCCCGGCCGACCGTGCCGAGGCGCGCGCGGACTTCGGGGTCCAACGGACCGATGCCGAGGCCGATCTGCACCGGGAGTGACATACGAGCACATTCACTCGCACCGGCGATCGAAATCGCGAGTTCCCACCAGAAGGCGATCGCGGCCGCAGGCGACGTCGTTACGACAAGATCGTCTACCGGAAGCACGAGATCGCATTCGAGGTCGGTTCGGTCGGCGTCGGCGAGCCGCAAACGCACCGCCGCGTCGGCAGTAACCGCCGCGCCATCGACGACGCTGAGCGCGGCCGCGGGCGCGTACCACGACGCGTCCACCGCAGAATCCGTGGCCGTGTCCATGTCGGCCCCGTGGCCCGTCTCGTTCGTTCCGGCGTCTTCAGCCGCCCCTTTGGCGTTCAACGACAAGTCACTACACGCGCCCAGAAGGGAGCAGCACAGCAGCCGTGGAAGGTAGCGCATTGTCACCCCGATCGGCCCCGACCCTTGGCGACAGCCTAATCGTAGCCGGCCCATATCAGAGTTGCCAAGCGCTTGCTGGCCAAAGGGTGTAGGGGCGGTCTGCGGCGAATCCCGGTGGGCCGGGAGTTCCGTCGGTGTCCAGCGCCTCATCCCATGCCCAGCCGAACGCCGGCATTTCGACGCCATCGGTCGAAAAGTACCAGCCCATCGAGCGGTCGGGGTGCGGCGTGTCCGCGGCTAGTTCGTCGGAAACGTCCCCGACTCCGATCGCCACGGGCGTCGTGAACGAATTATCGTTCTGTGCGTCACCTTTGCAGTCGGAATCAAGATCATCGACGAGAACGGTGTAGACATGATCGCACGCTTCGCACGCAGGAGCGGCGGCAACGCTGCCCGTCAGGCGCTGGACTCGGGCACAAACAAAGCCACGATCACCACGTTCGGGCGTCCATTCCGCGGTAAAAAACTCCCAGGTCTGGGTGCCATCGAATCCGGTGGACGATGGCACGACGGAGGCGTGGTTCACCGCCCAGACAATCTCGTCCGCCGCGCACCCGAGGAGAAAGACGGCCAGCATTTTCGCCCGCTATCGTGGCTACAGCAAGTAGGCGACGCCGCTGGCTGCGGCGGTTGAATCAAGCGCGTACGGCGCAGCCGTCAGAATGTTCCCGAAGCCATCCCCGTCGAGATCACCGGGCGTGCAAACGGCCGTTCCGAGACCATCTCCAGCTGTCGCGCCGGGCCAGCTCACGCTGGCGTCGGACGGGCCCACGACGCCCGTGAGGCCTCCATAAAAAACGTAGGTTTGACCTGCATCTGCGCCCAGCTCATCCTGACCCGGCGCCCCGGCGATCACGTCCATCCGCCCATCGACGTCATGGTCAACGTCTCCCGCAAGGCCCGTACCCAACGCGTCGTCCGCCGCGCCGCCACGGATGACAAGATCCGCGAGCGAGAGGGAGTCCGCGCCGCTGGCGGGTCCGAAAACAACGTACGCTGACCCCGCATTCAAGGCGCCCGAATCCGAACTCGGTGCGCCGATCGCGATGTCTCCGAGTCCATCCCCGTTGGTATCCCCGGCGTAGCCGAGCGCTGCACCCGCCATGTCGTCGAGCGCTTCCCCGCGCCAAACGCCGCCCGCAGACGCCGTCGTAAGCGCGCCCGTGAGCGGACCGAAGAAGACGTAGGCGGCACCGGCGTCGGGCACGTCACCGTCCGCGTTTGGGGCACCCACAACGAGGTCGTCCAAACCATCCCCGTCGAGATCCCCGCCGGCAATGAGCGCACTGCCAAATCGCTGCCCAGCATCGCCCGTCAGGATCGCACCGGCGGTTTCCGCGCTCACGATGCCAGCCAAGCGTTTCTCGAAGATGTACACCGCCCCCGCCTCCGTGCCCCCCCCGTCGTTTCCTGGAGCTCCGGCGATAATCTCGGCCTTACCGTCCGCATCGAGATCGCTCCCTAACGAAAGTGCCGTTCCGACGTGATCATAGCCGCTTTCGCCGTTGATGCTGGCATCTGCGGATGCAAGACTCACGGAACCGGCAAACGGACCGAGCACAATCGCCACCGTGCCGGCGTTCCGATCGAACCAGTCTGCGTCCGGCGCCCCGACCAGAACGTCGTTCACGCCGTCCGCGTCGAGGTCGCCCCCGCCCGCCACCGCGCTTCCGGCCCCATCTCCACCGTACGCGGCGTACAGGAAGGCCGTCGCCACCGCAAGATCGACCGGCCCGCCGATCGGCCCGGCAACGATGTAGGCTGCGCCGCCGTTCACGCCCGAGTACGAGTTTCCCGGCGCGCCGATGATCAGGTCGTCCCAACCGTCTCCGTTCAGGTCACCAGCCGCCGCCATGGCGGCACCCGCCAGATCCCCCGCATCCTGGCCCTCAATGGACGCAACTGAGGCCGCCAGCGAGCACGGCGCGTCCACGCCGTCACAGTTGTCGTCGACCCCATTTTCGCAACGATCGGTCACCGCCGGACTGACCGACTCGGTAGAATCGTCACAGTCTCCGCCGTCGGCGACCGTGTAGGTCGCGTCCGGGCCGCACCGACAATCGCTGGCATCGCCGAATCCGTCACCATCGATATCTTCGTACCAAGCCGTGCAGTTGTACGCCCAGGAAATGTCTGTCGTGCCGTCACAGTCGTCGTCGTGCGCGGTTACGCAATCCTCGACTGCGGCCGGGTGAACGGCACTGTCCGTGTCGTCACAATCAGACGAATCGACGACCAGGCCCGCCGACGCGGCGCATGCGAGGCGGGTGTTCCCCGCGTCGCCGTACCCATCACCGTCCGCGTCAACGAAGAATACCGACACACCGGCCGCATCGGCACCATCCGTCGAACCATCGCAATTATCATCAACGCCGTTGCACACCTCGTCCGCTGCCGGCGAGACAGCCGCGTCGGCATCGTTGCACTCATCGCACGCCGAGTACCCGTCGGCGTCCGCGTCACTTTCCCCGAAGCTGCCGTCACAATTGTAATCCGTGACGCCGTCGCAATCGGATTCCGTCGCACCTGGGTGGATCGTATCGTTGTGGTCGTTGCAGTCGTCGGCACTCTCTACGAAGCCGACCGGCGGATCACAGGCGTCCGCGCCGCGCGCGGCGTCCCCATACCCGTCGGCGTCGGCATCCGCGTACCACACGGTGCGGTCGATCGCGTCGTCATCCACAACCTCATCGCAGTTGTCGTCGTAGCCGTTGCATCGCTCGATCACGCCGGGATGGATGGCGCGAACCTCATCGGCGCAGTCGGCTGAATTCGACACGTGGCCGAACGGCGCCTCGCATCGCCACGCCGGCGCGCTTCCGTCATCGCCAAAACCATCGTGATCGAAGTCGGGGTAGAAGTCTGCTCCGCCTGCCCACCAGGTGTCGAGTTCGTCCGCAAGACCGTCACAATCCTCGTCCACGTCATCGTCATCGCAAACCTCTGCGGCGCGGGGGCTGACGTCGGACCGCAAGTCATCGCAATCCTCCGAATTACCCACAAATCCCGCCGGAGACTCGCAGGCGTGGATGACGAAATCGGGCGCGCCGAACCCATCGTCGTCCGCATCCGGGTACCAAAGGTACAGGTCAACGGCACTGTCCTCCATGATCAGCCCGTCACAATCGTGGTCAAGACCGTCACAATGCTCGGGCGCACCGGGGAAAATCGACGCGTCCGCCGGACCGCAGTCACCGGCCACGTCCGCGTATGCGCTAGGCTGGCCGCACTGGACGCGCACCTGATCCGGATCGCCGAATTGGTCACCGTCCTGATCTCGGAACCAGCTTTTCACGTCAACGTCTTCATCCACCTCCGTGTCACAGTCGTTGTCGACGCCGTCACAACCATCGATCGCGCCGGCATACACGCCCGGATTGTCCGGGTCGCAATCGTCAAGATCGGCAACGCCATCCCCATCGCGGTCGTCCACGGCCACGCCGCCCAACCCCTTGCCGTCGGGTTCTGTGAGCCGGCACGCGCCTGCGAGCAACATGAGCACGCTCATCGCGGGAACGCTCATGGACAGGCGCATGCAGACACTCTCCCCCTCACCTTACCCCGAGCGAATCCTTCACGCGATTCGCTCGTGGCCCTGTCGGTGCAAGCGCGAGGTAATCTCGCCAAGCAACGCCCGAGCGATCGAGATCATCACCTGCGTCCCTGTAGAATCGGCCCTTTTCGTAGAGCGCAAGGCCAGCCTGCGCGCCGAGCAACGCCGCGCGGTCGAAGTGCTGCGCTGCCAGCGCCTTTCGGCCGGTTGACTCGTACCAGCGCCCCAAAAAGAGATGGACGAACGGGTCTTCCGGCGCTGCGGCGCGGGCGGCCGTCGCCAAGCGATCGGCGTCGGTTACGGGCGCCAGCGTTGCCACAAGCGTGCGCGCCCTTGGAGCGAGCCGAAGCTCGAACGGGTCGGTGGACGCCGCGAGCGCGTCGGCCGCAGCATTTGCGCGAGCCCACGCGCCAGAATCCTGCTGCTGCACGGCCAGAAGAGCCCCGGCCCAAGCGCCGAGGGGCGTGGCGAGGGCAGGTGGATCCAGCGTGACCGGAGGCGGCTCGCCGCGGCCCCACGTGCTCACCAGAACCCGGAGCACGGGAACGACGGGACCGTCAAAGCCGTCGATAGCGGCCGCCGCTTCATCGACTCGATCCACATCGAGCAGAACGGTGACCTGCGCAGCGCGCACCCCAGCATCTCCTCGGCGGGCCTGCGCGATGCGTCTCAACTCCTCCGCTGCATCGACCAACTCGCGCTTGTTCGCAAGATCCGCCGCGTCTAAGTACAGCAATTCTGGATTTGCACCGTCACGGGCGAGGCCTGCCTGTGTGGCCTCTCGCACCTTGCCCGCCATCCCCAGGGCGGCGTAAGCCCGGGCCCGGACCAAATGCGCGCGCCCCTCGAAACGAGGCGCAAGGCCTCGATTTTCATAGTTCTGCAGGTAGAATTCGGCGCCCGCGACGCGCTCTGCCGGCGTGCCCGCTTTCCATTCAATCTGCAGGAGGCGCGCCGCGAAGTGCTCCGGACGGGCGCGCAACACCCGGTCAATCTCGCTCTGAGCATCGGCGATGTGCCCGCCCGATGCGCGAAACGTCGCAAGCGCAAGGCGGTAGCGCGGGGCATCCGGATTCGCCAGCTTCGCCAGCAGCGCCTCGGCGGTGGCGCGATCGCCCGATGCGTCCTCGATTCGCGAGACGAGCAACCGCTCCTCGTCGTCACGCGCACTTTCGCGCCCCAACGCGGCACCGGCCCCCACGACGTCTCCACGCGCGTACGACTCGGCCGCCCGAAGCATCGCAAGGCGATGGACATCCAGGCCGCTCGACGCCTGCAAGAATCCGTGGACCGCGTCAATGCGCGCCGGGTCACCGTTGAATTCCGACCATAGAACGAGCCGTGTTTCGGCGAGGGCAGCGCGAACGGTGGACGAGTCTCCGCGTTGCTCGAATCGGCTCTCGGCCTCCAACAAATTTTGGTAGTCGCCCGACGCGAGGGCGGTCAGCAACTCCAATCGCACGGCAACCGCAGACGCTCGACCGCCATACCGACTCAGGAGAATTACGCCGCCGAAAATGGTGGCCGCCAAGAAAATAACGACGACGATCCACAAAAATCCGCGACCGATCAGCGGAGCGGGCGGAGCGGGCTTCACCGTGGCGGCGCGTGGCGCAACGACCGGAACCGGGTGCTTTTCCACGACTTCGATGGGCCGAGAAAACACGCGCGGCGGCTCGGAAGCCGGAGATTCCCGGTGTACGAGGACGACGTTTTCATCTTCCTCCTCCATTCGCCCGCCTCCGGTGACGTCCGAACGATCACCGTCCGCATCGCCAAGGTCGGAATCACGTGGCCGAACGCCCATGTCCGACTGCCACTGCCGGAGGTTGAACGGCTCTTTCGACGCCGCCTCTCTGCGTCGATGCAGCGGCCCGTCGGCCTCTCCGCCACCGATTACTTGCATGATCTGGGTGTCCCCACCGGCACCCCCGGCAATAATCTGCAGGACGGGCGGCGCTCCGATGCCGGTGGCAACCGTGGCTTCTGCCGACTCCGCCGACGATTCTTCCGCCTCGTCCGGCGGCGGCGTAGCGCCATACTTGAAGAGCGCTGGAAAGGCCGTCTCGTCTGGTGCCTCCTCCGAAAAATCGTCGGGCAGCAAGCGACCGTCACGCACGCTCTCCGTGTGCTCCGCATCGTCCGGAAAATCGCCCGTGGGCGCGACCGGCATGAACGCCGGCCCGGCCAGCAGCGCGTCCAGCGAGGGCGCTCCCGAGCTGAAATCTCCAGCGATGCCCCACAACAACTCGCGTACACGCGGGTGGTCGGGATCGGACTTCTTCAGGCGTTCGAGAATCCCGGTCCCGCGGAGAAAACTGCCCGTGGCGAGGAACGCTTCAGCGAGTGCAAGCAATTTGGGGGGATCTGCCTCCCGTTCGGCGTCGCGAGCGCCCGCTTCCGGACGCGGCGGGTCCGCGTGGGACCGCGCCCAAAGCGCATCGATCTCCGCCGTCGGAATTGCCGCCGTTGGGGGCAGCGATCGGAGCGTCGTGAGCGGCTTCCGCGCCCGCAACGGCCATCCGCGCTCGACGTAGACTTCCGCAAGCAGCCTGAGCGCATCGGGATCATCCCCAAGGGCGTCGTTCGCCTCACGCGCACGCATGAGCGCGCGGTCCATGAGCCGCAAGCGCAAAAACGCGCGCCCCTCGTAGAGGCGGGCCCGCGGCGTTGGCGCGCCTTCTCCGGCCCACGCCTCGACCAGACGGATCACGCCCTGCCAATCCGCGGAAACGGAAAGTCGCGCGACGGCATCTTCCAACCGGCGCTCACGGAGGCTATCGACCATAGCGGACAACCGCCCGACTATACCAGTGCTTGGGGGCGGTTAGGCCAGCGCCTTCGCGAACTCGCGCTCAAGGAGCGGCGCCACCTCGAAGAGGTCGCCCACGATGCCGTACGCGGCATGTTGGAAAATGGGCGCTTCCGCGTCCTTGTTCACCGCAACGATCACGCGAGAGGTGCGCATTCCGGCGAGGTGTTGAATGGCGCCGGAGATGCCCAGCGCGATGTACAGCGACGGGTTGACGACCTTGCCGGTTTGGCCAACTTGATCGCCGTGCCCCGCGTAGCCCGCGTCCACGGCCGCCCGCGACGCGCCCGGCGTCGCATGGACCGCCTTGGCGAGGGGCCGAACAACCCTGTCGAAGTTCTCCTTCGAGCCAAGCGAGCGACCGCCCGACACGATGCGATCGGCTTCCGTGAGGTCAACCTCCTTCCCGGCCGGCGCAAGGGTCTGCAGCACGGTCGTCGTGACGTCAGCGCCGGTAAGCCCGGCATCGACGGGTACGATGGACGCGGACGCGCGCGTCGGGGTCGGAAGCGGAAAGCTATTTGGACGCACCGACAAGATCGCCAACGGCGAGCTGATCCGCGCATCGACAGACGCTTTTCCGGCGTACACCGGCCGGCGCCCGACGACAGCGCCGCCCTCGTTCCGCAGGTCCGTACATTCAACGGCGAGGCCCGCGCCAAGACGCGCCGCCAGCCGAGGGAAACAATCGCGCACCGCCGGACTTGCCGATCCGAGCAGCACCGCCGGTTTCGCAGCGGCGATGGCCGCGGCGAGCGCTTTGGTGGCTGCGGATGTGGAGTAATGGGCGAGGTGGGCGCTCGCAACCACGTAGACGGTCGTTGCGCCGTACCCCCCAAGCGAGCTGGGGTCTGCGTCTCCGAGCACGACCGCGCTCACCGGGCCGAGCCCGAGCGCGGCGGCCTTACCGAGCAGTTCGTAGGCCGTCTTGCGCGGCTGGCCGCCGTCCGTTTCACAAAAAACAAGGATTCCATTTCCCATGATGACTCCTAAATGACCTTTGCTTCTTCACGGAGAAGGCGGACAAGCTCGGCGACGACCGTCGCGCTGTCGCCTTGGAGGATGCGGCCGGCAGGGCGCGCGGGCGGGGGCGCCATCGCGTCCTCACGCACAAGCGCTGCCCCGGCCCCGACGGTCGACGCGTCCAGACCGAGCGCGTCCGCACCAAGTACGGACACCGTCTTCCTCTTCGCTGCCATGATCCCCGGTAATGTTGCGTATCGGGGAGTGTTGAGCCCCTTGTCACACGTCACGACCGCCGGCAGGCGACCCTGCACCACTTCCCGCGCGCCGCCGCCGGCCGCCCGATTCGCCGTGAACATTTCGCCGTCCAGCGTGAACTTGTCGATCGTCGTGACCTGCGTCCAACCAAGCAGCTCCGCAATCATTGCCGGTACCGCCCCTTGATCGCCATCGATCGCCTGCCGCCCGGCGAGGACCAGCCCTACGCCTTCCGCGGTGAGCGCCGCCGCGAGAATCCGTGCCTTTCCAAGCGCATCACTCCCCGAAAATGCAGCATCATCCAGACGCACCGCGCGGTCTGCACCCCGGGCCAGCGCATCACGGATGCGCGGCTCGACGTCCACGGCGCCGATGGTGAACACCACGACTTCCGTCGCCTTGCCGGCCTGCCTGATGCGCAGGCCCTCTTCGAGGGCAAACTCGTCGTACACGTTGATCTCCCACTTGACGTCATCCGTGAGAATGGCGTTGGCCGCAGGATTGACGCGGACGCGCGTATCCGTCGCGGGAACTTGCTTTAGACAAACACCGATTTTCACGATTCCTCCGAAATTTTGTCGGGGCGAGTGGCCATCCCGCGGATGAAGACGCCGGCCACGGTTTCCGCCGAGGCCTCGAGAGAAAACTTATGCTTCCGGGCCAGCACCCACTGCATGGCCAATTCGTCAAGGGCGCCAAAAAAAGCCCACATCACGGCAAACGGGTCGATGTCCCCGCGGATGACCCCCGACTCTTGCCCTTCACGCACGATGGCACCAAAAATATTGAGGTACTCCCACAACTTTTCGGGTCGGTATTCTTTCAGGAACTTGTTCGAAAGTCGCAGCTCGATTTGAAGCACCTCGGCCAGGGCGCGGTGATCCTGCACCTGACGGAAGTGGTAGCGCGCAAACGTCCGGACTTTTTCCAACGGGTCGGTGACGGGCAGCAACGCCTCACGCAGCCCGGCGGTGAGGAGCGCCATCTTCTCTTCAAAGATGGTGAGCAGCACGTCATCTTTGTTGCGAAAATACAGGTAAATCGTACCGTCTGCAACGCCGGCGCGCTCCGCGATATCGCTGATTCGCGCACGGTGGAAGCCCTTCTCGGCAAAAACGTCGATGGCGGCACCGAGGATCAACTCGTGTTTGTCGGTACGTTCGCGGTTGGCTTCGGAGGTGGGCAAGGGCGACTGAATGGCGGTTCAGCGGGCTATCCGGGGGAGGCAGGGGCCGCAACCCAGCCAGCCCTGGACTTTCGACATCCTTGGGCCGAAGCCAGTTTGTACTTTGCCAACGCCAACTACTATCGGCTAACGTTCCCGCATGAGCGACGCCACCACCGATTCCGCCATCCTGAACCACCTCCGCCTCCGTCTGTTCCTCATCCGCGAGGACAAGGAGCGGCAGATCGCAGCCCTTCGGTCGAACGAGATCGAGGAAGCGCGCATCGAGAAGGAATTCCTGACCGCGTTCCCCGGGGAGAGCCGGCATGGACCGGCCGTGCCGTACGACGACCTCACGCCAATCGAGCGGCACGTTCTCAACTTTATTGCGGTTCGAGGCCGCGTCCGACGGCTCGCCTCGCATCTTGTCGCGTTTCAGCACGCATCCGGCGTCGGTATGAACCTGTCCGCATTCCGAATGCACCTTTCGTGGCTCCATGAGAAAGGCGCGCTGGCGCGGAACGGCATGGGGTGGAGTGTCGAGCCGACTTACCTCGTTCGGTCCCTCGAAGTCCCGCCTCCGATTCCTGCAAAAATGCCGAAGACGGGGTTCGCCGAAGTGCTGAGTCGCGCGCGCAAGACCCGCGCTCCGGTATGGGCGAGTCGCGCGCAAATCGAGGCGGCGCGCGGCCTGCCACCGGCGCTGGAGGAACTGCTCAACCGGTTTCCACCGGATCGGGCGGTGCCGCTGCGGGACTTGATCGACACGCCGTCCGCGAAAGCCCGCGTGACCGCCAACTTGAAGCGCTTGCAGTCGATGGGAATGATCGTGCGGTTCGGGCATGGCGTCTACGGACGCGCCGGGGTGGACCTTCCCGCGGTCGACCCGCTCCCGAATCGAACGCGCGCCGCGTTGGACGTGTTGCCGAGGCAGCAGGCGATCTCGCTGGCGGAGTGGGCGAAACGATCGACCGGAAGCGATAGCCGGGATGCCCGTGCGGTCACGGCGGCGCGCGCGTCCGTGCTGGTCCGCCGAGGCATGGTGCAGCGCATCGGGCGGGCGTTGTATCGGAGAATCGGAAAAGTGGAGGTGACTGCTCCAGAAGTGCAGCCGCCTGCGAAGGTTGTGGATGACCCGTCGGGGCTCGTCGATCTTCCGCTCGCCCTCGTCGCAGTTCTGGCGCAGGTGCCGGATCGCGGTGAGATTACGCTGGCGGAACTGGAGGTTGCGTGCGACGGTGATGTCGCAGCGTCTCGGGGTCGGATGAGCGGGCACGTGTATCGCTTGGTGCAACGTGGGTTGTTGGAAAGAACCGCAGCGCGGACCTACCGGCGGGTGGCGGCAGAGATGGCGGAGGAAATCGGGTTGCTACGGCATTTTTCGGAGGGATCAACGCTTCGGCTCGCGGAAATCGTCGTCAAGGAGGAGGGGAAAGTGAGCGGGTCGGGGCTGGGACGCGTGCGGGGGGAGTTGGAGAGGTTGGTGGCGGAGCGGAGGTTGGAGAAGGTGGGCGGGGGGTACAAGTTGGCGGAGCGTATGGCGATGGATCGCGCGTCGCGACGGGCGGGCGCGAGGACATAGGGAACGCTGCCGGCGGCGCAGAGAAGGACGAACACCGGATACCCATGGGTCCATGTCCGCGGCCGTTCAGCTACGAGCACGGTTCGAAGCGTTCCGAGTTGTTCATCAGCGTTCCCGCAAGAGGCGCCCGAGGCGTCAACGGGTGACGTAATTCACGCGCGGGGCCCGGGGGTAAAATCGGGCTGCCACCCGGCGCCGAGCATGGCGTTAGGTGTTCGCGCTTTGAGTCGTCAGCTCGACTCCTGCTTCGCAGGCTCGGCCGCGCGTTGCCCAACGATAAATCCGCTCCCAAAGCCCATTATTCCAGTAAACATCGCCGATGCAATCTGGGATTCACCTTTATAAAACACGGCTTTGCCCGACAATTGCCCGAGCGCCCATACTTGTCGGTCATCTCACAGTCTCTGGCGGACTTGCCGGTCACTTCCCGATCGCCTCCGCATTTTTCGGTCATCTCGGCGGCTGACATGCAGATTGTTAGCGCATAAATCTGTGTATTCGCGGCTCGAAGGGGGGCTCGTCACGGTGATCGATGGCGCACCCGTTCATCGTATGCCCGACTACATTCCCAAAATTAAGGATTGATATTTCCCGCGTGGCTCTTGACACGTGTGCACCGCGCCCCAGGCTCTCAAACAACAACGCGTCGCCACGTCCAGCGAACCATCGCGTGATGAGAGGGTGTCCACAATGGCATGTGCAACTTGCAATTTCTTCTGGCGCTTGTGGCTGTACCTCGAACTAAAAGGAGATGGACTTCGGCACCCGCCCGATGTGGACGCTTCGGGGGCGCCAACGGCGGGATCAACTCCTTCATCCTTCCGGGCACGGACATCGAGGACGTCGCCCCCACGCTGGCGGGAATCCAGGCGACGGTGACCGTGATGCAGTCGTCGCTGAACTTCAAGTGCAGCGTGCTGTTTCAGGTGAGCGCGGACGGCGTCACGTGGGATACCGCCGTGATCTTCACGGCGGCGACCTACCAGGCAGGCAACGGCACGTTGAGCTACGCATGGAACACGGCGACGACGAACTACAAGCGGAAGATCCGGTTCCTCGTGAACGCGGAACAGGCGTCGGGGACGACGATCGAGATGGCGGATGTCAAGGTGGTCATTGGAATGAACATCAAGTAGGGAGTGGATCATGGGTGTCACCGTTGATTCCGGGCGCGGCGAGTTCACATGCGACGACGTGACCGTGCACCGTGTGTCGTGCACGCAGGTTGCAATTGACGGCGCGGCAAAGTATTGCGAGAACTTGGCTGATCACCTCGTGCACGGGAGTTCAACCTTTTCAATCCTTCGCAAGTACCAGTGTCGACGGTTTTGTGAAGCTGCGGCTGCCTCCTGCAATGCCGTTGGGACAGGAGCGGCGAAGGCAATGGGAAAAACGACAAACCCCTGGGGGTAATCGCGTGGGAGATCGTCCCGCCAGCTCACGATGGTCGTACCTGAGTGTCGCAACCGCGGCGTTGCTATTATGTGGGCTCGGCCTCCGGGCATCGCGCGGCGGTCCGCCCCGTTCGGAACCAGCGGGCGTTGCAGAACTGCTGCCGCTTGGTGCGGACGTTTCTGAACCAGTACCGCTTGGTGGAGCCCCTGGCGCGTATGACAGGCGGACCTCCGACAGTGAGATACTGCGCTCCGAATACGCATCCCTCCCGGGTCAAAGACTCCGCGAACCGGGCGAGAGCGAGGTATTGTCGTACCTGCGTAACGATGTTGCGATGTGCCTCCGTTTCAGAAGGATGCCGGAGATCAACGCGAGGGCTCGGTCCGCCCTCGCCATCGCTACGGATGCCGATGAACGCGCCGAACTTCGTCGACTCACGGTGCTCACGTCGTACCGCCCTACGGATGGTCCGTTCAACTGGTTCTGCACGGGGCCGTAAAGAAGCACCCGATTGCAGGCGTGTTGATGCCAGCGTTGGCCCGCGCCTTTTCGCCGCTGGGACACGCGAGATGAGGGCGTTTCACCGGTTTTACCGGGAAGGCGAAGTGGGATTCAAGCGTGTGAAATTGGCGGGACGGGACACTCGAAGCGCTGGAAACGAAGGGACAGCAACTCCGAAAGCCCCACACGGACGGTCAATTCTGGGGCTACGCCATCGTCCGCGGCCTTCGCGCGGTGCTTGCCGACGGCCGGCGCGTGCTGCACCTGTTCGAGGCGATGCGCCCGCCGAAACCCGACCGGCAACTCGGCCTGCCCGGCTTCGGTGCCTGACCGACACGCTCGCGCCGACAACCGAACCGCACACGCGGGAGGGGACCGGTGCGTCCTTCGCTTGGGGGCACGACAATGTCGATCAGGACGTGATCATCGGATGTGAGTCGGGCCGGCGCACGCCACCGCCGCACGTCCCAGCCCCCGGGCACCCAGAACCCGCCGTCCAGTCCCCGGCTCCCAGCGTCCCAGGGCCTGGCCGCCGAGACCGCGGGGAAACAGGTCGATGGGGTAACTCCAGGTCTACCGCCGTTTGACGGCTGGACCAAAGCGAGTGTACCGTCGGAGAGTGTGCCTTCCTTCCACTCAAAAGTCGTAGCCTCCGGTCGTCGAACGGAACGCTCGTCAACGGGGAGCGGATGGAGGGACGCTGGTTGTTCGAAGGAGCGGAGATTCAGGTTGGAGAAACGGTGCTTCGCTACTGGGCTTGCGGCTCGACGAGGTTGAGATAGATGTCGAGGGTCGCGGGGCCCCGGACGTCCCTCGGAACGCGCGTCGGTTCGAGCGCAAAGTGGCGTTCGAGCACCAGATGTCTGGCCGTATCGTACCGCGTCCAGCCGCCACCGGCGTATTCGACGCGATTGCCGATGTCATCCATCGTGTTCATCAAGACCCAGAGCGTTGCCTCGCTCTCGACGAGCGCAATCTCCGCGTCGATCGATTTGACGTGATGCCGAATCTCGGTGGCACCCGGATTTTCCGCAATTCGGGCGACCGCGTTGTTGCCACCCTGCAACCAACTGGCGCCAACCAACAGTGGTTTCCGCGGTTCCTGCAGCTCCATGGCGCCCAGTGCCTCCAGCAGTCGGTCCTCTATGCCGAGGCCCTCTCGCAACCCCAGGACCTCGGTCGAGAGCAGGCGCCCGTCGTCTCGCCATACCAGATGCGCTTCCACGGGCGCGTCGGACGTGCGGCGCCCGCGCTCCGGCGACCCGGAACCCAACCACAAGCAGGACATCCGCTGCCGTCTAGCAACCGCCGCCGCCCCGGTACACTCGAATCGAAAAGCCCGCGTTGTCGGTGCGCTCTGCAGAAACTGCGCACCCCGCGTGTGCATTGACGTCGTGGTGACGCGGATTTCGTACGCAATGAGCGTGTCGACGGGCCAGCGTGCTGGCGAAGGCACGGCTGCTGCGGCGAGTTGGGTGACCAGCACAGCGATCATTTGGGACCTACGCCCGAACCTTCTCTACCCCCTCACCGAGGTGGATGCGAATCTCCAGCGATTCATCCGTCTTATGCCCGAATTGTCGATCCCGCACATTTCGTAGCCGGCCGCCGACACGGATGAATCACGATTCACCGATCCCCACGACATTCACGCCTCCGTCGTAATGCGTATACAGTCGATACAATATTCCCCGCGTTCATGAAAATGCAGTGCGCCCTGAGCAGATGACTCAAGGCGACCCGGGGGAGTGCGGGGGCGCAAGGGAGCCGGCACCCGATGGCGCGGATGGGTTCGTAAGCCATGGAGCAACGCCGGTATCCGGCCAGTCGGTCTTCACGCCAACCAGCGCCGAGATGACCCGACCCAGCCCTCGGAGGGCAGGTAGCCCCTCGGCCCGCCCCACAGGCACGCCCGGCCCGTTCACGAGGAAGAAAGCGTGCTCATCGTGACGCATGCTTGTGCGTATACCGTGGTCGGACATGAGGATCAGCATGTCGTCCGCGTCGAGCCCCGGCACGAACTCACCGATTCGGCGGTCCACATACCGGTACACGTCGAACAACGCGCCCTTGCCGTCGTCCTGACCGGCATGCGTCGTATCGCCAAAGAATCCATGCGTGAGAATATCGATGGGTTCAACACGGAAAACGATTGTGTCGATGGTCGGGTCACCGGCAAATCGTTCGAGTTGGTCGAACTGCGCGGCAATCGTCTCGACGAGCTGTACGCCGACGGCACGCACACTCAGGCGATCGAAGCTACCAAATCGCTGCGACTCGTCGTTCCGGAGCGGACGCCGCATCGTCGGAAGGCCAATCTCGTTTTCCGCTCCATTCGGTCCAGTTACGACCGCGTTCCTACCCGCATTGATGTCGCCGTGAGCAAAAATCAGATTCGCAATCGACCGGCCACCCGCGCCGATCGTCTGGAACAGGTCCGCGCGGGAGGGCAAGAGCCCCTCCAACGGCGCAAGAGGGTTGCGACCGATCGATTCCAGTCCGCCCAATTCCACGCCGAGATCATTCACGATTCCGAGCATGGTGGTCGTACGACGCGGTTCGGGGTGGGCAAGCGCGTCCATGGCCGCAGCCGTCAGTGCGGGCGACTGAAACAGGACTGCGTGCCAACTTGTCGATAGCAAAGCGTCCACATTCGGCATGTCCCCTCGCGCACGGAGGTAGGACAGGAGCCGCCAGTCAAAACAGTCGAGAATGACGACGAACGTGCGGCGGTTGCCATCGGCGGCGCGGCGGGTCAGGTTTGCAGCCGCCAACGGGGCATGTGGCACGGCCGACGGCGTCACGACGACCTCCGTCGTTTTTCCGGCCGCGACCCACGCGAGCCCCGACGCGAGCGCACCGCCGGGGGCCTCGAGCACCCACCTTTGCGGCGTCAAACCCGTAGGACGGGTAACCGTATTTCCTTCGGCGATGCTGGTGAACTCGGTGTCCGGCGGGTCCGATTCCGCGGGCGAGAGGAGCAGCGCCCCCGGCGTCCCAGCCGGGAGCAAAAACCGTAGCGCCCCGGACTCCACCTCGCGCGGCGGCTCGGACGAGGCGCGCATGGTGCGTTCGAGATCATCGGGATCAATCCCGATCAAGGCGTGCCCGCGCGCAACGGCCTGCGCATACAGCGCCAGAGCCTCGGCCGACCGCCCCCGGACGGCCAGGCCACCTATCGCCCGGTAGTAGAGGCCCTCCACCAACTCGGGATCGCCGATGGCTGCTTCATCCGCCAGCACTTCGGCGAGAATTTTCGGGCCCTCAACGTCCGGATCGAAGATGTGGCGTATGTCACCGAAGAATGCAAAGGTGGCCCGGGCTTTGGGCGCGTGACCCGGCACGGAGGCCCAGCCGGCGAGCAGCGCGTCCATCCCCGCCCGATCGTCCATGGCAGCCAGCGACGCCATCCGTTTTTCGTACCAACCGGGCATGGCTGGCGATTCCGGCGGCGGCGGCGTCCGTCCGAGAATCGTCAGCGCGCGTTCGTATGCCTCAGCGACGATCGCTCGTTCGGCAAGATCGATACGAGCGTCAAACCGCTCATCCTCCGCGAGCGCCTCCAGCCTGGGCAGCGCGGAATCGAGTACGGCGCTCACGTCCTCCAGGGCCAAACGCGCCTCAAGCTCCGCCTTGAAAAAATCCGCCTCGGCGGGGGCCGAGGCCGCAGCGCGCATCGCAAGTTCGGCGGCGCGTTGGGGTTCGCCGTTCTGCGCGAAAACCTCAATAAGCCGCAGCGTGAGCCGTTTGTCGGGTACCCAATCGCGCGCGCCCGGAACAAAGAGCAAGCGACGCATGGTTTCGACACAGGCGGCGCCCTGCTTCGTCGCATATTGGGCGGCGCACGCGCATCCCAGGGCAAGACGGGTGGCTGGGGTGGACGGATCGTCGAAGGACGCTCCCGCAACTTCCTCCAGCGCGCCCAACCAATCGCCGGCATCCGTACGGTCGCACACCCGCACGGCAGCCAAATTCTGGGATGTGCGAATCCATGAAACGGCCGCGAGCGTGAGGAGTACGCTGACGAGCGCGACGAGGCCGCCCCGGCGCTGCACTTGCCTTGGCGTCATGGACAGCCGCCGTCCGAATGGACCGTCCACCGCACCCGATCGTCGACCGCCTCCGCGTTGGCGACAATCCGACCCCACGGGTACGAAAGCGGCGGTTCTGCCCGCGGCCTGCCGCGGCGCGTCTCCGCCTCCGCGATGCGTGCATCTGCCCCCGCCAGGGCGCGCGCGTCTACCGTGAGGCCGTGGACGGCTGCCCCGCTATCCGCCAGCGCATGGACCACACTGCCCGGCTCCCACCCGACAACAAGCGCGTGATCGGTCACGACGTAGCAGGGGGCCAGCCGCGGAAGCAGGTTCAGGTCGGGAAAACACGCGCCCCTCGAGCCATTTGCGGCAAACTCCGACCGCGTCACGTCCCACTGCGACTGCACGTCCGAAACAAACGATTCCATGGCCGTCCGTGCCGCATCCTTGCTTCGAATGCCGATTGCCGCGGCCAGCCGGGGCACGGTGTGATCGGGTTCGCTCTGGTACAACGCGACTTCCCACGTCCCGTCGAGCAACGCCCCCGCGAAGAGGGAATTGCGCAAACGGAACATCTTGCTCCCCTGACTGTCGGCAGGCGTCAAGCGGGACAGGTCGATCCCTTCGGCCGGCTTCATGCGCGCGTGAAAAAACGCCTCCTCGTCATTGAGCACGGCCGGCCCCGGATCGCCTCCACCCACGAGAAGATCCGCTGCAGACCTTCGTTCGGTGGCATCGACGAACGCCTCGCCATCCACCTGACCATCCGTGGCCACGCGCAGCGTGCCGACCGCACGGCGACCATCTCCCACCGGCACGGCAAATGCGATCGACGCATCGCCCAAGCGTGATGCCAGCGCCGGCTGCACCGACGCACACGTCAAGGCGTCCGCGAGACCGGATACGGACGACGCCTCCGCCGTTACGAACTCGCATGTACCGAGTTCGGTCCGTATGACGTTCGCACGCTCCGCCACGACGCTACCGCGGAATTGCGTGGCGCAACCGAGGACGCGCTCGACAGCAATGCGGGATCCGTACACAAGCGCACCCGGAGGTAAGCCGGCATCGACCGGATCTTCCCCACCGCACCCACTCATCATCCAACAGCCAAACGCGGCGAGTGCCGCCTTGTTCACGGCGTGCGCCCTGCCAGCCAACGCTCGACCCGGCCGCAGATGTCCCGATCCGGCACCGTTTCCCAGTCCTTGAGGAATTGTGCGTTGCCCTTGTCGGTGAGCGGGTGGAAAAACAACGATTTCAGCACTTTGTGGGGAACGGTTGCGACGTGCGAACCGGCCTCCGCCGCCTGAATCACGTGGAGCGGATGGCGGCACGAGGCGGACAAAACCTCCGTTTTCAGCGCCGGATGGCCCGCGTAAAGATGGACGATCTGTCGAATCAGATCGATTCCGTCGGTTGAAATATCGTCGAGGCGACCGACGAACGGCGAGATGAACGTTGCACCCGCCTTCGCCGCCATCAACGCCTGACCGGCCTGAAAGCACAGCGTGACGTTCACCCGGATTCCGTCGTCACTCAACGCGCGACACGTCTTGATGCCCTCGATCGTCAGCGGAACCTTGACGACGACGTTCCGGTGGACCTTGGCGAGCATCCGACCTTCGCGAATCATCGCCGGCGCATCCTGAGCAACGGTTTCGGCAGATACTGGACCATCCACGATCCCACAAATCTGGTGGATCGTCTCAATAAAGTCGCGGCCTTCCTTAGCGATGAGCGAAGGATTCGTCGTAACGCCATCCAACACGCCCCACGAGGCAGCGTCGCGGATTTCGTCCAGGTTGGCGGTGTCGATGAAGATCTTCATGGTTTCCCCAGCGCCGCCCGCCGAATCCGGCGGGTCGAGCCGCATCAACCTACCCGAGCGGCAGCGTCGGGGCGAGTCGGCATCGGCAGCGTGGCCACAATCGGCGCGTCGAGGCGGGTCGGCATCACGTCCACGTAGCGGACGCCGCTGCCAGGATGACGCGCCTCCCGCCAGATGCGGGCGAGTAGCGCGACCTGAAACGGGCGCTCCACCATGCGTGGATGCGGAAGTTCGAGGCGGGGATGCGCGAGTTGGCGGCTGCCGTAGAGCAACACGTCGATGTCGATCGGCCGGTCTGCCCAGCGGCGTGCCGGACGCCGGCCCAGGCGCACCTCGATCTGGCCGCAACGATCAAGGAGTTCGATCGGTGGCAACGCCGTTTCCACCAGCACGACGGCGTTGAGGAACGGCGAGCGCGCGACCCCGCCGAACGGCGGCGTCATGACCACCGGGCTTGTCGCCACCACCCGGCACCCGCCGCAATCGAGCGCGCGGACCGCCATCGTCAGTAACCGGCATTTGTCCCCCATCGAGCTGCCCAGCGCAATGGCAGCGAATTCGCTCACCTCCGCACGCTACGCCACTCCGCCGCTATCGTGCGTCGCCGGCGATCCACCTCCGCACCTTCCGAACGCACGACGCCGTCCCGACCGACGATCCACGCGTCTCCACGCGGATTTTCCGGCAGTACAAACCCGAGCAGCGCCAGGTCCTCCGGACGGGCCAACGGGCCGTGTGCGTCTCGCCATGCCCGACATGCAGCCGCCCACGTTTGCACCAATGTCGCTTGTTCCACCTTGGCAAGTTGCCATGTCAGGTGCGTTCGAACGCCGGGATCCTGCGTTGCGTCCAACTGCTCCCGCAAGAATCGCTCTGCAACCGCATGGGAGCCGTTTCGGGACCGCATGCTCGCCGCCGTCCCCGCGTACCACGCCGGCGCGCTCGGCAGCCTGGCGGCCCGCTCCATAAACACGGCCGCCTCTTCAGGGTCGCTCCGGTAGAGGAACGCGTTCATACCACGGGAAAATGGGAACCACTCGTCGTTCGGAAGCTCGACCATGGCTCGTTCGTAAAGCGCGTCCGAGCCCTCAATGTCGCCGGCAACCCGGAGCATGTCCCCACCACAGAAATAGGGGGTTCGCCATGTAGGATCGAGAGTATTGACCGCCTCGATCATCGATCGAAGCCAAACTGCCCACGAGCGGTCGGCTTCTGCGTCGTACCTTTCTCCGAAGGTGAGCACCGCGCGAACCCACAACAAGTCTGCCATGGGCTCGGCAAAACCGGAACTGACCAGCAACAGCGCGCCGCCGTTCGGAACAAAAATCAGCGCGTCGTCCACGGCGCGCGCGCTGCGCGTTGCATCCGCACGGGCCGACGCCACCATGACAAACGGCACGGCGACGAGTCCGCACAACAACCAGCGCATCCCCACCTCTAGCCCCAAAAAAGAAACCGGGCGCCCATCAAGGGGCGCCCGGTGAGGGAATTCCGACCTGTCCGAACTAGTATTCCGTGTCGTTCGAGACGAGGGCCTGCTGGTTCAGCGAGGAGGTGTAGCTGACTTCTGAGCCGTCACCGTCGACGTCACAGGCCCCAACGATCGTGACGTTCGTCGTTGCGTCCGTCGCCACGTACCAGCCACGGACCTTGCCGTCCGGCTTCCAGTTGATCTGCGTGAAGCTCGCCGGGGAGTTCCAAGCGACGAGGGTCTTGCCCGCGGCACCGGTGTTCACGCCCGGGGCGATGCCCGTGGTGATATAGCCGTCGTTTGAGGCGTCGTAGGCGATTTCTGCCGTCTTGATGCCGTTCACGTTTCCGGGGACTTCGGCGCGCTTGGCGCGAAGCTGCATGGTGAGGAAGTTCGGAATGGCGATGGCGGCGAGGATGCCGATAATCGCGACGACGATCATAAGCTCGACGAGTGAGAAGCCCTTGTTGAACCGACGCATATTGACTCCGAGGATTGTTGGTGTTTGGAACAACCTGTATGCCAGGTATTCCTGATCAATGCAAGCACCGTGCCAATCCCACCAACGCCGACTCTTCGCGAATAGTGACAATTCTCGTCATGAGGAAGTGACGCTTTTCGGCACCCGGACCAGGACTGTCACTCCTCCCCATCGGCGGGGTCCATCCCGAACTTGAGCAATCGGTACCGGAAGGAGCGGAAGGTGACCCCGAGCATCTTCGCAGCGGCGGTGCGATTTCCGGCGCTGGCGATCAGCGCACGTTCGATATAGCTCCTTTCAAAAGCGGCGATTCTCGCCTCAAGGTCGATCCCCGTTTCCGGGAGCGCCTCCTCGAACGAGTCTGCCGGCTCGACGGAAACGACGCCCTGCACGCGCTCCGGGAGGCTGCCTGGGGAGACGAGCGTGCCGGGCTCCAAAGCAACCGCCCGCTCGATGACGTTCTGGAGCTCGCGGACATTTCCCGGGAATCGGTAGCCACGCAGCAAACGCAACGCCTCAGGCGAAATGCCGCGCACAGGCTTGCCATAATCCGCCGCAAAGCGTTCAAGAAAGTGCTGGGCGAGCGGCCCGATGTCGTCCGTGCGCTCTCGGAGCGGAGGCATGTCGATCTCGATGACGTTGAGTCGGTAGTACAGATCCTCGCGGAAGCGCGCGTCGCGCACTTCCGCGCGCAGATCGCGGTTGGTGGCTGCCACAATGCGAACGTCAACGGCTGTTTCCCGCGTGGAACCGACCGCAGTCACTGTCCGTTCCTGTAGGGCCCGCAATACCTTTACCTGCGCAGAAAGGGGCATCTCGCCAACTTCGTCGAGGAAAAGCGTGCCGCCGTGTGCGGCCTCGAAGACGCCGACCTTGTCACGATCGGCGCCAGTGAACGCGCCCTTCTTGTAGCCAAACAGCTCGCTCTCGATGAGCGTTTCCGGGATCGCGCCACAATTTACGGCGACGAAGGGACCTTCCGCCCGCTCCGAGCCGTAATGGATAGCACGCGCCATCAGTTCCTTCCCGGTGCCGCTCTCTCCCGAAATCAGGCAATTGATGCGCGTTCCCATCACCCGCTTGACCAATGCGTAGACGTCGCGCATCCGCTGGGAGGAACCTACGAACTGCCCGAATTGGTATCGCTCGCCCAATGCGGCGCGTAGGCGCGCATTGTCCGCCTCAAGCCGGCGCATCGCCAGCGCTTTGGCGACCAAAAGGCGAAGCTCATCGTTGTGAAATGGCTTCGCAACGTAGTCGAAGGCGCCCTCACGCATCGCCTCGACCGCTGTTGCCGTGGATCCGAAGGCAGTAAGCAGCAGAACTGGCACGTCGCGCGCCGATTTTGCCGCGCGCGCCTTGACCTGTCGGAGTACTTCCAGACCGTCGATCCCCGGCATGTTCAGGTCGGTGATCACGAGGTCCGGCTGCCAACGATCGTATCGATCGAGCCCTTCTTCCCCGCTGGGCGCGCCCTCGACGAGGTAACCGTACTTGCGAAAAAGCAGGCCGAGCAACTCCCGCAATCCTGCCTCGTCGTCAATGACAAGGATTCGTTCACCCGACACGCATCTCCTCCGAAGGCACCCACAACGTGAATTCCGTCCCGCCCTGCTCACGCACACGAACCGCGACTGTACCCCCGTGGCCGCGGATCACCTGATCCACCGTCGCAAGGCCAATGCCACTGCCCCCCGCGCGGCGCGTGTAGAATGGATCGAAGATTTGCTCGACATCCTCAGGGGGAATGCCGACTCCTTCATCCGCGACACGGATGCGCACGCCGGTTTGGGTCGCATCGTTGATGGCGGTGACATCGACCAGAATCTCGCCTCCTCGCGGCATCGCCTGTGCGCCGTTCAACATGAGGTTCCACAGAATCTGGCGCACCCGATCCGAATCGATCCACGCCTCCGCACGCTGTCCTTCGCAACGCACACGCACCGTCTGGAGGAATCGCGGATCGCGGGAAAACGCCTCCGTGACATCGCGTGCAAGCGCATGGACGTCGGCCAGTTGGCGGCGAAGCGCGGGCGTGCGCGCCGACTCCAGGAACTCCTCGACGAGCCGGTTCAGCCGCGCCGATTCTTCCAGCGCGAGATCCACCAGGCGGGACGGATGATCCTCGCGGATCATTTGCAATGAACCTGACAAACTCGCAAGCGGATTTCGGATCTCATGCGCCATGCTCGCGGCCACCCGGCCCGCGGCGACCAACCTCTCGTCGCGCGCGGCGCGCTCCCGCATCACGAGAAGCTCGGTCACATCCTCGACAACGACGACCCGCCCACCGCTCGGCATGCTGGCCTGACTGCAAATCCAGCGCCGGCGATCCGGCCGCTCTTCTTCCCACGCGCGGTGGTGAATCGACCCGGAAAAGAGCTCCGTGAGGCGCTTCCCTACCGCGTCGCCCACCAAGAGTCGGGCGGCTGGATTGGCGGCGATGATGACGTCGTCCGAATCGGTCGTCAGCACGCCCGCGCGAACGCGCTCCAGCACCACCTCGGACACCGCCCGCTCGGCCCGCAACTCAATTCCGGTGCGTTCCGCCGTCTCTGCGAGCTGGCCCGTCAGGATCGCGACCAGGAAGAACGCCAGCACATGCAACACCACGTTGGAGTACTCGATGAGCTGCATCTCCGCGCCGTCAGGAAGCCCCGAGTAGACCAGTACGAGGAAAAAGCCGACGGTGCAGAGCCCCGCCACGACGCTGGCTCCCCGGATGCCAAGCACGTACGCAGCGCCAGCGATGGCAGGGAAATAGAGCAGCGAAACCAGTGAATCCGCACCCCCGGTAAGCGCGGACAAGACGGACGCGAGCAGGACGTCCAGGACCAGCTGCACGTAGACGAACACCGCCCACACGGGCCGCCGTGCCGCCCAAACCGTGGTGACCAACAGGACGAACAACGCGACGCCGGCGAGGAGAAACAGCGCCTCGATTCCAGCAGTTGCCGCAGGCGAACCTGAGGCCGCCAAGGCAACCGCCCACCCCAGAATCGCCAGCGCGGTGAGCAGACGAAAAACGTTGTACCGCTGGAGGCGCGCCTGAACGCGTTCCTGTCTACCCGCCGACGTGTGACGCCATTTCGAAGATCGGCATGTACATCGCGATGACCAGCCCCCCAACGATCACGCCGAGGATGGCCATGATCGCCGGCTCCATCATGGCCGTGAGCCCTTCCACGGCCACGTCCACTTCCTCGTCGTAGAAATCGGCGATCTTGCCCAGCATGACGTCAAGTGCGCCCGTAGACTCGCCAACGCTGATCATCTGGCACACCATGGCCGGGAATACCTTGGATTCCGCCAACGGATCCGCGATGGACCGCCCCTCGGAGATGCTGATGCTGGCCTTGTTGATTGCGAGCTCAATGACCCGGTTTCCTGCCGTTCGACCGCAGATATCCAACGCCTCCAGAATGGGAACGCCCGACGAGAGCATCGTGGAAAGCGTACGACAGAACCGCGCAACGGCGACCTTGGTGATGATCTCCCCAAAAATCGGCAGCGCGAGAAGCACCTTGTGGAAGATGTACAAACCGCGTTGGGTGCGAGTAAACGCCTTGAACGCGTAATACAGCCCGACGAAACCGGCGATGAGGTACAGGAAGTAGGCTTGCAACCACCTCGACAGCCCCATGACGATCTGCGTCGGCGCCGGCAACGCAGCGCCCATGTCCGCGAACATGCCCTCGAACGTGGGGACGACCTTGACGAGCAGCAGCGTAACGATGGCCGCCGACACCAAAATGACGATGACCGGGTACGTCATGGCGCCCTTCACCTGCCGGATCAACTTCTGGTTTTTTTCCAGATAAGCGGCGAGACGGGTCATGATCGTGTCGAGCATGCCGCCGACTTCACCCGCCGCCACGAGGTTCACGTACAAGTCGTCAAACGTGCCCGGGTACGTTTTCAACGCTTCGGCAAAGGTCGAACCCGATTCCACCTTTTCCTTGATCACCTTCAACTGATTGCGCAGCGTGGGATTTTCACACTGGGCGGACAGAATCTCAAGGCATTGTACCAATGGAAGTCCGGAATCGATCATGGTCGCAAACTGCCGCGAGAAGATAACGAGATCGCGGAGTTTCACCCCAGGCTGCATGAACGCAGGGAGCGGGATATTTAGGTCAAACGCTGATTTACTCTCACTCAACGTCGAGGCGCTGATTTTCATTTCCCGCAATCGGGCGCGCGCCGCGTTCTGATCTGCGGCCTCCACGGTGCCCGTCCGAGACTCCCCCGACGTCGTTTTGCCTTCGTACTTGAAGACCGCCATGCCCTGCTCCTGCCAACGCGGAACGCGTACGCGTATAGTCTACATGATAACGCCATCGGGCATGGCCGCTCCACCCACGCTCACCATCCTGATCCCGGTCTACAACGAGCGAGCGACGATCCTCGAGGTGGTGAAGCGGGTGGTGGTCTGCGACTCGGTGCGGCTTGTTTCACGTGTGCAGATCGTGATCGTGGATGACGATTCGACCGACGGAACCGAGGAAATCGTCGCTGATCTGGGCCGCGGGTGGCGCGCCCTCGTGCCCGTGGACGCGGAGGTTGCCTCACGCATCACGGTCCTCGCCCTGCGCCACGAGCGCAATCGCGGAGAGGGAGCCGCGCTGCGCACGGGGATTGAGCAGGCCACTGGCGAGTTCCTCATCGTTCAGGACGCCGATCTCGAGTACGACCCTACGGACTACCCGCAGTTGCTTCGCCCGCTATTCGCCGACCGGGCGGACGCGGTGTACGGAAGCAGGTTTCTTCCTAGTGAACGCCGCGTTCTTTTGTTCTGGCACTCCATCGGCAACACCCTGATCACGCTCGCGGCAAACATGGCGACCGACCTGAATCTTTCGGATGTAGAAACGGGATATAAGGCCTTTCGAACCGCAATGCTTCAGCAGCTTGACCTAGAAAGCGATCGTTTCGGCATCGAAATGAACTGACCGCCAAGCTCGCCCGAGCGGGTTGACGATTCTATGAGGTTCCCATCAGCTACCACGCCCGTGGATACGACGAAGGAAAGAAGATCACGTGGAAGGACGGCGTAGATGCGATTGCGTGCATCGCGCGCTTCGGCGTCGCGCGCAACCTGCGGAAGCGTCTCGGCCGGTCCCACCCGCGCGGTTGATGGACACTCACGGGTATTCGTCCTCCGTCGCGACCCGGAACAGCGTGAACGCACCAACCGTCTCGACGTTCCTCAGCAATCCCGTCTGCGCGGCCGATGCAATCCCGGTCCGTTTGGCGTCCCTCCGGTCGGATTCGATCACCACCCACACCGTGCCCCCTCGCGGCGACACCTTTCGCAGCCTTCGGAGATTACCGGCGAACAGGGCAGAGAGCCGCGCGGAATCCTCGTCCGGCGTTCGCACCTGCAGGACGTCGAGAAGCGCGCCATCAAACGGCACCAGGGCGCGCGCCTCGACGGCGCTGGTACCGAAATCGCGGGCGAGCCAGAACACGTAGCTGCCGCCAACCAGGACATCGCCAGCCTGCGCGCGCTCGCGCAGCGCTTGAACCCCCAGGTTGAAGCGCACATCTTCCTCGACGTTCGTCGTGTCCTGGTCACCCTGGACTCGCCCAACGAGGCTGTAGAAGGGGCGGATCCCATTCCCGACAAGCGCAAACGCCGCAAGTACCGGAATGAGCAACCTGCCGACGGCGCCAAGCGAGGCCAGACGCAGCAACGCCAGACTCACCAACAACGGCAAAACAGGGAGCCAGAATCGCCCCGCAAACGGCCATGTCCACACCAGGAAAATGGCCACATGCACGACAACGAGCATTCCGGCAAGGCGCGCACGCGGCGAGCGCGCGGCCTCCCAACCCGCAAAGGACAGAACGTCCAACCCAAGCAACGTCGTTCCCGCCCCCGGCTGCGGGCTTTCGCCGCCCACGTACGCAGCCGGTGCGAAATACTGTCCAAGTGTACCCGGCCCGAGCGCACCGTTTGCGGAAACGACGATGCGCAGCCCCGCAAGGAGTCCCCGCCACCCACTTTCCGAAAATCGATCGCCGAAAAAGGCCTCATGAACGTCGTAGCTGACGTAGTATCGGACGACTTCCAGGGCATCGCCGACGGGAAGGGGGGCGGACGCTCGCTCAACGTTGAGGAGGATGCTCGCTGCGGCCCATCCCGCCCCAAAAGCGAGCGCGAGTCGCCATCGCCGACTGACGACGGCGGCCGCCAGCGCGGCAATCGCGTACACGCCGCCCACATTCCGCGTGGCGGCCGCCAGAAACGTGAGGAGCGCAAGCGCGAGAATCGCGCCCCTGGACTGGTTTCCTACCATGACGAGGCAGACCGCCGACGTCACGGCGAGCGTGAACAAAGGTTCTGACATCAATTGCGGAACCAGGCCCATTGTCACTGTGTTCACGGCGAGAAGCAGGCCTACGGCGAGCCGAACGGCGCCCGACGCACCGAGCGCGGGCAGAAAAATGCTCACGACGATCTGCGCGACCGCGGCCCACAGCAGCGCATTCACGAGCAACACGCCCTGCAGCGTACAGCCCACGCTCGTCAGCGCCGCCACCAGAGTGGGTCACGCAAGCGGGTATTTCGCAACCCCCGGCGCTCCCGGCAGGATCGACGTGACAAGCGCACCCCCCGTGCGGATCGCCTCCGCCATGTTGGCGTACAGCGCGTCGTCGCCCCACACACCAATCATCTCCGACCGGGCACCCAGCGCGTGAACCATGAACGTCAGGGGCGCCACCCAGGCGAAACGGAGAAAGCGGCGCATCCGGCCATGCTACACCGGCGCCCGTGTCGGACCTCAACGCCATCCGCCGCGCCACGCCACCCGCGCTGTTCGAGCGAGGCGCGGCGTACGCGCGCTCCGGACATGTCCGCCGTGCCGACGGGGATCGGTGGATCGTTCAGGTTCCCGGTCGATTGGAGGGCTTCGAGGTTCACCTGTGGGCAGACGACTGGGCGTGCAGTTGCGAGGCGGAGGTCGCCGCCTGCGCGCACGTCGCTGCCGCGGCCGTCGCGCACGCGGAGGGTCTCGGCGGGATCGGTGAGGTGCCTCGACCTACCTACCGATTGACGCGGGACAACACCGGCTTGATTATCGAACGCACCGTTCCAACTGGGGCGGTTCGCGGCGAGGCAGACGCCGATCTCAACCGCCTGCTCACCGGTTGGTGGGGGCGAAAAAGCCTTCCGCGCGGCATTCTTCAGGCGGCGTTCGGCGCCCTTCGCGCGGTGCCCGTGACGCTCGACGGCGCGCCGATCGTCATCGACGCGGCGCCCGTGTATCCGCGCGGCCTGGTGGTCGACAACGGGCAGGGCTTTCGGGTACGCGTCGTGCGAATCGCCGGGATCGAGGAAGCGTTTGCGAACGGTGTGGTCCGGATGGGCGGGACGTTGCGCCCCATTGGCGAGGTGGAGCTTGACAACCTCCTTCGGCAGCGGCTCGTGCAGGGGCTCGACTTTGCGGCCACCGAGTCCCCTCGCCTCGTTACGGAGTTCCTTCCAGCGCTACGACGCATTCTTGAAGTGGACGTGCAGACGACGCGCTTGGGCGAGGCCGTGGCAACGCCGCCCCGCGTCGTGTGGGAAGTCGTGGCCGACGGCGTCCGGCTGCGCGCAACCCCCCGCCTCGTCTACGGCGATCCGCCGATAGCCCGCGTCGATCATGGGGAGTTGATTCTGTTGTCGCGGAAATCCGTTCCCGTGCGGGACGTGCCGGCCGAACGCCGCCTGCTCGAGATCACGCCGGGGTTGGGCGTGCCCATCGAACGCGAGGGGGCGGCGGCCGCGTTGTGGGCGGCGGGGCTGCCCGGTCCCGCGCGCGCCGCCGTGCTGGCTGCCGCGCCGTCTTTCCGCATTGAATCAGGGGAGATCGCGCCCGAAGTGGCCGTGAGCGAGACGCCCGAGGGCTTCCGCGTGCGCGTCGGCGCGGGCGGCGCTGACGCCGACGCCCTGGTGGACGCCTGGCGGGAAAAACAGCCCCTCGTGCGACTGTTGGACGGGGGCTGGAAGCGCGTTCCGCAGGCGTGGCTCGATCGGAACGGCGCCGTGCTCGCCGAGTTGTTGTCGGCACGCGACCCGTCGGGCATCGTCCCTCGTCACGCTGCACCCGTGCTGCTTGACGCGCTCGATGCGATCGGCATTGTCGCCCCTGCGGCGTTGCACGGGCTGCGCGCGCTCGCGGGCGACTTTTCGGCGATACCGAGCGTCCGCCTCCCCGACACGTTCGTCGGTACGCTCCGCCCCTACCAACAGGCGGGCGTTGACTGGATCATGTGGCTCGCCAGCGTCGGGATGGGCGGCGTGTTGGCCGACGATATGGGCCTCGGGAAGACGGTCCAGTGCCTCGCCGCGCTTGCCGCGGCGGATGCGCCCGTCGGGAGTACCCGAACGTTGATCGTCGCGCCGACCTCGGTGCTATCGAACTGGGAGGCGGAGGCACGCCGCTTTGTCCCGTCGATGCGAGTCTGCGTCTACCATGGCCTCCGGCGAACCCTCGACGACGCGCCACTGGTCATCACGTCCTACGCCATTCTTCGGCTTGACCTTGACATATTGCAGGGCGTCCCCTGGCACCGAGTCGTTCTCGACGAGGCGCAGGCGATCAAGAATCCGGAGTCGCAGGCCGCCGTCGCCGCTCGGGCGCTCGCCGCCACCCATCGACTTTGCCTCACGGGCACGCCGGTCGAAAACCGGCTCGACGAATTGTGGAGCGCCTTCCACTTCGTTTCGCCGGGGCTCCTTGGCGGGCGGCGCGAATTCCGCGACCGTTTCGGGATCCCCATCGAGAACGGCGATCGGCGCGCGCAGCAGGGACTCCGTAAACGCATTCGCCCGTTCATGCTTCGTCGAATGAAAACGGAGGTTGCCAAAGACCTTCCGCCGCGCACTAGCGTGGTCGTTCGCTGTACCCTTTCGCCGCGCGAGCGCGAGCTGTACGCCTCGGTGCGCACCCTGGCGCGCGCCGACGCCAGGAAACTGTTGGAAGGAGGCCGGCAGTTGCAACTGCTTGAGGTCTTGCTCCGGATGCGGCAGGCGGCGTGCCATCCCGGCCTGCTCCCCGGCGGATTCGCCGCTTCGTCCGCCAAACTCGACCTGCTCTGTGAATCGTTGGAGGAAATCATCGCGGAGGGGCACAAGGCGCTGGTGTTTTCACAGTGGACGAGCATGCTCGACCTCATCGGGCCGGCGCTGACCGCGCGCGGGTGGGAGTTCGCGCGATTGGATGGTTCGACCGTGGATCGTCCCGCGGTTGTCGCACGCTTTTCGAGCCCGGAAGGCCCTCCGATCTTCCTGCTCTCGCTGAAGGCCGGCGGCACCGGTCTGAATCTCACCGCTGCCGACTACGTTTTCCACCTCGATCCGTGGTGGAACCCGGCCGTCGAGGACCAGGCAACGGATCGCGCCCATCGCATCGGGCAGGACAAACCGGTCGTTTCCGTCCGCATCATCGCCGAAGACACGGTCGAGGAAAAAATCCTCGCATTGCAGGAGCGTAAACGAGAAGTCGCCCGCGCGGCACTGGACGAGGAGGCGCTCGCTCGCGGACTGACGCGAGACGAACTGTTGGAACTTTTCGATTAGAACATCGTGAGTTTGCGCGAGGACCTCCGGTAGACTGGTCGGATGCGCACCCTCACTGGCCGCCCGAGTCCGTTCTGGCTCACATTGAGCCTGCTCGCCGGCTGTAGGGAGCCGGGCTCCCTGACGTCACCGCCCGCCGGCGACACGGACCTCCGCGACACCGCTGAAACCCTCCCCGCCGGCCTGCTCATCCTCGACCACGCGCGCGTTGTGGACGCACACGGCGAGCAGATCGATCGCGCCGTACTGATCGATGGTGAAATCATCTTCGACGTGCGAACCGGGGGGGAGGAGTGGCCAGCAGATGCGAGGGTGCGCGACGTAAGCGGCCTCACGTTGGTTCCAGGGCTTGTGGACGCGCATGTGCACCTCGGGTACGCCGGCACGATCGGGCTCGTGGGCGACACGCTGGACGCAAACCTGCGGAATACGCTTTACCACGGAGTCACGCAGGTCGTGGATGTCGGAGGTCCGACCGTACTTTTCGCAGTGCGTGACGCCGGCCGGGGCCCCCGGATCCTCGCGAGCGGCCCCTTTCTGGCGACGCCCGGAAGCCACCCGTGTGAGAGCGCGCCCGACGCCGGCCTATGTCGGTTTGTGGAGGAATCCACTGCGGAATCGTCGGCCGACGCGCTGCTTGCCGAGGGCGCGGACGTGCTCAAGGTCGCCATCGCGGATGCCGGATTCACGGACTGGGGGCCGACGCCGAGAATGGACGGGGCTACGGTGGCGGCAATCGTCGCAACGGGCGCACCGGTTTTCGCGCACATTGACGAGGATGATGACGTACAAGAGGCGGTCCGCGCGGGCGTTTCGATCCTCGCCCACCCGCCGTTTGCAGGCCCCATCTCCGCCGATGCCCTCGACGCGGCGCTCGCCCTTCCTGTGGCGAGCACCGTGGGCGCATTCGCCGGTGTTGGAGACCTGCTCGCCGGGCGCACCGACCCCTACGACGACGCTCTCCTCCTGACCGACGCCACGCGCGAGGACTGGGCGAATGTGCTCGCCCATCCCTCTATTCTGCTCGACGGCTGGGCGGATGCGTCAGCCGAATGGGCGGCGTCCGCGGCGGCCAATCTGGCGACCCTGCACGCCGCCGGCGCAACGATTCTTCCCGGGTCTGACGCCGGTTATTACTTCGTTCCGCACGGCGCCGGTTTACACAGCGAACTCGCTGCCATGGTCGCGCTGGGCTGGACCCCGCACGAGGCGCTGACGGCCGCCACCCTGACGACTCGGCAGGCGCTCGCCCTCGCCGGCGGGGTGATCGCGCCGGGCGCGCCAGCGGACCTGCTGTTGGTCGCCGGTGACCCGCTGGCGGACGTTGGCGCCCTCGATGACATCGATACCGTCGTGCTTCGCGGCATTCCGCTCCCCCGCGAGGACACCCGGTCCATGGACCTGTCCGGTGCCGGCTATTGTCTCGCCGACGCCGACTGCACGGACGCGCGCTGCGACGCGCTGACCCACACCTGTCTACAAAGCTGCGATCCTCCCTGGATCATCGACGACGCCTGCGGCGGCGACGCCTGGTGCATGCCCGAAGACGGCGTCGATGCGCCGGCGGGCGTCTGCCACGCCGAGACGGCATGCGATCTCTACGATCAGGACTGCGCTCCGGCGTACTACGAACAGGCGTGCATTCCGTACGACAGCGACACGAACGCGTGCTGGTATGGTGGGCCGAGGCAGGTCGGCCAGACCTGTTCGACCGCGAGCGCAGCAACCTCCTGTGAACCCGGATTGTTCTGCTCCTCGATTACGTTGACCTGCTTCCAGCTCTGTGACCCCGCAGGCGCGGACGTTTGCGCTGGACAAACGTCCTGCTTGCGGCAGGTCACGCCCCGAGGGGCGCCGTGGTTCGGGCTCTGTCTCTAGTCGCCCGTCCAGAGTGTTTGCGGCTATGGTTGTGGCCGATGTTCACACTCCTGCTCTTGTCCGCGTGCTCAAACTTGGACGAGGAGTCGTGGCGCGGCGGTGCGGGTCGAACGGCCGACGCAGGCGGCGCCGGCGGGAGTGAGGATTCCGGGACGAACGACACCGCCCCGCCGGATTCAGGCGACTCCGCCACCGAGGGAACCGACACCGCAGGCTGCGACTCCGGCCAGCTTATGCTTGTGATCACCGCGCGCGGCTCCGACGGCACCGACGCCGAGGCTCACTCTTTCGGAGAGCCGATAACGCTGGCCGTGGCTCACGAGAATCCCTGTACCGACGACATTGTCTTCACGACGCCGACGAGCTGTCTCGTGCCCGCGTGGTCGCTCTCGATCGGCGGAAAAACTGCGACGCTCGGCACCGGGTGCAGCGACGCAACCACGACGTGGCGCATCCCCGCCAACACGACCTTTGACGCGAAACAGGCGGCCGGCTCGCTCGACCGGGGGGTCTACACCCTGTCCGCGACCCCGGACGTCACCGGCTCGCTGCTCACCACCACCTTCTCCATACAGTAGGCCAACATGACGTTCTTCCTGCTTGTTTCCTGTGGCCTCCTCTCCCGTCCCGCGCCTTCCGGCCCCGTGGATGAATCGTGCGTCAACTACTGCGCCGACGATGCGGACGCCGACGGCGACGCCGACGCCGACGGCGATGCGGACGGCGATGCGGACGCGGACGGCGATGTTCCACCCGACGCCGACGCCGACGTCGACAGCGACACCGACACCGACGACACCGGCGACACCGACACCGCCGATTCCGGCGCCGATCCCGGCGCCGACACCGGAGACATCGATCCCGACTCGGGAGACGCGGACTCCGGGAGCGCCGACTCGGGCACCCCCTCCCCCTGCAACATTCGCGACATCGACTTCAGCGTCGAGGTTCGCGACTCTCGCGGGGTCGCAGGAACCAGCTTCTCCGATACGGAATCGCTGACGTTGGCGGCGGTCATGACCAATCCCTGCACCAGTAATGTGGACGTCGAGACGCCGAGTTCCTGCCTTGTCACCTCATGGACGACCACCGACTCGCACGGAATGGGTGTGGCCGCGGCGTCGGCTTGCGCATCCGTAATCACCACGTGGACCGTGCCCGCGGGGGGTACGGCGGAAGAATCCACCGCGTGGGGCCGACTCCGCGCTGACACCTGGGAAGCCAGCATCACGTTCGACACGCGCGGCACGCCCACGGCGACCCAGACGTTCACCGTCTACTGAACGTCCGGAACCCAGACGCTCCGAATTCGCACCGGCCAACCGGTCTTCGTCGCGACCGGACGGGCGCGCAGGATGTGGTCGCGGCGGTAGGCATCTTTCAGCCCAAAGCCGAGCTTGTCATCGGGAAGTACGATGCTGGCCCAATGGTGGTCCGTGATCGCATCGCGAATCCGTTTCACGCCGCCACGGAACGGGCCGTCGTCGTGATCAATGTCCCACAAGGTGATCAGGCCGAAGCTCGGCTTTTTTCCCGCCAGCACCGGGTAGTACGGCGCGTGCGGCATGAGCACCGGCTCCGGGAGTTCCCGGATCTCCTCAATCAAGGCGGAAAGTTCGACGACGTCCGCCGGGCGCGGCTCGAACCTCCTCAGGGACGCCCGGCCTTGCCAGAGCTGTGCGCCGAGCAGTACGAGCCCGACATGCGGAACCCATGCCCAACGCAGCTCACGCATCGCAAGCGCGGGCCACAGTGACACCACCCACATCATCGGTATCAACACGTTCAAGTAGCCGCCGGTGTGGCCCCGCATCAGCGAAACGACGAGCAGGGCCATCCCGGAGATCAGCGACCAATACGCGCGCCTCCACAGCCACACGCCGCCGACGAGCGCCGCGGTCAGCGTGATGGGCGCCGCCTTCCACACCTCGAACTGAGCGCCCGGGATCAGCCTCGCCCGCACCATCCCATGGGTGGCGGGCACTTCGATCAGAAACCGAAGAAATAGCCCATCGCTGGCGACGTTCATGGCGACCACGAACGCGAGCGCAGGCAACGCCGCCGCTAAACCGAAGGCCAATCCCCGTCGCCAGCCGAAGCGCACGGCCAACGCAGGCGCCATCACGATGCCAAACATCGCAACGTGCTGCTTCGACACGAACGCGAGCGCCAGCACCAACCCGCTCGCGATGTGAGAACGCGCACTCGTGCCGGCTCCCAGCGCAAGGGACCAGCCTAGGAGCGCCATGGACAGGGCGTCTGTGCGCACAAGATCGAAGAACGTGCCGCTGTTTTCGTAGGTGCCGACGAACAATCCCACGCAGCCGAGCGCCGACGCGAGCCGGGCGCCTTCCTGTCGCGCGGCATACGCGAGCGCGGCACAGCTCCCGACGAATCCGACGATGCTCACCGCCCGGCCCAGCCCGTATCCGAGCGGAAATACGTGCGATAGAACACCGAGTATCCACGCATGGAGTGGAGGGTAGATGAACGGAATCCAGTCCGGCGACGGGGTCGCGTACAACGGCAGGCCGTCCCGCACCCGCATTGCGCTCACCAACGTTGCGCCTTCCATCCACTCGATGTCGCCGGGAAACGACCAGCGTGCCCGCATGGTCGATGCCACCTCACCGATCTGCAACAGCGCGAGCGCCACGACGGCGAGTTCCAGGACGAGCAGGATGCGGCGCGACATCGCCGCTGCGCGTAACCGGAATCCAACTGTAAGCAGGCGTTCGCCTCCGCCGTTGTGGACGCACACCCCTTGGAGGTCCCGTGTTTGCCCTTCTTTTCGACACGGCCGAAGCCGGCTCCTGGCGTCACCAATTCGACAACACCATCGCCCAGGTCGAGCAAATGGTCTGGAACCAAAGCGTGCAGTCGATGGCGGCGCGGCACGGGCTGAATGTCGTGAACGTCACGTGGGAGGACACCGGGCGTTCGAAGGGATCCTCCATGGGGCCGAACATCTCCGACATGACGATTGGCGTGCGCGACGCCCGCGGTGCGCTCCATCCCATGCCCGTCTTTCGATTCGACAATTTCACGGACAAAACCGCGGACGTTCGAAGCGATGAGTTCTGGTTGAAGGTTGGGAATGAACGCAATCGCTCGCTGCGACCGGTGTCGATCGCCGATATCCTTCAGCACCCTCGCTCGTACCTGCATGACGCATCCAGTTGGACCGGCAATCGCTCGTCGCTCTGGTCCAGCCGCGACGACTACGTGCTGGTCAGCGCGCAGGCGTGCTTTCTGCCGATTCCGCTGTCTGGCTCTGCCACATTCACGCCCGTGCTCTACAACTACCAGAGCTACCCTGGCAATCCGGCTGACCTCGCCATCATCGCCACGCGCGAGGGCACGAGCATGCAGGTCATCGAGAACGAGGGCGGCTACCTGTCGGAAGCCCTGTATTTCAACGACAACGGCGAACGCGCGCCGTTCACGGCCGAGCGCCTCTCCGATTGGCGCGACGACGTCGGCTACAACGGCCCCATCAGCGAAGACAGCGGACTGAGCGTCGTCCTTCTCGTCCAGGTGCCGCTCAAGCAAAAGCCGCGCCCGACGTACTACGGCTACGATGGCTACGGAAACGGGACTGGCGGCGCCGCGGAAATGGCAGCCCCCTCGTCGGCCACCAAATCCAGCGATGTCGAGCAGGCGGTCGTCTCGCACGGGCCGGTCGAGGGCCCGTTCACCGAGTTCCACGACCTGCCCATCGAGCGCGACACCCGCTTTCCCGTCCGCGTCACCGTACAGTTCTACAAGGCGACGTCCAACGGGGTCGTGACGGACGCCGACGTCGCCGCCATTCGTCGTCAGATCGATCGCGTGTATGCGAAGGGCGATTGGGTCGGAAGCCTTGTCACGGAGGGCATAACCGGCCGACCGACCGAAACGAACTACCACCCACGTCCGGTGGTGCAGAGCGATAACGGAAATGCGAGGTGGGCCGACTCCTTCTGGGACTGGCACAAGGGGTGGTAGCCGCCGGCCCGACGGCACATCGCTATTCCCCACCGCCCTCGCTGTCGTCACGCAGCGGCTGAACCAGCGATGGCGGCAGCTTTCCCGCCACGCTCGGCAACCCCGGAACGCTCGTGCGTACGAACGCACCCTCCGAGCGGTAGCCCGGCATGTCCATCCAACGCAAGAGCGTGCGCATCTTGGCATCCGGCGTTGCACGAGCAATCTCCGGCAGGTTCGGGTCGATCTTCGCGGCGCGGAGCCACTGCACGAGCGAAGACTGCATGTGGTAGGTGTAGTCCACGCGAACTTTCGGCTCGTTCATCGCGTATTTCACACCGCCCTTGATCTCGTTGGCGCGCGAGAACGCCACCGCGTCAATCCCGTCGTGTTGCATCGCGAAGCCAAACCGCACGGACTCCCGCGTCGCCAGTTCGAAGTACGCCGCTTGTTTGGGATCCGCGAGCAGCGCCAGATGGTAGGCCGCCGCCGTTCCTTCCGCGTAGCAGAACGCCTGCATCGCGGGCAGTTCTCCCTCGAATTTGTAGTAACCGCCTACATAGTCCGACCACGGGGACCGATCGCCGCGGTATTCGTAGCTTTCGACCATCCATTTTCCTACTGCCAAGCCAAATTCTGCCACATCCTTGGCCTGCGGGCGCGCATGGACGTAGGCGTCCGCCGCCATGACCGTCCACGGACCGAACTGCACCAACTCCAACCGCGTCGCGTTGTCATACGTGTACGCCGGCCAGGGCCCGCCGGCCGAACGCGCACTCGCGCGCTGCTCAAACCACGGCTTGTAGTAGGCGAAAAACGCAGGGAGCACGTCGAGGTATTGTGGATCGTCGAAGTACTCCGCGAGGTACACGAGCGACAACGCCGCCTCTCCGGGGACAATGTCGTTGACCGAATGCTCGTAGGCGTGACCCGGCGGAACCCAGTAGGGGCGAAACGATCCGTTCTCAAGCTGAGAAACCAGGACGTACCGTCCGATTTGGCGAAGCAACTCATCCTTCGAATGGTCATTGGTTGCGCGGGCCGTCTCGATCATGCCGAACAGCCCGACAACAGCGCTTCCGAGCTTGGTATTGTTGGCGTACGTGAAATACGCCATCCCCTTCTCGTTGATCTCGTCTCTGTATTTGCTGTTATCGACGATGGCCCGCTCCCAATCAACCATGTTCCCGCGGTTCCGGACCTGCGTCGATTGCAACGTCCAGTTCTGAGAGCGGATCGCTCCCTCAAGGAACTCTGGGCGAGGATCCAGCGTATACGCCTGCCACAGGTTCCACGTTGCGAGCTCATGCCGAACGTGGTTGTACTCGTCCGAATACCGGTTGTCTTCCGGCCAGAACTTGTAGGTCACCGAGCCATCCGGTTGGAGGTTCGCCAACCACCATTCCCCGGCGTTGATGATCGACGCCGTCACCGTATCCAGATTCACGAACGACAGCGGAACATCGTAGGTTCCCCGTAGCATTGGGGCGACCCCTCCCTCCGCAACCTCAGCGTAATGGGTGTCGCGGATGATTTCGAGTGACACGTACTCATCTCGCCACGGCCGCACGCTGTCCCATTTGAAGTCGCGCGCCAAGGCGCGAAGGAAAGGATCGGCCTTGGTAATCCCGCGGGTCGCGGCCACGGATCCCGGCCAAACGCCGCTCTGGTTCTTCTTCCCGGCCGCCTTCTCCTCGTCGGTGGCGCGATGCACGAGAATGGCACCATCAATGCCCATCTCCCACAACGACTGCAGCGTTTCCTCGTCCCGCGGCTCAACATCGGCGCGTTCCTTGATGCGATGGATGTCGATCAGATAGTTCGCCATTCCGACAGACAGGCGGGGAAAGCCCATGATCTCGCGCTGCCGCCGATACATCGTCTCCAGGTCGACGGCCGCTTCGGCCAGCGCCCGGTCCAGCGTTGGTGCCTCCGCGAGGGAGAACGCCAGCTCCTGGCCTTGACCGCGGATCGACGTCACGAGCATCCAATTCGAGCGCTCCGCCGGAACGGCGGGAAACGGCGGCGGATGCTGTTCGCTCAGCGCCGCGCGCAGCCACACAACCGATTGCGCCGCCAACTCCGCCGAGAATTGCAACGGCTGGTCCACGACGAGGTACACGAACGCGCCGTCCTCGACGCGAATGAGCTGAAAGCGATCGAGCTGATCGTGACGGTACAACCGCGAGAGTACGTGGGAGTCGCGGTCAAAGGAGGCGCGGACGTCGGTGTGAACGATCAACATCTTGGCGCCGGCCGCACGCAGCGCGTCCGCGAGCGCCACTTCGTTGGTCCCGTACAGCGCGGCGGCTACCGCAGGATCCGTGCGCAGATCCAGAACTTTTGTCTCCTTTGGAACGCCAGATACCCGGTCCGGCACGTCGATCGCCACCGAAGTTCCCACCTTCTGAATCACCGCAATCGCGCCTTCGGACAGGCGGACGCTATCCACCGCACGCCACGCCAATCCCGCACGTTCTTCGTAGGTTGGCGCCGACACGACCTTTCCGGCGGACGATGTCGTAGTGACGACGGGACCGCCGTCACAGGCAAGTAGGGCGAGCACGGCAAACATGACAACTCTCCGCAGGCAGCGGCCTTTCACACGGCCTGTGCTCTCCGGCTACCTCCCCTCACTCGACGCGAACCTTTGCGTGCCACTCCGTATCGTCGAAGCACAGGAAGTCGACGGTCGTGCTCTCGATGGCGTCACCGGGAAGGATTTGCGACGTCCACTTCGGGCCGTCCCCCGCGAGATTGCCGTACGCGCCGTTGCCGTAGGGGAGCGAAAGGCTCTCCCCCAGCGAGACCTCGCACGCGTCCTCCGCGTCACTGCTGCCGCTCTCCTCGATGGCATCCTTCAGGTGGAAGCTCACAAAGAACTGCTCTCCCGACGTCACCGACCAGTACCCGCAATCGTCGTCCTCGGTCAGCACATCCGGGGGGGCCTCCGCGTCGTCGGGAAACGACGGACACGCCGACTCGTCCTCCTTTTCAGGGGCGCACGCAAGGGACAGAAGCAGAAACATCGGGATAGCCTGAGTGACATGCCTTCCTACATCACACCGGACGGGTACCGGAAGATCGTGGAGGAGTACAACTGGCTCCTGCGCAAGGAACGTCCCCGCATCACGGCCGAGGTCGGCTGGGCCGCATCCCTCGGAGATCGCTCTGAAAACAGCGAGTACATCTACGGAAAGCAGCGCATGCGTGAAATCGACCGGCGCTTGAACTTTCTGAAAAAACGTCTGGACGCCCTCGACGTCGTTGACCCAACAAAACTGTCGGGTGACGTCGTCATGTTCGGCGCAACCGTCGAGATCGAAGATGAGGAGGGCGCGACGCAAGTGTGGACGATCCGGGGGGAGGATGAGGTGGACACGGATGCGCGCGTCATCTCGTACGTTTCCCCGCTGGGGCGCGCGCTGCTGACGCACGCGGTCGGAGATACGACGGTGTTTGAAACCCCGCGTGGAAAGCGGGAAGTGACCATTCTGGCTGTGCGCTGGCCACAGTAATGCGCTGGCGGGACGTCCGGGCCGCCCTGTTGCTCACCGTTCTCGTCGGCATGGGGGTTGACGCCTCGCCCCTGGCCCGCAGCGCCCATCGGAAGGACTTCGACACGATGATGGCATCCGACGAGTTTCAGCGGGTTTCCCGCCTGTTGGGCACGATCGGCGTCGAGGCCACCGCGGGTGAGGTCGCCGACACCGGCTTCCGTTGGGCCAGCGGCGGCGCCGCCATTCGCCGATTCCTGCTGGCGCCCCTCAAGCCCGCTGAACGCTGGACAGGCACGGGGCAGAACTGGGGATTATTCAGTTATCCCGACCGGTTTCCGAAACGTCTCGTCATCGAGTCGCGCGGAAAGGGCAAGGACTGGACGCGGCTGTATGCCGCGCTCGACCCCGACCACGACTTCCTCGGACCGCAGCTGCGCTATCGTCGTATGCGGGGGGTGTACGATTCGTATTCCGAGAAGGTCGGAAAGCCGTTTCCACGGTTTTGTCGGTGGGCGGCGGATCAGGTGTTTCTGGCCGACCCGGCTGCAACCGCCGTGCGGGTTTCGTATGTCAAGGTCCACACTTTTGAACCGGGAGAAGACCCGCTGGGTGTAAGAGAAGAAGGCCGCGGGATCACCCGCGTCGTGACCCGATGAGTATTCGAGAGCGATGGGAGAGCTGGGCGGAACTCTGGGATCAGCGCGAGTCGCCGCGGACGCTGGCGCTCGTTCGCATCGGTGTCGGCGCGGTCATCACCTTCGATCTCGCCGAAATGGCGCGGCTCGAGCTGGTCGTGCCCATATGGGGCCCCGCCGAGGTCGGCGGATTGGGGAATCCCACCGGTACAAACCCGGTGCCCTGGCTCTACGCCCTGCTTCCCGCCACCGCGGACACCGCCTGGTTTGGTTGGGCGGTCGCGTTCGGCGCCGCGCTGTTCCTCACGGTCGGCATCTTTCCCCGACTCTCGGCGCTGGTACTCCTCGTGTTGTACGCCCAGTTTGCTCGCGTACTCTCGCCGGCCGACCGCGGCATCGACCTCTTGCTGCGCAATATCGTCGCCATCCTGGCGCTATCCGGGAGCGGAAATGCGCTTTCGTTAGCCGATCTTCTGGGGCGCTCGCCGGGCGCCCGCCTCGCGAGCGTGCCCTCGTGGCCCCGCCACCTGATCGTTCTCCAGATCGCGGTGATGTACTTCGCCGCGGGCTTGCAGAAAACCGCCGTCGCGTGGTCCCCGCTCGGCGGATTCTCCGCGCTCTACATTGTTTTGCAGGACCCGGCCATCGCAAGGGTTCCGTTTGGCTGGCTCCGGACCATCTACCCGCTCACCCAGCTCGCAACCGCCGCAACGATGGCGTTCGAGTACACCGCCGCCCTCATTCCGCTCGTGTATTGGTACCGCCTCACCCGGCAACGCGCGGGGTGGCTTCGCGCGCAGTGCAACCGCGTGGCCCCCCTGCGGCTCTGGGTGCTCGTCGGGGTGCTGCTGCACATGGGCATCGCGATGACGATGAACCTCGGTATCTTCCCGTGGGCTATGCTGGCGATGTACCCCGCGTTCGTACATCCCGACGAATGGCCGCGATTCCTCCGCGCAAAAACGTCGTAAGCTGCGACTACCCTCGGACGCCGCCGAACCAGATCATGCCGTTGTCGATCGTGCCCTGAACAATGCCGACGCACCCCATCTTGGCCGCCGCGAAGACCGCCAACTCCATCGCGGCGCTCATTTCCACCGTCAGCTCCGGCTCCACGAACGGGGCTTCGTCTCCGACGGGTGTTTCCACCATCCACTCGAAGCGCGCCTGCCCCGGGTGAAACGTCGCGATGGGATCGACGCGAAAACGCTCTTCCCCAAGCTGCAACCAGCCGTCCGACCATTCCCAATGGTCCACGCGAGGCACGATCCACCGCGCCCGTACCGGCGCAATCCTTCCCTCCCAGAATTGAAGCGCGCGCAGGTAGTCGGGGTGCTCAATCGGCGCCGCGTCTCCTGCTGGCATCGACAAATTGCGCAGGCTGAAGGTGTCTCCATCTTCATCGAACCGGAACGTGATGTCGAGCTCACCGTCTTCATCGCGCAGCACACCCAACGCCCCCCGACTGAAGACGAACGGCGGAGCGAGCGTGCGGCGAAGCATCGTAAGGGAAACTTCAATCGTTCCTGCTGCGGCATCGAAGGACGCTGCGCTTGGAGGGCCCCCGCCACCAACGAGCCGCTCACTTTCCAGGCCCGTCACGCGGAGACGCCCGCCCTTCTGATCGAAGCGCACCACAAACCGGCGCAACCCAACCGGCCCGCACGCCGTTGCCAGCGCGGCGGTGACCCCTGCCGCGTTGACCGCCTCCGACAACCGCTGGGCAGCCGCCCCGGCGTCCAGCTCCCCGCGGCAGCGATCAAACCACGCCATGCCGGCTCATAACGCGGGGGAGAGCCACCCCGGCCCCACGACGCGCACGTGGGTCAGCCGGAACTCCCCGGCGGCACCACCGTAGATCGCATCGCCCACCAGCGGCAGCCCCACGAAGGCTGCATGCACGCGTACCTGATGCATGACGCCCGTCCGTATCTCAGCTTCCCACCAGCCATTCCCGAGATCCGAAATCGCGGTCCAGGCCGGATACCAGCGCCCTCGATGGGTCGTTCGCGGGCCACGCCGAGCCACCATCCGGTCCTTGCGGTTGGGGTGGTGCGCGAGCTCGACCGTGATCGGCGTCACCGCGGCGCTCCCGTCCGTGACGACGCCGTCACTACGGAATCGATAGAATTTCCTTAGTTGTCCCCACTCTTCCCGCAGGCGATGGAGCGCGGCCGGGTGACGGGCGACGAGCAAAAGCCCGTCCGTCGCCGTGTCCAAGCGATGCGCAATCCCGCCCGCGAACCCATCCGGCCACGCGCCACCGCGATCCAATCCGAGGGCGAGCAATTGCGCCAGAACGCTGTCCCCGTCTGGATTGCCATGGGGCGGAAAGCACGGGACGCCGGCGGGCTTGTACAGCCAGATCCGATCGCCATCCTCGCCAACGACGCGTACGTCCATCGCGCTGCACTATCGCCGCACTATAGTCGCCGCGATGGATCGCGAGCGTCTCGTTCGGGCCTGGCCCCTGTTGCTCCTTGCTCAGTCGGTTGCGCTCGGCATCGCGCTCACTTGGCCGACGGTTGCGCACCTCACCACGCACGCGGTGGGGTACGCCGATGCGGACGGTCCAAAGCACATTTGGACGCTGTGGTGGATGCGGCACGAGTTCTGGCACGGCGTGTCCGGTCTCCACACGTCTCTGGTGAACTACCCAGAAGGAATGGACCTCTTTCCCATCGAGCCGCTCAATGGCTTGATCTCGCTCGTGCTGCCGCTCCCGACGGTACTGCTCTCCAACCTGCTGGCGCTCGGCCACCTCATCTTGCTTGGCATGACGGCGGGTTGGCTCGGTTGGCTGCTTTCGGGCCGGAAACTCGGCGCGCACGTCGCCGCAGCGATGGCAGAGGGCACCGCGTTCAGCGCCTTCGTGCTGCACGTTGGCGTTGGCGAGTTGCGCCAGATCTGGTGGATTCCGCTCGGGCTCGGGTGCCTGGTAAAAGCGAGAGAAACGCTGGCATGGAAGTGGTTTCTCGCCCTTGCCGCGGTGCTTGCCGGGGCCGCGCTGTCCTGCTTCTACCACGGCCTCTTTCTCGGACTCGCGACGGCGATCTGGGCGCTGACCACCCTGTGGCCGAGGCCCCGTCTGCTCGCTGGATACGCTCTCGCAGCGGGATTGTCCGTCGCCATCGTATTTCCAGTCGTCACGACGTTTGCGACCTCGTTTGGTGGCACGGGCGCGCCGATGCCGGTGTTCGATGACCGCGGCGTGGTCGTATCCACGTATCCAGGTGCCGCGATGGAGCTGGATCAGATGCTCCGGCTACGTTCCGCCGAGCGCAAGGGGGCGGACCGCCAAACGTATGCCTACACCGGCGGGCGGTACGTCGGCTGGGTCACCTTGGCGCTCGCGTTGACGGGGCTATTTGCTGCGCCGAAGAGGGCACTGCCGTGGGTAGCGGTCGCCGGCGCGTCGGCGACGCTCTCGCTGGGCAGCGTGTTGTGGATGCAGGGCGCGCTCGTGACCCACGGAGGGATGAACTACGTGCTTCCCCTCGCCTATCTGAATGACGAACTCGGTAGGATCGCCGAGCCTATCAACTTCCCGGCGCGGTTCATCGCCCCCGGAATGATCGCCCTTGCGATGCTCGCCGCGCTCGCGACGCGCTGGCGCTGGAGCGCGCTCGCGGTGCCCATCGCGCTCATCGACGTCGCCGCCAACGATCTGGTGCCGTGGCCGCGGCAGAACTTCGCGCTTCCGGACGTCGCGTCGTTTGCTCAGGCTCCGGGTACCGGCGCCATCGCCGACCTCGCCGCCGCATGGAATCCAGACCCCGAAAGTCGGCTATCCGCCATCGCAGTACAGGTCGCGACGGGCCGGGCGGTGTCCGGCGTGCCCATCGAACGCCTCGACACGTGGGCGCACAGCGGCACCGACTGGGTGCGGGCGCTCCACCTCATGCGCGAATTCGTCAGCAACCGGCCGAGCCGCAT
Organism: Klebsiella pneumoniae; assembly: GCA_945861635.1. Taxonomy (GTDB): domain Bacteria; phylum Myxococcota_A; class UBA796; order UBA796; family SXON01; genus CAMAWH01. The sequence continues at coordinate 16,670 of CAMAWH010000008.1, read as the reverse complement.
CGCGCTAGACTATCGTCGTGATGCATGGTTGATGCGGAAGCGGGGCTTCGACAGCGTTCTGCTGAGCGGCAACAACGCCACCGAGCACAGCGGGAATTCCATGATCCTGACCGAGGCGTTCGGCCGCCCCGTGCGCGCCGGTCGCGTTGCGCTCTGGCCCGTTCCCGACGTCACGGCTACCGCGGAGGAGGCGCTCAGTTGGCAGGCGGACTTCGACACGGCGCTCTCCGCGTTGACGATCGGAAACACGGGTCCGCCGAATCCAAACGCCACCGAGGCCCCCAGCCCCAACTGATTGCGCTATCATCGTACGATGCTCCTCATCGCGACTGCCGCGCTCGCGTTCGACTCCGAACCGCAGCCCGTACACCTCCAAGATCAAACTCAGCTTTTCACAAACGCTGCCTTCACGACGGGCGCCATCCCCGCCGACTCGCCCCTTGCCGTCCAGTTCAGCCTGGAAGCAAACGGGGGTGCAACCGTGGAAATGGACGGTCAGGGCGACCTGACGTGGCCCACCGCGTTGACGCTCCTTTTCACGGGTGAGGCCGGTAGCGGGCTCTTGGCGCTCGACGCCTCGCTCGACGCCGTCACCGAGGTGATCATCGACCTGTCCGACTACGGCTACGAAGGCGCGTTCGAGATCGACCGCCGGTCGCTGCACATGGACGGCAACACCTTCTTCGACCCCTTCGTTTTGGATGGCGCAACGGTTGACCGAGCGGAAATCGTCGATCGGCTCGACTCCACCCAGCTGATCTACTACTCGTATGAGGTGTGGGCGGGCGTGAGCCTCGACTTCGAAGCCACCATGGTGCCGGTGATCACGGTCGGATTCGAGGGCGTGCAGTGGACGAACAACGACGCGACGATCGTCACGGAAAACACCTCCGCGGCCATGACGCCCGAGCACGTCGCGAACTACCTCGTCGACAGCGTTTTCACTGGCGCGTGGGATGGCGATATTGCCCTGATCTTCACCCCCACCATCGGGGTCAGCGCACCGTTCATCGGCAGCATCGAAATCGCGAGCTTCGACATTCCCGTCTCGCTGGTGAAAGACGCGTTTGAGCAGGACTTCCCCGCCGACGTCTACGACTTCCCGCTCCCCATCCTGAAGCCCGGGCTGGACACCGCGGACTTCGGGGAGGTGGACATGGGGGCGATCGCCACCGTCAACGTGCCGATCAGTGACGAAGGCAGTCTGCCGCTCACCGGCACGGCACACATCGACGGCGCCGGCGAATTCACGGTTTTCCCGGATCAATTCAACGCGCTGCCGGGAACGTCCGATGGTCTGGTGGTGACCTTCGCGCCTACCGCGGCCGGCGAACAAACGGCGTCGTTGGTGCTCACCAGCAACGACCCGACCATCCCCGACCTGACCATCCCCCTCGTCGGAAACGGCGCCGATCCTTCCAGTGACAAGGGCGGTGACGCCGACGAAAAGATCTCGGCCGCATCCAGCTCCTGTGGCTGCGCCAGCCTCGGGGGGGAGGCCGGAGCGCCCCTCGGGGGCACCGGCGCCACCCTGGCGTTGTTCGGCCTGGTTGGCCTGCTTGTCCGGCGCCGTCGGCGGTGATCCACGCGCCTACCCTCCCGTATTCGCATGGCGCCGCCGCCACGCGGAAAGGCGTGCACCACGAGAAGAACGAGGACCAGTACCGCATTCTGGACGCGTCCCATCCGGGCGTACTTGCCTTACGACGGGGCAGCCTGTACGCCGTGTGTGACGGCGTTTCGACATCCCCGCGCGGTCGGTACGCGGCGGAATTCACCTGCTCGCGGATCGACGGCTTCTTCGACCGCTTTCAGGCACCGTGCGTCGAGTCGCTGCAAACGCTGGTCACCGAAATCGACTGGGAACTCCGTGAGGCCGGGGCGGCACAAGCGGCGTGCACCCTCTCGATGTTGTGGCTGGCGTACGGGCAGGCCCACGTGCTGCACGTCGGGGATTCGCAGGTGTACCGGGTGCGCCACGGCGAGGCTGTACGGATCACCCAGTACCACAAGGGCGGCCGTAACCTCGGCGCCTACATCGGCATGGGGCCGCAGGTTGCCGATGTGCTCCAGATTTGGGTCGAGTCCCTTTTTGTTGGGGACCTCTTCCTTATCGTGAGTGACGGTGTCACGGAGGTGCTCCACCCCGACGAACTACTGGACCGCTGGTGGGCGCAAGGAGGATCGCCGCAGCGCGCTGCCAGCGCGATCATCGGCGAAGTTGATCGTCGGGAGGGCAAGGATGATGCGACAGCGCTCGTGGTCGATGTGCTTGCCGTGGAAACGGACCCACAGGACGAAACAACCTTCTCCGGCCGCACCGACTTCAGCCCAAAGGATTGAGCGCGCTATAGAAATTCCCGGCAAAATGCTGTAAATGGCGCTCCGACCACCCGCAGGGGAACCGTGCTGATATTTATTGCTTTTGCCCTCGCTGAGGACCTTTCGGTCACGTCCAACGTCAAGGGCGCTTCGATCCTGCTTAATGGGCTGGACACGGGCTACCAGACGCCTGCCGTGCTCTCGGGACTGAAGCCCGGGATGGTGCAGGTGACGGTGGTGGACAGATGCAATCGTGGGGAGGCCATTGTCACCGTTGCGGAAGGTGGACTGACCCGGGCGAGCGTTTTGGCATCCGAGCAGATGGCGATGCTGACCGTGGATGTCACGCCCGGTGAGGCGACGGTGGATGTGGACGGCGGGAAGGTTCGCGTGTCGCCCGGCGCTCCGGTCGGGCTGCCGTGCGGCCCGCACACCGTCCGGGCGACGCTGGACGGCTACCTGGCGGTGGAGGACACCATCGACCTCGGCGGCGGACAGGATGTCCACCTGCCGCTCACCCTGAAGAAGCAGGGGATGGGCTCCGTGGAGCTCTCGGTGAAGCCGCGAAACGCGACGTTGATGTTCGATGGCAAGCCCGTCGGCACCGACGCCGTCACCATGCCGAGTGTCTACGAAGGACGTCACACCATCGGCGCCGAGCTTGACGGGTACGCGGCCACCGAAAAATCCATCACGGTCGATTCCGGCGATGAGCTGGCCTACCACTTCGAATTGCAACGTGGCAGCAAGGTGCAGGCCTCGCCGGATGGCGAGGTCGTGGCAGCGACGGTCGTCGAAAACGCGGACGCCGGAGAGCCAGAAGCGGCCGACGTCGTCGTGGATCCCGTCCAACCGACCGAAACGGTAGACTCCCGCGAGGCGGAGCGCCGCAAGAAGGCAGCTTCTGCCGCCGAAGAAACCGAACGTCGTCGCCAGGAAGCGGACGCAGAAAGGGCGCGCGTGGAGGAGGCGGAGCGCAAAGCGGAAGACGATCGTCTTGCCCGGCTCCAGGCTGAAAGCAAGGCTCGTCGGGCGGAGAACGCGAAGAAGACGGCGAGCGAGCGTCCGGAAGAAGAGGATGTCCCGGACGAGCGGATAACGCCGGAGGACGGGGCAGAAGTGGAGGACGAATCGGAACCCGACGCAGGCGACGTCGACATGGACGCCCTTGAAGAGATGGACGGCACCGCCGAGAAGAAGGAAAAGGCAGGCGGAGACTCCATGAAAACAGCGAAGATCGCGGGCGGGGTAGCCCTGCTGGGTGGATCTGCCATCACCGGCGCGCTCGCGGCACTTTCGTACGGGCCGACGGCGGAGCACTTCGCCAACTACAATGACAGGAAAGCGAGCGGATCGGACGCCAAGGCAGAGGAGCGCGCACAGGCGTACTACGACGCCGAAGTGGCTCCGCGATCCACGTTCTTCTACGGAATGGCCATCGGGAGCCCCGTCTTGCTCGCCGGTGGGATTGTATTGTTCGTGATCGACGCGGACGCGCCGGTGTTCGTGCCGGTGCCCGGCGGCGGCGTCGTGACGTGGTCGGGACACTTCTAGTCCTGGTGGGATGTGCCGGGGCGGCGGCGCCTCCGACCCCCACCCCGGCAGTATTTTCGGACCACTGCGAATCCAGCGCCGTCGTGAGTTGGCGGGGCCATTGGTTGGTCGGAGACAACGAAGCGGACAAGGTGCTGTTCGAGTACGACCCCGCCGGGCGCCTGATTGGCCGCATGGCCCTGTCGATTCCCATCGAGGATATCGAGGCGATTGCGGGAAACGAAGGCAATCTACTCGTCGTCGGCAGCCACAGCCGAAACAAGCACGGCGAAGAAAAGGCGGGCCGGCAAAAAATGGTCCACAACTTCAACCGGGAAATACACCCGGCGTTGTCCGGCTGCGCGCCCTGCATGGCCGCGGCGGCGCTGGCGCCGAACGCAGGTGGACTGAATATCGAGGGAGCGGCGTATGTCGGCGGCCACCTCTGGCTTGGGTTGCGGGCACCGCTCGACGGGACGAAAGCAATCCTGTTGAATGAGGGGCCGGACGGCAACCAACTCCAGCGTCAGGTATCCATCGATCTCGGCGGCGCCGGCGTCCGCGACCTGGTTCCCTATAAAACCGGCGTATTGATCGTGGGGGGCCCCGTGGACGATCGGGGCGATGACCACTCGTTGTGGTGGCTGGAAACGATGGACGCGACACCCAAAAAAATACCTGTTTCCCTCCCGCCGCGCACGGAAGGAATCGCGCTCACTCCGGATGGGATTTTCTACGTCACCGACGGCGACGGCAAGCCGGGGAAATGCAAGACCCCATCCACCTGGGGCACGATCTCCTTGCCTCTCCCCTAACGATTCACAACGTCGGCAATTCCCGCGGGTCGACCAACTTGGCCGTTACCGCGCACGCCGCGGCCACCGCCGGCGAAACCAAATACACCGGGCCGGCGCTCCCCATGCGGCGATCAAAATTACGATTTGTCGTGGACGCCGTGGTTTCCCCGGGAAGTGGAATCCCCGGGCCATTTCCAATGCAGGACCCGCATCCCGGCGGAGATACCACCGCCCCCATGGCGCGGAACATATCGAGGATCCCCTCGCTCTCCGCAGCGGCGGCCACGTCCGCGCTCGACGGTGTCACCGTCACGCGCACGCCGGCGTGGATCGCGCGTCCGCGTAAAACGTCCGCCGCCGCTCGCAAATCCGACAAGGAGCCGCCCGTGCATGATGCAATGACGACGTTGTGGATCGCAACTTCTCCCACGGCGTCCAACGCCAGACGATTGCGGGAATCTCCCGGCGTCGCAACCGTGAGCGGGACCGTGTGGAGGTCCACCTCGATGACCCGCTCGTAGACCGCGTCGGCGTCGGGGTGCACCAGTTCGTCCGTGACGTCGATGCCGCGCCGCGCCTTGAGAAACTCGATGATGGGCCGACAGGGCTCGACCACCCCGGTCATCAAGCCACCTTCTACCGTCATATTCGTAAGGACCGACAGCTCGTCGACGTTCCACTGATCCAGGCCTGGGCCGCCGATCTGGAGGACACACGTATCGGTGGGTGACGTGCGCCAATGCTCTTCGCGGAAATACGGATCGCCAATGACATGGAGAATCACGTCCTTCGGGGAAAGCCCGCCCTCCGCACTGCCGGTGATCAGAATCCGGACGACTTTCGGAACGGTGACCGGGATCAATCCCGTCCGGAACGCGAAGGCCATGGCTGTGGAGCCAACGCCGAACGCGAAGGCATTGAGCACGCCCGCCGTCGGTGTATGAGAATCCGTCAGGACCACAATAGTGCCGGGCCGGCAATAATCCTCCACAACAATCCGGTGACAAACCCCTGCCGGAAAAGGACGATTGGGCCCGTGCAGACGAATCCCGTACAACTCGCACGCATCGACCATTTCCTGCGTGAGTTGTCGGGCAGGGGCCAGCCGAGCCTGCTTCACATTCGCCGGAACCGTCGGCTCGTCGATCAGGACGAAATGGTCTTCGAACGCGGCAATCAACTCCGGAGACGTCATGGGCGCATCCTCGAACGCCGCTTTGTACAGGGATACCACCATTCCTGCCGTATATTCGTGCACGCCGCGGAAACCGGCGTGACACAACACCTGATCTCCTGGAGAAACCGCCGCTATTCCTTCCAACGCGCCCGTCCAAACCTTGCGCGCGATGATCTTTTCCACCGCGTTCAGGGGCCGGGCCGCGGGGGTTGCGTCCCAGGTCGGAATGACCTTTCCACCAAGCAATTCCAGACCATAGGCCAACAACCCGCCGCGCTCGGCCACCTCTCGAAAGAAGGGCGGTAAGGCCGTGAAGAACTGGCGGGTATCGACATCCTCCCCCGCCTCCAGCCGGTCCACGACCGACAAGTCGGTGGTAAACGGCATGCCGCCGTACACCATATTTTCCTGAAAAATACGCTGGAAACTGCGCGCGACAACCAACTCAATGCCGGCGCCCTGGTGCGCAACCACCGCGACTTCCCGCGATGACCCTGACCCATAGGCATCTCCACCGACGATGACCTGAAAGCCACCTCCGCGCACGTCTCCTTCGGCGACCGTATCCTTGAAATTCTCCAGAAAATACGGCCCGAGAATCTCACCCGTGTAGCCCAGCGTGCAGGCGGCTCCGCTGATCATGAGGTCCGTGTTGACCCCGTAATGGAGCGCCTGCCCCGAATACGGCAGGGTCGCACCGGCGAGCTGGGCGCGCAAAAGCGCCGCGTCGTCGGTCAGGTAGAGCACGCGTCCGGTGAGCTTCATGGCCTGCGAGATCTAACGCGCGTCCGGCGTGCACGGCCCGCCCCGATCACGAGTCCGCCCGTGGGCCCCTGCACCAGTCCTGCACATGCCTGCCGCAAGGTTGCCATTCCGACCCCACACCCCCTGCACGAGGCGATCGTACCTTCCATGTGTCACTGAGGTCTCATGGATCACTCCGTTCTTCTTTCCTTCTCACCGCCAACGGTCGTCCCCACAACCCAGACGGGGCATAATCCTCCCGCCGACACGGTGGGCGCGTTCGACCTGATTCGAGGCTTGAGCGGCTTTGCCTTTCTCGGGTTGGCCGGCGCGATGGGCGGCGACGAATCCCTGCGCGCCGCGCCGGCCGCGCTCACAACCGGCGTGGGAATGCTGCTGCTCACCCTACCGGCATTATTGGTGGGGCATCAGCTCCTCGGGTTGAAGGCCGAGCCGGCCACGCTGGTTGTCGCAATGGCCCGGGTGTTTGCGCGCTGCGGGGACATTGGCCTGGCGGCGGTCGGTGTCGTGGTGCTGTTCTCCGCGACGAGCTCACTTGGACCCTTGGTGTTTGCGATGGTTTCGGCGGGTATCGGAATCCTCGGCTTTGCATTGGTAATTCGTCAACTTGTCCGCATCGAAAACAACGCGTTCTCGATGTTCATCCTGACCGTGGGCTGGGCCCTGTTGGCCGCGCTCATCGGTGCCCGCATCTTCCTTCCCTTTCTGTTCTAAAAGGAGCCACCATGCACATGCTCACCCTGTCCGTCCGGGTCCTTCGTGACCCTTCCACGCTGGTTACCGAAGCGGACGACGCCTTTGCGACCAAGGCGCCGATGTTGCTCGGCATGGCCGCCGCCGGCGCCGGGCTCTTCGGCGTCGCCGTCGGCAGCTACCATGACACGCTGCAGGCAGCGTACGCCGCCATGAAGTTACCAATATTGCTTATTCTTCCACCCCTCCTCACCTTGCCGGTACTGCATGCGGTGGCGACGGCGTGTGACGCACAGGTGGGGTATCGCCGCCTCGCGCTCGCCTGCCTCGCAGGAATGGCCCGTACCGGCATCATCGCGGCTGCATCCGCGCCGATGCTGTGGCTGCCGTATTCGCTGGGTATCAGCTACCACCTCGCGGTGTTGCTTTTCGCGGGATCGCTGGCCTTGTGCGGACTGCCGGGCCTGGCTGTCATCGCACGCGCGATTCCAGCCAGCGGGCACTTCCGCTTCCTCGCCGGCGCGGGCATTGTTGCGATCCTCGGCCTCACGATGGCGCAGACTGGCTGGCTCCTCCGCCCCTTTGTCCTCCGCGCAAGCGCCCCCGCCGCACTTTTCCGCCCTGTGGAAAGTGACTTCGCGAGTGCGGTGACGGCCACCGGCGTCAACGCCGCGGGGTTCACGATGGACTGGGAACCCACCGTCGGCGGCATGGCGCGCCGGGTGCGCGAATGACCGCGGAAGCTGCAACGCTGTTGCTCGGCGGCGGGTGGCTCGCCATTGGCATCGTGACCGGCGTAGCGCTGGCACATCGCGGGCACCCTCCTGCGACAACGCTCGCGGCGGTGCTCGCCTGGCCGGTGCTGCTACCGTTGTTCGAGGCCACCCACCTCGGGACCGCCGGTCCGCACCACGCCCAGATCGTTACCGCGTTCGATGCCCTGACGACGGCGCTCGCCGATCCCGTCGCAAGCACCGTCGTAGACCCCGCCTCCATCCTTCATCTTCGTGACGCATTGATACGCGCGGATGCACGTATCTTGGCCGTGGACCGTCTCCTCGCCGATCCATCGCTGGCGGGAGACGACGCCGCCGACCGCCTTCGCACCGCGCACGCGTACGCCGTCGGGGAGGTGGACGCCGCGCTCCGCGGTGTCATACAACTTCGCGTGCAGCTCGGCCTGCTGGCGCTACTCGGAGACACCGGTCCTGCGCGCGCGCAGCTCGACGCGCTCGCGGCCCGCGTGCGGGCGCTGGAGGAGGTTTCCCTTCCGCCCACGGCTAGCGGTACATTCCGGGTAGGAGCCGCATGACCCGTATCCTTATCGTCGATGACGACCCGCACCTCCGGGAGGTGCTGCGCTACGCCCTGACGCGAGAAGGGCACGCGGTGCGGGAAGCCGTGCACGGTGCCGACGCCCTCCGGCTCCTCGCGGCGGAACCCGCCGATCTCGTCATCCTCGATGTCGTCATGCCCGAGTTGGACGGTATTGAGACGTGTCGTGCTATCCGGCGTTCAAGCAATATACCGATCGTTTTTCTCTCCTCGCGAGACGAAGAGCTGGACCGGGTTTTGGGCCTCGAAATGGGAGGGGATGACTACCTCACCAAGCCGTTCTCCACGCGCGAGCTGGTGGCGCGCGTCAAGGCCGTGCTGAGGCGAGGACGACCCGATGCACGGGAGCCGCATGAACCCGCAATCCTGAAGGCCGGCCGAATTCGGCTGGACCCAACGGAACACCGCGTTTCCGTGGATGAACGCGAAATCGTGCTGACCGTGACCGAGTTCAGCCTGCTCCGCGTATTGATGGCACGCCCCGGTCGGGTCTACACGCGGGACGAGCTGACCGACCGTGCCTACGGCGAGGGGCACCACGTCTCCGAACGCACACTCGACTCGCATATTCGCCGCGTACGCCAGAAGTTCCGCGACGAGGGTCTGGACCCGGTGGAGACGGTACACGGCCTGGGCTATCGCTTGCGCGCATGAGACTTGTCCTCCGTCTCAACACATGGCTCGTGATGTCTCATCTCACCGTGTTGTCGTTGCCGCTGTTGGCACTGATTGGAACCGGAGCGCTCGCGAACGATCTGCAGAAGCAAACAAGGGAGGACCTGGAGCATCAAGGGGCGCTGTTGGCGCTCCATGCGGCCGAGGAAATGCACACGCCGACACATCTCAGCGATGTATTGGTGCAGGCGAAGGCAGCCACGCTCGCGGGTATTCGTGTCGTCGACGGCACGGGCCTGGTGATTGCATCGAGCGGCTACGGCGTCGGCGAGGACCTTTCTGGCGAACACCAGGTCTCCCGGGCACTCGAAGGCAGCGCCACGATGGTGGTTCGGAACCGACCGCGAAACCGGGCACTGGAGCAGCCGCTCTCCGCGCCGAGTCGACGGGCGAATGTGCGAATTTTCGTCGCGGTGCCGATTCTCAAGGATGGCATGCCGGTCGGCGCTGTGGTCCTTTCGCGGACACCTCGGGAGGAGGTTCAGGCCTTCTACGAAATGATGCCCCGCCTGTCCTGGGGCGTTTTATTGGCGTTTCTGGGTACGATCGGCCTCGCGTTCGTTGCCGGACGGTTCGGAAGCCGGTCGCTGACCGCGCTTTCGGCCGCGTCGGAGCGGATTGCGGTCGGCGGCGGTGCCGAGGCGCTGGCGGCACCGATGGCCTCCCACATCGCCGAAACCGCAGCGGTGGCAACCGCAATGGCAACGATGAGCACGCGCCTCCGCGCACGGCTCGCCTACATTCGCGAATTTGCGGGAAATGTGTCCCATGAATTCAAGACGCCCGTCTCCTCGCTCCGCGGCACCGTGGAATTGCTCCGTGACGACGACGCAATGCCGCCCGAGCAACGGGCGCGCTTCCTCGACAATGCGCTGGCGGACCTGGATCGACTCTCGCGTCTGGTCGGCGGACTTTTGCAGCTCGCACAGGCCGAAGAAGGAGGAGGGCAAGACGTCGTGGAGCTGGATGTGTTGACGAGCGAGATCGCGGCACGGCATCCCGAGATTCACAGCACGACGGGGGCCTCCGCCGCCATCGGAAATCGCGAGCAGATCAACGCTGCGGTCGAAAATCTCGTCGAAAATGCGCTTCGTCACGGGGGGGACGAGGTCCGCGTCCGCGGGTGGACCGTTCGCCGCGAAACGGGCATTGACGTCACCGACAACGGCGCCGGAATCTCCCCGGCAAATCTTCCGATGATCTTCGACCGGTTTTTCACGACGGATAGGGAGCGCGGCGGCACCGGCCTTGGGCTTGCGCTCGTTCGTGCCATCGCCGAGGCGCACGGTGGCACGGTTTCCGTTGAGAGTGCTCCTGGCCGCACGTGTTTTCGGCTCTCCCTCCCGCGGCGCGTGGCTGCGCCGGCGCCGGCGTCCGGACAACGTTAGGCGCGGCGCCATGTCGGGTACCCTCCCCATCGTGGACGACGAGCTCGCGCTGCTCGCCGACGTCCGCGCGCGCCTGCACAGTGCGCCGCCTCGCGTATTCGCGTCGGAGTCCGAAGCGATTGCCGAGATCCAACGCATCCAGTTGGACATCGCGACCGCAAAGACCGAGGACAAAGCAGCGTTGGAGCAGCAGTACGAATATCTCACTCGGCTGTTGGACCAACTCCGGAAGGGCCGGGATGTGGAACCGGTGGATCCGCTATCTCCATATTTTGGGCACATCCGAATCGCGACGGAAGGCCGGGTTTCGGACATCCAACTCGGGCGGGCCACTCACCTTTCCGACGGCGTCCGCATCATCGATTGGCGCCACGCGCCGATTTCCAGGCTGTACTATCGATATGCAGAGGGAGACGAATACGAAGAGGACATCGGCCCCCGCGTGGTGAGCGGCACGCTGACGCTCCGACGGACAGTTTCGATCCAGGCGGGAGAACTCGACCGGGTGTCCGCGCCGCAGGGTATTTTCGTGCGACTTCCGGAGGGATGGAAACGACTCTCCGCGACGCCGCCACGTTTGGCGGGCGCCGCCGGGCCCACACGTTCCGCACCCGGTCTGCAACGTATTGGCTCGGGAATTGCGCTACGGCCCGACAAACACCTGCCCGATATTGCCGCGCTTATCGACCCCGAACAATTCGAGTTGATCAGCCGCACCGACTCGGGTCCGGTGGTGATTCGAGGTGGAGCCGGCAGCGGAAAAACAACCGTCGCACTGCACCGGATTGCGTGGCTCGCCTACCAGGATCCGCGGAAGTTCCACCCGTCGCGCATGATGGTTGTCGTGTGGGGTCGGGCGCTTCGGGATTACGTGTCCAAGGTGCTTCCGTCTCTCGGTGTCGGGGGCGTGTCGGTCGTGACGTGGGGAGATTGGTCCCGGCAGCTGGTTGCCCGTCATTTTCCTTCGCTGCCGGGGCATACGAACGCCAACACGCCATCGAGCGTCGTCCGTATCAAGACGCATCCGGGACTTCCCGCGCTGCTTCAGGAGGTCGTCGCCGCGCGCACCGTACCCGGAAACAGCTCGAGCGCGGTGGAGGACTGGAAGAACGTGCTCACGAATCCCGAGTTGCTTTCTCGCCTCTCGGGGGTGACTCCGGCCGAAGTACAAACCTTGCTCACCTGGTCCAGAAGCCAGCAGGCGCAGCTCTCACTCCACGACGAACACGACAAGTCCGCGCAGCCCTGGCTTGACGAGGAAGACGACCCGATTCTGCTCCGGGCGTGGCAACTGCGCGTCGGGCCCTTGCGCGCAAAAGGCGGCGGACAGGTTCGGTACAGCCATATTGCAGTAGATGAGGTGCAGGATTTTTCGCCGATGGAGATCGGGGTGCTGCTTGGCGCCACTGATACATCCAAATGTATCACACTGGCGGGTGATACACAGCAACACATTTCTACCGCCGGTGGGAGTCAGCGCTGGACGGATCTGCTGGATGGACTGGGTGTTTCAGCGATGGCGCTCTCGACGCTGCGGGTGTCGTACCGGTCGACGTCGGCGATCACCGCCTTCGCCCGTTTGGTTCTTGGCACCCAGGCAGAGGAGGAGTCCGCACCCATCACGATGCGCGACGGCCCAGCGGTCGAGCTGTTCGACTTCGCCGAGCATGGCGAATGTGTCGAATTTCTTGGGGTTGCTCTTCGGGAGTTGATGCGGACGGAACCTTTGGCGAGTGTCGCCGTCATCGCGCGGGAAATGAGAACGGCCCGGCTATATTTTGAGGGCCTGGACGGGATGGATATCGGCCGGCTGCGACTCGTGGAGGATCAGAGCTTCGAATTCGCGCCCGGTATCGACGTGGTGGACGTCGCACAGGTCAAGGGGTTGGAGTTCGATTACGTCGTGGTCCTGGATGCGAGCGCACGCGCGTGGCCCGATCGAGCGCACAACCGCCGTTTGCTGCATGTCGCGGCGACACGGGCGGTCCATCAACTCTGGATCACATCGGTCGGACCACCCAGCCCAATCGTACTGGGCTGAGATGACGATGCTCTTCCTCGCGTGCGCGGCCCCGCCGCCGCCGCCAACGCCCCCGGACGCGTGCACCGTGATGGCGGCTGGCACGCACGTTCCCGACGCTCCACCACTGGCCGTTGCAAAGTCCTGGATCGGCCAGGCGCGCACGTCTGGAGACGCCGGTTTCTACACCATGGCGGAGGTGGCGCTCGACTGCCAACTCAGCCGCCAGCCGGACGATGTCGATGCCAAACGCCTGAAAGCGCACGTCTGGATCCAATTCCATCGCTTTGCGGACGTCGAAAACATGGCGTCCGAGTTGGTTGCGCAGCACGGGGGTAGCTTGGATTATGCGCTGTTGGGGGATGCGCAAATGGAGCAGGGGAAACTCGATGCTGCCGCGGAGGCGTACCAGGCCGGCGTCAATCTGCGCCCGGGTATTGAACTGTATGACCGCATCGGTTGGTTGCGATGGTTGTGGGGGGATGTCGAGGGCGCGCTGGAAATGGCGAATCTAGCCGTGGATGCCGGGACGACCGACGACCCGGAAACTTTTGCCTGGGTATTGACGCGTCTCGGTTGGATGCACGCACAGCGCGGCGAACCGTATCCGGAAATCCAGGCCGCGCTTCGATTGCTGCCGCACTACAAACCCGCGCTGTACGCCGCGGCGCGCATCCAACTCGAAGAAAACCCTGACCAGGCCGCTGCCCAACTCAAAGAAATCGGTGCGACCGTGGAGGCCCGGCGATCGCTCCGGGAAATCGAGCCCGCGACCCCCCTCGACGACGTCAAGATGCAGGATCCCCGCGGCTACGCCATCGCCATCAGCGACACGGCCCCCGCAGCGGCGCTCGCCATCCTCGAGGAGGAATTGAAAGGGCGACAAGACGCGACGACGCGCATGGCGCATGCCTACGCCGGCGCCCGTGTCCGTTCGAACGATCCGCGGGATGTCGAGGAAGCGAGGGCGGCTTTGGCAACCGGCATCGTCGAGCCGCGCGTGCTCCTCCAAGGCGGGTTGGTTCTCCAGGACCCCCTGCTCCTGGCCCGCGCGCTGGCGAGCGGCCCGGGACTCCTCCCGTCGGAGCGATTGCAGGCGCAATTCGCGCGCGCTGCCTACCTCGCACACCCGCCGCAATGATCCCAATCTTTCTTGTCCCCGCCGCAGAAGCGCACCGCCCGGGCCTCTCCTACGCGCGCATCGACGGCGACACGCTGAGCCTGACCTTTGCGCGGCCCGAGTTGGGCATGCGACTTCCCGTCGCGGATCTGGACGCCGCGCGCGTCATCATCGCCGACGCAACCATCGACAAGGCGAGTGTCACTGCATCGGGAGTTCCCTGCGAAATCGGCGACCCAACCGTGCGCGATGTACAAGGAGACGGAATTGAGATTTTCGCGCGGCTCGATTGCCCGGCCGGCACACGGTGGCAGTTTACCGCGGCGTATCTTTCCGATTTTGAGCCCGGACACCGCCACTATTTAGAGGCAGCCGGCCAACCCATCGCGGTGTTGGATGCGGGCAACCCCGTTGTTGAATTTGCCAGCCTCGCCAACCGTACGGACGTGGCGAAACAGTTTCTCGGATTGGGCGTCGAGCACATTTGGACGGGCTACGACCACCTGTTGTTTCTGTTTGGGCTTCTCCTGACGGCCCCAACCCTGCGGACGATGTTGCTCATCGTCACGGGTTTCACGATCGCGCACTCCATCACGCTCACGTTGGCCGCGCTGGAAATCGTGCATCTGCCACCGGGCGTCGTGGAACCCGCCATTGCCCTCTCGATTCTGTGGGTCGGCATCGAAAATCTGTGGAAGCCGCCCGCTCGCCGGCGCGTCCTGCTTACATTTCTGCTCGGGCTTATCCATGGATTTGGATTCGCCGGGTTGTTGATTGAGTTGGGTCTACCGCGCACAAGTCTGGTGCTGGCGCTCTTCTCCTTCAATGGCGGTGTGGAACTCGGTCAGGCCGCAATCGTGGCCGGGGTGCTCCCGCTGTTTCTATGGCTGCGCCGATTTGGGTGGTGGGAGGCGAAAGCCATCCCGGCGCTGTCCGTAGGCGTTGCGTCGGCGGGTGCGTTCTGGTTTATCCAGCGAGTATTTTTCGACGGCTGAGGCGCGCTACAGTTCGTGTCCGCCGTTCGGATGATCATCCCCCGCCCACGGGTCCCCGAGGAACGGAAACGTCGAAAGAATGCCGAGCCCTGTCGAATCGACGCCGTCCGAAACCCAGGTTGTGCCATCAATAAGATAGCCGCACACGGCCGACAAGGAAATGTCCACCACGTCGTCGCCAATGTTGCGTCCGTCCGGCCAGAACCCCAGCGAGGTGTGACCCGCGTCAAGATTGATCCGAAGCGCCTCGTACGGGGCGAACACTTTTCCGGGCTCCCCCGGAATCTCACCCGCCAGCGCAAATCCTTCGGCCCGGTTTCCAACACTTGGATGGCCCGTCAGGTAGGCGAGCACGAGATCTTCTCGCCCCCCAACGCCCACGCCGAGATCGGCTTCGGTCGGGCAGGTAATGCCGAGCGCCGGGGCCACGAGCAGGTTCATGTACGTGACCAACAACGGGTCGGTGACGTACGCCAGAAACTGCCCGTCGTCGATGGGCTGCGCAGCGTTGAAAATATCCTTGTCACGCAACGGAATCATCACCTCGTTGACGAGCGGGTTGCCGAGGCGCGACACCTGCACCCACTCGCCCCGCGACACCGTCGCACCACTCTCCGCGCGACGCACCGTCACCGCGCGACGCGAGGTCGTTGCCCACGCCGCTATCACGTTGTTCTGGTTGGCCTCCGTCGGCAAATTTCCATCTTTCGTCAGCATCTCCGCTGGAAGTTCGATAGCGATGGCATGGACATTGTACCCTATGAGAGTGTTTTGGTTGAGCGTCGCGTCGGCGCCCACGAGGTTGAGCATGTCAAAGGTGCGCTCAAGGTCCACATAAAAATCGTCCTGACGCGGCCCGGCAAACAGCGCGTAGCTCCCCGCAGTGACGACGTGCGCAGCGGTGATCGACCCGGGCGAACTGCTGTTCGGGGCGTAGCCGCCAACCGGCGTGCTTTGCGTTCCGACGTTGATCGGAGCGACCGTACCAGCGCCTATCGACGTTGCGACGCCATCATCGAGGCGCGTCACCGTGTACGTCTGGATCATGTGCAAATTTGCAGGATCGGCAACGGAACCGACGTTGTACAGGAACGTGGACGGGTCCGGGTAGGTCGTCTCAAATTGGAACTGGAAGACGACGTCCTCCGCACCATCCCCCTCGTTATCGACCTTGATTTCGTAGAGCACATTGTCATCGAAGCGATAAAAGTTCGGCCCTCCACCCGGGGCTTCGAGCGGATTGACGTTCAGCACGAACACGAGATTCGACGTGTCGTTCGGGTCCTTGAACATGTAGAAATCGGAGATGTCGGCCGTCGGGTCAATCGCGATGGCCGGCGCCTCACGATGCGAACTCGCAACGGCCAGCGAGGCGAGAACAACGATGGACATTCGGCAATCCTCCGCGCCACAAACTAAGCGGTCCCGCGCATCGACGAGCGACGCGCGGGACCGGTTGGGACAACGGGCATCGCGACCCGGTGTTTGGTGCGGGGACTAGTAGGTCGCTCCAGGCCAGGGGTCGCCGAGGTAGGGGAACTCGGTCAGCGGGGTCAGGCCATCCATGCCGACGCCGTCGGACACCAGATCTCCCCACGAGCCGACCAGAAACCCGGCCAGCGCGGTGAGTTCGACATCCACGACGTCGTCCGAGACGGACCGACCGTTGGGGAAGTCACCCAGACCGTTTGCCGTCCAGGTCGAGCACCCGTTCAGGTTGATGCGGACGGCCTCAAAGGCCGAAAATGTCTTCCCGGACTCGCCAGGAATGGCACCCCCGAACGCGTAGTCCTGCGGCATCGTGCAGAACATCGAGAAGCCGGTGAGAAACGTGGCGGCAAGGTCTTCAC